>DAOTXO010000001.1:0-5184 GCA_034435495.1 Anaerolineae bacterium
TGACGATATTTGATTGGTAAGGTGCTGTTTTTCGAGGTTATTTTGTCTGTTTAGCTGTTTGTCTCACTTGCTTCCCTGACAAAGTTCCCTCTTTTTGGCTTTTGCTCTCTCATTTGAGCGAACGCCCTGTAATAACCCTCTTGGAGGAGTTATTTATGGAATTAACATGGTATGGTTTGAGTTGTTTCCGATTAAGCGAACGGAACCAGGATACCATCGTAACAGACCCCTACAACAACGGGCTGGTCGGGCTGCCTGCTTTGAAGCTCAAAGCCGACATCGTGACCATCAGCCATCAAGCTGAAGGGCACAATAACCTGCGCGCTGTCTCTGGCTACAAACATGCCCTGACCGGCCCAGGTGAATATGAGATCGGGGGCATCTTCATCACTGGCATCTCAACCACCCTGACACCCGACTCCCGGCGCAATGTGCTTTATCTATTCGACTATGGCGACCTGACAGTGGCGCATTTGGGTGACATCGCTCGCGTGCCATCCCAGGCGCAAATCGAAGCTCTGGGTCAGGTCAACGTTTTGCTGCTCCCGGTGGGAAGCGGCAACAGTCTGAATGCCGTCCAGGCGGCCGAGCTCGTTTCCCTGTTGGAGCCCAACATCGTCGTTCCCATGCACTACCAGGTGCCTGGTCTGCAACTTGACCTGGAAGGCCCAGAACGTTTCTTGAAAGAGATGGGGTTAAGTCATGTCAACGAGGAGAGCTCGCTCAAAATTTCCGCCAGCAATTTGCCAGAGGAAACGCGCATTGTCCTGTTAGCGCCTAAAATTGGCTGAGGCGCGTGTAGCGGTGCAGTCAACTTACAAGAGGCTTATCTAGGGCTATGGCCGTCAAACTACTTATTCACTGGGATATCAACCCCGGCTCGGAGTCAGAGTACAACGAGTTCATCGTCAACGAATTTATCCGGCGCGCCAAACGCCTGGGTCTACAAGATTTGCAATTCTGGTACACCAGCTATGGTAAAGGTGAACAAATTCTGGCCAGTGGCCTAGCTGAAACCGAAGAGCAAATGCGACGCATTATCCAGAGCGAAGATTGGGCCTCGCTGGAGGAACGCTTGATGGATTTGGTGACCAACTACGGGCGAAAATTAGTACGCGCCACGGGCGGCTTTCAGATTTGACCTGCGTCAGGTTGTGGTTTCAACTTTCGAGGTGGGGGGCGTAGAGGGGGTGGAGTCGCCTTCACTACTAGTAGCCGTCTTTTTATCGTTCTCAGCTGCCGCGCCATTTAGCTTGGGGCGTTGCGCTGCGTTGTGACCGCTACGATTGTCCGTGACATAAAAACCAGAGCCTTTGAAAACCACCCCCACCGCGCTAACCACCCGACGGGGAACACCGCCGCATACCGGGCATTGTTCCAGGGGGGCCTCGCTAAAGCGTTGGCGTCTTTCAAACTCTGTGCTGCAATCATTACAGCGGTACGTATAAGTTGGCATACTCTACCTCATACAATGCCGATCTTAGCTTGGTCTAGTGTAGCAACCAAATGTAAGAGGGGCGTAAAAGTTTGCCCCAACTGACGCCCCGAAATTGTAGTGGCTCAGAGCAGTCATGGCAAATACTCTCGACCCAACACCAACCACACACGGAAGGCTTTTGACAAGCACCCCCCTTTCGTCTAAAATCTGCCTACTCCCCTGTGCCTTGCAATTGGTTGGGGCCATGTGTCCATGCCAGGCGCTCCACCACGGGGAACTCCTTTAGGTTGACTATACCCACTGTTGATGAGGTTTTCCAGGTCATGAAAGAATATGCTTCCGATCAAATCCGCAATGTTGCTTTGGTCTCCCACAACGGCGCGGGTAAGACGACCTTTGTCGAACGAGTTTTGTTCGACACGGGCGTCACCACCCGCATGGGGTCGGTACAAAGCGGCAATGCTGCTATGGACTTTGAACCAGAGGAGGCGGAACGTCAGAGCTCTGTATCGACGGCCATTGCTCCCATCGAATACAAAGGCGTCAAACTTAACCTGCTGGACACACCGGGCTACTTTGACTTTATTGGCGAAGTCAACGCCGCCTTACAGGTGGCAGATGGGGCGGCGTTGTTCATCGAAGCGGTAGCCGGCGTGGAAGTGGGCGCTGAAATTGTGTGGAACGAAGCACATACCAAGCGCAACCTGCCGGTGATGATCGTGATCAACAAAATGGATCGCGACAACATCCGCCTCAATCGCATTTTTGCCAGCTTCAAAGAAAATTTTGACGGTCGTTTCATCAACATCCAATTGCCGATAGGCGACGGGCCGGGTTTCAGAGGGGTGGTGGACCTGATTCATGAACAAGCTTACCTGGGAGACAAGGGCGATAAAGGGCCTATTCCAGCCGATATGGCGGATGCTGTGGAAGAAGCGCGTCTGGCACTGATCGAGGCCGCGGTGGAGGGGGATGATGAGCTGCTAGAAAAGTATTTTGCCGAGGAAACGCTGACGCCAGAGGAAATTGCGCGGGGCTTGCAGAGCGCCATGCTCAACAACCAGGCTGTGCCGGTGGCCTACTGCGCCGGCCAAACCGGAGTGGGGTTGGCTGCTCTGTTAGAGGCCTGGGTGGCCCTGTTTCCTGCTCCCAACCAGGGCGACTCCTTCACTGCTACCGACAAAATGGGCTCTGAAATCACCTACCCGCGCCAGGACAGCTCCCCCTTGGCGGCGCTGGTCTTCAAAACCCGTGAAGATGTTTATGGCAAAACCAGTTACATTCGGGTGATGGGAGGAGTATTGGAAGCGGATAGCCGGGTTTGGGATAGCAACAACGATAGTGAGGTGCGCATTGGGGCCTTGAGCGCTCCCCGTGGCAAAGAGCTGATCGGTGTATCCCGGCTGCACGCCGGCGATATTGGCGGTGTGGTGAAGTTGGGAGATGCCCAAACCAACCATACCCTGTGTCAACGCGCCATGTCTCTGCGCTTGCCTGCCATCCCACAACCCAACCCCATCTATTCCGTCGCCATCCACCCGGAAAGCCAATCAGACGTCGCAAAGTTGAGCGAAGCGATGGCGCGCCTGATGGGCGAAGACCCCACCTTACGATCTCATTATGAGCGGGCTACCCGTGAGACGATTCTCTCTGGCATGGGGGATGTGCATCTGGCGATTGCGGTTAAGAAACTGGCCTCCAAGTTTGGCGTGAATGTCACCACCACCACGCCCAAAGTCCCCTATCGCGAAACTATCACCAAAACGAATTCGGCTGAATACACCCACAAGAAACAAACCGGCGGCGCCGGCCAATATGCCCGCGTTTTCTTACGCGTTGAATCCCTGCCCGACGACGCCGAGTTTGAGTTTGGGTCCGAAATTTTTGGTGGAGCTATTTCTGCTCCTTTCGTGGCGGCGACAGAAAAAGGGGTGCGCCAGGCATTGGAAGGGGGCGCGCTGGCCGGCTATCCGCTGGTGGGGGTACGCTGTGTGGTTTACGATGGCAAGGAACATCCGGTCGATTCCAAAGAAATCGCGTTTCAACTCGCCGGCCGGGAAGGCTTCAAAAAAGCAGTCATGGGGGCTGAACCAGTCTTGCTGGAGCCCATTTACAACGTGGAAGTAATTGTGCCCGGCGACAACATGGGGGATGTGATCAGCGATTTCAATTCGCGGCGCGCCCGCGTGATGGGTATGGATCAGGTGGGGCCGCGCGCCATCGTGCGCGCTGAAGTTCCTCTGGCGGAAATGCAACGCTACCTGGTAGATTTGCGCTCCATGACCCAGGGTCGCGGCGTCTACAACATGGAGTTCAGTCGCTACGGCCGTGTGCCCGGCCATCTGCAACAGCAGATCGTAGAAACGGCCCGCAAAGAACGCTCCGAAGAGTAAGCGGCCGCCACCGTGTCACCCCAGGGCATGGTCAGCGTCTTGTTGGCCATGCCTTTTTTGTTATCCTGAACCGGCGTTAACATAGGATTTAAGTCGGGTTATGTTTGGGGTTGATCCTATTTTCATTTCTCTCTTTACCAACGGCTAAGTTCAAATTTAACCCCCACTGTAGACTCCCGCCATGCCAGCGCTGATAATTCAGCTTCAGCATGTGATACCATGCGAGTTAAGTACGAGGAGTTTACATCATGCTACGCTTACGCTACCTTCAACTTATCCTTCTGGTCACGGTGTTGGGATTGCTGGCCGGTTGTCAGGGAGCACCGGCCGGTGATTCAGAGGCCAACCCATCGGCCGCCAGCGGTTCTTTGGTTATTTATTCAGGTCGTTCAGAAAGCCTGGTGGGGCCCATCATTGAGGAGTTTCGTCAAACAACCGGCATCGATGTCAGTGTGCGCTACGGCTCCACCGGCGAGATGGCTGCCCTCTTGTTGGAAGAGGGGGAAGCCAGCCCAGCCGACGTTTTTTATGCCCAAGACCCGGGCGGACTGGGCGCAGTGCAGGCGGCCAGCTTACTGACAACGCTACCTGAAGAAACCCTCAACCTGGTTAATCCCCGTTTTATTTCAGATGAAGACCAGTGGGTGGGTATCTCTGGACGGGCGCGGGTTGCCGTCTACAATACCCAGGCTATTTCTGACCCCACCACGCAGCTGCCGGCCGATATTTTTGACTTTACCCAACCGGAATGGAAAGGGCGGTTGGGCTGGGCGCCGACCAACGGCTCATTCCAGGCTATGGTGACCGCCATGCGCACCTTGTGGGGTGAGGAGAAAACAGCGGAATGGCTGGAGGGTATCCAGGCCAACGAACCCATCGTCTACGAAGGCAATACCCAGGCGGTGGCCGGCGTGGCCGCGGGTGAGGTAGATGTCGCTTTTGTCAACCATTACTACCTCTACCGCTTCCTGGCCGAACAAGGGGAGGAGTTCACAGCGCGCAATTACTTTTTGCCCGGCGGTGGGCCAGGATCGCTCGTCATGGTTTCAGGGGCCGGTATTCTGGCCAACGCCCCCAATCAGGAGAATGCGTTGCGCTTTATCAACTTCCTTCTCTCACCGGCCGCTCAACAATATTTTGCCTTGCAGACCCATGAATATCCGGTGGTGGAGGGAATCATCACCAACCCATTGCTGACGCCGTTGGACGAGATTACAGCCATGGCCCCCACCATTGACGTGTCTGATTACGCCGACCTGGCCGGTACGGTCGAGTTGTTGACGCAAGTGGGTGTTCTGCCCTGATGTTAACTCTAGCATAAGCGCAAATCGTTGGAGCGTCGGGCGCGATAGG
>DAOTXO010000002.1:0-10175 GCA_034435495.1 Anaerolineae bacterium
GCTCGAAGCACAGCTGGCTGCCCACACCGGCTTGTTGGCGGTGCACACGCCGGCCAGCGCCCGCACTCCCCTGTTGGCGCGTCTTTTCCTGCAACAAACTGCTCCAGTCTTACTCCTGGTAGCCCGGGTAGACGCGGCCCCCATCTGGCTCCAATTGTTGGAAGCCTTCTTGCCTGACGGGGAGCGCGTCTTGCGTTTTCCAGAGCCAACCCCTTTGCCCTATGATCGCGCTCCATGGAGCCGCGCCAGTCGCCACGGCCGGCTGGCAGTGCTGACGGAGTTGATGGCCGGCCAGCATCCCTCCTTGCCGGAAACGCCGCGTCCACCCCTGATTGTCGCCTCAGCCCGCGCCTGGTTGCAGAAAATGTTGCCCAAGCGCCGTTTTCTTGGCGCTGTGCGGGTGTTGAAACAAGGCCAGCTGCTCGACCTGGAGAAGAGTTTGCACGCCTGGGAGCAGATTGGTTATGAGCGGGTGAGTGTGGTGGAAGCGCCTGGTCAGTTCAGCCAGCGTGGAGGCATTGTGGATATCTACCCGGCCGCTGCCCGCTTGCCGGTGCGCCTGGAGCTGTTTGGGAATGAGATTGAAACCCTGCGCCCCTTTGACCCCGACACACAACGCTCCATGCTGCCGGCCGGCCAATTGCAACAGGTGGTCATCCCACCGGCGCGGGAAGCGCTGCCGATGGATGGGGTGCGTGTTGGGGAGATGTTGCAGGCCGCGCTGGCAACTCCGGCCGACGCCAGTCAGGAAGATGAGCAGCTGATCTGGCAGGAGGACATCCCGTCCCTGGTACGCGGGGTTCCCTTCTCGCATCTGGAATATTACCTTCCCTTGATCTACCCACAGGCAGGCAGTTTGCTCAACTTCCTGCCGCCTAACAGTTTGGTGGTGGTGGATGATTGGGGGGAACTGGTGCAGGCCGTGCGGGATGTGATGGGACACGCGGCAGCGATTGCTAATGACCAACCGGGCCTGCCCCCTGGCGATTTCAAACCTTTGTGGGAGTGGGAGACGTTGGCGGCGCGTCTGACAGCCGGGCGGCTGCTGGTGTTGGGTGGTTTGGGGGCTGACACCCCACCCCCGGCTGTAGCCAGGCCCGATGAACCCCCGGCCTTGACGGATGTGATCCAACCCGGCCCACGCCATGGCGGACAGGTGCGCCCTTTTCTCAGCCAGTTGCAGCGCGCCCATGATCTGGGAGAACGCGCCGTGGTGGTCAGTCGCCAGGCGGAACGGTTGGCGGAGATGTGGCGGCAGACGCAGCCCACGACCCTGAACGAGGGCGCTTACCGGCCGGTGGAAACCTTGACGACGCTGCCGCCGGCCGGCACTCTGACCTTTGTCCAGGGTAGCCTGCCAGAGGGGTTTAACGTCGAAGCTGAACACGAGACTAAGGTTTTGTTACATCTTGTCACCGATGCCGAACTCTTTGGTTGGAATCGCCCCACCCCCACGCGCCGCCGGCCGCCGCGCGCCCTCGCCCCTGAACGCTTTGTCATCGACATCCAACCGGGTGATTGGGTGGTGCATAGCGAGCATGGCATCGGACAATACATGGGTATGGTGGTGCGCCAGATTGGCGGCAGCGACCGCGAATATCTTCAACTCGCTTACGCCAACAACGATGCGCTGTATGTTCCTGTTCATCATGCTGACCGTCTGAGCAAATGGGTTGGTCTGGATGACACCCCCCCTACACCCCACCGTGTGGGCGACCGCGCCTGGCGGGCCACCAAAGCCCAGGCGCAACGCGCCGTGCGCGCTATGGCGGAAGAGTTGCTGGCGCTCTACGCCGCCCGCGAGACCATTCCTGGCCACAGCTTCGCCGCCGATGGGGAGTGGCAACACGAACTGGAGGCCAGCTTCCCCCATCAGGAGACTGAAGATCAGCTGCGCGCCATCCAGGAAGTCAAGGCGGACATGGAAAAGCCCCAGCCCATGGATCGCCTCATCTGTGGAGATGTCGGCTATGGCAAAACGGAAGTGGCCCTGCGCGCCGCCTTCAAGGCGGCCGTGGATGGCAAACAGGTGGCGCTCCTGGCCCCCACCACCATTCTGGCGCAGCAACATTACACCACTTTCTCCCAGCGCTTGAGCGCTTTTCCCATTCGCGTCGACCTGCTCAGCCGCTTTCGCTCCCCGCGCCAGCAGGCGGAGACCTTGCGCCAGTTGCGCGAGGGCCAGGTGGATATTGTGGTGGGCACGCACCGCTTGCTGTCAGAGGATGTGGCTTTCAAAGACCTGGGTCTGCTCATCATTGATGAGGAACAACGGTTCGGCGTCCACCACAAAGAGCGCTTGAAGCAGTTGCGCACCGAGGTGGATGTGTTGACTATGACGGCCACTCCCATTCCCCGTACCTTGTGGATGAGTCTGGCCGGTCTGCGCGATGTCAGTCTGATCGAGACGCCCCCGGCCGAACGCCTTTCAGTTCAAACCTATGTGGGGCCGGCCGATGACAAACTGGTGCGACGGGCCATCATGCGCGAACTGGATCGCGGTGGTCAGGTTTTCTTCGTCCACAACCACGTCCAAACTATCGGCAACATCCAGACCTATTTGCAACGACTTGTGCCCGAAGCGCGTCTGGCGGTGGGGCATGGTCAGATGGAGGAGCATAAGCTGGAAGAGGTGATGACCCGCTTTATCGATGGCAAGGTGGATGTTTTGCTCTGTACCACCATCATTGAAAGCGGCCTCGATATACCCAACGCCAACACCTTAATTGTTGATCGAGCTGAGATGTTGGGTTTGTCGCAAATGTATCAGCTGCGCGGTCGGGTGGGGCGCAGCGCCCGGCGCGCCTACGCCTACTTCTTTCATGCGCCCTGGCGTCAACTGACGTCTGAAGCCCGGTCGCGGCTGGAAGCGATTGACGAATACAACCAGTTAGGGGCCGGCTACGCCCTGGCCACCCGCGACCTGGAGATTCGTGGGGCCGGCGAGTTATTGGGGGCCCAACAGAGCGGCCACATCGCCGCCATCGGCTTCGACCTCTACACGCGCATGTTGGCCCGCGCCGTCAAAGCGGCCCGTGCTGCCCAACGCGGGGAAGTGCTGTCGGCCGAACTGCCCGAAGCGGTGTTGATCGATTTGCCCCTGGCGACCTACATTCCGGTGGATTACATTCCCGACAACGCCTTGCGTCTGCGCCTCTACCGCCGCATGGCCGGGCTAGAAACGCTGCCTGAAATTGATGAAATTGCAGCCGAACTGGTGGATCGCTTTGGCCCCATCCCCGATCCAGTAGATAATTTACTCTACCAGCTACGCATCAAAGTGCTGGCGGCTCAGGCTGGTGTCAACACCATCGCTACCGATAACCGACAAATTCAGCTTAAACTACCATTGGAAGGGTTAAACCGTTACCATTTGCAACGTTACTTAGGAGGGGCTGTGCGTGTCAGCCGCACCGCCATCTGGCTACCCACCGAAGGCGGCACCCACACCTGGCAGGTGCAGCTGGTGCAACTGCTCGAAAAACTTGCCGCTCTCGACCGCTCTGCCTTCAGCCAGTCGTCAGAGTAGGGCAGCGCCTTCTAGTCCCCCTGAACATCCCTGCCGCAATATCAGGCGGCGATGAGTCTTTCCACTCTAAAAGTTTGCTGGTTTTGCCCGGCCAGCCCCAGATCATACGGAGCCTGCTGGTTGAGCCAGCTTTCGGCCGAAGTATCGAAGGCTATCGAAAGTCGGATCGCCATTTTTTATTGGTTGTGCAGAAAAGCATCCAGAGTCTCGAAGGCGGCGCGGATGGCGTCGGGGCGGATGGCGTAGCGGCGTTTGCCCTCCTCCTGGGTGGAGACGAAGAGGCGTACCAGCTGCGCCAGGCGCAACGCTTGCAAATGGTGCAACACCGTGGGAGTGCGCAGCCGTAGTTTATGCGCCAGCTGCGCCGGCGTGTGCGGCTCCTGCGAGAGATAGCGCAAAATGCGTAGACGGGTAGGGTCGGCCAGCGTTTTCAAGACGCGGTAGAGATGCTCTGGTATCACCTCCCCCGGCACCAGCGACATCGTCGCCGGCCGCGCCCCAAACAACATCACATGCTCCCGTTCGCTGAGGGCGTCGTAGACCAGCAGAGGGGTGGCCCAAAACGATGGGGCCAGGATGAGACGATCCACAGCCGGGGATTGGTCGTAAGTCACACCCTGTGAGAGCTCTTCCAACAGCTCGGGCAGCGTCAGGCGGGTCGCCAGCGCCTGCCCCTGGGCCAACGCCTGGCGCAGAATGGGGGTGATGCGCGCCTCTTCCTCGGCGAAGAAGACCTCGTAGTAACTTTGCAAAGCTGGCAAGATCTGCTCGCCAAACGCTTCTGCCTGGGCCCACCAGTCTAGCAGGTTGGTCAACTCCGCCTGGGTCAGCTTGAGAGGGTGGAGCGTGCGTTGCGCCGTTGCTTTATCCTCTTCGTCCCACCAGCCCCGGTCACGGATAGCATGGAGCCGCTGCGTCAGATCACACATGACCGGCGCGTCCAGCTCATAGCCGGTCAGTACCGGCAAGCGGTCGGCCGAGGCAATCTGACTGAGCGCCGCCAACAGGGTGAGCGAATCTTTGGGTGGGGGCAGATGATAGACCCAACGGCTGGGTAGATGCAGCGCCCCGGCCGCCCGCTGCAGAAAGTCTCGCTGCTCGGCCGGCAGGCGCGAGCGCACCCCGGCCGCCCACGCCCGGCGCAAGTCCCATGCCTCTGGATGGTGCAGCACATGCAGACTTACGAAAAAGTCGTAAGCCGGGCCAATATCCCAAACCAACTCTGGTTGTATCACGCTGCGTTCCTCATGCAGTTGTGGTCGCGACAGGGGTAGCGTCGTGGTCGGGTAACAGCTGTTCCGCATTCCGAATGGCGGGAATGGTATAGCCGGCCACTGGAATGAGCAATCCCGCCAGACCGGTGACGATGAGCATCAAGGCCATGCCTGAACCGGGGCCAGACCCCACCAGCCAGCCAAAGGCATCCGCCAGCCGGCCGCCATTTTGCATGGCCGGCTCAAACACCCGGTCTGCCAGCGGGCCGGCGGCGGCGGCGGCAATCGGGGCCATGACCTGGGCGATGAGTCGACGCACGGCAAAAACACGCCCCTGAATCGCCGGAGTGACTTTGGCCTGCCAGATGGCCTGATTGGAACCGTTGATGAAAGGCAGGAAGAAGTTCAGGCAAAACGAAGCCACCGACCACACAAGCACCTCGCGCCCGGCGCCCAAAAGCATTTCGCCCAGCAGGCTGGCCAGGAGCATCCCGCCCAAAACCCCATGAACTTTTTTGCGCGGCCCGCCCCACAGGCCCAACAACAGCCCCCCAATGACGCCCCCAATCGCGCCGGCCGACTGCGTTGCCCCCAGCGCCAGCTCATTGTTGCCGGTGCGCGCCAGGATCATGGGGGCGCTCACCGCCAGGCCCAACATGCTGGTCAGATTGATGCCCAGAAACACAAGCTGCAGCCCCAACAGGCTGGGGCGGGCGAAGATATAGGTGAAGCCATAAGTGGTTTCATGCCAGAAGCTGCCCCGGCCGGCCTCCGCAGCGGACGAGGGAGGAGGTTGGGGAATGGTCACCGCCAACACCGCCGCCACGGCTGCCACAAAGCTGATGATATCGACCAGCAGCAGCCCTTCCAGACCAATCAGGGGCAACAGAGCCGCGGCCGCGGCCGGCGCAAAAATGTTGGAGGCGGCCCCTCCCAGATCCATCAGGCCGCTGGTGCGAGCGTAATGTTCCTTGGAGACCATCATGGTGATGGCAGCCGAGAAGGCCGGGAACTGAACCGAATTGAAAGCGCCATTGATGAAGTTGAGGATGTAGATGTGCCACACCTGCAACCCATTGTTCAGGAAGAGGAGCAACATGATGATGGTCGTCAGGCCAGCAACCACATCTGACACAATGATCATCAACTTGCGATTGGAGCGATCCACCAGTGTGCCGACTATTGGGCTGAGGAAAACGGTGGGGGCGAAAAAGGCTGCCATGGCCCAGGTCAGGGTGCTGGCCTGGTTGGTTTCGGTGAAGAGCCAGATAGAGATGCCAAAGCCGGTCATGGCGCTGCCCAGGATAGAAACCACCTGTCCTACCCAGACCACCATGAAGCCTCGCATCCCTGAGAAGCGACCAACTGTATTCATAGCCTACCCCTGACATGGGGCCGACTTGCACCGGCCCCACGTCGATTTACCCATTACAACAAACGTCACCTGGTCAGGCGCCAGGCGGTGTTACCCCGGCTTGAAGCGTAGCTCTCAGGCTGGAACAGTTGCGCGCGCCGCTGCCAGCGCAGCCTGTATCTCTTGATAGTGGGCGCGTGTGTGAGCCGGATGATCCTGGATGAAGAAGTTCGCCAGGGTTATATAATCTGTTTTGCGGCTCACGACATCTTCCGGCAGATGCGCCGCCAGTGCGGCTGACTCCAGCTGGCTTTGCTGGAAGATCGTTACCATCTCATCCAGGCTGTAGGTGTCGCTCAGGGAGTGAATCCAGACCGGCGGGTTGTTGGGCCAGCCGTTCAGGTTTTGGCCGTCTACAATGCTGGCGGCGGCCATTTGCCAGCCACGCAGCGAGGTGATGAGATGGGCCAGAATCTCCTTGACACTCCACTCCCCTTCGGCCGGGGGCAGACTCGCTTCAGCTTCGGTGACTCCTTCCAGGAGGGCTTCCATTTCCTCGGCCAGTTGGCTGTTGACCTGACGGATGGCGGCGGCCAGGGCGGCCGGCGACTCTGGAACCTGCGGCTTGGGCCGGCCGCCGAGCGTCAGGAGGACGGTGTGGGTGTGGCCGTTGCGGTAGAAAGCGACCGGAATCGCATCCCCGGCGCGGTGGCGGCGTAAAACCGCCCCCACCGATCCAAAGTCCACGATGGGTTCTTCGTCCAGCGTCAAAATGACATCCCCATCTTGCAAGCCGATAGCTTCGGCTCCGGTGCCGGGCATCGCGCCGGTGATGCGCAGGCCGCTGGTGTGGGACAGGCCCCAGGCAGCCAGCTGCTCGGCGGTGACAATGCCCCCCAGGAAAATGCCCATGAACGGCCGGCCGAAAATCCGCTCATCCAGTCCTGTTTCCAGCACCTTCTTCAAGTTGTCCAGGCTGGCTTCCCAACCATCTCGAATCTGGGAGCGAATGGTTTCCCAGGCTTCCCCTTCGCCAATGCCCCCATGGGTGACCGTGACGGTGGTGAGGCCGTCCGCTTCGCTCAGGGTGACATCCACCCCGGTCGGGCCAGGTTCCCCACGCCCCTGCCAGGTGAAGGCCAGATGATCTGGCTCCAGGCGGGTGAACTCTCCCACCATGTAATAGTTGGCCTGGCGCCACTCCATGAAGATAGGGCCGCCGGTACGCAGAGTGACCTGAGCGTTATCGCATAGCCATTGAGCCAGGGCGGCCTGATTCGTCCAGGCATAGTAAACGGATGCGACCGGCATGGCGATCGTCTGGGTAAAGGTTAATGTATCTGTCATGATGACCTCCTCGATCTCAAGATAATGATGGCATTGTGGTCGGCGTCTCAAGCGCCATACGCCTGCAGCAAAGCGGCGATGGCTGTTTGTTGGCCCACCAGAGCATGTTGCAGCAAAGGAATGCCATGCGGCCCCTTCAACTGCGCAATTTGGGGATCGTCGTCCAGAAAGGCCTGCACCAGCGCCTGCTTGCCCAACATGGCGGCGGCAAAGACATCCAGACGAGCCCCATGCACCAACAGATGTTCGGCAATGGCCCGACTGCCGGTGTGGGCGGCTGCGCCCAGGGCCGTCTCCCAATCTCCGCCGCCCCAATCCCAACAGGCATTGACCAGCTGGGGTTCTTGCGCCAACAGACTTTGCACTTGCGCCAGGTCGCCATGGGCCACCGCCACGAAAGTGCGCACCAGGTCGGCGTTCAACGGTTCGGTCGTCATAGCTTGGGCTCCTTGAAAAGTGATCAGACTGGCGAGGCCACGGCGGCCCCCAGATGCTGGTGGAAGAAATGGGTGATGGCGTTGTAACACGCTACCCGGTTCTCGAACTTCAACACATCGTGCCCTTCGTTGTCAAACATCAGGTAAGCGACTTCTTTGCCCTGGGCGCGCAGCTCCTCCACCAACTCCCGCGACTCCATTTCCCAAACACGGGGGTCGTTTTTGCCCTGAATGACCAACAGGGGACAGGTGGTGTGGTGAATATAGGTGCGCGGCGACCGCTCCAACAGAAAGTCACGTTCTGTCTCCGGGTCGCCCACCAGAAACTTGATGAACGGCTTCCACGTTTCCGGCACGCGCCCGGCAAACTGGATCAGGTCGTAGGGGCCAAACATATCCACCGCCGCCTGCCACAGGTTGGGGTGGCGCGCTGCCAGGGTGAGGGTCATGTACCCGCCGTAGGAGCGCCCGATTACGCCGGCCCGCGACAGGTCGAGACGGGGGTCGTCTGGCAAAACATGGGTCATAGCATGGACGTGATCCAGCCGATCCTGACCGCCCCAATCTCGCACCACGCGGTTCATGTAGTCAAAGCCATAGCCGGTGCTGCCGCGCACGTTGGGCACAAAGACGGCGAAGCCTTTCAGGGTCAGGAATTGGATCAAGGGCATGGAGAACCAGGCGAAGTTGGGGCGCTCCTGGCTCTGCGGCCCACCGTGGATGTAGTAGACCAGGGGGTAGGGCGGGGCGTAGCCCAACTCCCCGGCCGGCAGGTAAAGACGGGCGGAGATGCGCAGGCCGTCGTGGGAGACAAAGCTATAATCTTCGCCGGGGGCCAGCTGGGTTGGCGTAATTCCCAAAACGCGCTCCTGGGTGTGCTGCTGTACCTGATGGCGCTGCGCCCCCTCCAAAGTGTAAAGTTGGGTGGGGGAGGTGGCAGTGCAGAAGGAGAGGGCGTAGCTGTCGCTGTCGGGATCGTAATCCAGCCCTTCCAGCACCCCATTCGCCAACGTTCCCTGCCCCACCAGGACGCGCTCCAGGCGTAGACAGGGTGCATCCTCGTCCAATGTCCCTTCGTAGACCCAAGAACAACCGTCGATATTGTAGCGCGCCAGGACACGGGAGCGGCCGGGGCGCAGACGCTCCACGCTCTCTAATTCACCCAGACCGCTATGTACCACTCCCTCAATGGGGATGGGATGGAGTTCGGTCGGGTTGTCCAGGGCCAGCCACGCCAGCCCGCCTTTGTCGTCAAAAAGCGTGGTTTGTACAAGGAGGCGTTGCTCATCCAGGGAGAAGAAGATCTGGTTGATGCCGTTGGGGGGTACAGGGGTGTCCGGCCGGCGTGCCTCCAGGGGCACACCGTAGAGCAGTTCGCGCCCCGGCCGCCCTACCTCCGCTTGATAGAGCACCGAATCCCCCAGGCCATATTGATCCATCAAGATCAGGCGACGATGGTCGCTTGTTTGGGCCACAGGCAGGCCGCCGTAACGGTAGGCCCCAATGGGCGTCAGGGTATCGGCTATCAGATCACATTGATAGCTGATCCACAGCGGCTCGGTGCGAGATTGGCATAGAAAGTAAACCACCGGACGGGGCGCTTCTTTGGGCGCGTAGGCGGAAACCTTGTAGTCGCCGAACACCTCAGGGTGGAAAGGCTCGGGAAAGCCGCCTTCCAGCGGAATAAGCATCGGTTGGTAAATTTCGTTCCCATCCTGATCCAACATGACCAGAATGCTGTTCAGGGCAGGCAGGAGGCTAAAGAGTGGCCCCTCCATCAGTTCCGGGTTTTGCAGAGCGATATGCGGGGGCAATAGCGGTTGGGGAACGCCCCCGCCATAAGGCATCCTGTACAGGCTCATACGCCCGCTCAGATTGCTGACAAAATACAAGTAGTCACCGGATCGCTGCGGCGCCAGGAACAGTCGCGCCGACAGCAAAGCTTCGATTCGACTCATATACACGTACTCCTTGGGTGCCTACGCCCAGGGTGGGGCATAGGCGTCAGAGGATGGCCGATTAGCGTAGTAGACCAATGTCTAAGTTAGATAATAGTCTAACAATCAGCGCTATAAATGTCAACCCTCTCATGGGCGTAAACAGCTAAAGAGGAAGTTACCGGCGTCCATTCAGGCGTCAGAATGCCTCATAGGTTGTGCCAGGGGTTGGCGCTTTCTCCCGGCCGGCCGCTGGCGACAGCGTGGCCTGGGCCCGCGCTTGCAGGTCGCGGAACTTATCACTGACGCTTTCCAATCGGGCTACCATGGCCGGGTCAGGTTGCATAGCGTTCGTCT
>DAOTXO010000003.1:0-15776 GCA_034435495.1 Anaerolineae bacterium
GCTATCCGACGGCCGCCCCGCCCGGCTGGACGCCCCACATCCCGTTGCTAACGATCATGCGTGATCTGGGGCCCAAGCTGGCGGCTTTGTCCCTAGATGGCCGACGTCCCGACCAACAACAGGAGCTGCTTTATCAGGCGTTGTTGGCGCAGTGGCGCGAAGACCTGTCCCGGCCGGGCCTGGCCTCTGAAGCGCTGGCGCAGCAGCTGGAGAGATTGTTGGCGGAGCCGCAGCTCTTGCTCATCTTCGATGGGCTGGATGAAGTTAGCAGCGCTGTGCGCCCCCGGCTGTATCGGGCCATTCAGGCGCTGCGGACTTACCATCCCCACATCGCGCGTATTGTGGCGACGTGTCGCGTGCGCTCCTACCCCACCGAGGACCCCCAGCGCGTGCTGTTGCCGGGTTTTGCCGTGCACACCCTGGCGCCTTTTGACGCCGATCAGATCGAGGCTTTTGTGGCGGCCTGGTACCACGCCGGCCGTTTCAGCAGCGGGGTGGAGGAGCGCATTCGCGATTTGCAACAGGCGGCGCAGTCACCCGACCTGATCAAGCTGGCTGAAAACCCGATGTTGCTGACGACGATGGCCTTGATCCACCAGGCGCGCGCCCAACTGCCGCGGCAACGGGTGCGCCTATACCGTGAAGCCGTGGATATTTTGCTACACCGCTGGCAGCGGGTGCGTGAGGTGCCGGTTGCCCCGGCGCTGCAAGCGGTGTTGGAGGACGCTTCCCGCCTGCGCCGGATGATGGAGCGCCTGGGGTATGAAGCGCACCAACGCCTGGAGCCGGGCGCGACTGAGGCCGACCTGACGCGCCCGGCGATTCTGGCTATTCTGGAGCGCCGGGAGTACCTCAATGACGTGGGGCTGGCGGCGGATTTTGTGGAGTACGTGGATCAGCGGGCCGGGCTGCTGGTGGGGCGGGGCGGCGACGAGGCGCACCAGCGGCCCGAGCTGTACGCTTTTCCCCACCGCACCTTTCTGGAGTATCTGGCCGGCTGCCATCTCATCGACGAACGCGAGCAGCGCGCTGTGCATGACCGCTATCGCCAGCTGGCCCGTCAGGGGGCGGATTGGTATGTGGCGGCGCAGCTGGGGGCAGAAGCTTTGCTGCACAACAGCGACCCGCCCCGGCGGGGAGATTTTCTCAATCTGACGTATGCTCTCTGCCCGGCGGCAGCGCCGGCCGACGCCGGGGGCTGGCGCGCCGTTGTGTGGTCAGCCTATCTGGCGACGCACATTGGCCTGGAGGTGATCCAGGCGGATAGCGCTTACGCCGGCCCCGCCTATGTGGAGCGTTTGCGCCAGCAGTTGCGCCGACTGGTGGAAGAGGGGCGATTGGAGGTGCGGGAACGGGCGGAAGCCGGCCGTGTGTTGAGCCTGGTGGGCGATCCCCGGCCGGGGGTGGGGTGGAGTGTGCGGGACGGAGTGCGCCTGCCAGATATTGTCTGGGGCCGGGTGGCGCCGGCCGGGACCTACACCATAGGCGACCCGAACAGGGCATACGCAGGTGGAGTACAACGGTGGGCCGTCATCCGACAACCGTATCAACTGGCGCGTTACCCCATCACCTATGCCCAGTTCCACTGTTTCGTCAAGGCCGACGATGTGGCGGATGAGCGCTGGTGGAGGGGAATGCCGGCCCGGGATCGGTGGGGGCGGGTGCGTGATTTTGATGAGCAGGCGTTCCCCTATGACAACCACCCACGCGAGAGCGTAAGCTGGTATCAGGCCATCGCTTTCTGTCGCTGGTTAAGCCACAAGCTGGGGTACACGGTGGATCTGCCGACGGAAGCTGAATGGGAAGTCGCGGCGCGCTACCCCGACGGACGCCCTTATCCCTGGGGAAACAGCTTTGACGCCGACAAGGCCAACACGGTGGAGAGCGGTTTGCATCAGACCAGCGCCGTGGGGAGCTTCCCTGGGGGGGCCAACCCGGCCCTGGGGTTGGATGATCTGAGCGGCAATGTGTGGGAGTGGTGTCGCAACCTATACACTGACCCGGCCGATGAAGGCGTGGATGATAGCGGCGCAACCCGCGTCCTGCGTGGCGGGTCGTGGAGTAATTCCGCGGCGGCGGCGCGTGCGGCGTTCCGCGACGGGCTCGATCCTGACGACCGGGTCAGCGGTGTCGGTCTCCGGGTGGTGCGTCGGCCCCCATCTCACGACCGCTGATCACTGACCGGCGTGCGCCGCGGTAGCGGCCCACGCCCCCGCGCGCCAGCGCGGGATGGTGTTCAGGCGTCCAACCTTTTTGCTCTTGCTGCCCGGCCCGTCTACCATGTCATGGTCGACGGCCGCTATGGAGGTAAGCATAGCATGAAAAAGATCATGACGTTCACCCAGTCGAAGGGGGCTATCTTCGGCCAGCCCAGGTATTCAGCCACCTCACCTGGCCCGGCCATGCCTCCGCCTGAGTGTGTGTTAGCAGGTGGTCAAGCGCGACGATCAAACCCGCCAGGGTCCAATCCTGCTGCTGGGCCAGAATGATACCCCCATGCGCGGGATAGATGCGCGCCAGCTGCATGAAATCACGGATATTGAAAGTGAAAATGCACCGCCCCTGAGCGGTAGCTCCCAGCAACTGCTGTTCATCGGTGGCATTCGACGGCATCCAGGCGTTGGGGGTGCGTGTAACATCGTGTCCGCGTTGGGATAGGGTTTGCTGCAAGACGCGGTAAGAGGTATCGGCATCCAGATGGAGCCTGGGTCTACGCATCTTCAGCGGCGCTCAAGGCAATCTCAAGCGCGATCTGGGCTTCGATTTCCTGGCGGTGCGCGGCGGCAAAGGCCAACGCCTCTTCAATTTGCTTCGCTTCCAGACCATATTCTTCTGCGATAGCTTCGGCTGACAGGCCCCATTGCCCGGCCGCGATGAACACACTTTGAACACGAAGGCCGGTTCCCCGCAAGACAGGCGTGGGCACACCGGCCGCGCTGCGCCGGTAGGTGATGTGGGGGAAGTTGGGATCGTCCAGTTGTTGGTTGAGAGCTCCAACCTTTTCGGCCGTGGCCCATAGGATGAACTGATTGAGCGAAATGCCTTGCTTTTGCGCCCAGGTTTCGGCCTCGATCTTAAGCTGTTGGGGGAGGTTGAGAGGGTAACGGGCCATCGTGCGTTTCCATAAGATGTTGTATAAGATATGATATAAGACATCTTATGATTGTCAAGTGGTCTGTAAGACGATAAACCTCTGGGGACGTTTATCATCTGGTGAGGATGGGGAGACGGTTGTCTCTTGACAGGGGGGGCGTCCTATTCGATACTTACGCCATGCTCAAACCCACCCCTTTTCATCCTCGCACGCAGCCGCTTAACCAGGCCTGGGATTGGCGCCCCTGGGCCGGGTATGTGGTGGCCAGTAAGTATGAGATGACCCATCTGCGTGAATATTACGCCCTGCGTAACAGCGCCGGCCTGCTGGATATTTCCCCTCTCTACAAATATGCCCTGGAAGGGCCGGACGCCGAACGGTTGTTGTGCCGGTTGCTGGTGCGGGATATTCGCGCCTGCCGGCCGGGCCAGGCCCACTATACCTGCTGGTGTGATGAGCATGGCTATGTGCTGGAGGATGGGGTGGTCTTTCGTCTGGCGGAGGATCGCTTTCGCCTGACCTCGGCCGAACCGAATGAACCGTATCTGTGGGAGCAGGCGCAGGGGCTGGATGTGACGCTGCAGGATATTTCTGAGGCCTATGCTATCGCCGCCGTGCAGGGGCCGCGCGCCGGGCGGGTGGTGCAACAGGCGCTGGATGATGCAGCCGGCCGCCTGGCGGTGGCGAACCTGGCTTATTTTCAGCTGACACAGACGACGCTGGCCGGGCAGCTGGTGATGATTTCGCGCACCGGCTATACCGGCGACCTGGGATATGAAATCTGGTTGCCGGCCGCCGCCGCCGCGCCGGTGTGGGATCATCTGCTGGCAGTGGGGGAGGATGAAGGGGTGTTGCCGGCCGGGATGTTGGCCCTGGACATGGCGCGGATAGAGGCGGGGCTGTTGCTGCTGGATGTGGATTACACCTCGGCCCGCTACGGCCTTATCCCCCAGCAAAAATCCACTCCCTTCGATCTTGGTTTCGGCTGGATGCTGCGCCACCTGGAGCGGGATGATCGCGCCTTTGTGGGGCGGCCGGCGCTGGAAGAAGAGCGCCGGGCCGGTTCCCGCTGGGCCTTTGTGGGGTTGTCGGTGGCCTGGGAGGCTTATGAACGGCTGTATGCCGGCATGGGGTTGCCGCTGCCGGGGGATTTGACGCCCCATCGCCAGAGTGTCCCCCTCTACCACCAGGGAACTTATGTCGGCTACGCCACCAGTCACACCTACTCCCCGTTGCTGAAGCAATACATCGCCCTGGCAACGCTGCAGCCTCAACTGGCCCGGCCGGGGACACGCCTGGAGCTGGAGATGACGGTGGAGCATGAGCGCCAATGTGTGGCGGCGACTGTCGTCGCTCTTCCTTTTTTCAACCCGGAACGCAAACGGGCGCGGATGTCGCTATGAACC
Organism: Anaerolineae bacterium; assembly: GCA_034435495.1. GTDB lineage: Bacteria > Chloroflexota > Anaerolineae > Promineifilales > Promineifilaceae > DAOTXO01. The sequence continues at coordinate 4,501 of DAOTXO010000003.1, forward strand.
CAACGCCGGCGTATGACGTTATCATTGTGGGGGCCGGGCACAACGGCCTGGTGAATGCGGGCTATCTGGCTCGCGTCGGCCTGCGGGTGCTCATCCTGGAGCAACGGGAGATCGTGGGCGGGGCGGCCATCACCCAGGAGGTGATCCCCGGCTTTCATCTGCCCGTTTTCTCTTATGCTGTCAGCCTGTTGCGCCCCGCTATCATTCAAGATTTGGAACTGACGCGACACGGGCTGATGCTTTTGCCCTATGACACCACCTTCACCCCCCTGCCCAATGGGGATTATCTGCTGCGCGGCCCGGATCAGGCGACGACTTTCCACGAAGTGGCGCGCCATTCGCGGCGCGATGCCGCCCGTTACCATGAATTTGGGCAGCGTATGGGGGAGATCAGCCACGCCGTCAAGCCATTGGTGGACACCATTCCTCCCACCCTGTTTGGGCAATCGGAGGAAGACCGCGCCCGTTGGCGCTGGTTGGGGGAACATCTGGCCGGTCTGGGAGCGGAGAAGCTGCACCTGCTGACCCAACTCCTGACGATGAGCGCGGCCGATTTTCTGGATGAGTGGTTTGAGAGCGATGTGCTGAAGGGGACGCTGGCCGCCAGCGGCATCATCGGCAGTCTGCTGGGGCCACGCTCACCCGGTTCGGCCTATGTGTTGTTGCATCATTATTTTGGCGAAGTGGATGGGGTGTATCGCGAGTGGGGCATTGGCAAATACCTCAACGGGGGCATCACCCAGGCGTTGGCGCGCTCGGCCCAGGCCCAGGGGGCGACGGTGCGCACCCAGGCGCGGGTGACCCAGGTGATCGTTCGAGATGGGATGGCGAGGGGGGTGGTTTTGGAGAGCGGCGAGGAGATTTACGGCCGGCGGGTGGTTTCGGCTCTGGACCCACGCCAGACCTTTTTGCGCCTGGTGGCCCCGGCCGACCTGCCCGACGATCTGCTGGCGCAGGTGCGCCGCTTCCAGTTTCGCGGCTCGTCGGCCAAAGTCAATCTGGCGCTGGATGGGCTGCCTCGTTTCACCGCCCTGCCCGGCCGGCGTGACGTGTTGCGGGGAGCCATTTCCATCAGCCCTTCGGTGGATTACCTGGAGCGGGCCTACGACGACGCCAAATATGGCAGCTTTTCGCGCCGCCCCTATCTGGATGTGGGTCTTGTCTCCATGATCGACCCGGACCTGGCTCCGCCGGGTAAGCATATCATGACCTGTTTTGTGCAATATGCCCCGTATCATCTGGCGGAGCGTGATTGGGAGACGCAACGCGCGGCGCTGGGGGAGACGGTGATCGCCACGCTGGAGGAGTATATCCCTGACCTGCGGCCGTTGATCGTGCACTGTCAGGTGATGACGCCGCTGGATATTGAGCGCACGGTGGGGTTGAGCGAGGGGAATATCTTTGCCGGCGAGCTGTTGCTGTCGCAGCTGCTCTTTTTCCGGCCGGCGCTGGGTTGGAACCAATACCGCACTCCCATTCGTGGTTACTATCAGTGTGGCTCCGGCGTGCATCCCGGCGGCGGGGTGATGGGCGCACCCGGCCGGTTGTGCGCCTACCAGTTGTTGCGCGACTGGCACGACGGGGTGTAACGGGTGCGCGTGCGCTTTTGGGGGGTGCGGGGCACCATTCCCACCCCAGGGCCGACGACGGCCAGGATTGGGGGCAACACCGCCTGTGTGGATGTCTTAACGTCTGATCAGCAGCTGATCATTCTCGATGCCGGGTCGGGCATCCGCTTGTTGGGCAAGGCGTTGGCCCAAGAGCACCCCCAGCGCGTCGTGGGCACGCTGCTGATCAGCCACACCCATTGGGACCACATTCAGGGCTTTCCTTTCTTTATGCCGGCCTTCATGCGCCATAGCCGCTTTGTTGTCATTGGGCAAAAGCGCATCGGGCAGCAACTGGAAAATGTGCTGGCCGGGCAGGTGGTGGAGCCGTATCTCCCCTTTGGCTATCAGGACCTGGAGGCGGATTTGATCGTCAAGGAAATTCAGGATGGCGAGCGCATGGTCATTGGGCATGAGACGGTGGTCACGGCCGCCAATCTGAACCACCCCGGCGGTTGCCTGGGTTTTCGCTTGGACAACGCGGGGGTGGTGCTGGCTTATTGCACCGATGTCTCCCACGACGGGGAGCGCCTGGATGCGGCGGTGGTACGATTGGCGCAGGGGGCGGATTTGTTGGTGCACGATGCCCAATATTCGCCGGCTCAGAAGGCGCGCTATCCTCATTACGGCCACAGCAGTTGGGTGGAGGCGGCGCACGCCGCTCAGGCCGCCCAGGCCAGACAGCTGGCGCTTTTTCACCATGATCCCGACGCCGATGACGCCATGTTGCAGACGGCGCTGCTGCAGGCGCGCGCCATTTTTCCTCGCACCTTTCTGGCGCGTGAGGGATTGGTTATCCACCTGCCCTATCTGGCGGAAGCGTTGCCGGAGTAGGCTGGCCGGGAACCGGGCGCGTTGGTTCCTAGTGACGGCTTATGGAGCTTCAGAAAATAAACCGGCCATGAGGTGGATACGCCAGGGAATGAGTTTCCTTCTCTTTCTTTGCGTTCTTAGCGCCTTAGCGGTTCGTCACTCCCGTGAAAACGGGAGCATTGAGCCGATCCAATTTTTGAAAGTTCATTAGCCGTTGGCCGCCCCCGTTTTCACAGGGGCCGGCGCCCGGTTGCAGCGGGGCGCGGTTGGGAAACCGCGGCTACGAACCCAGCGGATTGTCGGAGTCGCCCGGCGGGCAAACCCCTGGTAACTGTGTTAGAATGGGGCCACGGCGCTGGTAAACCCGCGTCGGGTTGGTAACGTCGCCAGACGTTGCCCCCAGGCAAACAAAACGATTGGCATGAGGACGGCCGGCGTTGATGGTGGATTATCTGGTTATCGGGCATGTGACGCTAGATTGGGTGTCGGGGGGACCGCCCCCTTGCTACACCTTAGGCGGCACAGTGACATTTGCCGGCCTGATGGCCCAGGCGTTGGGGTGTCGCGTGGGGGTGGCGACGGCTGCGGCCGCCACGGTTGACCTGGCGACGTTGTGGCCGGGGATCGCTGTCTGGCGCGCCCCTTCGGCCGCCACCACGACGTTTGAGAATCGCTACACCCCGGCCGGCCGTCAGCAGATCATCGGCCCCATTGCCGCGCCGCTGACGCCGGCCGCCTGGTCGCAGCCATTGCCGGCCAGCCGCGTGGTGCACCTGGCCCCGGTGGCCCAGGAAATCGACCGCGACCTTTTCGGGGGCTGGCCGGCCGGGGTGGTGTTGGGGCTGACCCCCCAGGGTTTGTTACGCCGGTGGGATGCGGCCGGGTGTGTCTACACCGCCGAGTGGGCTGAGGCCCTGTCTCTGTTGCCCCAGACATCGGCCGTGATTTTCAGCCTTGAGGATTTGCCCGATCTGGCTCTGTTGTCGCGCTGGCGCGAGGTAGCTCCCTTGTTGGTGATGACCCAGGGAGCGGCCGGCTGCACCCTGTTCTATCAGGGCGCAACACGCCAGCTGCCGGCCCCGATGGTGGTGGAGCGCAACCCAACCGGGGCCGGTGATGTTTTCGCCGCCGTTTTCTTGTGGTGTTTGGGGTTACGCGAGAGCGCCAATGGGGCTGCTTCCTCGCCTGGCCTGACGCTGGAAGAACTCGCCCAAGCGGCCTTGCTGGCTAATCGGGCCGCCGCCTGGTCGGTGACCGCCGATAGCCTGAGGGACAAGATCGCTCTGGCGCGCCAGGCGATAGGGGATGAGCGAGGGTTATGACCAAGATTTACGCCTTTGTCAACCAGAAGGGCGGCGTGGGCAAGACCACAACTGTGATCAACCTGGCGGCCTATCTGGCGCAGAGCCGGATGCGGGTGTTGGTGGTGGACCTCGATCCCCAGTCCAATGCCACCTCTGGCTTCGGTTTTGACAAACAGGCGGTTCAGGCCTCCTCCTACGAGGTGTTGTTGGAGCAGGTTGACCCACCGGCCGCCATTGTGCGTCAGACAGAGGCGGAGCTGGATGTGCTGCCGGCCAAACCGGCCCTGGCCGGGGCTGAGGTGGAGCTGGTGAGCCTGATGGCGCGCGAGTTCCGCTTGCAGCGCGGCCTCGACCTGATCGCCGAGCAATATGATTATGTTCTGGTGGATTCACCGCCCAGCCTGGGTCTGTTGACGCTCAACGCCCTGACAGCAGCCCGCCATGGGGTGATTATTCCGGTGCAGTGTGAATATCTGGCTTTGGAAGGGTTGTCGCAGCTGACGCAGACCATCCAGCTGGTGCGCCAGCATCTCAACCGCTCGCTGCGGGTGCGCGGGGTGGTGATGACCATGTACGACGGTCGCACCAACCTGAGCCGGCAGGTAGTGGAAGAGGTGCGCCGCTTCTTCCCCGGCCAGGTCTTTCGCGCCATTATTCCCCGCAATGTGCGCCTGAGCGAAGCCCCCAGCTATGGCCAGCCCATCAGCCTTTACGCGCCCGATTCGGCCGGGGCGCTGGGCTACAAGGTGTTGGCGGCCGAACTGTTGCAAGGGGATATGGTGAAGGAGAGACGCCGTTAGCGCGGCGCGGCAGCCAGGAGTGACGATGAGCAAACGGGTCAAACCAGGTTTGGGCAAAGGCTTGGGGGCGCTGATCCCCACCGGCGACGATCTGACGCCGGAAGGGGCACCAACCGGACTGCGCTTTATTCCGGTGGCGGCGATTGAGCCCAACCCCCACCAGCCGCGCAGCCAGTTCGACCCCGCCACCCTGGCGGAGTTGGCGGCCTCCATTCAAACCCACGGCCTGATCCAGCCCTTGATTGTCCACGCCGCCGGCGCAGAGCGCTACACCCTGATCGCCGGCGAGCGCCGCTGGCGGGCGGCGCAGCTGGCCGGCCTGACCGAAGCCCCGGCCGTCATCAAGGAAGCCACCCCCCAGGAGATGTTGGAGCTGGCGCTGATCGAGAACATTCAGCGCGCCGACCTCAATCCGCTTGAAGAAGGGTACGCCTATCAGCAGTTGACGCAGGAGTTTGGCCTGACCCACGAAGAAGTGGCGCAGCGGGTGGGCAAGAGCCGCCCCACCATCTCCAATATGATTCGCCTGTTGGATTTGCCGGCCAACGTGCAGCAGGCCGTCACCAATGGGGCCATTTCTGGCGGCCATGCGCGGGCACTGTGCGCCCTGTCCACGCCGCAGCAACAGACAGCGGTGATGCACAGCATCATTCAGGGGCAGTGGAGTGTGCGCAAAACGGAAGAGGTGGTGCGCAAGATTTTGGCGGCGCGCCGGCCGGCCCGCTCCCCCCAGCCGCTTATGTCGGCCGAACTCAACGATTTGCAGCGCCAGTTTACCGAGCGCCTGGGAACCAAAGTGCAGATCGAGGCTGGTTCCAAAGGTGGCAAGATTGTCATCCATTATTACTCCGATGAGGAGTTGCAGCAGTTGGTCAACACGATTGTGGGTCAGGAGGCTGAGAGATGAGGCTGTCCGATCAGGCGCAGCTGATTGACGAAAAGCTGGCCCAGGCAGGGGCCATTTTGTGTGAAAAGGGGGTGGATGTGTGGCTGACGCTGGTGCGCGAAACGTCGCTGATCCAGGACCCCCTGCTCGATCTCATCCTGGGGCTGAACCTGACCTGGCCCTCGGCCCTGATCCTGACGGCCAGCGGCCGGCGTATTGCCATCGTGGGATATTACGACGCGATCAATGTGCGTGCGCTGGGGGTGTACGACACCGTCATCGATTACCATGAGTCGCTGGCCGGCCCATTGCGCGGGGTGCTGGCGCAACTGGCCCCGCGCCAGATCGCCCTCAACTATTCGGAGAACGACCCGGCCGCTGATGGTCTGACACTGGGGATGTACCGACGTCTGCTGCGCTATCTAGCCGACTCCCCCTGGGAGGAGCGCCTGACCTCGGCTGAGAAACTGACAGCGGCCTTGCGTGGACGCAAAAGCGCCACCGAGGTGGCGCGGGTGCGTCAGGCGGTTGCCAGCACGGAGCAGCTGTTCGACGAGGTGGAGCAGTTTGTGCGCCCGGGTATGACCCAGCGCCAGATCGCTGCTTTTGTGCAGCAGCGCCTGGAGGCGCAGGGGTTGGGGTACGCCTGGGACCAGGCGCACAACCCGATTGTGACGTGTGGCCCGGACTCACCGGTGGGGCACGCCGCGCCGGGGGATGTCCCCCTGGAGCGGGGGCAGCTGTTGCATCTCGATCTGGGGGTGCGGCAGGCGGGCTACTGCTCCGATTTGCAGCGGGTGTGGTATGTCCTGGCGGAGGGAGAGAGCGCCCCCCCGCCAGATGTGAACAATGCCTTTGCCGCGGTGTATGGCGCGCTCAAGGCTGGGGAGGCGGCGCTGCGGCCGGGCGTCCCCGGCTGGCACGTGGATGCGGCGGCCCGACGTTATCTGACGGCCCAGGGCTACCCGGAGTATAAGCACGCTTTTGGACATTTGTTGGGACGGGCGGCGCACGACGGGGCGACGGTACTCGGCCCACGCTGGGAGAAGTACGCTGGCGTGTGTGAGCTGTTGGTGGAAGTGGATAATATTTTTACGCTGGAGTTGCATGTGGTTGTTCCGGGCCGGGGGGTGGTGAGCCTGGAAGAGGATGTGTGGGTGACGCCGGCCGGCGTGACCTACCTGAGTCAACCCCAGACGGCGCTGCGCCTGGTGAGCGGTTAAGTCGGCCGGCGGCGGGCGGGGTTGGTGGAGCAGGGCCATGTTGCTCAAGGATGTCGATTTATCCCCCAGGCTGTCTAAACGCGCCTATAAGATGATGCGCCGCCGCCTGCGCCAGCGCCTTTACGAGGTGGAGCAGGCAGCCTTTGAGGCACGCCTGCCCAGCATCATTATTTTTGAGGGTTGGGATGCGGCCGGCAAAGGCACGTCCATTCGAGAATTGACCACCCGCCTCGATCCCCGTGGTTTCAAGGTTTTGTCCACCCAGGCCCCCCGTACCCACGAGACGCGGATGCCGTGGTTGTGGCGGTTTTGGATGAATATTCCGCGACGGGGGCAGATGGCGATTTTCGACCGCAGCTGGTATGGGCGGGTGTTGGTGGAGCGGGTGGAGCGGTTCACCCCTATTCCCGAATGGATTCGCGCCTACGAGGAGATCAACAATTTTGAACGCACCCTGGCAGCGGATGGGGTGGTGTTCGTCAAATTCTGGCTGCACATGACGCGCCAGGAACAACTACGCCGTTTCATTGTGTTGCATCATAACCCTCACACGGCCTGGCAGGTGGCGGCCGAAGATTGGGAACATCACCGCAAATACACCGAATACGAGGCGGCCGTGAACGATATGCTGGCCAGCACTCACACCCCTCATGCTCCCTGGACGGTGACGCCGGCGCACGATGCCTGTTACCGCAGCTACCTTGTCTACCAGACAGTCATCATGGCTTTGGAGAAGGCTCTCGGCCGGCCGCCGACAGCCTGGCCCCCCCTCAAAGAGCTGGAGAAGGAAGCCAAAAAGGGCAAAAAAGAGCCACCCACCACTGGCGACGAAGATAGCGATGAGGATGACGACCCCGACACACCTTCCATCCTCGACACAGACGCTGTTTTCAACCCTGATGAAGCTGATGGAGGTTAAGTCATGTTGGAGATTATCGACCTGACGCAAAAGATGGACAAAGCGGCCTACAGCCAACAGCTTAACCTGTATCAGACGCAGTTGCGCGCTCTGGGGTATGAGGTGTACCGACAGGAGCGACCGGTGATCATCTTGTTCGAGGGATGGGACGCGGCCGGCAAGGGAGGCGTGATCAATCGCCTGACAGAGCGCATGGACCCGCGTGGCTACATTGTCTACCCCATTGCCGCCCCTAAGGGGGACGACGCCGAAAAGCATTATCTCTTTCGCTTCTGGCGACGGTTGCCCTCCAAAGGGCAGATTGCCATCTTCGACCGCAGCTGGTATGGCCGGGTGTTGGTGGAGCGGGTGGAGGGGTTTGCGCAGACGGACGAATGGCAGCGCGCTTACCAGGAGATCAAAGATTTTGAACGCCAGTTGGTGGATTTTGGGGTTATCATGTTCAAGTTCTGGCTGCACATCAGCCCGGAGGAACAGCTGGCTCGTTTTCAGGCCCGTGAGCACACCCCCTACAAGTCGTGGAAGCTGACAGATGAGGATTGGCGCAACCGGGCCAGGTGGGAGCCATACGAGCGGGCGGTGGAGGAGATGCTGATTAAAACCACCACCTCGGCCGCCCCATGGACGATTATCCCGGCCAATGACAAATATGTAGCCCGCATTCGGGTGATGGAGACGGTGGTGCAGGGGTTGAGCCGGGCGTTGCACTTTGACCCCACGCCGGAGAATCTGGCGAATCTACCCCCCATGGCGGCGACGGTTCCCATTCCTCCGTGGGCGATTGAAGAAGCACGGCAAGCCGGGTTGTGGCCGGAGGAGCAGGAGAAAGTATGAGGGGGGATGTGATCTTGACGGGCGGCCGGGTGTACACGCTCGATCCCGACCGGCCGACTGCCAGCGCCCTGGCCATCCGCGCCGGCCGCCTGCTGGCCGTGGGGGATGACGATGCTATCCTGGCGCAGCGCGGCCCAGGGGCAGAATGGGTCGACCTGGGTGGGCGTAGTGTTACCCCCGGCCTGGTGGACGCCCATGTCCACTTTCACCACTTCGCCCTGGGGTTGCAGCAGATCGATCTCCAGGCGGCGGCTGCGTTGCCGGAGGCGCTGGCGCGGGTGCAGCAGGCCCCGCCGCCGGCCGACGCTGCAGGCTGGTTGGTGGGGCGCGGCTGGGCGCAGGCGGGCTGGCCCGATGGACTCTTTCCTACCGCTGCTGACCTGGACACCGTTACAGGCAACTGGCCGGCTTACCTGGTTCACAAAAGCGGTCACGCTGCCTGGGTCAACAGCCGGGCCTTGGCGCAGGCCGCCATCACAGCCGAAACGCCCGACCCGGCCGGCGGACAGATTCAACGCGACGCGCACGGGCGACCGACGGGCATTCTATTGGAAGAAGCCATGTCCCTGGTAGCGCGCCATATTCCCCGGCCCAGTGTGGCTCAAATAGCTGCCGCCATGCAGCTGGCCCAGGCGCGCTGTTGGGAGGTGGGGCTGACCGGTGTCCACGACTTCGACGGCCGGGATAGCTTTCTGGCATTGCAGACGTTACATCAGGCCGGGGCTTTGGGGTTGCGCATCTGGAAAAACCTGCCGGCCGCCCTGGTGGAGCACGCCATCGAGTTGGGGTTGCAGACTGGCTTTGGGGATGATTGGCTGCGTATCGGCGGTTTGAAAATCTTCGCCGACGGGGCCTTGGGGCCGCGCACCGCTCTGATGATCGAGCCGTATGCCGGGGAGCCGGACAACCGGGGCATTGCTGTCACCGACAAGGAGGAGATGCTGGCGATTGCCGCCCAGGCCAGCGCTCATGGTCTGAGCCTGACGGTACATGCCATCGGAGATCGGGCGGTGCACGATGTGCTGGATGTGTACGCCATGGCGCGGCGCTGGGAGCAGGAGCGGGGGCTATCTCCGACAGCTGTGGCGCGACGGCATCGCATCGAGCATGTGCAGCTGTTGCACCCGGCCGACCGGCATCGTCTGGCAGCGTTGCAGGTCATCGCGTCCATGCAGCCCACCCATGCCACTTCGGATATGGTCATGGCGGATCGCTACTGGGGGGAGCGGGCGCGTTACAGCTACGCCAATCGCACCTTGCTGGAGAGTGGGGCGACAGTTGTCTTTGGCTCCGACTGTCCTATCGAGTCCATCGATCCCCGGCTGGGTTTGCACGCCGCTGTCACGCGTCGCCGGCCGGATGGCGCGCCGGGGCCAGAGGGTTGGTATCCTGACCAGCGTTTCACCCTCCACGAGGCGCTGGCGGCGTTTACCCAGGCGGCGGCTTACACAACGGGCCAGGAAACACGCCTCGGCTCCATCACCCCTGGCAAGCTGGCCGACCTGACGATTTTTGAGGAAGATATTTTCGCCCTGCCGGCCGACGCCTTGTGGCAAGTGGGCGTGGCCGGCTGTATCGTGGGGGGCGTCTTTAAGTATCGCGCCTGGTGACGGCCGGGGGCGGAGTTAGTCGAACACTCCGCGCCGGGTGTCCACAATCAGGTGATCCACCACCGCTTTGAGCGCCTCCTCGCGGTTGGCATCTCCGCCGTGCTGGTGATACACCTTGAGTTGCCGGTCGGCGCTCGTTCCGTCGCGCAAAATATGGTGGATGTACTCCACTTCCTGACGGCTACCCAGCTCGTCCAACACATCATCCACCAGTTCCAGCAGCTCCTGGGCCAGGAATTGGAACGGGATTTCCTCTTCGCGCCCAAAATCGATCAGGGACCCGTTGATGCCATAGCGCACGGCGCGCCACTTGTTCTCGCTGATGTGCATGTGACGGTAGCGCCGCCAGGTCATGTTGTTCTGGCGCAGCTTGATCAGCTTGGCGCAGATGGCCTGGAAGAGGGCGGCCAGACAAACCGCTTCATCCACGCGAGTGCAGATGTCGCAGATGCGAAACTCCAGCGTGTCGAACTTGGGGTGGGGGCGGATATCCCACCAGATTTTCGCCACCTTGTCCTGTTTGCCAAAAGCTCCGGCGCGATCCATCGTTTTCTCAAAGGCGGCGTACTCGGCCCAGGAGTTGAAGGAGTGGGGAATGCCGGTGCGGGGCATCATCTCAAAGATCACGCTGCGATAAGATTTTAAGCCGGTGTTACGCCCATGCCAGAAAGGGGAGCTGGTGGAGAGAGCCAGAATGTGGGGAATGAAGTAGCGCGCCTGATTCATGATCTCGATCATCAGGTCTTTCATTTCCGGCCGGGTGTGATGGCCGAAACCGACGTGGATGTGCATCCCAAAGATGAGCAGTGTGCGCGCCACGCCCTGCATATCTTCGATCAGCTCTTTGTAACGCACTCCTTCGGTGATGCTCTGCTCTTCCCAACTGGCGAAGGGGTGGGTGGAAGCGGCCGCGATTTTGAGTCCGTTGGCGTCGGCCATCTCAATCACATTGCGTCGCAGCCGAATCACTTCCTGACGCAGCTGTTGGATGTTGGCGCACACCTGGCTGCCGACTTCCACCTGCGACTGCATAAACTCTGGCTTCAGGTGCAGGCGGTCGGGGCGCTTTTCGTCCTGCGACAACAGCTCGCTGATATAAGCGTAGAGATTGCGGGTTTCGGGATGGACGATCTGATACTCTTCTTCAATGCCCAAAGTTAGCGGCGGGGCTTGAACACTCATGGTTGCTTCCCTCGATCAAGATGGGGACAGAGGCGCATGTCTGTCCTAATGAAACATAACGCATGTGGCCGGCCGGGGGCGCGCCCCCGCCCCGCCGC
>DAOTXO010000004.1:0-186760 GCA_034435495.1 Anaerolineae bacterium
CCCGCAAGCGTTACCGCATTGAGACCGTCTTCGGTCAGTTCGTGCAACGCTTTCAAGCCCGCCAGGTCTGGGCTCGCGATGCCTGGCATCTCTGTTCCCGCTGGCTGCGCCGTATCTTGGCCCATTGTTTCGGCGTCTTGCTTTGCCAACAGACTGGTCTGCCGCCGCTTCGTTTTTCTGAACTTGTTAATGTGTAAAACCCGCATACCGGGTTAGTTAGCCACCTGCGTTGCAAAATATAGTTTCAAAACCCTTCCGCTATTGGTGTAAAATCAATAGGGGCGGAATAGTATTTAGCGAATAATGGAGTAACAGTCATGACACTTGACGAGAAAATTCACCAATACGCTCAAAAACTTCCCCGTTCGTTTCAGGAAGAATTGTTTGATTTTGTTCAGTATCTACTTATGAAGGCTGAACAGCAAGAAAAACAGGATTGGGCTTCTCTATCGTTGTCGTCAGCAATGCGGGACATGGAAGACGAGTCTACTTTGTATAGCATGTCGGATATACGAGTAGCCTTTGTATGAAAAAAGTAGGGCAGGTTGTTGTTTTTCGTTTTCCGCAGACTGACCTGGAAGAAGGCAAGTTACGCCCTGCCCTTTTGTTGGGAAAACTTCCTGGGGAATATGACGACTGGCTAATTTGCATGATTTCTTTGCAAATGCACCAGTATATTGCGGGGTTTGATGAAGCTGTCAAAGATAGCGATAAAGATTTTAAACAAAGCGGGTTGAAGGCTACAAGCGTTATTCGAGTTGGACGTTTAGCGGTTGTTTCAGGCGAAATTCTTCTTGGCGCAATTGGCGAGATTTCCCAAGAACGACTACATCGTGTAAAGCAGAATTTATCAAATTGGTTGTCTGAAAAATAAAACGGTGGCTAACACAACGTGCACCTGACTGGCGGGGATTCTGCGCGATTTATAGGCTTTTTCCACGCCCAAGCGGAATCCTGCTCCCAAGCCTTATCCACGCCCGCTCGCCAGCAGGTAACGCCGGTCGTTGGCTGGCTTCGTCGCGTTCCAACTTTGAACGAAGAAACCAGATAGTCAATCCAAACATTGAAGGAAATCAGCCTTGAGAAAAGTTATTGTGCTTGAACATATCTCCCTTGATGGCGTCATACAAGCCCCAGGTGGGCCAGACGAAGATACTAGCGGCGGCTTCGCGTATGGTGGGTGGACAGCACCATATTCCGACACGATTCTTGGAACATTATTGAGAAGGCAGATGAATATGCCGTTCGATCTGTTGTTAGGGCGCAAAACTTTTGAAATTTGGGAGCCGTACTGGCCACAACATGCAGACGTATGGCCTGGGGTCAATACGGCTACCAAGTATGTTGCTTCGAATACCAGAATGTCTAGCGAATGGCAGCCATCTGTGTTTTTAAACGGGGATATTGCAGAAAAAGTCGCTAAAATCAAACAACAGCCAGGGGCGGATTTGCACGTTTGGGGAAGTGGCAATCTCACTCAGACCCTCATCAAGCATCATTTGGTCGATTCGTTCTGGCTGATGATATATCCGATAACATTGGGCGTTGGAAAGCGGTTATTTGCCGATAGCACAATCCCCATGGCATTCAAGGTGACGGAAAGCAACGTCACCTCAAACGGTGTCATGGTCGTGAATTACGAGCGTGTAGCTGTTCTTAACGGCAAGTAGAGTCTTGCGCAACACTGCGGGCAGCCGGCCGTTGGCACGCTCCGTGCAAAAGGTGGCGTTGAATACTGCAGTAGAAACGCTCTTGTTAGCAGTATCACTTTATGATATTGTATTGTTGTGGATAACAAACATCATAAAACCCTTGAAGCCATTTTCGAAAAGCCGGAGCGAGCAAACATTCTTTGGCGTGATGTCGAGTCGTTATTCACCGCTTTGGGCGCTGAAATCTCAGAAGGGCGTGGTTCAAGAGTTCGCGTGGCTTTGAAAGGTGTTCGCGCTATTTTTCATCGTCCTCACCCACACAGAGAAATGAATAAAGGCGCGGTCAAGTCTGTGCGTCGCTTTCTCGAAGCCGCAGGAGTCAAGCCATGATGGAATATAAAGGTTATATTGGTAAAGTCGAATTTGATGATGAAGTGGGTATTTTGTATGGGGAAGTCCTTAATGTCCGCGATGTGATTACTTTTGAAGGTACTTCTGTGGAAGAGGTTCAGCAGGCTTTTCGCGAGTCGGTTGATGATTATTTAGAGTTTTGCGCCGAGCGTGGGGAAGCTCCAGAAAAACCGTTTTCAGGTAAGTTTGTTTTACGTTTGCCCGAAGAACTACATCGGAAAGCCTATATTCAGGCGAAATTAAAAAACAAGAGTCTGAATAGTTGGGTTACTGACGTTTTGCAGTCGGTTCTTAATGACAAATAAAGTCTTGCACAACAAAAGCGTGCCACCCAACTCAACATCGCCGCTCTAGTTTCAAATTGAGAATTGCTGCAGACTGAGAATTGCTGGAAAATCGCTTAAAAAGTGGCACAGTTGTTCATCCAGGCAGATAATTGGGTGTCGTATCGCTTACCTCGCGGATTGGTTTTGATACCTCTACCTTATGGCAAAGGGAGTGATGCTTCAATTTTCCGTTAAGAAGTTATGCTGTGCCCGTTTACCTTCACGGCCTCTACTCCAGGTCTCTGCTCTAAGAGTGCAAAGATAGTGAAACGTGAGAACCACGTCACTTTTTCACATTTTGATTATACCCTGGCCGGCCGAGAAACCATGAGGTTATTTTGAATGTTTGAGAGCCAAAGTAAGCTTCAGGATAAGGAAATAAGGGATATTATCGATGCTGCCCGTAATGTTTGGATACGTCGCCTGATTGATTACTCACGATCAAACTCTCTTCTATTTTATCGCGACCTCAAAGTCGGCACGCTTGATCTTAGTGCCAATATAAAAGCTGTTACCCGTCTCCTGGAAGGGCACCCTGTAACCATCGAGGAGTTGATCATAACCGAGCATAATATAGAAAGTGCCGTTTCCACTGTACCAGCCAAGACGAAAACCGACCAGCGACAAAGGGTGCGAAATGCCCTTATCGCTCTTCAGCGCAAAGCCTTGAGTAATCTTGAGGAAAAAGGGATAGACACCCTTCATTTAGCATTAGGAATGGCGACCTGGCAAGCCGCGGATGGCGGGAGACCTTACAATGCACCCATTCTATTGTTACCAGTTCGTATTGAGGCGCGGGGTCGAATAAGTGATGTTTTGCGTCTTATTATCACTGGCGAACCCCAACTGAATCCGGTATTGCTTTACGTTCTTGAAACAGAATACCGAATCTCTATCAATCCATCTGATATCTTAAACAAGTGTAGTCATGAGGAGGAATCGGGACAATGGAATATTATGCCGGAGTGTGTATTCGCCAAGCTGGAACATACAATAAAAACTACCGTAGGTGATTTTACGATTGTTCCCCGCACAGTGGTAGCCAACTTTCAATTTGCGAAGATGGCTATGGTTGAAGACTTAAAGAAGCACGGGACAGCCATGACGTCAAGCACTATTGTGGCAGCCATTGCTGGCCATATAGGCTCGCGACAAAAACTAGCGGAAACCACTAGCAGTATTGAGCCGAAACAGCTTGACGGACGCCCGGCATCCAATGACCACCTTGTTCTTGATGCAGACTCTACTCAACATCGTGTCGTTGTTATTGTTGGTAGCGGCCAAAATTGCGTTGTACAAGGGCCACCAGGAACTGGCAAGAGCCAAACTATAGCCAACCTCATTGTACAAAGTGTAGCAGAAGGGCTTCGCGTCCTTTTTGTAGCGGAAAAACGAGCCGCCCTAGACGCTGTTGTTAAGCGTCTCAGTCACCCAAACGTTGGACTTGGACACCTTATCCTAGATCTACATGGCGCATCTGTATCAAGAAAGGAGGTTATGAAATGCCTTGGGCAAATCCTAGAGCAGGTACGATACGCAAAACCCGTAGATGGTGAGAGTATACATCAAGAATTCGAGGCGCGGCGCAAGCAACTGAACGAACACGCTCGTCGGATGAACCAAGTTCAGCAACCTACCGGGTTGTCAGTCAATCGGATGATTGGCAAACTGCTACGTTTACCACCATCAATTCAATCTACAGTACGTTTGCGGGGAGCAACGCTAGCAGCATTAACAGCTAAGCAGGCAGAAGAGGTGAAAGAATGGATTCGCACTACTACTCCTAACCCCAAACTTCTGCTTGGTACTGACCCTTCGCCTTGGAATAACGCAGATATTAGAGACGGTTATAAAGCGCAGGAGATGCATGACCTGACCGTGAGGCTTGCATATGAGTTTTGGCCTGCTTTCGAGAAGCACCTTACACAAATGGTACAGTACCTTGGTATTCGTTGGCCTAAGACGCTAGCAGAAACTGCAACATTGCTAACTTTAATACATGATGTCCAGGATATTTGCAAGCAATATGAAGTAGAGGTATTTTCTACTAATCCTGGTGCCCTGGCACAAGCCCTCCAGCCCGCAACACAGGGTGTAGTGACCCGTAGTTGGAGTTTTGTCACCAATAGAGCATATCGCTTTGCTCGAGGGCAGTTGCTTGCGTTGCGATCAAGCAAAGCAACCGTCAGCGTGCTTTGGGAGGAAGTTGTGCGGATTGCGGATGTTCTCCATTGCTGGCACCGGTTTGATCCCATTTCTCAGATACCTCTAGTGGTGAAAGATGAAAAGCAGTTCATGGAGACTTTTATCACACTGAATGAGGGCATTACCGCACTTGGTACTGTAATTGAGAAGGAGTTTGGGGCTTTCGATACTTTGCCGCTTTCAGAGGTCGCTTCGCAATTACGAAGGCTGGCTGATGATCGAAGAACACCGTCTTTATTGCCAACCATCCATGAGGCTCGCTCACATTTCAAACAAGTCGGCCTTAGCCCCCTCCTCGATGATATTCGTGAGCATAACATCCCAGTTGGAGAATGGGAGGCACGATTTGATTACATTTGGCTTTGCTCAGCCCTTGAGCAAGTTCTAGCCAGTGACCCGAACCTGGCATCATTTAATGGCCGCACACATGAAGAAGTGGTCGCAGACTTTACCAAACTCGATCTAGAGCGTACTAGACTCGCCGCCAGTCGTGTTGGTAGGATCCATGCGGAGGGAGCTATCAAGGCTATGGATCAATATTTTGAGGAGGCAAATCTTATACGAGCCGAAGCGCGCAAAAAATCGCGGCATATCTCTCTCCGCGAATTACTAGCTCGCGCTCCTCACGTGTTGACACGACTAGCACCTTGTTGGGTAGTCAGCCCGCTCTCTGTTAGCCAGTTGTTAGACGGTAATAACTGTCACTTTGACCTCGTTATCTTTGATGAAGCAAGTCAAATTCTGCAGGAAGAGGCGGTACCTTCGCTCTATCGCGCGCGACAAGTGGTGGTAGCCGGGGATAGGCATCAACTACCGCCGACGACATTTTTTGCAACAACTATTGAAGGAGAAGATGGATTCCAGGATGATAGCGAGACACAAGATGTTCTGACTACTGCGAAGACAGCTATTGGGGGATTTGAAAGTCTTCTCGATACTTTGGAAGTTTTCCTACCAAGTTGGCGCTTGGAGTGGCACTATCGCAGTGAAGATGAGAGACTCATCACATTCAGCAACACCCACATCTACGAAGGTCACCTTGTGACCTTTCCTGGAATACAAAGACATGAAGCGATCCGGCACATACTTGTTCCGCATGATCCTTCCCTAGGTGGACAGGAAGATAGCTCTTCCAGGGAGGTTGAGAAGGTTGTACAACAGGTGTTAGAGCACGCCAGAACGCGTCATCAGGAATCGCTCGGCGTGATTACTATGGGTATCAAGCACGCCAATCGAATACAGGCTGCGCTTGATCGAGCCCTAGAACAGGAACCTGATCTTATAGATTTCTTTTCCCTGGATCGGGATGAGCGTTTCTTCGTCAAAAACTTAGAAACTGTACAAGGAGATGAGCGAGATGCCATTATCCTCTCGGTTGGATATGGCAAAACTGTAAACGGCGACCTACCACATCGTTTCGGACCACTAACTCAGGAAGGTGGTTATCGACGCTTAAATGTTGCTATAACTCGAGCCAAACGTCGAATGTGTGTTATCAGCTCGTTCTCACATTACGAGATTGACCTGAATCGTTCTAATAGTCGTGGGGTACAGCTCCTTAAAGCCTACCTTGAGTATGCAGCAGGAGGAGGTAGTAGATTAACTGAAGAGGAGCGGGCAGGAGAAGTAGCCTCCAATGAGTTCGAGCAAGATGTACAGGATGCGCTCGCAAAGCAAGGTATTAAGACGCGTTCACAGTTTGGGGCCTCACGCTACCGTATTGATCTTGTAGCTATGCATCCTCAGCAACATGGACGTCCAGTGCTTGCCATTGAATGTGATGGGGCCTCATATCATTCAAGTGCTACGGCGCGGGACCGCGATAGACTCCGACAAGCCCATCTCCGTCGCTTGGGGTGGCATTTCCATCGCATTTGGTCAACTGATTGGTTTTATAATCGAGACCAAGAGATAGCACGAGTAGTTTCAGCGTATGAGGAAGCAGTGAGAAGGGTCGATTCACTAAACATTGAAGTAATCCCGCAATCATACCCCGACAACGTCAAACCCAATATGCAAGAGTTGCAAC
The DNA here is from genome assembly GCA_034435495.1 of Anaerolineae bacterium. Taxonomy (GTDB): domain Bacteria; phylum Chloroflexota; class Anaerolineae; order Promineifilales; family Promineifilaceae; genus DAOTXO01. Next base: position 6,624 of record DAOTXO010000004.1, read on the forward strand.
ATCCAATTGCACGACAGCGGGGGCCACAACCCCGCGTGGCGGGATATACCAAGATTGGAGACTATAGTGACCAAGAACTTCAAATGATTGCCGGGTGGCTCATATCCGATGGCTTGCTACGTACTGATGAAGAGCTGATCCGTGAAATCTTCAAAAACCTTCCATTCCAAAAGCTTACCAAGCCAATACGTGAGCGTCTTCAGAAGGTGGTGAAAGAGACAAAACACAAAGGGACGGAGCGACTTGTTTAGGGAGTATCGGTCAACTATATTAACCCCATTGTTTGGGAAACGCTCAGGAAACTAGCAGGAGATAGGCAGGTACAGGTGTTCACTTGATAAAGCTGCTGACCTGTACACCAGCTCGCTACAGACAACAAATGAAAGCCGGGTTTAAGGCGTCAGCATTTATGGACTCAGGGAGAGGGTGGCCAGGGGGAAGGCGTCGTAGGGGGTGGGAGCAGGGGGGTGGGTGATGGGGAGGCGGAGGAGGGAGGGCCAGGTGTAAAGGCCGACCTGGAGGTGGTAGCGGCCGGTCGGTATGTCGGCCGCTGTCAGCAAGGCATAGGGGTCGGTGATGACCACACCGGGCTGCCACTGGCTGGTAGGGCGACTGCCGGCCGCCGGCTGACTGTCTACCTGCCCGGCCAGACGCCCATCTTCCCCCACCAAATGCACAAAAACGGTGTAATCCTCTGCCACCGGTCGCATAGCTTCCCAGTAGAGCGTGATGAGGGCCGCCTCACCGGCCGACAGGTTGGGATTTTCCAGGCTGTAGCCCACCAGCTTCAAGCGCTCATCGAACACCACCTCCACCGCCTGCTGGGCAGTGGTCGGCGGCGTCAGGACAAAGAGAGCCAGGCTGGCCCCTGGAAAATCACGGCGCAAGGCAAAACGCCCCCGGCCGGCCAGCCACGCCTGAGCGCGATGGTCCGGGTCATACTCAGCCGGGTGGCCGGAATCCACCAGCCATACCCGGTGGTAATCTGCCACAGCTGACGCTAACCATGCCCCGGCCGTCGTCTCGTCCAGCAACGCCTCACGGGGAATGATCTGGCCGGGCAGGTCGGCCGGCCGGTAATAAGCCCACAGCGCCTGCTGCAAGGGATTGTTGAGCAGAGCCATATCCCCCGGCTGCATCCGCTCCGCCACAAAGCTCATGAGCTGCCCATACCCACCTTTGGCAAAGGCCGGGTCGTGGTAGTAGTTGACCAGGGCCAGGCCGTTGACCCCCACCACTCCCAGGGTCAGAGCTCGCCCCAACCAGGGAGAGAGGCGCGCCGCCGCCAGCCAGCCAGCCCCTACCAGGACAAGAAAGGGGGGCAAGGCCACCAACAGATAACGCTCCCAAAAGAAGGGTAACAGAGGGGTCGCCAGCCAGGCAACGCCCACGCCCCCCACGACCACGCTGACCAGAAAGCAGCCAGCCGCCCAGCGGCCTGAGCGCCAACCCGGCAAACCGACGACGGCGCACCCCAAAGCCAGCCAGGCGGCCGGCTGCTGAGCCGGGTGGAGCGTCACCCCGGCCCCATAGGCGAGCGCCACCCGGCGCGCCAGATTACCCAGGGCTGTCAGGCTCCACTCGGCCAGGCGGCGGTCTGTTTGCGCTCCCCACACCTGCTGATGCAGCCAGACAAAGGGCAGAAACAGGAGCGCCAGCCCAACCCAGGTCAGCGCCCAGGGCAACCAGGCGCACGGCCGGCGGGCGCGCCACGCCAGCCACACGGTCACCCCCAGGGCCTGGCCCACCATCACCGCCAGCATGTAGTAATGACTGTAAAGCCCCAGCAGTGAAAAAAACGCATAGCCCACCCACCAGCGCCAGGGGGCCGGGTCTGGATGTTGCGCCAGGCGGAGCGCCAGCCAGACGGAGCCGGTCGCCCCCACCAGCGCTGGGCCATACATACGCGCCTCCTGGGCGTAGTAGACCAGAAAAGCGGAGCTGCCGGCCGCCAGCAACGCCGCCAGACCCAGCGGCCGGCCGCCGGCCGTCTGTCCCAATCGGCCGGTCAGAGCCACCGCCAGCAAGCCGCTCAACACCGATAGATAGCGCAGGGCAAATGGGGTGTTGCCCCACAGGGGACGCACCAGATAAAGCAACAGATGATAGGCGGGCGGGTTGGCCTCCGCCAGCCACAGATCGCGCAGCGCGCCGCCCGACACGGCCACGCTCCACGCCTCATCCCCCCAGATATCCTGGGCCTCCAGACGGTACACACGCAGGGCATAGGCCACCAGCAACAGCCCCACGGCGACTGCCAACCAGGTACGTCGCTCTTTGCTAACCATAGCGCCATTATGACGTCAGAGGGGGCGTTCCGCAAAAAGTTGCCTCGCTCCTCGAAGCGTGCTAAGATTCCCTTTCCGGCCCGCCTGGCGGGCCGTGTTTATGTGGATGTGATCGTGGAGCAGAACGATGTCTGATTTATTGTTGAGATCGATGGACGCGCCGGTGCGCGAAGATTTACCTGACCTGCACATTGGCGATAGCATCACCCTCTATGTGCGAGTTCCCACCGAGAAAGCTGACCGTTCCCAGATGATTCGCGGCATGGTCATCCGTAAAAACGGCGGCGGCAACGCGGCCAGTTTCACCCTGCGGCGCATTGCCTCGGGTGGAGTGGGCGTCGAGATGACCTTCCCCATTCGCTCTCCTCGCATTGAGCGCATTGAAGTGCAACGCGGCGGGCATGTGCGCCGCGCCAAGCTGTACTACATGCGCGAACGGCGGGGCAAGTCAGCGCGCCTGCGGGAAAAACAAAACCTTTAAGCTCGATTGATCATAGGATCAGCGCAGCGGGTTGAGAGTCGCCAGACTTTCAACCCCTTTTTGCGTTTACCAGTTCCCTTCCCTAACGGCGGCCAAGGCGGGCACGGCAGCTGATGCCATCGCCGCATGGGGCCACCACTCTGACCCATGCGCCCAACTGCCCCGGCAGCCCGGTAGCATTTTGAGGAGAAAAATATGGCACGTCAACCCATCATTGGGTGTACCACGTACCGCAAAGTTGTCACCACCGACCCCTATCTGGAAGTGTGTGGGTTGGGTGTGTTGTATGAACAGGCGATTGTCGCGGCCGGCGGCGTCCCCCTGTTGATTCCACCCGGCCTGACCCCCGACGCACTAGCGACTGTTTTGGAGCGTGTCGATGGGGTTTTGTTGCCCGGCGGGGGTGACATTGCGCCCCATCGCTACAATGGTCACGCTGTTCATCCCACCGTCTACGGAATTGACGAGGAACGAGACGAAACGGAGCTGTACCTTGCCCGTCAGAGCATTGAGCGGGATTTGCCTCTGCTGGCGATTTGCCGCGGACATCAGGTGTTGAATGTAGCCCTGGGCGGAACCCTGTGGCAAGATGTGGCCGACCAGATGCCGGAATCGCTGGAGCACAACTATTACCGTCCCGGCTTCCCGCGCAATCAGCGGGTACATGAAGTCAGCCTGCGCCCCGGCTCGCGCCTGGGGACGTTGTTGGGCCGGCCGACCACCCCGGTCAACAGTTTGCACCACCAGGGCATCCAAACCCTGGCCGCCCCTCTGAGCATCACCGCCACAGCCCCTGACGGCTTGATCGAAGGGGCGGAGGTGCGTGGCCACCGCTTTGCCGTCAGCGTCCAATGGCATCCCGAGGAGCTGGTGCGCGACGATCCGGCTATGTTGCGCCTCTTTGAAGGCCTGGTGGCGGCGGCCGCCGGCTAACCGCTCGTGGCCTCACCGCTGGTTCTGGGGGTGTTCGATTCAGGCATAGGCGGCCTGTCCGTCTTGCGCTACGTGCACGCCCTGCTGCCGCAGGCCAACCTGATTTACTTTGCCGATCAGGCCCATGTTCCCTATGGACACCGGCCGGCCGGCCAGATTCAACACTTCTCGTGGTCGATGACCCGCTTTCTGCTGGCGGCCGGGGCGCGCCTGATCGTGGTAGCCTGCAACACCGCCTCGGCCGCAGCGCTGACGCACCTGCGGGTGACGTTTCCCGACACACCTTTTGTGGGCATGGAGCCGGCCGTCAAACCCGGCGCGCAAGCCACCCGCAGCGGCAGGGTGGGGGTACTGGCCACCGCCCGCACCTTCGAGAGCCAGCGCTACACCGATCTGATGGCGCAATATGCCCGACACGTCAGGCTGTACCAGGACCCCTGCACGGGCCTGGTGTCCCTGATCGAGGCCGGGGAGTTCGCCAGCGGCCCCATGACCCAAACCGACACCTATGCTCTGTTGCAGCGCATTTTGGCCCCGATGCTGGCGGCCGGGGTGGATACTCTCGTCCTGGGCTGCACCCATTACCCCTTCGTTTTGCCCCTCATTCGGCATATTGTCGGCCCCGACGTGGCCCTGATCGACCCGGCCCCGGCCGTCGCCCGTCAGACACAACGCCTGGTGCAGCAACATGGCTGGCAGTCCTCGCCCCAGGATACGGGGGAGGTGCTGGCCTACACCAGCGCCGACCCGGCCCGGCTAGCAGACCAAATTGAGCAGCTGTTAGGGTATCGCGTTGAGGTTCGGCCGGCCCCGGCCGGTTTGTTCGACGAACCGACCTTCAGGGCGTAGCCAGCGTCGGCAGGAAGAGGTCGGTCGGCCGACGAGTCTCAATATCCAGATAGGGGCGCGCTGTCGGCGAGTCGCCATCCTCGAACAGCATGTAATCCCACTCCCCATTGGCGTTGGGAAAATAAAGGCGAAACTGAGTGAAACCATCCCGGTTGAGCGCCGCCAGAGCGTCAGCCGTCAGCTCCAGACGCGCCCAATACCCATCCTGGCGCAGCGAGCCGTAGAGACAGCCGCCATCTACCACATCGGCCGGGGCGGCGAAGTCGTCAGCTTCCACTTCAGGCGCGCCGAAGGTGCCCGTCTTGACATCCAGGCGCGGCTTACCCCAGGGGTCTCCCACCGTGTCAAAGGGGTTGCGCCCCACCAGGCTTTGCCGGCGTATATACAGCGCGGCGCTGGTGATCTCCTCGTCGTCTGAGATAGACGATGTATCGAAAGTCAGGAAGCCGCGATACGCCACCCCCCAATCCCAATCCCCCATGATTATGCCCTGGTCTCCCACGTTACCATCCTGACGCACCCAGCCATCATACAGACCCCCAGCAGCGTAGAGGGTGTGGGCCGGTTGACCGCGAAAGATGGGCAGGAAGTAGCTGGCAGTCTGGTGGCTGAGCAGGGCGGTGTAGCCGGCCGGGTTGAGATGAATAGCGTCGCGCATCCCCTCCATCGAGCCGGGGTAGTTGATGTCGCCGCCGGGGAGAGGCCAATAATCGGGGGGAGTCTGGCCGGGCAGCGGCTTTTCGCCTGCCTCAAACGGGGCCCCCTGGTCGCCATGGTAACCAAAAGCATGATGGGTCAGGCCGGCGGCCGGCAGGAGATAGACATTGGTTTGCTGCGCCACATACTCTGCCCGCTGTCGCTCCATGCGCACCAAAGCCTCGTTGAGTTCCAGGGTGGTGGGCTGACGCAGTTTGACCCACAGGCCGGTCCCACTCAAGCCCGATTCAAATAGGTTGGGAAAATCATACCCGGTCATCACGATGCGCAGATTGGGGCGCACCGCCCGCAGCGCGTCCAAAATGATGAGGGCGTCGTCCAGTACTTCTTGCAGCGCGGCTTCCTCTTCCTCCGGGGGCATATCTTTGTACCAGCCGCCGTTGTACATGGAGGGGATTAGAAAATCGTTGCCCCCCAACGCGAAGTAAACAGTGTCAAGGGTGGGGTTTGCTTCCAGTTCGGCGATCAAGTTGTCCAGATAGGGGTAAAGGTGGGGTTTGGCCCATTGACGTACCATCGAGCCCCCAATGGCGTAGCCCGTGCGCAGATCGGTGTTGCTGACGGCCAGCTTGTCGGCGTGCCCATAGGCATCGAAGGCCTGGTTGTGGACGCCATCCTGCCACATGAACATAGCCCAGCTATCCCCGGCCACCGCCACGCGTGGCGTCGGGTCGAGGCAATCTGGGGAGGTGTGAGGAGCAGGTTGCGCCAGCCCCCAGCGCCCTGTCACCCAGGTCAGCCCCAAACACAGGGCGAAGACGCTCAACCACCTGAGCGCCTGACGACGGTGTAAATGAAACCAACCAGGCTGGCGCAACATGTGAACACACTCCCTTACGGCTGGGTGATGATGGGTAAAAAGCGCCGGGGCGGTTCCGGCAGGGGGGTGGGCGACGGGGTGGGGGTGGGTGACGGCGTGGGGGTGGGCGTCACCTCGGCCGGGATGTAGTTGATCGCCAGGTAGGGATGGTTGTCGCCAGCGTCCCCATCGAACAGACGCACCAGGTCGGCCTCAGTGTTGGAGTCGGGGAAGTAGAGGCGAAACTGGGTGATGCCGCCGGCATTGAAGGCGGCCAAACCGGCCGAAGTCAGGTCAACCCGCAGCCAATATCCATCGTTACGCACAGAGCCAACGAAACAGCCAACGTCGTAGGCGTCGGCCGGGGCAGCGTAGTCGTCGGGTTCCACCTGTTGCGCGCCAAACGTGCCCCGCTTGACATCCAACACTGGCTGACCCAACAGGAAGCCATTGAGGGGATCAAAGGGATTGGTTCCAGAAGCGCTATCCCGCCTGAGGTACAGGCTGGCGGAGAGAATGGTGGAGCCGGGGGGGATGCTGCTGGCGTCGAAGGTGACCAGTCCACGATAGCTCAACCCATCGCTGTTGTCGCCAACCACGATGGTGGAGGTGCTGGTGGCCCCGTCGGTGCGCACATACCCATCGGATAGGCCGCCAACGGAAGCCAGGGTATCGGTGGGGTCCCCGGTTGCAAAGCGTGGCCCGTAATAATGTTCCATCTGCAGGTCGAGGATGGCGGCATAGATTTCTTTGGTCAGGTGCACCGGGTCACGCATGCCGTCCATATCGGAGGGGTAGTCGATGTCCCCGCCGGGCAAGGGTAGATAGTCGGGCGGCGTCTGGCCGGGTAAGGGCTTGACCCCAGGGTTAAAGGGCGCGCCTTCGGAGCCATCGTAGCCCAGAGTGTGATGGCCAACGCCCATAGCCGGTGAGAAAGCGACACCTTCCGGCAACACAATATCGCTGATGCGCCGTTGCTCCAGCCGTAACAGGGCGTCGTTGAGCTGAAAGGTGGTGGGACGCTCCAGCTTGATCCAGATGGCCGTGCCGGCCGCTCCCGATTCGAACAGGTTGGGGTAATCGTAGCCCCCTAAGAGGATGTCCAGGTCGGGATAGGCGGCCTGAATGGCGTCGATGACGGCGATGATATTTTGCCGCACCACAGCAAAGGCGGCTTCCTCCTCCTCTGGCGGCATCCCGGCGTACCAGCCCCCCTCTTCCGGGCCGGGGATGAGAAAGTCGTTCACCCCCAACGACAGAAAGAGGGTGTCCACGCTGGGATTTTCTGCCAGGGCAGTGAGTAGGTTACCCAGCCAGGGGTAGTTTTCGGTGTCGATCCACTGTTTGGCCTGCGAGCCGGGGATGGCGTAGCCGGTTTCCAGGTCAACATCGCTCAAAGCCACGATATCGGCGCGCCCTATGGCGTCGAAGGCTTCGTTGTGGACGTTGTCGAGCCACATGTAGTAGGGATAACTATCCCCGGCCACCAGGATGCGTGTCTCGGGCGCCGGGCAGACCACTCTGGAGGTGGGCTGGAAATTCGCGCCGGCCGGCGCGGCGGTGCGGCTTTGGGCCTGTGGCGTGCGGGCCAGCCCCAACAGGCCGCCCCCCAGCAGGCTAAGCAAACTCAGGCGAATGATCCACGGTTTCATAGATTTCCTTCAGACGCTTTATGCTCCTCATGGGGGATGAAACGGCAGCGTCATACGCGGCGCAAGGTGTTGACCAGGGCGCGATGTTCGGCCGAGCCTGGCGGCGGGCCGTGCAGCACCGCCTGAATGAAGGCGGCCGGCGGCTGGTAGTGATGCGCCTCGATAAAATGATAAATCAGCGTTGGCGCAGCGTAAATATCCTCTGCGCCAATGGCCCGCAACTCCGCCCACCCCAGAGGGAACAAACGTCCATTCAGGCTCAGGGTGATGCGTTGACCGCACAGGGGGCAAGGCTGTTGGGCGACAAAAGGACACACGACGGCCGGCTCCTCACAAAAGGAGAGCAGGCGCTCCAAAAGCTGGGGGGCTATCTGACCGGTAGGAAACGGCCGGCGACGATCCAGCCAGCCTACGCTCAGCGGCGTCAGGCCAATGGCTTCAGCGTCGTGGCAGGCCGTGTAGGGGGTCAAATCAGCGTACAGGTATTCTGACCGCCGACTCATGGCTTAGCTCTCCCCGAAGGAAGCGGTTAACTTATTTCGCCCACCAATTCCACCATGGTGCGCAGTGAGGCCACATCGAAGACGGTGATGTTAAGGGTCTGGATGGGGGCGGCGCGCCATAACGCCAGCCGCTCCCGCACCCGCTCCTTGGGGCCAACCAGCGCCACTTCATCGATCAGCGCCGGCGGGACAGCCATCATGGCCTCGGGCTGTCGGCCGGAAAGGTACAGCTCTTGAATCTCATCGGCGGCCGCGCCGTAGCCGTAGCGCGTCGCCAGGTCGTGGTAGAAGTTTTTGCCTTTGGCCCCCATGCCCCCAACATACAGCGCCAGCAATGGGCGCAACATGTTGTAGGCGATGTCCAGATTATCCTGGATGACCACATTCACCGTTGGCGCGATGTCAAATTGGGCCAGAGTGCGCCCGGCCTGGGATAGCCCTTCTTCCACCACAGGTTGGAAAATCTCCCCATAGCGCTGGGGGGAGAAGAACATAGGCAGCCAGCCATCGGCGATTTCCGCCGCCAGGCGTACATTTTGGGGGCCAATCGCGGCCAGATAAATGGGGATATCAGGCTGAGCTTCCAGGGTACTCTTCAGCGGCTTGCCCAAACCGGTGGCGTCGGCCGCCTGATAGGGTATCTGGTAAAGCTGGCCGTTGTAGCGCAACGGCTGTTGGCGCTGGAAGATGGCGCGCAGGATGGCGACATATTCACGTGTGCGCGCCAGGGGACGGGCATAACTTTGCCCATGCCATCCCTCCACCACTTGCGGCCCAGAGAGGCCCAACCCCAGCAGAAAACGCCCACCAGAAAGTTGGTTGAGCGTCATGGCGGTCATGGCGGTGTTGGCCGGGGTGCGGCCGGCCATCTGCATGATGGCGGTTCCCAGCCGCAGGCGCTCTGTGCGCGCCCCAATCCAGGCCAGGGGGGTGACAGCGTCGGAGCCGTAGGCTTCGGCTGTCCATACAGCGTATATGCCCAACCGGTCGGCTTCTTGAATTAAGTCCCACGGCAATGCTATGCGGCGCGCCGCATAGCCCAGCATAAGTCCTAAGCGCATAGTTAACCTCTAGGTATCTGACCCCACATCCAGGGCGGGGACGTGTCTTGGGTCTGGCGGACAGGAACCACCTGGCCGTCAGCCTACGCTGTGGATTGTACCACTTTTCAGGCTTTTAATTGAGACCGGGTCGGCCATGGAGAATGAAAACGCCCTGGAACAGAAGGGCGTGCCATCGGCTCCAGGGCGTGTTGTCGGCAGGGAGAATAAAGATCAGTTGCCGCTGTTGTCAACGGCTACAGCCGCTTCGGGGCCGACTTCATAAACATTGGCCCACGGGATGTACTGGCTGATGAAGTAATCCTCATCTCGCACCTCACCCCAACGATTGTAAACGATGCGATGCACCGTTACATCTGCCCCCGGCGCGGCCCAATCAACTTGATTGACGGTTCCTGGGGGCAGACTGGGGTTGTATTCATACACATCGGGGCGTGGGGGCGTCTCGTTGACGATGGAGACGGTGCGCTCGACGCGCCGGCCGATATTGGTGCTGTAAAACTTGAAGGTCAACGACTCTTCCACCTCGTTGAAATAATTTTCAATCAACAGATAGTGCTCGGTGTTGTTGGTGAAGGTGAAGTCCACAATGGGGGAGTAAATGGTGGCGTCCATGCCGGGGCCGCCCTTTCCCTCGTAGTCGTTTTCGTAATAGGCGACGCGGTAACCGTGCTGGTAGCGTTCTCCAATGTCGTAGCCGCCCCAAAAGGCGGCTTGAAAGACGGTGGTGCTCACCTGGCATACGCCGCCGCCAATGCCTTCAATGGTGCGCCCGTTGGCGATGATCAAACCCCGTTCGTAGCCCATCTCCTCGCTGACCTCACCCAAATAGCGATTGAAGGAGAAGGTCTCGCCCGGCGCGATGACAATGCCATAAAACTGGGCCGAGGCGCGGGCTATGTTCTGCATCCGCTCCAGCGGAGAGCCATAGAACCAAGTGGTGGCCTGACTCACCAACTCTACAATCCCCAACTCTTCGGCCGTGGCGTTGGCGTGGACAGCCGGGACAACTTCCTGCACCACCAGGGGTACACTGCGGTTGGGGGTGGTGACCTGGGCCATCAGGCGTTCTAGGGTGGCGTCGACATTGAGGTAACGCCCGTTGACATGCGGCGCGACCAGCACCAATTCGCGGGTGTAGTCATCGAAGTAAAAGCGGGCGTTTTGCGGTTCACGAGCAATGGTCGGGGCAAAGGCCGTCAACCATTGCCGGGCTAAATTTTCGTCCAGGGAGATGTGCTCTTGGGCCGCGCCGTCGCTGTTCTGGACAAAGCTCACCTGCAGCCACTCCACCAGCCGTTCGGCCGGCAAGACCAGCCGCTGCATATCAACGCCATCGATGGGCTGCTCAAAATAGAAAGTCACCGGGGCGCTGATGATCTGGCGGATGGCAGCTGCGGTGGCCTCGTTGTTGGCAATCTGTGGCGTGACTTCATGTACCAATAGCTCCAGACGGGCATTTTGCAGGGCATAAATGGGTTGGCTGAGGCGCTGGAAAAGATCGGCGCGGTCGAGATAGCGCCCCGGTTCGCCAGGGGCGGTGTCAATTTCGCTGCCGCGCACCAGGAGGGCAGCATTCGTCGGGGGGCGATCCACCGCGGCGGCCAGCTCCTCAATTACCTGGGGGTAGGCGCTTTCATCCACCACCACGGCCGGGGTGATGGCCTGGCCGTAGTACCAGGTCTGGAGTTGCTGCCGCCACTGAGCTATCTGATCCCCCTGGCGCCCCACGACCAAAGCGCGATCTAGCGCCTCCTGAAGATCGTAGCTGACGCCCAGTTCCTGGAAGTTTTTGACCCACTCCTGTCCGGTGGCCGGGTCAACAAAGGTGAGGGTGCGGCCGGCCGTGCTATCCAGTTGCGCCGTCAGACGATTCAGTGCTTCCTGGCGGGTTAATCCCCCCACATCCACGCCCACAATCGACACGCCGGTGTAGATACGTCCCTCGTGTTGGGCGGCGTAGTTACTCAGGCCGAGATAGGCGATGCCGGCCGCCAGCAGCAAGGTCAGCAGCAGGGGCAAGAAAAACCAGGCCACGCCACGCGCCAGGGTGTAGCCGGGGCTAGAAGGGGGTATATCAGGTTGGGTGGAGGGGAATGTTGCTTGCATAGGTCTGCATTGTACAAAAGGTGGATTGGCGTTGACCAACCTCCTCACGGTGGATTTACACAATCTTCATACGTGCGGCTGGGGATTAAGGTTTGGCCTCACCCCAAATCCGCTCAAACTCCTCGACAAAAAAGCTGGTAAAGGTTGGATCGTGGACAATGATCACATTCTCATCGTTGCTATCATTGGCGTTGGCAGTGAAGTTGAAGGAGCCGAAAATAGTGGTCTGGCGATCCAGGATGATCACCTTGTGGTGCATGATGCGGCTGTTGCCATCCTGCCGGACAGACAGATTGTCCAGGCCCGACTCGCGCATATCAGTGTAATAGCTGTACACCGTATCCGATCCCAGTGTCTCGAAAACGCCGCGCACACTGACCCCTTCTTCCGCCCTGGCTAATATCGCCTCGCCAATATCTTCGTGGGTGAAAGAGAAAGCCATGAAGAGAATCTCACTCTGTGCGGCCTCAACTTGTGCCGCCACAAAGGGGGCGACTTCCTGTTCGGGCGCAAAGTAGTTTTCCACCTGCACCCCGTATAAGGCCAGTTCCTCCTGGTTGTTCTGTGGTGAGGTGGGACCAAATTGCCGGCCGTCGTACATCTCATCTATCTCCGCCTGGTAATTGGCAGCCAGAGCCGGCGCGTCGAAGCGCACAAAGTTGTTGTTGTTGCAGTAGATGTCGTTGGGGGTGAAGTTCATCGACCCCACCCACACAAAACGCCCATCAATGACGATAAATTTGTTGTGCATAAAGGCGCTGCGATCATCTTCGATCACGCTCAGGCCATTGCGCCGCAAGCGGTTGACAACGGATTGGCGCTCCTCTTTGTGGGTATAATCGGAGTCGATCACAAGGCGCACCGGCACGCCGCGTTCCTCCAGGGCAATCAGGGCCTCTACAATCGGCTCCGCTTCCAACTCAAAAACGACCATATCGACCTGCACCTCAGCTTGCAGCAGGTCGGCCGCCAGAATGTCATCCATCCCACCCGTCTGTTCATCCGTCTGACAGGTGGGGTCGGTGAAGTAAATCTCGTACCAGTCAGCCGCCGCCTCGTCGGCCCCTGTCCCGAACGAGGGGCTAGCTTCGCCCGGAGCTTCGATGGCTGGCTCTACTCCCGGCTGCAACAACGACGTTAAATCCTCGCCGCTCAGAATGGCAATCAACAACAAAATCAGGATGGAAATAACGGATCCCAGCCCCAGCTTACTCGATCCAGACTTCATGGGACACCTCATTTTGCGAAGGGGTTACGGGGTGATGGGTCTGGGGAGGTGTCTCCACCGACTCTGTCTCACCCTCTGACGGCGGCGGTGGAACGACCGGCGTGCTGTGTGTTGTGGCGGCCGGCGCTGCGGCCGGGACGACCGCGGCCTCCTCCAGGGCAGGTAAGAACAAGCTCTTCAACTGCTCCAGCAGCTGACGTCGTCCCAAATAGAGGTAGGCGGCGCTTATTTGCGCCAGGCGGGTACGCTGGACATGGGTGATGGGGGTTTGGGTTAAGGCCTCGTGGAGTGACAAGAGCTGTTGCAACCTGGCGTTGCGGGTCTCCAGGTCAGGGGGTGTCGCCGCCCCCTGGCCGGCCAGCAGGCTGTCGATGCCAGCCAGCAAAGCGGTGATGTGGCCGGTGACAGCGTCGAGGTGCGCCTGTACCTCTTCCCCGGTCGCACTGACCAATTGGGCGGCGCTTTTTTCCAGATAGGCCAGCCCCCAGGCCAGCAAGGGTTGGGCTTCGTTGTCATCCAGCCCCGACCGCCAGCTTTCATTTTCCAACAAACGCTCGGCGTAACGGCTGACCAGACGCCGGGCCTGGCGTCGGGCGCGGCGCGCACGATAGGCAGCCTCTTCTTCTTCGTTCATTCTTTGCCTCCCATCCAATCTGCGCTCCAGACCATCATTCCAATGTCATGATGCCCCAGCTAGTGGGATCAAGCCACAGCCGGCCGGGTACATGGGACAACATCAGCTCTTGCTGCCGGGAACCAGGCGTATCGTTGTCGTTGACGCTGAGCGCCACCCCCAGCTGCAACCCGGCGGCCGGCGTCAGATTGAGATCCGACCAGGGGATGGCTATTTCCAACACGTAGCCGGTGGGGGCCAGAGCGGCCGCCACCTGGGCCGCACTGCCGGGGGCATCGTTCATCCGGCCGGCCGTGTCGCCTTGAAAACGAAACGCCCCGGCCGATAAGTCCGCGTCATTGCCCGGTGAGATGACATATTGAAAATCGTCGGGGCTAACTTGCGGCCCATAGTCCCCGCTTAAATCGGTGTCCAGTTGCAGTTCGAGGCTATCCCCCAGATAGGCAAATTTCGTTTCCTGGGTCTGAACATGCCGGTCATCCTTCACGGCCACTCCCAGGTAGAAAAACGCCTGGTCCCAACCCAGACGCCAGGTAGCTTCGATGTCCAGCGAACCATCCCAAGAGGCTTCCTGTTCGGTAATGAAGGGGGAGGCGACCGGTGTCCACGATCCCCACTCGTCTAGCCGTCCATCCAGAGTAGGGGGAAGGTCAAAACGCGCCACGCCGAGTTCGGTCATCGTTTCCGGCCGGCGGGTGGCGGTAGGTGCCACGACAAGAGCGGTGGTGGGGGCGGGCGTGGCGGCCGGGGGAGCAGTCATAGCGAGTGTAGGGAGCAGCGTGGGGGCCACCAGGGTTGGCACGTTGGCGGCCGTCCGCTCACGAAAGCGGCCTATGGAGGCCAGGGTGAGTACGCCACACACCAGCAATAGCGCCGCCAATAAACCACCCCCGATCAGACGCCAGTTAACACCCCGGCGCAACCAGTCACCAGCCCGTTGTACCAGGTTACCTTCAGCCAGGGTAGGGTGGCTGCGCCGCGTCCAGCTGATCAAATCGTGGCCGTCAATTAGCTGAATGGATTTATCGGAGGCCCAGCGCCGCGCCGCATCGGAGATGCTGCCGGTGGTCACCAGGGCCGCGCCCTGGGCGCGGTGGTGCATCATCACGCCATATAGATCGCGGATGGTGGGTTGCCCCACTGTGCCGCTATACCGTTTGCACTGCACCACCGTCGTCTGCCCCCCACGTTGCAGCAAGACATCCACCCCTTCATCACCTGTTCGACCAGTCGGGTAGGCGGTATAACCTTCTCGCTCATACAGGTAGGCGCAGAAGAGTTCAAACTCGCCGGGGTCAAGGCTGTGCAGCTGTTCCAAACGCTGCAAGCGCCCAAAACGTTCACGTTGGGCCGCCGTTAAACGCAGGCGGGAAGGAGTATGGGCCGTCATAGCGGGCATTATAACACAAGGAACGACGTTCCTGTTGAGGTGGAACGTCGTTCCTGGGGGAATGGGCCTTACCCGACAAGGAGAGCGGGAAGGTGTGCGGTATTGACTCGCTTAGGGGGTGGACGATTTCACCGGCTGGCCGTCGGGGCAAAAGGTGAAGTAATCGACCCCGGCCGTATGGTAATAGTAAGAGCGGTTGCGCGCCTCCAGGACAATTTGATAGCCGTCGACCAGAGCCATGGTGTACATCATGCCTTCCTGGGGGCAGCCCAGCGAGCCATCGGGCCAGGTCACCGACTGCACCACGGTGACGGCGATATCCTCGGCCGGTATGCCTTCACGTTCGCTTAAGTCACGGATCAGTTGGTCTAAGAGTTGTTGCATGTTATCCACCGTTCCAGCTGCGCCGGGTACGCGCGGGGCCGGCATCACTTGGGGGGTTTGGTTAGCGTCAGGCGGGGTGGGCGTCAGTTGGGTCAGGTCGACTTCGCCCGCCGGGGCAACTTCGCCTTGCACCACGGCAGGGGTGTCAGTAGCGGCCGGCTCAGAAGTAGTCAATGGGGTGGCGGCCGGTGTCACCGTTGCCAGCGCCGGCGCACCGCCGGCGGCATCGGGGTCGGTCTCGATCAAGGCCGGCTCTTCGGCCGGCGCGCTACAGCCTAACAATAGCAGGCCTGGTAGCAGGAACGCAAATAAAAACATCCAACGCCTCATGGTATCTATCCTCCAATAGGTTCTCATACACTATCCGCTTTCACCTTTCCTAACGACCACCCCATCCCAAAAGTTCCGGCGTTGACAAGGAACCCATCCCTCCGTAAACTACACGGCGCATGAAATGGCCTTCCTTTCACTCCCTGTCGTATCAAACACGTCTGCGGGCTTTGCTCTTGCCCTATCTACTCGGTACTGTACTTTTATTTTTGGTCCCGGCCGTCCTCTCTTTCGGTCTGGCCTTCTTTCGCTACGACGGGCTGAGCGCGCCGCGCTGGGTGGGAGGGCTCAATTTCATTCTGGCTTACACCAATGAGCTTTTTCAGCTGAGCATTCAAAACGCTCTGGCGCTGGTGATCTTACCCGTTCCAGTGCGCGTTCTGGGCGCTTTTTTCACAGCGCGCCTACTGCTGCGCGGGGGGCGAGGCTTGCATTGGGCGCGGGCAGCCGTTTTTCTGCCCAGTGTAACGCCGGGGGCCGCCTACGCCCTGGCCTGGTTGTGGATTCTCAACCCCCTGTTTGGCCCGCTGAATCTGACCCTGCAAGCCCTGGGCGTGGCACCACCAGGCTGGCTGGCCGATCCGAACTGGGCCAAAGCGGGCATTGCTCTGGCTCTGCTCTGGCCCATCGGCGAAGGTTTTCTCGTCAGTCTGGCCGCTCTCAACGATATTCCCGGCTCTTTGGAAGATTCAGCCCGGCTGGACGGCGCTTCCGCCTGGGACATTTTGCGCTATATCACCCTACCCCTGGTCGCGCCGGTGCTGTTGATCCTGGCCTTTCGGGACGCGATCTGGCTTTTGCAAGAATCATTCCCGACCCTGTGGCTGATGACACAGGGCGGCCCCTATTACGCCACCTTCACCCTGCCCCAGTTTGTCTACGAGCAGGCGTTTGGCCTCCTCTCCTTCGGCGTCGCCAGCGCTGCCCTGTGGGTCTTGTACCTGCTCACCGGCGGGGTGGTGATGGTGCTCTACTTGATCGCACGGCAATGGCAAATTGGCGCGATGGGGGAGGAACCCTTTGTCCTCTAACCACCGAAAAGGTTGGGAGCGGTGGTTGGCGCGAGGGGTTGTGGCAGCCCTTTTCCTGTTGCCCCTCGTGTGGATGACAACGGCTGCCTTTTACCGCCCCGGCCAACCCCTGCCGACAGAGTGGGAATTGTGGCCGGCCGACCCCAGCTGGCAAAATTTCACCCGCCTGTTCCAGATCGTACCATTGGGGCGCTTCACGCTCAACTCTCTGGTGGTGGCCGGGCTGGCTGTTCCCATCACCCTGGTGACAGCCTCATGGGCCGGTTTTGCTCTGGCTCAACTGCCGCGTCCCAGCCAGCAGCGCTGGGTCTGGTTGTCATTGGCCATCTTGATGATCCCCGGCATGGCCCTGTGGTCAACACGCTTTCTGATTTACGAATGGCTGGGCTGGCGGGACACCATCTGGGCGCTCATAGCGCCAGCCTGGATGGGTTCCAGCCCCTTCTTCGTTCTCATCTTTTATCGCACCTTCCATCGACTGCCAACCGACCTGTACGATGCGGCGCGGCTGGATGGGGCCGGCGTCCTGCAGATGTGGCGTCTGGTGGCGATCCCCCTGGCGCGCCCGGCCGTATTGGGTGTGGGGTTGCTCACCCTGGCGCTGTATTGGGGCGATTTTGTCTCGCCCCTGCTCTATCTGCAAAGCGAGCGCTGGTACACCCTGCCCATCGCCCTGCAACAGTTGCAACAGATGAGCCGTTCCGACTGGCCGCTGCTGATGGCCGGGGCCGTGTGGACAACCCTCATTCCAGTGGGGTTGTTCCTGATCGCCCAACCCTGGTTGCGCCGAACGGTTGATTGACAGTAAACTTGAGCCCAAGCAACACCTAACCTCGGAGAACATCATGGAACGTAATAGGTGGTTTGTCTGGCTGGCGAGCGCTTTTCTTGGTCTGGTGGGTTGTCAGGCTGCGGCGGAACCGGTACACTTCATGGTCTTTGGCGACCCGGCCGAACGCGACGCCTATGCCCAACTGGTAGCTGCCTTTGAGACCGACCATCCTGGGCAAGAGATTGAACTGATTCACGTGCCCTCGCCTGGCGAGTATCGAACCCGGCTGGCCACAGAATTTGCCGCCGGCAATCCGCCCGACATCAGCTTGTTGAACTATCGGCGCTTCGCCCCCTTCGCTGAGAGTGGGCTGTTGGAGCCGCTAGGCCCCTATCTGGCGCAAAGCCAGGTTATCCAACCCGACGACTTCTATGCCCTACCGATGGAGGCTTTCACCTGGCAGGGGGAGCTGGTGTGCCTGCCACAAAACATCTCCAGTCTGGTGGTGTATTACAATCAGGATTTGTTCGACGCGGCCGGCGTGCCTTACCCTGGCGACCGCTGGGATTGGCAAGATTTTCTGGCGACGGCCCAGGCCCTAACCCGCGACGTGGATGGGGACGGCCGGCCGGAACAGTATGGTCTGGGCATGGAACCCTCTCTTTACCGGCTGGCCCCTTTCATCTGGCAAAACAGAGGGCCATTGGTGGATGATCTGGCCCAACCGCAGCAATTAACCCTGACCCGCTTCCCTTCCCTGGAAGCTTTAACCTGGTTCACCGAGTTACAGACCGTGCATCGGGTGGCCCCAACGCGACTGGAGGAAGAAGCCATGGACAGCGAGACTCGCTTTGTGGCCGGCTTGACCGCCATGTATCTGAATAGCCGGCGCGTCACCCCGGCCTTCCGCGAGATCACCGCCTTCCAGTGGGATGTTGCCCCCCTGGCACAAGGGGCTACAGCCGCCAATATCCTGCACAGCGACGCCTACTGCCTGGCAGCCAGCGCCGCCGACAAAGAGACCGCCTGGCGCTTCATTGAGTTTGCCAACTCGCCAGAGGGCCAGGTTATCATTGCGGCGACGGGCCGCACTGTCCCCTCTTTGCGCGCCGTGGCGGAATCAGACGCTTTCTTAGACTCCAGTCAGCGGCCGGCGCGTAGTCAGGTGTGGCTTGACAGCATTCCCTTGTTGCAGCGTGTGCCCTTGATGGCAAACTGGGAAGAGATTGAAGCGGTCGCCGATGAGGAGATTGAGCGCGCTTTCTACGGTGAGATCACTCCCCTGGAAGCGGCCCAACTGGCCGGCTGGCGCACGGAGGAGTATTTCTTCCTCAGTCAGTTGCCGGCCGAGACGCCTTGAACCTTAACCGTCTGAGTATCATGCTTACGCGGTTGGGAAACCGCGGCTACGACGAAATAAATTATGTGGATGGTGATGATTTATGTCCTCTCTTTACCCGCAACGCAGCCTGCGCGGCTACCTGGGTATCGCTTTTCGCGGCCTGTGCATGGGAGCGGCCGACATTGTGCCGGGCGTTTCCGGCGGCACGATTGCTTTCATCAGTGGCATCTATGAGGAGTTGATTGACTCGATTCGCGCTCTGGCTCAGCCGCCCTTCTGGCAGGCGGTGCGCCAACAACGTTGGCGCGACGCTTTATCGGCGATTAACTTCTGGTTTCTTCTGGCCCTGTCATTGGGGATTCTAACCGCCATTCTAACTTTATCACGCGGCCTGGAATATCTGCTGGAAAACGAGCCGGTCTTGATTTGGAGCTTTTTCTTCGGGCTGGTGCTGGCTTCGGTAGTGACAGTCAGCCGCCGTATTCAACACTGGACGCCGACGCTGGTGGCCGGCCTCCTCCTGGGCGGGGTGGGGGCTTACATTCTGGTGGGTCTTGTTCCGGTGCAGACACCCAATACCTGGTGGTTTCTCATTCTCAGCGGGGCGATTGCCATCTGCGCTATGATTCTGCCCGGCGTCTCCGGTGCCTTTTTGCTCGTCCTGTTGGGTAAATATCAGTTTGTACTCAGCGCCGTCAACGACCGCGACATCGGTGTGGTGGCGCTGGTGGCTGTGGGAGCAGTTGTGGGGTTACTGGCCTTTTCCCAGGTGTTGGGAGCTTTGTTCCACCGCTACCATGACACAACAGTTGCCGTCTTAACCGGGCTGATGCTGGGGAGTCTGCGCAAAGTGTGGCCCTGGAAAGAGGATGTCGCCTGGCTGCAAGACGCGACCGGGGAATGGGTGCTCAACAGTGAAGGCCACCGGATTGTCGTCGAACAGCACAATCTCATCCCCACCTGGGGAGCGGCAGATCAGGTGTTCCTGGCCATCCTGCTGGCGCTTATCGGCGTCGCTCTGGTACTGGTGTTGGAATGGCTGGCTAACCGAATGCAGTTGCGTTAAAAGCGTGGGGAAGGATGATGTCACACCCAAACACCTCCCGACACATTGAAGCGATCATTTTCGACCTGGATGACACCTTGCTGGATTGGACACAGCGCCAAATCAGCTGGGAAGCGTATCTACAGCCCATTATAGCCCATGTCCATGTCTGGCTCACCACCCAGGGGCTGTTGCCGCCAACCTCGCTCACGCCTGTGACGGATGAGCACATTGGGCGCGTCTTTGGCGAGGCGTTGCGCGAGGCGTGGGCCATGGCGCGGGAAACGTGGGCCGGCGTCTCCCTGGCCGGTGTCTGGCGGGAAACTTTCAGTCGCCTGGAAATCAACGTTACCCCGGCCGAACTGGAAGCATTGTTGCGCAGCTACTCCTGGAAACCGATGCCGGGCATCGAACCGTATGCCGATGTCCCCACCATCCTATCCATTCTGCGGGCCCAGGGTTATAAAGTGGGGTTAATCACCAACTCTTTTCAACCTATGTGGGTGCGTGACGCCGAGTTGCGCACCCTGGGTCTGCTAGATTATTTCGACGCCCGCATCACCTCCGGCGATACTGGCTTTATGAAGCCGCACCCGGCCATCTACTGGCGCATGTTAGGGCTGCTGAACACCACGCCCGAACGCGCCGTTTTTGTGGGCGACCACCCCAGTTATGACATCAAAGGGGCGAACCTGACCGGCCTGACCAGTATCTTGATTCAACGCCCCACGATTGTGCGAGAGATGGACGGCAATATTCCCAACTACACGATTCAAACCTTGCATGAACTCCTGCCCATCCTGGCGCAACTGGGGTGACACAGTAGCCGCGGTATTCCTATCGCGCTCCATCTCACCGACACGGTGAACCATGTCAACGGATCGTCATCTGCTGGTTTCACCCCAAATCACCCCTTTGCAAGGGAGTGTAGCCATTCCAGGCGATAAATCCATCAGCCATCGCGTGGTGATGTTGGGAGCGTTGGCGGATGGCCCCAGCCACCTTCACAACTGGTTGCCGGCCGGCGACACTCTGGCGACGCTGCAGCTGCTCCGCGACCTGGGGGTGGAGATCACTGTTCAGGCCCACACCCCAACCGCCTGGGAGCTGCAGGTGGCCGGGCGGGGGTTACACGGCTTGCGCCCTCCCACAGAGGTGCTGCAATGCCACAACGCCGGAACGTGTATGCGACTGATGGTGGGTGTATTGGCCGGCCAGAGGTTCAGCACTATCTTAGATGGCAGCCCGCAACTGCGCCGCCGCCCCATGCGCCGCGTGACTGACCCTCTGTCTGCTATGGGGGCGCAGATCACCACCGCCAACGGCTACGCCCCGCTCAGCATTCAGCCGGGGCGGCTATATGGCCGGGAACATCACCTGAATGTAGCCAGCGCCCAGGTCAAGAGCGCCCTGCTGCTGGCAGGCCTATACGCTGATGGCGCGACGACAGTGGCGGAGGCCGGCCCCACCCGCGACCATACCGAGCGCCTGCTGCTGGCCATGGGGGTTAACCTGGCAACCGCTGCACGGCGCGTCACACTCCAGCCGCCGACGGGGCTGACCCCCGTCAGTATGACCGTACCGGGCGACTTTTCCTCGGCTGCCTTTCTGATGGTGGCCGGTATGCTGGCGCCCCACAGCCGACTCCAACTGACCCATGTGGGCTGCAATCCCACCCGCACTGGTTTGGGCGATGTGTTGCAACGGATGGGGGGTGACCTGACCTACACCAACCCCCGGCCGGCCGGCGGTGAAGCAGTAGCTGACCTGGTCGTCGCCAGCAGCGGCCTGACAGCCGTTGAGGTTGAGGGAGAAGAGGTGGTGCGCGCTATCGATGAATTTCCCATCTGGGCCGTGGCGGCCACCCAGGCAGAAGGGTCAAGCGTGTTGCGCCAGGCGGCGGAATTGCGCGTCAAAGAAGTGGATCGTATCAGCGTGCTGAGCGGCGAACTGCGTCGCCTGGGAGCGGTGATCGAGGAGCGACCCGACGGTATGATCGTCACCGGCCCCACCCGGCTGAAAGGCGGTGTGGTACACAGCCACGGCGACCATCGCCTGGGCATGGCGCTGGTGGTGGCCGGCCTGCTGGCGGCCGGCCCCACCCTGGTGCAAGAAGCGGATTGCATCAGCGATAGCTTTCCGGGGTTTGTCGCCAGCCTGCAAGCTTTGGGAGCGCGCCTGACATGGGTAGCGTGATCGCACAACCTGCCATCACCGGCCGCACCCGTCTGTTGGGGGTGCTGGGCTGGCCGGTCGCCCACTCCCTCAGCCCGCAGCTGCACAACGCGGCCCTGGCGCAGGCCGGTCTGGACATGGTTTACGTTGCTTTGCCGGTGGCGCCGGCCGATCTGCCCCAGGTCTTGTCGGCTCTGCCAGCGTTGGGGTTTGGCGGCGTCAACCTCACCTTGCCGCACAAAGAGGCGGCCCTGCGCTGGCTAGATTGGGTTGATCCAGTCGCCCACTTGCTGGGAGCGGTCAACACAATTCACTTCGTCCCATCGTCGGCTGGCGGCCGGCCGCACGTTCGCGGGTACAACACCGATTGGAGCGGCTTCCTGACCGACCTGCGCGCCCTGGGGATCAATGTGACGGGGCGCACCTGTCTGATTCTAGGGGGAGGGGGCGCAGCGCGGGCTGTCGGCTACGCTCTAACAAAAGAGCGAGCAGATGTTCATTTCTTGGTTCGTCGATTGTCTCAGGGAGAAACCATCGTTACGGCCCTGCGTGCAGCCTTTCCAAAGCAACGGCTTGCCGCCCACCCCATCATGGGAGCGGGCGCAGCCGCGGTCGACCTGGAAGCATTGGCGGGATCGGCCGCTCTGATTGTTAATGCCACGCCAGTGGGCCTGGAACCTGAAGCACCGGCTTCCCCCTGGCCGGCCGATGTGCCTCTGCCGGCCGGGGCCTGGGTGTACGATCTCATTTATCGGCCGGCCGAAACTCCGTTGCTGCATCAGGCGCGGCTGGCCGGCTGCCACACCGCCAATGGGCTGGGGATGTTGCTGCATCAGGCGGCCGGAGCGTTTACCATCTGGACAGGACGGCAACCAGATCTGGCGACGATGCGGCAGATTTTGGAGGCGGCGCAGGCAGAGGCGACTAATGGCTGAGGGGGTGTTGGTGCTGGACAAGCCGACCAGCGTGACCTCGCACGACATGGTGAACCTGGTGCGACGGCTTTATAACGAGCGCCGCGTCGGACACGCCGGAACGCTCGATCCCCTGGCGACGGGTGTCCTGGTGCTATGTGTGGGGCGAGCGACGCGCCTGGTGGAATATCTGATGGGCCACCGCAAGCAGTATGAGGCCGTCATACGCCTGGGGCAAACAACCACCACTTACGACGCGCAGGGTGCGGTGGTGGAGGAACGCCCCGTGACTGTCAGCGTAGAAACGGCGCGGGCGACGCTGGCAACTTTTCTAGGCGAGGGTTTGCAGATTCCCCCGATGTACTCCGCTTTGAAACAGGGAGGGCAACCCCTCTACCGACTGGCGCGGCAAGGGCTAGATGTGGCGCGCTACCCCCGGCCCATCACTCTTTACGCTCTGGAATTGACCGCCTGGCAACCACCCGTGGCTGTTGTCCGGCTCGTATGTTCGGCCGGTGTCTATGTGCGGTCGCTGGCGCACGACTGGGGCGCCGCCCTGGGGTGTGGCGCGCATGTGGCCGCCCTGCGTCGCCTGGCCGTCGGCCCCTTCCAGGTGGACGAGGCATGGCAACCACAGGCCTTGACCCCGGCCACAGCCTTATCAGCTCTGCGCCCGACCGACACGGCGGTAAGCCATCTGCCGGCTGTGCAGGTGGACGGCGAGACGGCACGGGCGCTGTGTCAGGGGCGCGCTGTATGCCGGCCGGAGACCGACGTTCCGTTTGTTGGGGTCGGAGATGTCAGTCGCGCCTACGGGCCGGCCGGCGTCTTTCTAGGAATTTTGCGTGTAGCCGGCGATCAGTGGCAACCCCATAAAATGTGGTGCGGCGACGCCAGTGCTTTTTCAGCGTAACGGTATGGGATGGTTCTTTTAGGGTTGAAATTCCCCCTCTGGGTGGTTATAACAGGCGCTCATGCACACTTTTGAACACGTCACCCACCTTTCCCAGGTCAGCCGGGCCTTTCCCACCGTCCTGGCCATTGGCGTCTTTGATGGCGTTCACCTGGGCCACCAACGCCTATTGCAACAGATGGTAGGAGCGGCGCAACTCAGCGGCGCTCGCGCCGCTGTCTTGACCTTTTTCCCTCACCCGGCCGAAGTGATTCACGGCCTGGGAGATCGCCTCTATCTAACCACGCTGGAGGAGCGCATCCAACGCCTGCAAGCCCTGGGGGTTGATCTGGTGATCACCCACCCCTTCAATGAAGAGGTGCGTCAGACACGGGCAGCCGACTTTGTGGAGCAGTTGCGCCGCTTCCTGGATTTGCGCCAGTTGTGGGGAGGCAGCTTCAGCCTGGGGTATCAGCGAGAAGGCACGTATGACTATCTGCGCGCCCTGGGCACGCACTATGGCTTCACCGTGCATGGCATTGCCGACCTGGCGATCCTGGGGGGAGAACGTGTCAGCAGCAGCCGCATCCGGCAAAGCTTGCAAGCTGGCGATCTGGCGGATGTGAACGCCTGTCTAGGGCGGCGTTTTGGCGTGACAGGCCGGGTGGTGACCGGCCGGCGACTGGGCCACACCATCGGCTTTCCTACCGCCAATCTGCACATTTGGGAGCGGCAACTATTGCCGGCGTATGGGGTGTATGCGGCTTACGCCTGGTTGGGGGATGATCGCTACGGTGCGGCTGTCAATGTGGGGGTGCGCCCCACCGTGGATGGGCAGCAGCTGACGGTCGAGGCGCATCTGTTGGACTTCGAGGGGAATGTGTACGATCACACCCTGCGCCTGGAGTTTGAGGCGCGCATCCGGCCAGAGATGAAGTTCAACGGGCTGGATGATCTGCGGGCGCAAATTGCCCGTGACGTGGACACGATTCGTTCTATTGTGGCGGCCGGTCGGCCGGCCCCGACTGACTAATCCTCCACCACCGGAACCACATAACCTGCCTGATACCATGCTCGCAGCGTGGCGGCATCGACCCCGGCCTGGGCGGCTGTGGCTGAATCAAACCCATCAGGCCGGCCGGCCGTCAACTGGCTCAACAGTGGCACAGAGGCGTGATGTGCCAGAAAGTCGTGGAACACCATGTCCTGGCCCCAGGTATAACACCAGGGGGCCAGACGGTAACGGGTTTTCTCCGTCAGGGGGCGCAGGCGACGCTCCACAGTAGGCCGTTTTTGGGCCTGCAAAATGGCGCGGGCGTACCCCTCCAGCTGAGTCTGAATAGCAAAATGGGCGTGCAGATAGGTCATGGTGGCCGGGGATATAGCGCGCCGCTCGCGCCACACGGCCGCCGCCAAATGAGCAGCGGTCTCGTTGTCATCGTAATGCACCTTGTCGATCAACCCCTCCGGCAACAAGGAGCGGTGTGTTGCCACGCGCGCCACAATGGCCGGCGTGCCGCAAGCCAGCGATTCGTAGGCCACGTTGCCGAACGCTTCCACAAAGGAGCCAAGCACCAGCGTCAAATGGCCCAGGCGGTAATAATCGGGCATCAGGCTTTGGGGAACCCAGGGATGAAAGACAAAGTGTTCCGTCAGGTTACGCGCCGCGATCTCCTGCCTGACGTTGGTGTAATAGTTGCGTACCTCCGACGAAAGGCTCTCATCGAACCAACGCGGCGTCAGGACGCGCAACTCTCGGCATCCCTCGCGATGTACCAGCCGATCCGCCACCGCGATGGTTTGGGCCAATCCCTTGTCTGGTTCCGGCCGGTGGGGGTGTAAGATAATGAAGTGCCGGTCAGGATCGACGCCGGTCAGCTCGCAGATGACCCGTGAGGGGGGGCCGGGGCGAAACAGGTTGAAATCAATCCCATTGTTAATGGTGATGGCACGGCGGGGCAGATCGGGCAGAAAACGGCCGGCCGTGTGCAAATAGACCTGGCGCGAATATTCCGCAATGGCGATCAAGGTGTCAGCAGCAAATAAAAAGCTGCCCAAAATGGTCTCCGGGTACACATTGTCGCGCAGCGAAATGACAGTCGGCACGTCCTGGTAGAGGTAAGGAATGAGCCACTCCCCATCGTGCATGTAGAAGCGATCCGCCTGAGCCAGATGCTCCCCCAGGGTCTGAATGATTTGCGCCAGCTTGTAAGCAGGAATGGCGTAGGGTTCGGGAAAGGGGTATTTGAAGGGCAATATCGGCAACACTTGCACCCGTTCGTGCCAGTGAAACGGTCGGCTATCGGGGCGCTGGGCGCATAGAACTGTCACAGTATGCCCCAACTCGCCCAGGTAGGTCAACACATGGCGCTGGTGTTTGGCCGAGCCGCCAATCACCTGATCGGGAAAGAGGGGGTTGATCGAGAAGCCTACGATCTTCATGCAGTGTTACACCTGGCTGGGGTCAAACTGAGCTGCATTCTGCCCCACGTGGGCCAGAGATTCGCCGCCATCTACCACCAGGATTTGACCCGTTATGAAAGGGTTATTGATCAGGCTTAAAAGCGCCTGGGTGATATAGGCGACGTCCCCTTGCTGTTGCAGAGGGATGCCCTGGATGCGCCATTGGATATAGGCTGGGCTGCGGCTTTCGGCCGGCAAGACCACGCCGGGGGCGACACCGTTGACACGGATGGCCGGGGCGAACTCCAGGGCCGCCATTTTGGTCAGCTCCACCAGGGCTTTCTTGGCCAGCAAATAGGCAGCGTATTGGAACTGGTTGAAGCCAATCTTGTTGTCGATGATGTTGATCACCTGGCCGCGCCCGACCTGGGCGGCAAAGGCCTGCAACAGGAAAAAGGGGGCGCGCAGGTTGACATCGAACTGGCTATCGAAAATGGAGGGTGTGGTGGCGGCAATGGCGGCCTGGGTGTAGGCAGAGGCGCTGTTCACCAACAGAGTCAGGCCGGGGAAAGCGGCTCGCACCTCTTGCAGGAAAGCGGGAATGGCGTTTACATCGCGCAAATCGAGCTGGAAAGCGGCACTCGCTACGCCCACGGCGCGAATTTCAGCCACGGTCTGGGCCGCCTGGTCGGCGGAGTGGTGGTAGTGGAGGGCGATAGCGTAGCCGGCCTGCGCCAGAGACAGGGCAATGGCGCGCCCCAAACGCACCGCCGCGCCGGTGACCAGAGCGGCCGGCCGGTCGGCCGGGGAAGGATGTTCATCGGACATAGGTCAACCCTGGCGCGGTAAGGATACCGCGGCGAATGAGTTAGGGACGAGTGAAGCGTAGCTGTTCCAGCCACACTTGTCCATCTCGTTTCATCATCGTCACAGGTTCTGCGCCTAGCTGGAGGCCGTTCAACCTCACCACCACGCCAGGGGGCAGCTGGGGGGTCTCCCAGGTGGGTAAGAAACCCAAAGCCAGCAACAACTCCACCAGCATGGGGCGGATGTACGGCTCTGAGGGTAACCAGGCGTTGGGCAGCTGCCTGGCGGAAGGAGGCAGGCTGAACAAGATATCAAGGTCGGCCGGTCGGCTTTTCACTTTGCGCTGAGGATCGCGGCGGTCTCTTCCCAGGGCGACCTCCAGGGCGTTAAACTGCTCCTTGAGGATCGGGGCAGGCAGCGCCGTTTCCAGGGCCACGACCAGATTCAAGAAAGACCCTCCCACCAGCCCAACAGGCAGCGTCTCGGCAATGCGACTGACATGGAGAGTGGGCGCAAAGTCGAGCAAAGCGTGTAAAATACGGGGAGTATTGTAATGCGGCGCGACATTGCTGCCAATGCTGACGAAGTGGCGGGTTGTAGCTGGCGCCATCATGGGGAAATCGAGGGGTGGGACCGATCATAGGCGGCAAAAAGCTGGCCCACACCCTCCAGACCGTGGGGATCATAATACAGCGAGTGTAGGTTGAAGTCATAAGGGGGCTGGAGCATCGCTCCTTCAACAGCCGTCTGGTATGACCCACCGGCCAAAACGCGTTGGGCATAGGTGAGATAGAGGCGGTTCAAGGCGCGCGCCTCCAACAGTAGATGCACCACCTGGGGGCCGGTGGCGGAAAAGATGACCTGATAGCCCATCTCTTGAATGCGTTGCACCAATGTCACGCCCACCACCTGCTGCGCCCCGGCCGCCACCACCCGCCCTCCTTGCGCCTCGACCTGCACCACGCGAGCCGGGGCAGGGTCGGCCGGGGCGAACACCCACAGTTGGCGTCCACCGACGTGAAAAGCGGCTGGCCGCCGAATCTCCAACCCCCGACTGATCACCCCAATATCAGGTTGCCCTGGCAGCCCTTGGCGGGCGCGCCAGTCAGCTAGATCGGCGTAGCGGGGATCATCGGTCTGCAAAATCTCATGCCCCCGGCCGTCAGCCCAATCGCGAAAGAAACGACCACTCATTAGAATCAGGTCTGTCTGGGCGACCAACTCCTGAAATAAACGCCAATCGCGTGGGTTGGCAATAGCGGCCGGCACATCCAATCGCGCCGCACCCGGCGTTTGAGGGGTGGCAATCCGGCCGTCCAGGCTGACCACAAAGTTGCTGAAGAAAAAGGGGGCGCCTGTTTGTCGGGCGACCTGACGCAGATCGTGCCCCAGGTACAACCCTGGCAGATTCACTTCTGCGGTCGGTAGAGGCCACAGTTGGGTCAAAGGGTGCATACGCTGCCCACTTGAACGTCCAATCAGTTTTGCCGTTGCCGCTCTATGCAAACAAAGGTCGGGATCACACTGCCTCAGCCGACGGCAGGAGGGGGCGCAGGGCGTCGAAAATCGCCTGGTAGCTGGCTTCGACAAAAGCGGCCGGGTCATCCTGGGCAGCGATAACGCTGTAGGGTAAGACGACGCCGCGCCATCCCTGGGTGTGCCAATACGCCCCTTCAGGCAAAGTCGACGGCTCCACCCCCTCCGGCAAAGGGTAGGCGGTGGCGTACAGGTAGGGAAACTCCAGGCCGGGGCTGTAGGGGGCAAAGCCAAAGTTGAGATGCGGCTTCCAGTCGTTCACCTCGTGGAGGACAAACCAGAGGGTGGAAAGGTCAAAATGTTCCGGCCAGACAACGGCCGGCGTCATCGTGCCCAGAAGACGGGTGCGGAAACGGGCCAGAGCCGTAAAGATGGTGTAAAAGGCAGCGGCATAATCAGCGGCGAGGGTCTGATCCACCTGGATGATCGCCTCGCTCAGCAGCTCACTGCGGTGAGGCGCGACAATCCCCCGGTCGGCGTAGGATTGGTAGACCTGGGCCACAATATCGTCTGGCGTGGGCAAAAGATGGACCAGCTCGCCGGCCGCCAGCGTGCTGAACAGGCTTTGGAAGAGATCGGACTGGGTACGTCCTTGCAGCGGCCAGATCACGCTTTCGCCGCCGGGAGCGTGGTAGTGCAGGCTGCGGGCAGCATAATCTAAAACGACTTTGCCCCCTGTGGGCAGTTTTTCCGTTGTGAGACCGCCGGGCAAAACGCGCAGCGCCAGATGGAGGAAAGCTGGCTGGCGGGGCAGCACAAATTTACGCACCGCGCCCAACAACAGCGCACCTTTGTGTAACCCCAAAGCCGTTGGCATCCAGTTGGGGAACGAGGGTAAAGGCATGATGACAAACCTCCCTTTGAATGAAAGACCAGGCGTGGCTCACCCGCGCCCATAGGCGGGAATAAGCGCGCCATTGACCACGCTCCCGGCCTCGGAAGCGAGAAAGAGATAGAGTTTGGCGATTTGCTCCAAAGAAACCCAACGACTGGTATCCGCCTTGGGCATGGCGGCGCGGTTTTGCGGTGTATCCAGCGTGCCGGGCAGCACGGCATTGACAGTAATCCCCCGGTCTTTGTAGGCCGCGGCAAAGCTTTCGGTGATGCGCGCCACGGCACTCTTAGATGCCGCGTAGGCAATATCGCCGGCCCCGGCCGCTAAGGCATTTTTCGACGCCGTATTAACAATGCGCCCACCGCCGCCCTCCAACATCAAAGGGATGACCGCTTTGTTGACCAAAAAGGTGGTGGTGGCGTTGAGTCGATACATAAATTCCCAGGTGCTCAACTCCATCTCGTGGGGGGGCTGGCCGGCGCGAAAGCCCCCCACCGTGTTGATGAGCGCATCCAGCCGGCCGTAGCGCTCACGGATGCGGGCGATCACCCCGGCGTTGGCCGCTTCGTCGGTGGCATCCACCCCATCCAGAAAAAGATGATGACCAGTCTCAGTCAGGTCGGGAAAATGGCCGACCGCCCCGGCGCTGCGGTCGGATACCACAACCTGCGCTCCGGCCGCTGCCAGCGCCCGCACCAGCGTCTGCCCCAAATTGCCGGCCCCGCCGGTCACCAGAACCACCTGTTGAGAAAAATCGATCATCCTACACCTCCCAAAAAGTATGGCTACTATCGCCGTCAGTCGGCCGGCATAACGCATCCGGCCGGCCACTTCCAAGCTTCACGCCTCCCCCATCGTCCAATGGCGACTGATCACATTCGCCACCAGGCCAGTCCAACCCGTCTGGTGACTGGCCCCCAGGCCGGCTCCATTGTCGCCATGAAAGTACTCATAGAATAGGATGTGGTCGCGCCAGTGGGGGTCGGTCTGGAAAAGGTGCGTGCCACCGTAAACAGGTCGCCGGCCGTGCGCATCGCGCAGGAAGATGCGTGTCAACCGCCGCCCCAACTCCGCCGCAACCTGCTCCAGCGTCAGCCAGTGGCCGGAACCGGTGGGGCATTCGACCTGCAAGCTGTCCCCATAGTAAAGGTGAAAATGCTCCAGAGCCTCGATCAGCAAGTAGTTGATGGGAAACCAGATCGGGCCGCGCCAGTTGGAGTTGCCGCCAAACAAACCGCTCTGGGATTCGGCCGGTTGGTAGCTGATGCTGAACGTTTCCGTCCCAAATGAGACGGTATAGGGTTGGGTATGGATTTTAGATACCGAGCGCAAGCCGTAATCGGAGAGGAATTCGCTCGCGTCCAGCATGTAACGCAACACCTGCCGCAAGCGTTCCGGCGTGACAATCGCCAGAATATAGCGCGTCGCGGTGGCATCTTCCGCCACCGAACAGGCAATGTGTTGCGCCAGGTGCGCCCGATGCGTTAAAAACCACTCCATACGCGGTTTGAACCCCTCCATCCTGTCCAGGTCCTCGCGCTCCAGAGTGGCTACAGCCAACAGGGGAATCAAACCAACCAGTGAGCGCACTCGCAACGGGATGCGCCGATTGTCCGGCAGTTGCAAAACATCGTAATAAAAACCATCCTGCTCATCCCACAAACCCTGCCCTTCAAGCCCGACGTTCATGGCGCGGGCAATCGCCAGAAAATGCTCAAAAAATTTGGTGGCCAGGTCCTCGTAGATAGGGTTTTCGCGCGCCAGCTCAAAAGCCATTTGCAACAGGCTGAGAGTGTAAAACCCCATCCAGGCGGTGCCATCTGACTGGTCGATATGCCCCCCCTGGGGCAAAGCCGCGTTGCGGTCGAACAGGCTGATGTTATCTAACCCCAGAAACCCACCTTGAAAGACATTGCGGGCATCTTTATCTTTTTTGTTGACCCACCAGGTGAAGTTGATCAACAGCTTGTGGAAAATGCGCTCCAAAAAGCTGCGGTCGGGAACGCCGGTGCGTTGGGCCTCCAGCTGGTAAACGCGCAAGGCAGCCCAGGCATGGACAGGCGGGTTGACATCCCCAAAGGCCCATTCATAGGCCGGCAGCTGTCCACTAGGGTGCATATACCATTCACGGGTCATAAGCAACAGCTGCGCTTTGGCAAAGTCGGGGTCAACCAGCGCCAGCGTCAAACAGTGAAAGGCCAGGTCCCAGGCCGCATACCAGGGGTATTCCCATTTGTCGGGCATGGAGATGATGTTGAAGTTGTTGAGGTGCTCCCAATCGTGGTTGCGTCCTCGACGACGTTCCAGTGAGGGGGGCGGCGCGCCGGGGTCGCCCTGGAGCCACTGCTCGATGTCGAAGTAGTAAAGCTGTTTGGACCACAACATGCCGGCCAGGGCCTGCCGCTGAATGTGGCGTGCCTCTTCACTCAGGCCGGCCGGCTGCAAGGCGGCATAAAACGCATCAGCCTCCGCCATGCGCTGGGTGAAGATGGCATCATGGTCGGTGAAAGGGGGTGCTGTGGGGTGGTTGGTCAGGCGCAAACGCACGCGCCACGTCTCACCAGGCTGGAGTGTGCGTTGGTAGAGCGCCGCCGCTTTCGTCCCCATCTGTTGCGGGTTGACTGCTGCCGACTCAGCCTGGATCAGGTAACGATGAAAGGCATCTTTGACAAAGGGGGTGGGGTTGGGCGCGCCAAAAAGGCGCTCGTTGTTGGTCTCGTTTTCCGTGAAGAGAAAAGCGTCCGCTCCCTCAGCCCACAGGCGATACACACCGACCACCGGATGATGCAGATGAATAGCGCCATCCTGTGCGAGACGGAGAACCGGCCGGCCGGGCACATCCCGCATCGGGCCAGCCGGATAGCCCCAACTCCAGGTGTTACGACACCAAATGGTGGGCAGCAACGTCAAAGAGGCCGGGGCCGGGCCGCGATTGGTCACCGTCAGTCGAATGACCATATCTTCGACAGCCGCTTTCGCAACCTCCACCACCACATCAAAATAGCGGTTGTCATCGAAGACGCCGGTGTGGAGCAGTTCATACTCCAAATCGTGAAAGCCACGTCGCCTGTTCTCCGCTACCAGCGCCCCATAGGGAAAAGCCGTCTGGGGGTACTTGTACAACAGCTTCATGTAGCTGTGGGTGGGGGTATTGTCCAGGTAGAAATAATACTCTTTGACATCTTCGCCGTGGTTGCCCTCCGGGCCGGTCAGGCCAAAGAGGCGCTCTTTCAAGATGGGGTCCTGGCCGTTCCACAGGGCAAGGGCAAAACAGATGTATTGGTGGTCGTCGCTCAAGCCGGCCAGACCATCTTCATTCCAGCGGTAAGCCCGACTGCGCGCCTGATCGTGGGGGAAGTAATCCCAGGCGCTACCGTAGGGGCTGTAATCTTCCCGCACGGTGCCCCAGGCGCGCTCGCTGAGGTAGGGGCCCCACTTTTTCCAGTTGGCGCGCTGACGGCGGTGTTCGTCTAAACGCTGTTGTTCGGGGTTCATAGGCTTGCCAATGGACGCCTGTAACGTCTGTACAACCAGGGGCAACTCCTGAGTCAGGCCGGCCGGATAGGAAGTTGTTTATGCCGGCTGGTAGCCGGCGCTCCGGGCCAGCGGCCGGGTGCGGCGCTTTTGGTCTAGCGTTATTGTACTGCATTTGCCCCTTTCGTCGCCCTTCTGGAGCGTTGAGTTAACGCAACGCCCACGGCTAAGAAATGGCGGCGGCATGACGCTGGAGATAGAGCTGTAAAAACTGGCCTGTATAAGATTCAGAGATGGCGGCTATTTCTTCTGGCGTGCCCTCCGCCACAATCTGGCCGCCTCGTTTGCCCCCCTCTGGCCCCAAATCGATCACATGATCGGCTACCTTGATGATATCAAGGTTGTGCTCAATGATCACCACGGTGTTGCCCTTATCCACCAGGCGGTTGAGCGCCTGAATCAGGCGCGCTACATCGTGGGTGTGCAGGCCGACAGAGGGTTCATCCAGAATGTAGATGGTGCGGCCGGTGGCAATTTTGCTCAACTCCCGGCTTAACTTCACCCGCTGCGCCTCGCCGCCGCTCAGAGTGGGGGCCGGCTGGCCCAGATGGATGTACCCCAAACCCACTTCAGCTAACGTTTGCAGTTTGCGCTGGATGGGGGGGATACTATCGAAAAACTCCAGGGCTTCATCGATGCTCAAATCCAAAACCTGCGCAATATTTTTGCCTTTGTATGTCACCTGCAAGGTTTCACGGTTGTAGCGGTCTCCCTTACAGATTTCACATGGCACATAGATGTCGGGCAGGAACTGCATCTCGATCCGGTTTTGCCCCTGGCCTTCGCACGCCTCACACCGGCCACCCTTGACGTTGAAACTAAACCGCCCCGGCGCGTAGCCGCGCATCTTGCTTTCGGGCAGGCTGGCAAAGAGATCGCGGATGGGGTTGAAAAGGTTGGTGTAGGTGGCAGGGTTGGAGCGCGGTGTGCGACCAATGGGGCTTTGATCGATCTCAATCACCTTGTCCAGGTGTTCCAACCCTTCCAAAGTGCGATGCCGGCCGGGCAGGTCCTTGGAGCCGTTGAAATGTTGGTTCAGGCGCTTAGCCAGCGTCTCCACCACCAGAGTGCTTTTGCCGCTGCCGCTGACACCGGTGACACACACAAAGCGCCCGAGCGGGATGTGAACATCAATAGCCTGCAAATTATTTTCGGTTGCGCCGCCGAGAACCAGAAACTCCCCCGTGCCGACGCGGCGCTGTCGGGGAATGGGAATGGTGAGCCGGCCGCTCAGATACCTACCGGTCAACGAGTGCTCATCCCGCGCTACCTGTTCCGGCGTCCCCTGGGCCACGACACAGCCCCCATGTTTGCCCGCTCCTGGTCCCAGATCGATGATCCAATCCGCCTCCCGCATCGTGTCTTCGTCATGCTCCACCACCAAAACAGTGTTGCCCAGGTCACGCATCCCCTTCAAGGTGCGGATCAGGCGGGCATTGTCGCGCTGGTGTAGGCCAATGGACGGCTCATCCAAAACGTACAGCACCCCCATCAAGCGGGAACCAATTTGGGTCGCCAGGCGAATGCGTTGCCCTTCTCCGCCGCTCAGCGTGCCGGCGCTGCGTTCCAACGTTAGATAGTCCAGCCCCACATCGATCAAAAATTGCAGGCGCTCATCCACCTCTTTCAGAATGGGGCGGGCAATCATCTGCTGGCGCAGGCTCAGCGGCGTCTCGGCCGTCCGTAACTGTTGCACCCAGGCCAACGCCTCTAAAATGGTGCTGCGCGTCACCGCCGGCATGGTCACGCCATCGATGTCCACCGCGCGGGCGATGGGGTTCAGGCGCGTGCCGCCGCAGGCGTTGCAGGGCCGGTTGACCATGAATTCTTCCAGCTTGCTGCGCATATAGTCGGAATTGGTCTCATGGTAGCGGCGCTCCAGGTTGCGCAGCACCCCTTCATAGGTGGTGCTGTAGATCCGATTGTGTCCTTCGCGGTTGGTGTAATGGACGGGAATCGCCTCGTGGCCGCTACCGTAGAGCAAAATATCCACCTGCTCCGGTTTGAGATCGCGGAAAGGCGCATCCAGAGGAATGCCAAAATGCTCGCAGGTGGCGCGAATGATTTGCCAATAGTAGCCCTGCTTATCGTCCGGCCAGGCAACAATCGCCCCCTCGCGCAGGCTGAGCTCTGGGTTGGGAACGATGAGATCCGGGTCAAACACCTTCTTAGCCCCCAGCCCCTGACATTCCGGGCAGGCTCCATGAGGATTGTTAAAGCTAAATGTGCGCGGCTCAATCTCAGGAATGCTGGTGCCATCGTAGGCGCAGGCCAGATGTTCGGAGTATAAGCTATCCACTGGGCGGTCACGATCAGTGATGTCGTTGAGGATGACCATGCCACCCCCCAGGCGGAGCGCCGTTTCAATCGAATCTGTCAGGCGCGTGCGCAGGGCGGTGGCCTCTTCCCCGGCGTCATCCAGCGCTTGGGTCACCACACGGTCGACAACAGCTTCAATGGTGTGGTTCTTGTAGCGGTCGAGTTCAATTTCCTCGTCCACAGCGCGCACCTCGCCATTGACCCGCACCCGCACAAAGCCAGCCTTGCGCACATCTTCAAACACATTCTGATGGTGGCCTTTGCGGTCTTTGATCAAGGGGGCCAAAATTTGCAACCGACGCCCAGGGGGTAACTTCAGGGCGGCCTCAACGATGGATTCGGCTGATTGGGGCATGACCGGCCGGCCGCACACCGGACAGTGAGGCGTTCCAATGCGCGCAAAGAGCAGCCGCAGATAATCATAAATCTCCGTCACGGTTCCCACAGTGGAGCGGGGATTGTGGCTGACTCCTTTCTGGTCGATGGAAACGGCCGGGCTCAAGCCCTCGATTTGATCGACATCTGGCTTTTCCATCTGGCCCAAAAACTGGCGCGCATAGGCAGAAAGGGACTCAACATAGCGCCGCTGTCCTTCAGCAAAAATGGTGTCGAAGGCCAGGGATGATTTGCCCGAACCAGACAAACCGGTCAGAACCACCAGACGGTCGCGGGGGATTTCCACATCAATGTTTTTGAGATTATGCTCGCGCGCGCCGCGCACAATGATTTTATCTAGCGACATATTCGACCTATGTGTTGCTTCGGCCCATAAACAGAACATCTATTCTACCACACCCGGGCCGGGGATGCACGATGGAGCAGGCTTTCCTAGACTTAACTTTGCATCCAAACAAAAAGGCGGCCTGAGGATCAGGCCGCCCGATGGCAAGGTAGCCTTCATCCAACTGGATTTAGGCCGTCGCTGGTTGGGTGAAAAGCACGCTGTTGTCGTCGCCAAATTGGTTGGGCCAATAGGCGTCGGCCGCCTCATCGTTGACCCACTGAGTGCCATTGATCAGGTAACGAAACTGCACCGCGCCATTGCTGGGAAAGCGCACTTTCACCTGAAAAGGGCCACTTTTTTTGCGCTGTTCCATGGCGATAGGCTGCCAGCTTTTGGCATCGCACACCAGTTCCACTTGCTCTGCCCCTTCGGGGGCCACTTCGAAGGTGACTTCAACTTCACCTTTGGTCTTCAAAAAACGCTTCTTGAACATAAAAACTCCTCGGTTTGGTTCATCGTCTGGTCTGAGCCAGCGCATGGTGATTCACCCTGCCAGAGAAAGGGCGAAAAGGTGTCCCCGGCCGGCCGGCGCGACATTTCAGCGCCAAAACGCTCCTATTCTAACCTGCCGCGGAAGCGGAGGCCAGGGGCAAGATGCACAATAATTGAGTGTTACGAGTTGGCAATGATGGCCGAAAGGGTTGGTTGTGGGGCCGCGATGGGCAAATCCCCCAGGTTGCAGGTGACCGCCTGGACATTCACCAGGGCATGGATGCGGTGGATCACGCGCACCAACTGGCGGGGGCTGGCAATGTCCAGGCCAAGTCGGATGCAGCGCTCATCGATTGAGCGGGGCGTGTTGATCGATTCAATGTTAATCATCTCCTGATACAGCAGCTCCGCAATCTCATAAACCAGGTTAGGGCGGTCAAAGACATCGATCTGCACCTGGATCAGGCGCACCTGACTGATCTCATCCTGGCCCCAGCGCAGACCCAGAAGGCGATGCGACCTGGAGGCCTGTTCCAAAAAGGAGCAGCCGTCTGCATGCACGGTAACGCCCCCATTCTTGCGAATAAAACCAAAAATCGTATCCCCCGGTTGAGGTTGGCAAGAGCGACATAACTTAACCAGGCGCGTGCCGGCATTCATAATGATGAACTTCTGCCCATCCTCCGCCTCCACCTGGGTTCCCACCCGCCGCAACTCCCCCTGGTTCCAGATGCGCGCCAAGACGCGGGTTGAAACCACCGTGGGCAGGGTCA
Source organism: Anaerolineae bacterium (assembly GCA_034435495.1). Taxonomy (GTDB): domain Bacteria; phylum Chloroflexota; class Anaerolineae; order Promineifilales; family Promineifilaceae; genus DAOTXO01. The sequence goes on from DAOTXO010000004.1 coordinate 43,576, forward strand.
GCGCCTCCCCCAAAGCACGGTACAACTCCCAGGGATACTTATAGCCCATCCAGGCAGCTGCCTCGGCATGGCTGTAATCGGGCAGGCCCACCATCTTCAGCTCTTCCTGCAACAGTTGTTGCCCCACCTCCACCGCCGCCTGCGGCGTCAGGCGGCGGAACCAGCGCCGGACATGGTTTTCCGCATAGGAGGAACGCAGGTAGCCCAAATCTTTCTCCAACCAGATGCGACGCGGGTTCGGGGCGCGGTGGCGCAAAATTTCAACCCGGTCGCCATCGCGCAACACCGTGTTGAGTGGGACCGGCATTCCATTGACGCGCGCTGCCCGACAGGTATGCCCCACTTCTGTATGTACTTTGTAGGCAAAATCGATGGGTGTAGCGCCACGCGGCAACTTTTTCGGCTCTCCTCTGGGCGTGTAGACGGTGATCTGGCGCGTCAGCACATCCTCCACCACCGTGCGCACGCTGTCGGCCGATTCGTGTGGCTCCTCCTGAACATTTTGGCTGATGTCCGCCAGCAGAGCATCGACCTGTTCGGCCACCTCTTGGGCCAGCTCCGGGGAGACAGACGCGCCCGATTTGGCCCAGCGCGCCAGGATACCAATCTGAGATACGATGTTCATCGCTTCGGTGCGAAAACGTAGTTTGAGGGGAAACCCATTTTGATGCAGCACGGTGGTGTGCAAAGCCCGGTATAGATTCTCGCGGGGGCGGGCAATGTAGTCATCGAATTGATCCGGCACAGGCTGCCAGAGAGCGTGAATGGCCCCCAACGCGGTGTAACAGGCGAACCGATCCTTGAGAATGACCACCAGCCGCAAGGTAGGGTCGACGTGGTAGCGGGTGCGCCCATCGACCCACAAACTTTCATAGACCGAATAAATGTTGCGCGGGCTGGGAATGACCTGGACGTAGGGAATTTGGGCCGCCTCCAGGGTGCGGCGAATTTGCGGCATGGTGACATCTAGGAGCGGTTTTTGGGCCTGGTAAAGCTGATCTAGCTCTTCTTTGATATGGGCATAGGCATTGTAATCGAGAATGCGCAAGGCGTGGTTTTGCAACTCGTGCTTCAGTTGCCACAATCCTAAACGGTAGGCCAGCGGCGCATAGACGTAGAGGGTCTCGGTGGCGGTTTTCTCCTGCTTGTGGCGCGGCATGACCTCCAGCGTTTGCATATTGTGCAGGCGATCAAAGAGTTTGATCAACACCACACGCACATCGCGGGTCATGAAGCGGAAAAGCTTGTTGAGGGTAGCATTGGCTTTCTGTTCGGGGGACATCTCCCCGTACACCGCCTGGGTTTCGGCTGTCATCTCAAACTTGGTGACGCCATCGACAATCTGGGCCACATCCTGGCCATAGGCCACCTCAATCTGACCCACCGAGACGCGGGTATCCTCGGCCACATCGTGCAACAAAGCAGCAATCAGGGCCGGAGCGTCGAGTTGATTTTGCGCCAGATAGTAAGCGACTGTCAGAGGATGGGTAAAATAAGGTCTGCCATCCTGCCGGACCTGGCCGCCATGCTCCCGGCGAGCAAATTCAAAGGCGTCTCGGACCAACGCCACTTCTGAGGGGGGAAGGTAACCCTCAACTAAATCGAATAAGCGACGGCCATCGGATGGGATGTAGAACATGGGTCATGGATTGACTTCCTTAATCCTCCCCGTCATCCATTCGGGTGCGCTTACGGAAGTCCATAAAGCGGTAGCCCACGCCTCGCTCTGTCAGAATGTACTCGGGATGGGCGGGGTCGCGCTCTATCTTTTTACGCAGGTAGTTAATGTACAGGCGCAGGTAATGAGTTTCGTCACGGTACTCATAGCCCCACACTTTGGCGAGCAAGGTGTCGTGGGGGACTACCCAACCGGCGTTCTGGATCAGGTGGTTGAGCAGGCGGTATTCCGTGGGGCGCAGTTCGATGCGTTCGCCATCGACGATGACCTGATGCCGATTGAAATCCACCTGCAAGCGCTCGTCAATACGCAAAATGGTGCGCGGCGGTGGGGCCGGCCACTCAGCCCGGCGCAAAACGGCGTTGACCCGGCTGCTCAGTTCACGAGGGCTGAAAGGTTTGGTGACGTAATCATCCGCGCCCAGCTCCAGGCCGAGAATTTTATCTTCTTCATCCGATTTAACGGTGAGCAAAATGACAGGTACGGTGGAGACTTCACGCAACAGGCGCAAGGCCTCGAAGCCGTCGAGCTGAGGCATCATCACATCCATGATGACCAGATCGGGGACATGTTGCCGCACCTGCTCCAGGGCTTCCAGCCCATTGCGGGCTTCGATGACCTGATATCCCTCCAGCTCCAGGTTCATACGAATGAAGCGAATCATTCGCGCTTCGTCATCGACCACCAGGATAAGCCGGGGAGGGGGGTGTTCTAAAGCATCGGGGACTTTTTCTAGCATAGTAACTGGCTCCTCAAAGCCGGAAACGGACGACTGCACCGGCGGGCCGAACCGCTGTCAACTTTCTGGTGCGGCCGGTAGGCACACCCTGGATGTGAGCTTACGAGACGGCCGGCAACGGGGCGACACAATCATCCACATGCTCTAATTGTAACGATTTGACGGGCGGGTGTGCAACTAAAAAATGGGCAACTGCCCTATATTGCGACGCCTTTCTATTTATGCCATAATTGCAGAATAGACAACCCTGGCACATGTGGGGCCTGCCCAGTAGGATCACGACACCCCAAGCGCCGCGCACCTGGAGGAGCCTTCCGCCAGGCCAACATGGTGTGCCCTATTCATCCCTGGAGAAGCTTATGTGGAAAATTCGCCCTCTTGTATGGTTAACTCTGCTGGGGGTTTCGCTGTTGTTGGCCCTGTCCCTGACCGCGACGCGATTGCCGGCCCAGGAAGCGCGGATCATCAATGCCGATGTCTACGTCGTGCGGGTGGAATTTGACGACGTCTATCAAGTGGTGCAGTTTGCCGCCCAAAAAGAGCCGTGGCGGGTGGACTTTGAGGCGGGGTTTTTTCATGTGGATATGACCCAGGTGGAGATCGACAAGTTCCGCGCCCAGGGATTGCGCATCACCATCGACGAGGAGCAGACAGCCGCCATCCGACGCATCGAGGCCGGTCCTACCAACGGCGATACCATCCCCGGCTTCCCCTGCTATCGCACAGTGGAAGGGACTTTTGCCTCGGCCCAGGCGCTGGCGGACACCTATCCTAACCTGGCGCAATGGCTGGATGCCGGGGATTCGTGGGAAAAAACCCAGAACCCCAGCCTGGGCTACGATATGATGGTGCTGCGTCTGACGAACTTTGACCTCGACCCTACCAACAAACCCAAGCTGTTCATCACCAGCGCCATCCATGCGCGTGAGTACACCACAGCTGAACTCGCCACCCGCTTTGCCGAGTACCTGATCGACAACTATGGGGTGGATGCTGATGTCACCTGGTTGTTGGATTATCACGACATTCATCTGATGCTCCAGTCCAATCCAGACGGGCGCAAAAAGGCGGAGACAGGCTTGCTGTGGCGCAAGAACACCAACAACGCTTATTGCTCCAACACCAACAGCCGGGGAGCAGATCTCAACCGCAACTTCACTTATCAATGGGGCTGTTGCGGCGGCTCCAGCCCCAACCCCTGCGATGAAACGTATCGAGGGGCCTTTGCCGGCTCGGAACCAGAAACGCAAGCTGTCATGACGTACATGATGAGCATCTTCCCGGATCAGCGGGGGCCCGGGTTAGGCGACCCGGCCCCGGAAAACGCCACGGGTGTTTATATTGACATTCACAGCTACAGCCAACTGGTGCTGTGGTCGTGGGGGTTCACTGCGGAGCCCACGCCCAATGGGCCGGCGCTGCAAACTCTGGGGCGTAAACTGGCCTACTTCAACAACTACTTTCCAGAGCAGGCCATTGGCCTCTATCCCACCGATGGGACGACGGACGACTTTGGCTATGGGGAGCTAGGTATTGCCAGCTACACCTATGAATTGGGCACAGCTTTCTTCCAATCCTGTTCCCAATTTGAGGACCCTATTCTGCCGGACAACCTGGATTCCCTGCTCTACGCCGCCAAAACGGCGCGCACTCCTTACATGACCCCCAAGGGGCCGGATGTGCTCGACCCCACTGTGAGTGTGGAGCTTGTGCCGGCCGGCTCCCCTGTGCAACTAACCGCTGTGGTCAACGACACCCGTTACAACAACCAAAACGGAACCGAACCGACGCAACCCATCGCCGACGCTGTCTACAGCATCGATACGCCCCCCTGGGAAGTGCAGGCCGTTCTGTGGCCCATGAGCGCCAGCGATGGGGCTTTCAACAGCAGCGTGGAAAATGTCGAGGCCGTGGTGGACACAAGCGACCTGACGCCAGGCCGCCATATCCTCTTCCTGCAAGGCCAGGATAACCTGGGCAACTGGGGAGCGGTGAGCGCCGTCTTCCTGGATGTGTTCGACGCAGCGGCCGCGCCCATCATTCAAGGGGTCGTCCTGGCGGCCGACAGCGGCGAACCGCTGGCCGCCTCGATTACTGCCAACGACCAATTCTTCACCGAAAGCGACCCGGCTACCGGCTTTTACCAACTCCAGGTGCTGAGCGGGACCTACAGCCTGCGGGTGGACCCGGATTCACCCGACTATGGGTTCAGCACGGTGACCGTGGAAGCGCAGGATTACCAAACGGTGGAGCAGGATTTCACCCTCTACCCCTATTGCGTGGTGTTTGACGATGATGTCGAAGGCGGCAGCGACGACTGGACGCGCCAGACTCCCTGGGCGGTGACAGTGGAACGTTTCCACAGCCCGGTGCACGCCTGGAGTGACAGCCCCGGCGGCAACTATAGCAACAACCGTGACATCACGCTGACCTCCCCGGCGCTCGATTTAAGCGGTTATGAAGGCATTATGGTGCAGTATTGGCAAATCTGCGACACAGCCGCCGGTGACTATTGCCGGGTGGATGTGTCAGCAGACGGGGGCGAGACCTGGAGTGAAGTGGGAGTGTTCCAGGCCACCGGCTCTTCCTGGCAGCCAGCGACGGTTGAAGCTGCGCCACTGAATCAGCAAGCTGTGACGCATATCCGCTTCCACTTCACCAGCGACGCCAGCGGAGTGGATGATGGCTGGTACATCGACGATATTCAGGTGTTGGGGGCCGGCCCCAGTTGCATGGTAGTCGATCCACCTCAGGCCAGCTTCACGTCGTCGTCGCCTGATCAGTTAGGGGAAGTGACCGAGTTCACCAACAACTCGACAGGGGACGACCTCAGCTTCGCCTGGTCGTTTGGAGATGGCAGCCCGGTGAACACGGAGCAGAACCCTAACCACACCTATGGGGCAGTAGGCATCTACACCGTCACGCTGACCGCCACCAACACGGCCGGCCAATCCACCGCCACGGGTGTGGTGGAAATTTTGGATGGCCCACCGCAGGCTGGCTTCCTCTCCTCCTCGCCCGACGCGCTGGGGGCAACCACCGTTTTCACCAACACCACGACCGGGGATAACCTGAGCTTTGTTTGGGACTTTGGGGATGGCTCGCCCACCAGCAGTGAAACGGATCCCACCCATGTTTACGCCGCGACAGGTGTCTACACGGTGACGTTAACCGCCTCCAACCCATTGGGGAGTGATGTGACAACCGGCGTGGTGGAAATTTTGCTGGCCCCACAAGCCAGCTTCTTTTCAACTTCACCTGATCTGTTGGGGGAGATCACCCTCTTCACCAACACGTCGATGGGGGACGAATTAAGCTTTGTGTGGGACTTTGGGGACGGCAGTTTGCCGGTTATCCAACGCGACCCGCAACACATCTACGCTGCTCCCGGCACTTACACCGTGCGGTTGACGGCCTCCAATGCGGTGGGCAGCCATACCTATGAGGAAGATGTGGTGATTCAGGGGCAACCCGTTGTTCTCACTCAACACCTTTACTTGCCGTTCATTCCCCACCAGGTGGGTATACGGCGTTGAAATAGGTGCGTTGTGATAGGTAAGGGCGGGCCGCGTGTCCGCCCTTACTCATTTAAGCCCGGCGAGCGTCGGGGGGCATGACGTCGTCTAACCCGAGTAGGGGAGTACGCAACTGGCGATGGGCCAGGGTGAGATCGAGACGGCAATCGAGGGGGTAACGGCCGGAAAGATCAGGGCCGAGGCTCAAGGTGTCGCGCCGGGTGAAGCCCCAGTAGTCGAGCAGGCGCAGACCGAAGACGGCACGGGTGACAGCCTGCCGGCCGGCTACATGCAGCAAGCCGCGATAGGAGTGTTCCACCAGTTCCAACAACGCTTGTGCCAGCGTATCCGCAGCAACTGGGTTGCGCCACTGATTGGTGAAAAGCGTCACCGGCTGCCCCTGCTGCAAAGCTTCTGTTGTCCAGCGCGTGCTGGGGTCGACCAGGCGTCGGCTATAGAGCAAAGAGGGGCGCACCACGACATGGTCGGCAACCTGCCGAATGTAACCCTCGGCCACATATTTGGCCTGAGCATAGGGGTGTACGGGGGCCGGGTCATCCGTTTCTCGATAGGGCGCATCAGCTCCATCAAACAGCACATCGGTGGAAACCGCCACCAGGCGCGCCCCCAGCGTTTGGGCCGCCGCCGCCACATGCTGCGCCCCGGCCACAATCACCCGCTCCATGTCGGGCGAGCGGTTGGAGCCGGCCAGATGCAGGATCACCTGAGGCTGCCAGGCCAGCGCCAGGCGGCGCACCGCCTGGGGGTCGCGGAGGTCGAGCTGGTAGGCATGAGGGAGGTTGAGTGGATTGGCGGAGAAATAGGTGTAGGCCGTTTCGTAGCGCGCCGCAGCCAGGGGCGTCAAGTGTTGGCCCAGAAAGCTACTGCCTCCAGTGATGAGCAGGCGTATCATCGCTCCACCGCCGGCAGCACGCCCTTTTCCGCCTTGCGCAAAGCCGCCTGGGCGGCTGCCTGGGCAGCGCGCTGCTTGCTGCTCCCCTGACCTTCACCCCAAACGGCATCCCCGGCCAGCACTTGTAGGGTAAACATTTTAGCGTGATCCGGCCCCTCCTCCGCCACGACGCGATAGTGGGGCGTCTCGCCCAACTGCGCCTGGGCCCAAACCTGAAACTCACTGCGCGCGTCTTTGTGAGAAGCCTGGGCCACGATCTCCACCAGGGCCGGGGCTATTAACTCCTCCACCAGCTGGCGGGCAGTGTCCAGGCCACATTCCAGATACACCGCGCCCAGAAGCGCTTCCAGAGCAGCCGCCAGAGTGGGCGTCTTATCCCGTCCACCATTCTCCGCCTCGCCATAGCCCAGGCGTAAATAACGCCCCAGGTCAAGCTGCCGGGCAAAAACGGCCAGGGTCGGGGCGCACACCAGCGCCGCCCGCAAGATGGTCATCTCACCCTCTGGCAGCGCCGGCCGTTGTCGGTAGAGGTAATCGGCCGTCACTAACCCCAAAACGGCATCCCCCAGAAACTCCAGCCGCTCGTTGTCGGCGTTCTCCTCTGGGTGTTCATTCAGGTAGGAACGGTGCGTTAAAGCGGTGAGGTACAGTTCTGTTTGCTCACCTGATGCCCCTATCCGGGTCAGTAACGTCTTCCAATCGTCCAAAGCGCTTCCTCCCTGGGCGGGGCCTGTCTCAGGCAAAGCGTTGAATAGCCAGCACGGAGTTATGGCCGCCAAAACCAAAGGCATTGCTCAAACAAGTGCGCACCTGCGCCGGCCGCGCCTGATTGGGCACATAATCCAGATCACATTCTGGGTCGGGGGTGCAATAGTTGATAGTGGGCGGCAACACCTGATCGCGGATGGCCAGGGCCGCAAAAATAGCTTCCAAAGCGCCGGTGGCACCCATCATGTGACCGGTCATGGATTTGGTGGAGCTGACCGGGGTTTCATAGGCGTGTGGCCCCAGAGCGCACTTGATGGCGGCCGTCTCGGCTGCATCGTTCAAGGGGGTGCCGGTTCCGTGGGCGTTGATGTAATCCACATCTTCTGGGTTCCACCTCGCCTGGTACATGGCCTGGCGCAAAGCGCGAGCTGCCCCGTCCCCCGATTCACGCGGGGCGGTGATGTGGTAAGCATCTGTCGTCTGGCCGTAGCCCACCATCTCGGCCAAAATCGTCGCGCCACGGGCCTGGGCGTGGGACAAACTTTCCAACACCAGCATGGCTGCCCCTTCGCCAATCACCATGCCATCCCGGGCGCGGTCGAAAGGGCTGGGGGTGTGGCTGGAACGGGTGGAGGTGGCGCGGGCTATCTCAAAACCAACCACCGCCACGGGCGTCAGAACAGCATCGGACCCACCGGTGAGGGCCGCATCCAATTCGCCCCATTGGATCATGCGAAAGGCGTGACCAATGGCGTCGTTGCCGGCGGCGCAGGCGGTGCAGATAGTGGCCCCCGGCCCTTGCAGACCGTAATCTATCGACAGCACGCCGCCGGCCCCGTTGGGCATGATCATGGTGATGCCGTGGGGGCTGCAACGGCGTGGGCCGCGGGTGTGTAAGATGTCATTTTGCTCCAACAGGGCGCGAATGCCGCCAATGCCGGTTCCCATGTAAACCCCAATTCGCTCACGGTTGGCGTCGGTTGCTTCCAGACCAGATTGGTTCATCGCCTCACGGGCGGCGGCAGTGGCCAGCTGTTGCACACGGTCGCGCCGGCGCGCATCGCGGGCGCTCATGAAGTTGGTGGGTTCAAACCCTTTGACTTCGCACAAGCCGCCGGAGGTGTGCAGGGCGGGATCGAGTTGCGTCATGGGGCCGAACCCGGAGCGACCGGCGAGAATACACGCCCAGGTTTCAGCTACCGACAAACCCAAAGGACTGATCATGCCCATGCCGGTTATCACAACGCGTCGCTTTTCATTCATGGTGCTCTCCAACAAGATGTCGCAGGACAATTCAATGGTTGATATCGATCTGCAGCCATAGATAGATTTGAGGAGTTTACCCCAGGCTCACCGACTTACCAACCACGCCGCAGGGCATGGGGCGTCAACCGCCGGATGACGCGGATAAACGAGTTGGATGGGAAAACGTCAGGCGTAGGGGGAAGCCTGGTTGCGTTGCACGCCTGATGGCTGGACCACATCCAGTTCCCCTATAGTAACCCCACTCGTGTCGATTGGTGGCTGAAATGCAGCAGCTCACCCCTATCTTCTCATCCAGCCCGCCCCACCACCTACCACAGCCGGAAGGATGATCCTCTGTGCGCTTTTTGCAGTACACTTATGCCATGACCGATCCATTCCTTATATATGACGCTGTGTACCTTTCACCCCATTTGGACGATGTGGTTTTATCCTGTGGCGGGCACATTTTTCAACAAACCCAGGCGGGCAAGCGCGTTTTGATTGTGACGGTGACGGCCGGCGATCCACCGACTGATTTGCCGCCGGCCGCTCTACGACTGCACGCTCTCTGGAACCTGGGAGCCGATGCGGTGGCGCGACGCCGGGCCGAGGACATCATCGCCTGCCGTCGCCTGGGGGCCGACCACCAACATGGGGAAGTGCAGGATTGCATCTACCGTCGCCATCCCGTCACCCAGGCCCCTCTATACCATGACGTCCCACTCGACTTGTTCGGGGACTGGAATCCGGTGGAGCAACCCCTGCTGGAAGAATTAACGACGTGGTTTACCCAGTTGCCGCCGGCGCGCCACATCTACGCCCCGCTCACCGTCGGCCACCATGTCGACCATCAGCTCACCCGTCTGGCGGCCGAACGCGCCTTTGGCTGGCGACTGCTGTATTATGCCGATTACCCCTACACCGATTGGCCGGGGGCGTTGGACAAAGTGGTGGGGGACCCGGCGCAATGGGAGATACAAACTGTAGCGCTAACACCGGCCGCCATTCAGGCACGCATCAATGCCATCGCTGCCTACACCTCTCAGATCAGCTCCCTTTTCGGCTCAGTCGAGGCGCTGGCGGCGCGGGTGCAGCAAGCCGTGGCAGCCTGGGAGGGCGAGCGCTACTGGCGGCTACGGTCAGGTAGCTGAGCGATTCAAGCCCCTTCCATCAGGCGCAGATATTCGCGGTCGAAAGCGGCCAGCATACTCTCCATCTCCGCGTAGGGGCCGGGGGTGTAGGCGCGTGACTGCATTCCTTGTTGCGTCCACTCACACACTTGCCAATCCTGGCGGTTGGTCATATCCCAAAACTCAATCGCCCCCTGGGGATCAAAGGCGGAATCAGCCATGGCGTCAGGATGGAAAAGCCACTCACATACAATGCGCGTGCGATCTGGCCCCAACGGCTCCAGGCGATGCACCAAAACGTAATCCGGATGAAGACTGAGAAAGAGGTTGGGCAGCACGGTGTAGTAAAAGACGTGCTGACGTGCTTCCTCCCCCAAAGCAGTGAAGGGCATGGCGCAGTAACGCCCCGTCATGGTCATGGATTGGGCGGAAATCTCCATCGGCCCCCCCAGAATCGGCCCCTCTTCCAGGTCGTTCCAGGCGCTACGATAGGGTGTCAGGCGGTTCAGGACTGGGTGCAAGGTGGGGCAATGATAACATTCGGAGTAGTTCTGGAAGATGAGTTTCCAGTTGGCAGCCACCTCGTAATGGGCGCGGTGTACAGTGCGCAGCCGGGGCAACTCCCAACGGTCGAATCGGCCCACCAGGGGTTGCATGGCCTCCGCAAAGGGCTGGGAAGTGGGATCGAAGTTGAGGAAGAGGAAGCCTTCCCACACTGTCAGCGCCACCGGATGCAGGGCGTAGGCGGTTTTGTCGAAATCGGCGACCTCGGCCATGTGGGGCGCGCCCAACAGCGTTCCATCCAGGCCATACGTCCAGGCGTGGTAGGGGCATTGGATGGAGGCGGGCAACTCGCCGGCCGGCGCGGCGCACAGCCGCGTCCCCCGATGGCGACAAACGTTGTAGAAGGCTCGCACCTGCCCCTGACGGTCACGCACCACGATGACGCTTTCCATCCCCAGTTGGTGGAGAAAGTAATGGCCGGGGTGGGGCAGCTGCTCCTCGCGCCCAATGCACAACCAGCGGGTGAAAAAGATACGCGCCAGCTCGTGTTGAAATAACTCTGGGGAAAGGTAGTAGCGCGCCTCCAACGTTTTCGCGCCGCGCGCCGTTCGCGTTTTGAGCATGATCTCGCTCCTGACTTAGACAAAAACCCCTGGCGGATAGCCTAGCGCGGAAGGGTCAAGACAAACCGCACGTAATCCAGCGGGGGCGTAGCTGCCCCCAGGTTGTAGAGAGTGGGCGTCACCTGGCTGCGGTGTTCGGTGGCGTGGTTGATGACGTGTTGCAAAATGACTTCGATGGGAAGCTGGTACTCATCCCCATAGGTGGTACGGTAGGCGATGACGCGCTCCAGATCGGCCGCTGTCAAGCCGGCCACATAGCTACGCAGGGCGGCATCGATCTCCTGCCAGCGGGCGCGCACGGCTGCCAGATCGGGGTAATCGTCGGGGTTGAACATGGCGCTGGGGCTGACGCCGTTGAGCCGGGCGTGCCAGATATATTCGGCGTTCATCCCATGCACCACCAATCCATGGATCGAGCCCCAAAAGAAGGAGCGGGCCTCTTGGTAGGCGGCCGGCTCCAATTTTGCGCAGGCTGTCAGAACATGGTTCCAGGCCCACTGGTTGTAGTCGAAGAGTTGGCTAAAACGGGTGCTCATCGGGTTTCTTCCTTGAAAATGTTCCGGTCAGACCGGCCAATGGGCGCGCAGAAAGCGCCCCACGTGCTCTGCTACCTGGGCCGGCCGCTCCATGGTCAGCAAATGGCCGGCGGCCGGGATTTCCACAAATGTCGCCCCAGGCTGCAGCTGTTGCCACAGCGCCCAGGCGGAAGGGTGTAGGGTGTCGGAATTCAGGCCGCGCAGCGCCAGGGTGGGATGGGTCAGGCGCGGCAGACATTCCCACACATCGGTGGGAGGCAAAGCGTAGATGCGCGCCTCCCAGGCGCGGGGGTAGGCCAGCCGATAGCCGCCATCGGCGGCCGGTCGGAGAATGGCATGCACATAATCCCACAACGCCGCGTCGGAGAGGCGGCTGAAAACTTCTTTGGCGCGAAAGCGCGCGAACGCCTCGGCCAGGCTTTCCCAGGTCTCACGCCGTTTTAGGGCACCGGCCACCAGGGGCATCTCATAAGGATTCAAGGTGGTATCGCTTTTAATCTGTTCCAGCCAGGCGGCCGGCAGAAAAACCGGGTCGATCAACACCACAGCGCGAAAGAGATCGGGACGTTCTAAAGCTGCATACAGCGTCGCCACACCGCCCATGGAGTGCCCCACCCCCAGCGTATCGCGTAAACCATGTCCATCCATGAAGGTGATGAGATCATCGGTCAGCAAGCGCCAGCTGCGCATCTCCCACGGATCGCCATCAAACCACAAAGGGCGATGGTGGATAGCCCACACCTGGGTCTGCTGACCGAGCAGGCTCAAGAAGGCGCGGTAACAACCCGGCGGATAGCCGTTGGCGTGGGCGAAATGGAGGACAGGCCCCTGTTGGCCGAATCGATCATAAGGAATGGGGGGCATCTTTCAAACCTGGTGTTGCGCGACCGCCGCGTCCGTTAGCGCCATCTGCTGGTTCAGGATTTGCAGCAGCAGGTGTGTGGTCGCCTTGACATCCGCCCCGATCTCACCCGGCGGGCCAACACAGGCCGGGCAACCTTCGCGGCAAGCGCAATCTTGCACCAGCTCCAGAGCGGCCGCCAGCACGGCGTGGCGCAGCTCAAACAGCCGCTCGCTTAAGCCCACACCGGCCGGTATCTGTTCATAGATCACCAACGTCGGCGCGTTGGTCAGGGGGCTGCGTGTCTCCGCGATCACCTGCAGGTCGCTGGGGGCGCACATGACAAAAAGAGGGGCCAGCTGGCCTAAAACATAGGCCAGGCCGGCCAGAGCGGAACGCTGTTGTACAGCACTTTCTGCCTGACTATGGCAGCGAGGGCAGAGGGTGACGAGATTATCCAGCTGGTTGGCCTGGCGATAGGCCTCATTCTCAGCCCGCACATAGCCATACTCCCGAAAGGGGCGCACATGGTGTACATGCAGTGTCACCCCGGCCAGCCGCCCATCCAGCTTGCAGGTGCGGCAACGATAGCCATCTCGTTCCAACGCCAGTTGTCGTTGTGTCGGCCAGTTGGGGCCATAGTCGTTGGGGCGCAACAAAATGCCGGCCTCGATCAGGCGCTCTATCAGCGGCTCCGCCAATGTCATCCAATAGCCGGTAGTCTCCAGGGCCAAAGGGGGCAGATCGAGCGCGCCATAGCCCAAAGTCTCGTGGGTGTAGCGCCTGATCTTGCGAAAGCCGGTGACCTGGGTTACCAACGCCACATCGCCATAAGCGTGGTCAAGGTCACCGGTCGACGCGGCACGCACAGGGGTCAGTCGACGCAAAGCGTTGTTCACGCTGGCGCGGGTGTAGTAATCCACCTCCACCGGCCGCGCCGCTGCCAGCCGCCCATCCCAATCGAACGTTTCCACCAGATAGGTCTCTCCCTGATGGGTGTAAATCGCCCCGGCGTGCACCATCAGAGGGGCGCTGGCATAATCCACCTGGGCAATCACGGCCGGGGCGGCGTCGGGCGCGGCCCATGCCTGCACCACCACCGGGTCGCTGTCGCTGGTGCGCAGGGAGAAGGTATGTTGAGGCGTCCTGTCGCCAATCCAATGGTAGCCCCGGCCGGAGCCATGCAGTTGACCGCTCTGGGCCAGCTCGGCCAGCAGATCATCCACCGGCCCCAGAGTTCCCCATGGTTCGGTGGGGGAAAAGGGCAGCTCGTAGGCAGCGCAACCCAAATGGGCCGCCACCAGCCGGGGGTTGTCGGGGTTGATGAGCGCATGTTCCGGGGTGCGCCCCAAAAGGTAGTGGGGATGACGGCAGAGATATTGCTCCAGGGGGCTGTTGCCGGCAATGAACAACCCGGCAGCGAGACCGGCGCGCCGGCCGGCGCGCCCCATCTGCTGCCAGAAGGCGGCAATGGAGCCAGGGTAGCCGACCAGGATGGCCGCGTCCAACGCGCCAATATCCACCCCCAGTTCCAAAGCATTGGTGGCAACGACAGCTTGAATATGACCGGCGCGCAGGCCAGCCTCGATAGCGCGTCGTTCCAACGGCAGATACCCGCCACGGTAGCCCACGATGCGTTGTTGCGCTTCTGCTTCGCCCCACTGCGCCGCCAGAGCGTCGCGCACATACCCCAGCAACAACTCCACCCCCTGGCGCGAGCGTCCAAAAACGACGGTGGGCACATCCGCCTGCAAAAAAGCAGCGGCGGCATCCATGGCTGTCAAATAGAGGCTTTGGCGCAGGCCCAAATCTTCATCCACCAGCGGGGGATTGTAGAGGATGATCTGCTTCTCCCCCTGGGGCGCGCCGTTGTGCGCCTCGTCCACCAGCTGAAACGGGGCGACGCCGGTCAACCGCTCCGCCTGTTCCTGGGGGTTGGCAATGGTGGCAGAACAACAGATGAATTGCGGCCGGCTGCCATAAAAAGCGCAGATGCGCAGCAGACGACGCAGCACATTGGCGACATGGCTGCCAAAAACACCCCGATAGGCGTGGATTTCGTCAACCACCACATAGGCCAGGCGGCTGAAGAGGGTGCGCCACTGGGGATGGTGGGGCAGGATGCCGGCATGCAACATATCTGGGTTGGTGATCACCACCCCGCTTCCCTGGCGCGCTGTGCGACGCTGCTGGCGGGGAGTGTCGCCGTCGTAGATGTGGGCTGTCACGGGCAAATCGCCGGCCGCGATCAGGGCTTGATGCGCCGCCAGCTGATCCTGGGCCAGCGCTTTGGTGGGAAAAAGGTAGAGGGCGCGGCTATCGGGTTGGGTCAACAGGCGGTGCAAGACGGGCAGGGCGTAGCACAATGATTTGCCGGAGGCGACGCCGGTGGCGATGACAACCGGCCGGCCCTCCAGGGCAGCAGAGATGGCAACGCTCTGGTGGGAGAAGAGTTGCTCAATTCCCTGACGGCGTAGCGCCGTCTGCAACAGAGGGTGAAGATCGGGCCAGGGGCCGGGGCGCAAGGGGCGCGCCGGTACTCGCTCCCAAGCGGCTGCCTGGCGCATAAAATCTTGATTGAGCCGTAACTCGGCCAACACCTGGGCTACACGCATGTTGCCCCCATTATATGTCAGACAGGGAGGGGTGGAAAATACAACAAACGGGGCGGCCGGTTAACGAAAGAGATCGCGGATTTTCTCCAACACCTGGGGTAACCATTGCGCCGCCCCGTTGATAGCCATGATCAACACCACCAACACTACCATGACCGCCAGGGCGACCAGGCTGCTGGGGCTGTTGAGAATGATCAAGATCACCAGGACAGCGGTGACAGCCAGGATGAGAAGAATTTTTGCTTCCACGCTAAACCCTGCATCGGCCAGGTCAGGCCTGGGCCACAATCGACTATACGCCATGTTATGCCGCCTATACCGTTGTACAGTCTAGCACAAATGTTCTGTTCACGTCAAGAGCAGGGAAAGATTGATGCGCTCCAATCAGGTTGAAGCCTGTCCAGGCGAACCCGGCCGCGTCGCCCGGACTGGTTCAGACATGCTGATCGACGAGGATGGGGTTTCCATCTGGGTCCAGCACCACAAAATGGGCTGGGCCGTCGCTGTTCTCATCCGCCTCAGTTTCCAGTTGCACCCCTTGCGCTTTCAGCTGGCGCTGGAGTTCGCGCACATCGGTGAAGCTCTCCAGCTGGCGCGCCTGGTTATTCCAGCCGGGATTGAAGGTCAGGATATTCTTGTCGAACATGCCCTGAAACAGACCGATCACGCAATCGCCGTTCTTTAAGATCAACCAGTTGTGCGCTATCTCTCCGCCCATCACCTGGAAACCCAACTTCTCATAAAACGCCCTGGAGGCTTCGATATCCTTGACCGTCAGACTGATAGAAAACGCGCCGAGTTCCATACATCGCTCCTTATCGTTCAACAACCAGGTCAGGCGCCTTTACGCTGAAAGGCGTTTTCCTCTTATTTGGTCTCCTATAGCGTACCACAATCGATCTTGTTTGTGTTCACCTTTAGTCCATTACCCGGCCGCCGGCATGGGTGCGTCGAGGAAAGGAGGAATGATGGGCAGCAGCAGATCAGGGCGGTACACGACTGTCACGTGGGAGACGCCGGGGAGGATGGCGAGTTGTGATTTGGGCAATCCGGCCGGCGTATCGCCGAAGACGCCACCGCCGAGCAAACGAAACATCTCTACCGCATGCTCCGGCCGGACAAGATCGGAATCGCCGAGGATCAGCAAGGTGGGCGACTGGATCGCCTGGATCGCTGCGGCGGGCAAGTCCTGGATGGCGCGATCCATCTGGGTCTTCTTGGCAAACAAGGCGGCGAAATTTTCGGGATGCGGGGCGATCTGGATATATTCTTCGTGCCACGGAGAACCATACATCATTTCAGGTTGCATGTCTCCGAGGCCCTCCATCAGGCCGGGGTGAATGCCGCCAAGGTTGTAGGTGACTGAGATAAGTACGAGTTTGCGTACCACGGCCGGGTGGCGAATGACGACCTGCAAGGCGACGCCTGCGCCCATGCTGTAGCCTAGAATATCGGCGCATTCGATCCCCAGATGTTGAAGGGCCGCGACAACGTCATCCGCCATCTGCTCAAGGGATAGCGGGCGGTCAATGTCTGCGGTGCGCCCATGGGCTTGCAACTCGAAGGCGATGACCTGCCGGGTCTGGGCCAGGGAGGGCAAGAGCTTTCCAAAGGAGGTGCCGATGGCTGAAAAAGCGCCGTGTAGCAGCACGAGCGGTTGCCCGGTGCCGTGGATCTCGTAGTACATCTGGAGTTCGTTGATGGGAGCGTATCCGGTTTGCGCGGGTGGGTGTGAATGTTCGGTTGCGGTTGGCATGTTCGTTCTCCAGAGTAAAGGGAGAGAGGTGGGATATGGTGTCTATGCAGCTGTCATGTAGCAGGGCTGGCAGAAATGAGTCAGCATGGGTGGATTATAAAACTGTGCGGGAGGCCCGTCAATACGTATAGTGGGCCGGGGCGCGGCCCACTGGACGTAGGCCTTGAGAAAAGCCGGGAGTGAGGCGCCGGCCGGCTTGGTTAAGGAAAACTCAACACCCCGGCCGGGCTGGTTGCGTTGCTCTGGAGGGTATTTTATAATGTGACGATGCGTTAAGCAGGAGCATCCACCATTCATGACCACGTACGAACCACCCTCAACCCGGCCGGCGTATCCCGAGGCAACGCCGCAAGATATGGCGCTGTCCGTTGAACGCCCGCAAGCTTCTGGTGTTCTGTTACGGGAGTTCATCGAGACGCTGCTGCTGACGCTGTTGATTTTCTGGGTGGTCAATGCTTTGACGGGGCGCTTTCGTATTGAGGGGCACAGCATGTTGCCCACTCTGCACGAAGGAGAGTATGTCCTGATCAACAAGATGGCATACTTTCTGGATGAACCGCAACGGGGGGACATCATCGTGTTGCAATTCCCCCGCGACCGCACCCGCGACTTCATCAAACGAGTGATTGGGTTACCAGGCGACCACATCGAGATCAACGAGGGACAGGTGTGGGTCAACGGCGTCCGATTGGAAGAGCCCTACATTGCCGCGGCCCCCAATTACTCCGGCAATTGGGATGTGCCAGAAGGACAATATTTCGTGTTGGGGGATAATCGCAACAACTCCAGCGATTCGCACAACTGGTTGTTCCTGCCCTTCGAGGATATTGTCGGCAAAGCCTGGTTCATCTACTGGCCCCCGGCCGAAGCCAAAGAAGTGCCCCACTACTCCCATCAGCTGGAACAGGTTCAGAGCGCCATCATCAACCTGCCCTGATGAGAGGAGCAACCACAACCCAGATTCGGCCATGAACGCCTACGATCCCCACGAGATTGAAAGCCTGGTGCGACGCATTGTGGCGCGGGTGTTGCAGACAGAGCCGGCCGCGCGCCCCATTTTAGACGCCGATCAGGTGCAGGCTACTCCTGAAGGCAGTACCCTTCCGCTTGCTCCCGAGACCATCATCACCCCGTTAGCGCGCCAGACAGCCCTGGAGCGGCGCATCCAGCTGACGGATGACTCTGCCCCTGGGCCGACAACAACCGTCGCCGACAAAACAGTGGCGCTGGGGGCGGATCACGGCGGCTACCAGATGAAAGAACAACTTAAACCCACGCTTGAGGGGCTGGGCTACCGCATTATCGATTGCGGCACGCACAGTGCCGAAGCAGTGGATTATCCCGATCTGGCCTACGCCGTGGCGCAACAGGTGTCGCAGGGCCGGGCGGCGTTGGGGATTATCGTGGATGGAGCCGGAATTGGCAGCTGCATCACCGCCAACAAGGTGCCCGGCGTGCGCGCCGCTCTGTGTTACGACCAGGCGACGGCGGCCAACAGCCGGGAGCATAACCACGCCAATGTGCTGACGCTGGGGGCGGGCATGATTGGCTTGAATCTGGCGCGTCAGATTGTGACCACCTGGCTCAACACACCGTATGGGGCCGGCCGGCACGCCCGGCGCGTGGACAAGATCACCCAAATCGAGCAGCGCTTCCTCAAGCCATAACTGCCTCAAGAGTCAGCCTGAGGGCGCGGGGCGGGTTCCAGTCGGCGTGCGGCCTCCAGCAATTTCTCCTCCAACAGCGGCTCCAACTCCATTGGCCCATGGGCCGAAATAATCTGATAGCTGGGATTGGGGTTGTAGCTTTGCGGGATCAGTTCCCCCTGGCGCACAGCCAGCCAACCGATGACATCCTCAAAGGGAGGTTGCCCGCCCTGGTGCACACGCCGCCAATCGACAACATAGACGGAGCCATTGCGCACCCGGGCCGCTTGCTTCTGCAAGCTGGGCAAAGCCGCGGCATGGGTCTGGATGATGTGTCCCAAAAATTCCAGAAAGGCGGCGTTGGGGACGAAATCCTCCACGGTCATATCGGGGCGGTGAGGGTTGACCTCGCCCAAGACTGCCTCCGTCGGCAGCCCTTGCGCTTGCACTTCGTCCGGCGTCAGAAAAGAGAGGGCGGCCATGGTTTGCCCACCCAGGTTGATGTGATAGACGTACAAATCGAGCATGGAGGCTAAACCTCAGCTGACAGGGGGGTGGTCATGTACAGGCCATCGGGGCTGAAGCCGTGGCGGGCATAGTAGGCCTGGGTTCCAATGGCGCTGATGACCGCCAGGCGTTGGTAGCCGGCCGCCTGAGCGCGGTGGCGCGCTTCGGCCAGTAAGGCGGCCCCCAGGCCGCGATGTTGCGCTTCACCCTGGCTTTCTTGCCCCAGGGGCAGCACCGGGCCGTAGATGTGCACCTCGCGGATCATGGCGCAACCCGCCAGCTCAGGAATGGGCAACACCTGATCAGGATGGGGCAAGGAGAGGCGCAAGAAACCTGCCAGCCGGCCGGCCGGCGTCTCGAAGCTCAAAAACTGTTCTGTCGTTGCGTCGGTAGCATAAGTCAAGGCCTGTAAAACTAGCTCTGCCTGGGCTACCGGGGCGCGTTGCACCTCGCGGCAGCGAATGCAACGACAATGCTGCCCACGCGCCGCCAGTTCCGCCTGGGCCAGCTGGCGCAAATTGGCCTTTTTGAAGCCGGCCACAACGTTGGTAGTGGGAATGTCGCGCACCACTCGCGTCAGACGTACATAAGAGGGGGTCATTTGCTTGCAATCCGCCAAAATCGCCACCACTTCATCTTCACTGTAGGGCTGATACTCCCCACGCTGCCAATAGGCGTACAGTTCGGCGTTTTCCAACAACATGCAGGGGTAAATCTTCAGCTCATCGGGGCGGATGGCCGGGTCGTCCCACAGCCTTTGGTAATCGCGGCGGTCGCCGGCCGGAGTTGCACCCAGCAGGTTGGGCATCCAGTGGCCGTGAATTTTGAAACCGGCCAGTCGCAACAGGCGAAAAGCGCGACGAACAGCGGCCACATCATGCCCGCGCCGGTTGAGGGCCAGAATGCGATCATCCAGGCTTTGAATGCCGATCTGAACTTTGGTGACGCCCAAATAGCGCAACCAGCGCAGTTCATCGGGCGTGACATGGTCGGGGCGCGTTTCCACCACCAGCCCCACATTGCGCTGTTGCCCCTGGGCGTTCCAGGCCTGCGCCTGGGGCAGGTCGACCGCCTCTGCGCCATTCAGGGCATCCAGACAACGCTTGACAAACCACTCCTGGTAGTCGCGTCGATAGCTCGACCATGTGCCGCCCAAGATGAGAAGCTCGATCTTGTCGGTGGGGTGTCCAATGCGCGTCAGGGCGCGCAAGCGACTGGCGGTCTGGTCATAGGGATCAAAATGGTGGCGTTCTGCTCGCTGCGCCCCCGGCTCGTCGTGCAGGTAGCTTTTGGGCATTCGCACATCGGTGGGGCAGAAGATACATTGGCCGGGGCAGGGGTAGGGTTTGGTGAGGACCGTGACAACGGTCACGCCGGCCTGGCTGCGAGTGGGTTTCAGTTGCAGGCGCGTTACCACGCGTGGGTCGTAAGTCAGAAAGCCACGCTGACATAGATCACGATAGGCATCTAACAGCTGGTCTTTGGATAACCAGGGTAAGCCTCGCTTGTGGTAGCGCTTCATCAGGCGCAAAAAGCGCGGGCTGGAGAGGGGGAGATCGTGGCCGGCCAGTTCCTGGATCAGGGCTGTGGTCAAGGTTTCCAGGCCGTGGAGATCGGCCGGCTGATGCCGCTCCTGCCAGGCGGCGTCGTCAAACGTTATCGCCTCCAGAGGTACATAGTCAAAGGGTCGCCCAGGCTCGCGGCGCTGTCCATCACGCATTCTGGTAGCTTAGAGCAAGATGGCGCGATGTGCAAGGGCCACATCGGCCGTGCAGCGCTGAGGAGGGACATGGCCGGGGCGACGCCTAAGCGGCCAGAGGCAACGTATCTGCCTGACCAGAAGCTACAAAGGTTGGCATACGATCAAAGGTTTCGTTTTGCACCTGTCGTAACGTCAGGCTCAAGCGCACCTCACGGCGGGTGGGGTCGTGGGCGGCGACAAAGTCCACGGGGATGAAGAAGGATCCGCCAGACGTAAAGTCAAAAACTTTGATGTACTCGCCATAAAGCTTGAGCGCTGGTTCGGCTTCACTCTGTCGCCGGTAAAGAGCTATGAGGTCACCTAAACAGACATTATCGGCGGTGTACAGTTTGTCAAAACGGTGGAACGCCATCTCCATGTTGCACCTTTTAATTAGAAGTCTACTTTCCTTCTAGTGTAAACACAGCTTCCATTTATGCCAAGTTAGATTGCGCATCCATTCAGGGTGATCAAAATCATCCTCTGGCATATAATGAAAGATAGAGGCGTCGTTATGGTGTGGACATCCGAGCGTATTGACACAGCTTTAGAGCGCATCTTACCCCGCGTCACCAGGCCCGGCCGCTACACCGGCGGGGAATACAACCAGGTGGTCAAAGATTGGAATGCCATCGACTTCAAGGTGGCGCTGGCCTTCCCCGACATCTACGATCTGGGTATGTCCAATCTGGGGCTGATGATCTTGTACGACATCATCAACAAACACCGCAACTTGCTGGCGGAGCGGGTCTACAGCCCATGGGTGGACATGGAAGCCCAGCTGCGGGCGCGGGGGATACCCCTCTTCTCGTTGGAGACCAAACATCCGGTAGCCGAGTTCGATCTGCTAGGCCTCAGCCTGCCCTACGAGCAGGTGTTCACCAATGCGCTAAATCTGCTCGATCTGGCGGGCCTGCCGATTCGGGCAGAGGAGCGAGACACACGCCATCCGCTGGTGGTGGCCGGGGGTCACGCCTGCTACAACCCGGAGCCGATGGCCCCCTTCATCGACGTTTTCATCATTGGCGAAGGGGAAGAGGCGATCTTGCGTCTCATCAGCGTTCTCCGCGCTGCTCGTCACCTGGATCGGGAAAGCCAGCTGCGCTACATCGCCCAATTGGAAGGGTGCTATGTGCCCCGCTTCTATGATGTGACCTACCACCCTGATGGCCCGGTAGCCGCCATCACCCCGCGTGTGCCGGAAGCGCCGGCGCGAGTGCTTAAGACGATTGTGTCTGTTTTGCCGCCGCCAGTCACAGATTTCATCATCCCCTTTATCGAGACGGTGCACAATCGGGCCCCGATTGAGATTATGCGCGGCTGCACCCGGGGCTGTCGCTTCTGCCACGCCGGCATGATCACCCGGCCGGTGCGTGAGCGGCCGGTGCAAGAAGTGCTGGACGCCATGGGGCAGATTTTGGACAAAACGGGCTATGAAGAGATCGCTCTGCTCTCCCTCTCTTCCAGCGACTACGACAACGTGTTGGAATTGACGGAGCGCATCCAACAGGAGTATGGCAGCCTGGGACTGACTATCTCGCTGCCCTCGCTGCGCACCGAAACGGTCTCCACTCAGTTGATGGACAATCTGGGAGACAGCAAACGGGGCGGCTTCACCCTGGCTCCCGAAGCGGCCACGGAGAAGATGCGCAACATCATCAACAAATATGTCAGCGATGAGGAGCTGATCGAGACGGCGCGCGAGATCTATCGACGTAACTGGTTGACCATCAAGCTCTACTTCATGATCGGCCACCCCCAGGAAGAGATGGAGGATGTCATCGCCATCGCCGACCTGGTGAAGCGGGTCTTGGCGGAAGGGCGCAAATTCCACGGCAAGAAAGCCAGTGTCAATGTCGGCGTCAGCACCTTCATCCCCAAGCCTCACACCCCCTTTCAGTGGGAGCCTATGGGCGACATGGAGGCTATTCGGGCCAAACTGGCATATCTGCGGCGTGAAATTCAAGGCCCCGGCCTGCGCCTGCGCTGGAACGATCCCACCGAGTCCTTTTTTGAGGGGTATCTGACACGCGGCGACCGCCGGGTGGCCGAGGTGGTGGAGCTGGCCTGGCGTAAAGGGGCTAAGTTTGATGCCTGGATGGAACATCATCGAACCGAAGCCTGGGCGGCCGCCTGGGCCGAAGTCGGCCCGCGCTATGGTCTGGAACCCACTTTCTTCTCCCACCGTCGGCGCCCAATAGACGAGATTTTCCCCTGGGAGCATATTGATGTGGCGGTGACGCGCCGTTTCCTGACGCAAGATTATCGCATGAGCCAGACGCAGGAGACGCGGGTGGATTGTCGCCATCAATGTTTTGCCTGTGGCATTTTGCCCAAGTTGAAGAGCTTACGACAGGCGACTGAACCAGAAGCGTGGGAGTGTCCACCGGTCATCCCCATCGCTGAGCGGCAGCGTGCACGGAGGGTTTCCATTCCGCTGCCGGTGTTGGGCAATTGAGGCCGGCCGAAGCAGCTGCTTTTACTCTCCCCAGAGAGCAGCTATAATCAGAAAGTGTGAACGTTCGACCGTATATGTGGTTGGTGTGGGTGGCGGTGTGGGGCGCTTGTCTCAGCAGTTGTGAAGCGCTCCAGATTCAAGACGCCTATCAGGTTGTCACCCTAACCCCCCAGACGACGCCTCTAGCCTCGCCCACCTCTCTGCCGGGCGGCGCAGAAGCGATTGGGCTAACTTTTCTGCAAGCGTGGGAAAACCAGGATTTAGCCGGCATGTACAGCCTGCTCTCACCGCGCAGTCAGGCGCTGGTGGCGCAAGAGGTGTTCATCGACCGCTACCAGGAAGCGCAACACACGGCGCGGGTTACGACTGTGGAGGGGCAGCCGCTGGCGGTGCGTTACGCTGGCGACACTGCCACCATGCAAGCGCGCATCACCTGGCAAACGGCGGTAGTGGGGACGATCATCCGTGATCTACAGCTAAATCTGATCTTCGACGCCAATCGCTGGGGCATCGTCTGGGATGAAGGGTTGATTCTGCCGGAACTGGCGGGCGGCAACCGCTTGCAGCTGGTGGTCAGCGCCCCCTCGCGGGCGGCTATTTATGATCGGGGGAACAAAGCGCTGGCCTTTCAGGGAGATGCGGTGGTGTTGGGCGTCATCCCCAATCGCCTGACTGACGAAGCCGGCTTCCTAGATGCCGTGGGGGCGGTTTTGGGCCGGGCGCCGGCCGACCTGCAGGCCCTGTATGCCAACGCACCGCCCGACTGGTACATTCCGCTAGGGGTGGCTCCGGCCGATGTGGTGCAGGCCAGCTTTCACCTGTTGGCCCCTTACAGCAATACCGGTCTGGTGACGGAAGATCGGCGCGGCCGGCAATACAGCGGTGAGATAGCGCCCCACCTGGTGGGGTACATGGGGCCTATTCCGGCTGAACAGCTGGAAACTTATCTGGCCCAGGGATACGAAGCGGCCGACCGCGTAGGGCTGGCCGGCCTGGAGGCGTGGGGCGAGGCGTATCTGAGCGGAACGCGGGGAGGCGTGTTGAGCGCTATCAGTCCAACGGGCGAAACAGTGGCGGTAATCCAGGAAGCGGAGCGTCGCCGCGCCCGCGCCATCCACACCTCCTTCGACTGGGCGTTTCAAGTCGCGGTGCAACAGGCGTTAGCAGAGGCGGTGGAAAGCCATCCGCTGGCGCAGGCGGGCGCCATTGTGGTTATGGATGTTCAGTCGGGCGCCATCCGCGCATTGGCTTCCTACCCCACCTATGATGGCGCGCTCTTCGATGAGATTCGCCCCAACGTGGGCGATGCTCTTTCCCAATTGCTTACCGACCCGACGCGCCCACTGCTCAATCGGGCGGCGCAAGGAGAGTATCCGCCCGGCTCCACCTTCAAGATTATCACGATGTCGGCCGGCCTGACTAGCGGGCTGTTTACGCCCGACTCGCGCTACACCTGCACCGGCGTATGGCTTGGCCTGGGGGAAGCGTTGATCAAATATGACTGGCTGGCCGGGGGGCATGGCAACATCACCCTGCAACAGGCGCTCACCCGCTCGTGCAACCCTTACTTTTACCAGGTGGGTTTTGTGTTGGATGGGGCCGATCCTTTCCTGCTGCCCAATGTCGCGCGTGCTTACGGATTGGGGCGCTCCACCCAAATTCTGGGGCTATCGGACAGCAGTGGGTTGATTCCCGATCCCAACTGGAAGCTGCAAAACCTGGGAGAAGGCTGGTCGCCTGGGGATGCGGTCAACATGGCCATTGGGCAGGGGTTCGTCCTCGTCACCCCTTTGCAGATGGCGACTCTGACGGCCGCTGTGGCAAACGGGGGCACACTCTACCAACCTTCGCTGGTAGATCGCATTGAAGAGGGGGGCGGCGCGCCGGAGGAACAGCTACAGCCCACGCCGGCCGGCCAGCTGCCATTGACGGCTGAGCAACTGGCGGCGGTGCAGGCCAGCATGGATGATGTTCCCGATGGGCCATTTGGCACAGCAGTCAACGCCATGCTGGGGTTGCCGGTGGATGCGGCCGGTAAAACAGGCACCGCCCAAAATCCGGCCGACGAACCCCACGCCTGGTTCACCGGCTACGCCCCGACGTCCCCCTTCACCGCGCCCGATGGGCGCACCTTTGAAATCCCTGAAATCGCTATCACGGTGATGGTGGAAAACGCCGGCGAAGGTTCAGCCGTGGCTGCGCCTATTTTTCGCCGCATCGTGGAGCTATATTTTGGGTTACCCACCACTCCCTTCCCCTGGCCGTAAACGGCCGGTAGTCTTCGATGTCAACATCATGGCCAAAGGTAACAACAAGAAAAAAAACGGGCAACGGAAACCCTGGCGCGAAACGGTGCGCCAGCTGATGTACCAAAGCGCTCTGGAAGAAGCGCAACGCAAGTGTAACTGCGAGACACCCTCTTTCCTCTATCGTTGGGAGCATGTCCTGGCGGTGGTGAAGGCTGGCGTGCGGCTGGCGCACCTGACCGGCGCGGATGTGGAAGTGGTGGAGGCGGCCGCCTGGCTGCACGACATCGCCAAAGAGGCCAAAGATGACCACCCTCGTCTGGGGGCGGCCATAGCACGCAAAGTATTGCCACAGACCGACTTCCCTCCCGACAAAATCGAGGCGGTGGCCTGCGCCATCGAAGAGCACATGGGGTTGTGGCTCGACACACCCCTGCAACGTCTGGAGTCTCAGGTTTTGTGGGATGCGGACAAGCTCACCAAAATAGGGGTAACGGCGGCGATTCATTGGTTAGCCGGCAGCGTGGCGGCCAACAAACAACACACCACGGAAGATATGGTGGCGGAGCACCAACTGGCGGAGTGGCGCAGCAAAACGGTCGCCAGTATGCACACGGAACCGGCCCGCCGGGCGGCCATTGGGCGCTACGCTGCCTATGACCGGCTGTGGCGCGAGCTGGAAATGGAGTGGGCCGGGGAAGACCTGACGCCGGCGCACAACGAGTTGGTGGTCGATATCACGCCGGAAATGTGATACAACTCCTTCAGACAGCCATAATCTCTCAGCGGATGTACCCGCTTCGCCGCCCAGTTAGGCTATAATCCCCCTATGGCGCTTTTAAGCTGTACCAACATTGGGTTAAGTTTTGGCGACTTCGACCTTTTCGGCGGGGTCTCAGCCAGCATTCCTCATGGCGGGAAAGTGGGGTTAGTTGGTCCCAATGGCATCGGCAAAACCACCTTGCTGCGTATTTTGGCCGGCCTAACGCCTCCCTCCGCCGGTCAGGTGCATATCGCGCGCGGGGCGCGCTTGGGTTATTTGCGCCAGGAAGCAATGGAGGCCTTCGCCGGCCAGCATAACACCGTCTACCAGGAGATGTTGAGCGTCTTTGCCGGGCTGCGGGAACAAGAAGCACGCCTGCGCCGCTTGGAAGTGCAGATGGCGGAAGGAAGCTTCGATGAGGCGCTCTTTGAAACCTACAGCGCCGCCCAGGCCCAGTTCGAGACCAGTGGCGGCTATGGCTATGATCTGCGCATTCAGCAAGTGTTGACCGGTCTGGGTTTCAGCCGGGCGGATTGGGAGCTGCCGCTGAACCTCCTCAGCGGCGGGCAAAAGACGCGCGCTTTGCTGGCCCGCCTGTTGCTGGAAGCGCCCGATTTGCTGATCCTGGATGAGCCAACCAACCATCTCGACATTCAAGCCGTGGAGTGGCTGGAAAACACCCTGCGCACCTGGCAAGGAGCGATCTTGATTGTCAGCCACGACCGGTACTTCCTCGACCGGGTCATCGATACGCTGTGGGAGATGAGCCGACACGGCCTGGAGCTTTACCGGGGCAACTACTCCCACTACCTGACGCAGCGTGAGGAACGGTGGGCTTTTCGTCAACAGCAGTTCGACACGGTGCAGGAGCGCTTTCTGAAAGAGCTGGATTACATCAAGCGCAACATTGCCCGCGACGCCACCAAAAATATGGCGGTGGGGCGGTTGAAACGCCTGATTCGAGAAGTGAAGATGGTTGAGGTGGGGGGCGTGGAGGCGCTGACCGGTCAAAGTTGGGCGCGGGCGCGCAGTGAGTTCGACATCTCCGGCAGCAAATGGGAAGTGCCCGACGTCGAAGCGGCCATCAAGGCGCTGCCGCGCCCCTCGAACCGGGTCAAGGCGTTAAATATGCGTCTAGCAGCCGACCACCGCAGCGGCAATATCGTCTTACGCAGCGAGCAGCTGGAGATTGGCTATCCGGGCAAGCTTCTCTTTGAAGCGGAGGACATCGAATTGCGCCGGCTGGAGTGCGCTGCGCTCATCGGCCCTAATGGATCGGGCAAGACGACGTTTCTGCGCACTCTGTTAGGCCAGATCGAGCCACTGGCGGGTATGTTGCAGCTGGGGGCCAGCCTGAAAGTTGGCTACTTTGCCCAGGCGCACGATGAGCTGAACCCTGACAAGACGGTGCTGGCTGAGTTAATGGAGCGGGCCGGGCTGTTGCCTGGTGAGGCACGCAACTACCTGGGGCGCTTTTTGTTCAGCGCCGATGATGTCTTCAAACCGATTCATTTGCTCAGCGGCGGGGAGCGCGGCCGGCTGGCGCTGGCGATTTTATCGCTGCAAGGGGCCAACTTTCTGCTTTTGGACGAGCCGACCAACCATCTGGATATCCCCTCGCAGGAGGTGTTGCAAGAGGCGCTGGAAGCGTTCGATGGCACGATTCTGATGGTGTCTCACGACCGCTATCTGGTGGATCGGCTGGCAACCCAGGTATGGGAGTTGCGCGCCGGCCGCCTGCGGGTTTATTCGGGCAATTACCAGGCCTATCTGGCGGTGCGCGACCAAGAGCAGGCGACTGATCGCGCCACAGCCGCGCTGGAACGGGCTCAGGAGCGCGTTACCGCTGCCAATGGGCAGATGCCGCCGGCGGTGAGCAAAAACGAACAACGGCGGCGCGAACAGGCGCGTCAGGCTCTGGAAAACCAGATTCACGACGCCGAGCGCCAGCTGGAAGCGTTGTCGACCGAACTCCAGACGGCCAGCGCCTATCAAGATTTTCCACGCATTCAGGCCGCCACGCGAGCATATGCCGAGACCAAAGAGCGGATCGACGAGTTGCTGGATGCGTGGGAGAAGTTATATGTTGCGTAAGCGTTCGGCCGGCGGCGAGCGTTGCGGCCGGTTCAGCTGACCCTATGGCTAACAAACGTACTATCATCGTCGGGTTAACCGGCAACATCGCCACGGGCAAATCGGTCTTGATGCAGCTGGCGGCGGCCAGGGGGGCGCTGACCATTGACGCGGACAAGGTGGTACACACCATTCTGCGCCAGGACGTTGCCGTTCAGGCCGCCATTCGAGCCGCCTTTGGCGCAGAAGTGATGCAACCAGATGGCAGCATCAACCGCGCTGCGCTCGGCCAGGTGGTCTTTGGCGACCCGGCGCGTCTGCAGCAACTGGAAAGCATTGTGCATCCGGTGGTGCGGCGGCAAATCTTAGACCAGGTGCGCAGCAGCGACGCACCGATCATTTTTATTGAAGCCATTAAACTCCTGGAAGGGCCGCTCAAAGAGGCGTGTGACGCTATTTGGGTCACCTTCTGCTCTCCTTACACCCAGATCGAACGTCTGAAGCGTCATCGGGGGCTGGATGAGCGCACCGCCCGCCAGCGCGTTGAGGCCCAAAGTTCCCAAATGGATAAAATCGCTCAGGCAGATGTGGTGATCGACACCAATGGAGAGATGTCCGCCACCGTGGCGCAATTTGAAACCGCGTGGCGCACGCTCCAGACAGATAAGGACAAAGAAGCTTGATGGCAAGGTTAAAACAATGGGTTGTGCAGCACCCTAGCCTGACCGCCTGGTTGGTGTTGGCGGTTGGGATGGTCATTATCCTGGTGATTGAAGCGCGAGATGTGGGCCTGGAAACAAGTCAATGGTTCTGGCTCATTGTCGTCACGGTGTTGGTGGCTGGCTTGTGCGTCTGGATCATTGGCTGGGGCGATGACGACGAGGAAAAAACCACCGGCGCTTAGGGCTGTTCCCTAACCAGCATGAAGACAGGATGGAACGATGAAGATTGAACCCCCTACCCCGGCGACCGATGTGGATCAGGCCCTTGAGATGGCGGCCGCCATCGGTGACCTCTTCACCATGGAGGATTTCACCCTCAACTGGCCGG
The DNA here is from genome assembly GCA_034435495.1 of Anaerolineae bacterium. Lineage (GTDB taxonomy): Bacteria > Chloroflexota > Anaerolineae > Promineifilales > Promineifilaceae > DAOTXO01. Next base: position 72,863 of record DAOTXO010000004.1, read on the forward strand.
CTCCAGCTTACATTCGTTTTCGAGGCACATTCTTGTGCGACCTGGCGCAGGATTATGACCGCCTGCGGCAACGGCTGGCCCCCTTTGGCTTCACCCCCCTCATTCGTCGGCAAGAGGGGCAGGTGGTTTTGATTGCCATGCCCAGCGTCTATGAGCAAACGCCACGCCGCCTCGCCTGGGTGGTGAACCTGGTGCTTTTTCTGGCGACAGTTGTCTCCACACTGTACGTGGGCGCTATCCAGAGCAATGGCTTCACTGGCCGCGAGATCTGGCTGGGCTGGCCCTTCAGTCTATCCATCCTGTTAATTCTCGGCTCGCACGAATTGGGACATTACTTTGCCGCCCGCTATCACCGCGTGGATGTGACCCTGCCCTATTTTATTCCCTTTCCCAGTCTGTTTGGCACGATGGGGGCTTTTATTTTGATGCGCCAACCCATCAACAACAAACGCGCTTTGTTCGATATTGGGGCGGCCGGCCCGCTGGCGGGTCTGGTTTTCACCATTCCCATTTTGCTGATCGGCCTGATGACCTCGGAAGTCAGTCCGCTGCCGCGAACACCGTACACTCTGGAAGGCAACTCCCTCTTCTATGCCTTGAGCAAAATTCTCGTCTTTGGGCGCTTTGTGCCCGATGGGGTGATGGATGTACAACTGAATCAAGTTGCCTGGGCAGGGTGGGCTGGTCTGCTGGTCACTGGCCTCAACCTGTTGCCCATCGGGCAACTTGACGGCGGCCATATCACCTATGTGCTTTTGGGGCGGCGGATGCGCTATCTCTTCTGGCCCCTTTTAGGGGGGTTGGCAGCCCTGGCGCTCTTCACCAATACGACGATGTGGTGGTTGTGGATTGGTCTGCTCTTTCTTTTCGGCCGGCAACACGCCCAGCCGCTCGACGACGTGACCCCCCTGGATCGACGACGGATGACGCTGGCTATCGTGACGATGATTATTTTTGTGCTGGTGTTTGTGCCCGTCCCCCTGCGGCTCGTCATTCCCTGAGGCGCAACGCCCCCTAGAAAGCAGTAGAGCGAGGAAGGCCCTCGCTCTACGCTACCCAAACTCTAAGCAACTAACCGAAGGAGGCGTCGCGGCGTTCACACGTTAGCACGTTCTGGTTGGCTCATGTCTGCGCCAGACCGAACAAATCCCGGAAGTCCGTATCAACGCGCTACGTTTTGTACTCAAGCATTGTATTAATCATAGCGAATTTGCACCCGAACTGTAGTGATCAATGTCACACGATTGATGTGATCTTGATCACCCTGGCCCATCTGATGGCTGTTTACCCGGTTCCAGCAACTGAAACAGAGCGCGAAATCAAGGTTAGCAACTCCCGCTTTATTGCTGCGCTGGCCCCAGCCTTCAGCGTGGAAGAAGCGCGCGCCTTTATTCAACGTCGCCGGCAACAGTTGCCTGATGCGTCTCACCACGCGCCGGCGTTCGTCATTGGGCATGGCGTACAGGTGATTGCCCACTGTCACGACGATGGCGAACCGGCTGGTTCGGCTGGGCAACCCATCCTGGCTGTCCTGCGTGGTAGCGGGCTGGGAGATGCTGTTGTGGTGGTGACGCGCTACTTCGGGGGAACGAAGTTGGGGATTGGCGGACTGGTGCGCGCCTATGGCGACGCGGCGCGGGCGGTCATTGCTGTCGGCCGGCGCGCTTACCGTGTGCCCACCCACCTGGTCAGGCTTGTACTGCCCTATTCATATTTGGAACGGGTGCGGCTGGTGTTGGCTGACCATGGGGGGGAGATAGTCGAGGAAAGTTTTGCGGCTGACATCACACTGACGGCGCGCCTAGCAGAGGAGCGCTTTCCTGTTTTCCAGCGCCGTTTGCAAGAGATGTCACGCGGCGTTCTATCTGCTGCTGTGTTGACCACCGAAATGCGTCTGATACCGGTTGAGCCGGCCGGGTAGGAGAAACCAAAAGGCCACCTTCACAGGAGGGGAGAGAAGGTGGCCTTTGGTCTGCGATCTGCCAGGAGGTAACAAATCGCTGATGGGATCGGCTGGTACAATTTTGGGGATACCAACCTAAGTCTAGCAGGCAGTTCCAGTCGCGTTTCTCGTGCCAGTTTTAGGGGGAGGGAGGGGTAAAAAAAACACCCGCCAGACCTGAATAGTAATTAGAGCACAGTTGGCGCGATTTGTCACGTATTTGGTTGTCAATAGGACTTTGGTAATCCCATGTTATCTTGCTCACTCGTGTTGAGTCGCGAGAAAATGACTTCATCATACATTCATTTGAGCGCTCTCACCCACCCCGGCGCGGCCTGTATTTGCCCTGTTTCGGCGGTTCTAGCCGAGGTTGAGCAAGGCCAGGTTTGGCGCTCCGGCCGGGCCATGTAGGCTCTGGCTCCGTCAAAATCTAACGCCAGGGGCTGGCAGGTCGCCATAAAGCGTGTATTATTCTCATACTTGATCCTAGGTGGTTAACTCAAAAACCGTCATGCTCCATCCCGCCAACTTTTTTGACCTGAGCCACCCCCTTGTTGCCGAGCTATGCACCGGTTGCCTGTATGTCTGGGATATTCTGGGACGGCTGAGTGACCATGTGACCCGTCTGGTAGGTCCGCGCCAGACGATTGCTGGCTCGGTGATGCCGGGCGCCTTCCTCAGCGACCGCCCCATCTATGTGGCGGCTGGGGCGCGCATCGAACCCGGCGCTTGTATCGTTGGGCCGGCCTACATCGGCGAGGGGGCTGTGGTGCGCCATGGGGCATACATCCGCGAAAATGTCATTCTGTTGCCCGGTGCCATTCTGGGGCATGCCAGCGAGGCGAAAAACGCCCTCTTCATGCCGGGCGCGCACGCGCCTCATTTCAACTATGTTGGCGACGCTGTTTTAGGTCAGCGGGTCAATTTAGGAGCGGGCACGAAATTGAGCAATCTAGGGATGTTGAGCGCCAAAGACCCCATCACTGGCCGGCGTCCGACATTACGCATCACTGTCGCAGGGCAGACGTATGACACCGGGCTATCCAAGCTGGGCGGCATTCTGGGAGATGACGTCCAGACAGGGTGCAACGCCGTTTTGAACCCAGGTTGCCTGATTGCCCCCCGCAGTCTGATCTATGCCAACGTCAGCCTGCGCAGCGGATATTACCCACCCGATTCGATTGTCAAATTACGCCAGGAGCTGGAGATTGCTTCCCGGCGCTGAAGAAAGGTATGGATTATGGATCATCACACGAATGGGTATCAACAACAACGTTGGAGTTTGCAAGAGCTTTTTCCCGCCCTGGATAGCCAGGCTATCGAAGGCGCTATCCAGGAACTAGAGGCCAGCGTCGCCCACTTTGAAGGCTTTCGCGCCGAACTCACCCCTGAGTTATCGACCGTCAGCTTTCAGTTGATGTTGGAGGCTTACGAAGACATTGTGCGTCGCTTGAATCGTCTGTATGCCTTTGCGCACTTGAACTTTGCGGAGAACACGCAAAACCAGGCGGCGCAAACCTATCTGGGACGGGTACGCCAGCTGGCAGCGGAAACCTACAACCGGATTCTCTTCTTCGATCTGTGGTGGAAGCATCTCGACGAAGAGGCGGCGGCCCGCCTGTTGGCCACGACCGGCGATTACCATTACTGGCTGGAAGCGATGCGGCGTGAAAAACCCTACACCCTCACCGAAGCTGAGGAACGCATCGTCAACTTAAAAAATGTCAACGGCCGGCAGGCGATGGATCAACTCTACGACGCCATCACCAATCGGTATACTTTCCGCCTGACCATTGATGGCCAGGAACAAGAACTCACCCAGGAACAGTTAACCATCCACTTCCGCTCAGCCGATCCCGCGCTGCGGCAGGCGGCTTATCAGGAACTCTTTCGTGTCTACGGTCAGGATGCGCCTATCCTGGGCCAGATTTATCAATTCATTGTGCGCGATTGGGGCAGTGAGTTCGTTCAGCTGCGGCGCTATGCGAATCCCCTGGCGGTGCGCAATGTGGCCAATGATATTCCCGATGCTGTGGTGGACACTCTGTTAGCTGTCGCCCAGGCCAACGCCGACCTGTTCCAGCGTTATTTTGAACTCAAAGCCCGCTGGATTGGGATGGCAACGTTGCGCCGTTATGACATCTACGCGCCGGTCGCCGAGGCGGAGAAAGCCTACACCTTCAACGAAGCGGTTCAGCTGGTGCTGGGTAGTTTGCAGCAGTTCGATCCGCAGCTGGAACGGTTGGCGCGGCGGGTGTTCGACGAACAGCACTACGACAGTGAAGTGCGCCGCGGGAAGATGGGAGGGGCTTTTTGCCTGACAGTCAACCCCGACCTGACGCCTTGGGTGCTGCACTCTTATGTTGGCAAGGCGCGGGACATTGCCACCATGGCCCACGAATTGGGCCATGCCCTGCACTCCATGCTGGCCGAACACCACACCGCCCTGACACAACAATCCTCTCTGCCGCTGGCAGAAACAGCCTCCACCTTCAGCGAGATTTTGCTGGTGGATAAACTGCTGGCGTTGGAAACGGACCCGGCTATCCGGCGCGACCTGCTCTTCCGACAGATGGATGACGCCTACGCTACCATTATGCGCCAGGTATACTTTGCTCTGTTTGAACGTCAGGGGCACGAACAAACACGCGCCGGCGCATCGGTGGATGATCTGTGCGATCTCTATCTGCGGTTGTGTCGAGAGCAGTTTGGCGCAGCGGTGGATGTGCCCGATGAATTTAAGTATGAGTGGGTGTATATACCCCATATCTACGGCGCGCCTTTCTATGTCTACGCCTACGCTTTCGGTCAGTTGTTGGTGTTGGCGTTGTATCAGCAATATCAACAGGAGGGGGATTCCTTTAAGCCCCGCTATCTGCAAATTTTGGCTGCTGGCGGCGCAGAAGCGCCGGTGGATGTGTTGCGCCAGGCCGGGATCGATGTCTATGCAGCGGCGTTCTGGCAAGGGGGGTTCGATGTGCTGCGCCAGCTCCTGGAAGAGTTGGAGCGCCTCCCCCTACCAGCTTAATTGAGCACGATTCGTTATCGTTCCGGCCGGCGCGCCGCAAGCTGAACATGGATAGACAGGATTTACAGGATGTCTTGCCCTATCCATTGATGTGAATGTCTGAGGGCTGCACCGGCCGGGCCGGGGAGTAGAACGATGCACATTTTGCTAACGATGCCTGAGTGGATAGAACAAGAATTAAGCCAATTGCCGGTGCTCTGGCCCAGCGTGACGGAGCGGATGGCGTTGGTGATCCGGTTTTCACGCCTGAATTTCGAACGCCAAACGGGGGGGCCTTTCGCGGCCGGTGTTTTTGAACGAGATAGCGGCCGGCTAGTGGCCCTGGGAGTCAACCGCGTCCTGCCGCTCCACTGCTCCAGCGCCCATGCCGAGATGATGGCCTTGATGTTGGCTCAACAGAAACTGCAAACTTTCGATCTAGGTGGGCCGGGGCTGCCGGCGCATCAGCTGGTGGTCAACTGGCGTCCCTGCGCCATGTGCTTCGGGGCCATCCCCTGGTCTGGCGTCCGTTCGCTGGTCATCGCCGGCAGCACGGCAGAGATGGAACGCATCACCGGCTTCGACGAAGGACCGATCCACCCGGCCTGGCGCGAGGAGCTGCAACGACGCGGTATTGAGGTGTGGGATGGCCTGTTGAAAGAAGAAGCGGTGGCTGTCTTTCGCGACTTCGCTGCCAGCGGCCAGGTGGTGTACAACGGACGGCTGGGGGGCTAAAGGCGATGTTCCTCCCGCAAGGCTGTGGAGGAGATGTCATAACGGAAGCCCGGCAAGGGTTGGAAAAGATCAGCCAGGTGGGGCGGCGCAGCTAAGGTTTCGGCCGGTTGAAAAACGTCGCTGGCGTCGAGCCGGCCGGCGACCACAAACCGACAACCCAAGGCCCGCATCCCGGCCAGGGCCGCATCGCGTTCGGCCGGTGTGTTGTTATAGTAACGAGCATCCAAAATGCGAATAGCGGTATCGTAGCCAACCACGAAGGTTACGCCGGGAAAGAGCGCTGCTTTGGCGGCAAAGGTGGCCGCTCGACTGACGTAAACCGGCCAGCGGCCGGCAAATTGGGCCAGACGATCCAGGGTGATGGCTTCCTCCAAAGGGGGCTTGTCCACATTCACCACCGACAGCTCGAACGCTACTGGTTGCCCCAACGCCTGGGCAGCCGCCTCGGCCAGTTGGATATGGCCTTCATGCAGCGGATTAAACGAGCCGGAGAGCAGAATATGCGGCGGCGCCCCCGCCCAACGCACATATCCATCGGCGTGGATGCCAAAGTAGAGACGACGACCGGCGATCAAATCGCGCGCCGCGCCCGCCAGGTCGGTGCGCGTGTCGTGTAGCTGATCCAGACCCTGCAACGGTAGGGGAATGTGTCGGGGCAACCCCATCGATTCAGCCAGGACGTTTAACAACAGGCGACTGACCGTCTCCTCCTCAGCGTTGCGCTCGCGCACCCCTTTGTGTAACTGCAAAAAGGAGGCGATGATTTGCTCTGGGCTCCAGGCGGCGATGTGGGCGCGGTGTTCCCCACGCTTGGGGCGGTCGGTGGCAATGGTGGCGGTGCAGGCCACGCCCACAACCCATTCCCCCGGCCGGCGCAACTGTCTGGCGCGGGTCAAGGCTCGGCCGGCTAGAAGGCGGGCCGCGCTGGCGGAAACATATTGGCGCGGCGTCTGGCCCAGAAAATCATCGAAGGCGCGGGCATCATAAGGGATGATCGCCTCCAGCAGGGTGCGGCTGGCCCCGGCCACCCCCAGCAACCATGACAGCGCTTGCGAGCCGGCCCCGGCCGTCACCAAAACGATGCGCCCCGGCCGATTGTGCAACTGGGTAATGAGGTCTCGTATCACCGTCTCCATGAGCCACATTGTATACCGTACAGGCGTTCAAAATTTCGTTCTATCTCAAATTGACGGCCGGTGGCTGATTCAGCCGGCCGGGAAGCGTCCTCAACCGGCGATGTGTGACCTCGAAATAAGCGGTTGCCGACCAGACAGCATTGCCGTATGACAGATGTGGCTTTGCCCCCTGGCCCCAAATGATGAATAATACACACAGAGAGAGTTATGCTTGCCCCGGCCTCCAACCCACCTCCTTCCCCAAATGTCAGCCCGACTCAACGGTTCGTGGTCGCCGCGGCCCTGGTGGGGGGCATGGCTCTGGTGGCCCTGGGTCAACTCACCTACCCACAGCGGCCGGATGCTATGCGCTGGCCGGTGTGGGTCATCATGGGGCTGGGTGGGTTGCTGTTTGCGGTCGGGGTGCGACTTAGCATGACAGCCGCCATCCCAGGTTGGCTGGCGCGTCCGGGGCGGTGGTTAGCGGCCTACCTGGGAGTTGCGCCGGGGCAGATTGTGCTGCTTGGCCTGGCGCCCGGCCTGGCGTTGCTGGCGCGGCTGGCGGCCGGCAATGATCAGCTGGCTTACCATGCGGCCGTGGCGACTGTCGCCTGGTTGTTGGCTATAGGGGCTGTGGCGGCCGGCAGCTATCGCGCCGATGGCCGTCTGGTTCACTTTCCCCGGTGGGAAACGATAGGCGTCGCGATCCTTTTCATGCTTGCCTTTTTACTGCGTGGGACAGCGACGGACACGATTCCCACTACCTTATCGGGCGATGAAGCGTCGGGCGGGTTGTCGGCCGTCCAGTTCATCACCGGCGAGGCAGACAATCTGTTCAGCATTGGCTGGTTCTCGTTTCCCTCCTTGTTTTATGGTCTGGAGAGTTTGAGCGTTCGTCTGTTGGGTCAAACCGCCCCGGCGCTGCGACTCATCTCCGCTCTGGCAGGCGCGTTAAGTGTGGTTGCCTTGTACTTTTTAGGGCGAAGCCTGTTTGGTCGCGGCGTGGCCTGGCTGGCCGCGACCCTGCTGGCGACCTCTCATTTTCATATTCACTTCAGCCGCATTGGTTTGCAAAATATTTGGGATGGGTTGTTTACGCTGTTGGTTTTGGGTGGTTTGTGGCATGGGTGGAAAACAGGGCGACGGGCCAGCTTGATTCTCAGCGGGCTGGCGTTAGGCCTGGGACAATATTTCTACGTCACCTTTCGCGCTATACCGGCGCTGGTCGGGTTGTGGCTGGCGGCAGCAGCCCTGTTCCAACGCCGCACGCTTCAACAGCGCCTACCCGATCTAGGGCTGATGTTTTTCATTGCTGGTGTGGTCTTTCTGCCGCTGGGGCTTTACTTTTGGGACAATCCCCAGGAGTTCAACGCTCCTTTGCAACGGGTGTCCGTTTTCAACGGCTGGCTGGAGGAGGAGATGGAACGCACCGGTCAAACGGCCGGTTCGCTGCTGGCGCAGCAATTGGCCAACTCTGCTCTGGGCATCACCCATCTGCCGCTCAAGCATTGGTACACCCCCGGCGTTCCGTTGTTGTTGCCGGCCGCGGCCGCCTTCTTCTGGTTGGGTCTATTGTGGGTTCTCAACACCTGGGATATGCGCTGCCTGCTCATTCTGCTCCCTGTGGCGGCGACTGTGGCGGCCGGCGGTCTGAGTCAGGACCCACCGGCATCGCAGCGCTACGTGGTCGTTTCGGTTCTGGTTCCCCTGCTGATGGCGCTGCCCCTGGCCCAAAGCGCGCATTGGGTCAGCCACAGTTGGCCGCGCTACCGCTGGCTAACAGTGGGCGCAACCGTGTTGATCGCGGCCGGTCTGGCCTACAGTGATCTGAAACTTTACTTTGTTGATCTCTATCAGGGCTATGTACTGGGAGGCATCAACACCGAAACAGCGCAATATGTGGCAGATTATCTAGCGCCCCAATCATCTCCGGCCGACATCTACTTCTTCGGCTGGCCGCGCATGGGGTATTTCAGCATTGCCAGCATCCCCTACCTGGTTCCTGAAATGCACGGCCAGGATGTGATGGAACCCTTAACCGGCCCCCCAACATGGGTGTTGCAGCGGCCAACATTTTTTATCTTTCTCCCCGAACGGCAAAACGAGCTGAACAACATTCAACAACATTATCCCGGTGGTGAGATCAAGCAGATTGCTCGTTCCGATGGACTGCTCCTCTTTATTACCTATGAGGTATTCCCATGACCGACACGCAACGCCTTGTGGTAGGCATTTCCGGCGCCAGCGGTGTGATGTATGGCATTCGTCTGTTGCAACTTTTGCAACAAACGGCGGTGGAAAGCCATCTGGTGCTCAGCGCCGCGGCCGCACAGACGATTGCCCTGGAAACGGATTACACCCCGGCTCAGGTGGAAGCCCTGGCAACCGTCACCTACCGTTTCCGGGACATCGCCGCTGCTATCTCATCGGGGTCGTTCAAAACGATGGGGATGGTCATCATCCCGTGTTCGATGAAAACCCTAGCCGGCATCACCTACTCCTTTAGCGACAACCTGTTGCTGCGAGCGGCGGATGTGACGCTTAAAGAGCGCCGGCGACTGGTGGTGGTTCCACGTGAAACACCGCTCCACCTGGGCCATTTGCGCCTGCTGGTGCAACTGGCAGAGATAGGGGCCATTATCGCTCCACCCATGCCCGCCTTCTACCACCGCCCCCAAAGCCTGGATGACATTCTCAACCAGACGGCCAATCGGGTGTTGGATTTGCTGGAAATTGAGTTGCCGCAAGATGTGTTCCAACGCTGGCAGGGAGGAGGCCACCAGGCGCATGGTTGATCCCCGGTTGCGAGCTCTGGCCTACCTCAACAGTCACCATGTCATGACGCTGGCAACGGTTGGGGAGGGCGCGCCGTGGGCCGCGGCCGTGTTTTACGCCAATGACGGGTTCGACATCTTTTTCCTCTCAGCCGCCCACACCCGACACGCCCGCCATCTGGCTACACAGGGGCGCGCGGCCGGGGCCATTCACGAAGATTACCACGATTGGCAGACCATTCAGGGCATTCAACTCGAAGGAGCGGTGGAAAAACTCAGCGACGAGGCTCAGGCGGCGGCGCAGGCGCTGTATCAGGCGCGCTATCCTTTTATTGCTCAGGGGCCGCCGGAGATGACTTCGGCCTGGCAACGCGTCGGTTGGTATCGGCTACGGCCCGACCGGCTTTACTTTGTGGACAATAGTCAGGGGTTTGGACACCGCGACCTGATTCTCGGTCAGGTCTAGAGAGAGGCGGACGTTAAGCTTCGCTGCTGCTCTGGGGCGGGTGCGCCAGCAGATATTTGAGATAGCGGGCGTGGGTGGTGGCGTCATACAACGCCAGGGCGGCATCCTCCAGGTTGAAGGGGGGTTCCGACAAGGATTGTAACTCCGCTATATAGGTGTAGTCGCATAGCATCACCGCCTGTTGAAACAGCTTTTCCCCTTGCAGGGTCAGGGTGACAGGCAAGGAGGCCAGCGGTTTGGTGCTCGACTGAGGGGCGGAGATGACCCGGGCGCGGCGCGCCACCCGTAGCACGTCGTTGATCAAGCTTTTGGATATATTTTCGTCCGACTTGGAGTAGTGCGCATAGAGGGTGTCCACAATTTGATGCCAGCGGGGGTTGGGCTGCTGTTGCAACAGGGCCACCACATCTTTAAGCACCATGAGGCGCGCCTTAGCCGGCACAACGCGCAAGCCGCGCTTTTTGAGGGCGCTGCGATACTCCAGATAAAGCTCGGTAGTTGGTTCGGCCGGGGGTTCTTCTTTCTCCTCTGGTGGGCTGACGTAGACCACCGTGCCCTCGCGCTGCACCTGCACCAGGGTTGGGAAACGCCCCAGCAGCTCAGTGAAGCTCATCTTACCCTGGTGGGTTTCACTGAACTCCTCGTGGCTGAGCTGCTGCACGCGGTCGCGTAGGACACTAGCCAGAATGCGCCCGTTGTCCTCGAAAAGCTCTTGGGTCGCCTGTTGCAACCACTCCCGCACTTTGGCGTCGGAAACATCGCGCTGGGCCTGGGCCAGGTCACCGTAGTAAATGTATTCGTCGCATAGGTTGACCAGGCTGCTGCTGGTGGTGTGGCGCACGCCAATGCCGATGACATGCTTGCCGCGCTTGCGCAAGGCCTGCACCAGAGGGACAAAGTCGCGGTCGCCGGTGACCAGGACATAGGTGGTGAAGTTATAGCCGTCGATCAGGGTTTCAACTGCATCCACCACCAGCTGCATATCAGCCAGGTTTTTGTCAACGCTACTGAGGCGCACACTGGATTGAAGCTCAAAGCCGGCCGCCGCCAGCTGACGGGGAATGCTTTGATCCTGACGCCAATCTCCATAAGCCCGGCGCAAAACAATGCGCCCTTCGGTCATTGCTTTGACATGATCGAGGATGATGTTGATATCGAAGTAGAGGTTGGCTTCGTTCGCCCCAATGACGATATTATCCAAATCCAGAAAAATGGCGACGTCTCGTACCATAAGCGCCATGTTGGGCGACGCACCACAACACCAATCCCCTGACCCGGCGGGGGGAGGGTTGGAACCGCCCACGGAAAATATGCTTCATTCTACCCAATTGCGCGTATTTCTGCTACGCGCAAACCAGGGTGGTTCCACGTGAAACACCTTTTTACGACGAGATGAGATGTGCTACTATTGCGCTCATGACAGACTTACCCCCGGTGTGTGATTACGAAGGTTCAGATTATCGGACGCGCTTCTGGCAGGGACAGGGGCGGGAGTATGAGGATCAGGCAGAACGGCTGGCGCTGCAACGCCTGTTGCCCCCACGTGGCGCCACTTTGCTCGATATTGGGGCCGGGTTCGGCCGGCTGGCCAATGAGTTCAGCGGCTATCAGACCGTTGTCCTGTTGGATTACGCGGCTTCTTTACTCCGGGAAGCCCAAAGCCGGCTAGGACATGATCCCCGTTTCCTGTTTGTGGCCGCCAACTGGTATCAGATGCCTTTCGTAGGCGGCGTGTTTGAAACGCTGGTGCAGGTGCGCACGTTGCACCACGCCGCCGATGCGCCGGCGCTGTGGCGCGAGCTGGCGCGGATTGCCCGCCCAGAGGGGCATTACATCCTGGAGTTTGCCAACAAACGCCATCTGAAAGCCGTGGCCCGCCATGCTCTGGGTCAACAAACATGGTCGCCTTATAGATCTACGCCGGTGGAGTTTGTGCCCCTCAATTACGACTTCCATCCTGCCTGGGTCAATGAGCAGTTGCGGACAGCCGGGTTCCAACCGTATCGCCGCCTGGCGCTCTCCTTTTTCCGGCTGGCAGGTCTGAAACGGCGCGTGCCGGCCGAACGCCTGGCCCAAATCGACTATCATTTACAACCCCTGGGGCGGTGGTGGTCGCTCACCCCCAGCCTTTTCATTGCCAGCCGCCACCCCACCGACCAACCCGCGGCTCCGGCCGGACAACTCTTTGCCTGTCCTATTTGCCGCACCCCGTTGGATGCCAGCCTCCCTTCTCCCCTGGTGTGCTCCGGTTGCGGCCGGCGCTGGGCTGTGGAAGAAGGCCTCTACAACTTCAAAGACCCTGTCTAGGGATTCTCTCACCCCATCCCCACCAACCGTGTGAGGTAAAAGCTAATTTGCCCCTTGACATAGAACATTTGTGCCAATATAATTCAGAACGTATGTTCTTAATTTTGAAACTTCTGGCTTGTAACTGAATGGTATCCCCAGACTCATGTGTTGTCCACCCAGCTGGTGCAACCCAGGTCTGAAGGAAAATGTGTTATGCGTCTTCCCATTCCCAATCGTATGTTTGTGACGGAAACACCTGATCTATCAGCGTCGCGCCAGTATGCCTTTGGCGCTCTGTTGATTATCTCCCTGGTGGCCTTTGAGGTGTTCAACTTTGACACGACGGAGTTCGCCCTGGCCAATTTACTGGGGGATGTCAACTTCATCGGGCTACGTTGGGCCACCATTTTGGCAATTGCCTTCTGCGCCATCGACTTTGCTGGTCTGGCGCGCATTTTCACGCCTGAAGCGGGCTGGGAAGAGCCACGAGCCATCTGGTATCTGACCGGAGCCTGGCTGTTGGGGGCGACCATGAACGCCGTCATGACCTGGTGGGCAGTTAATATCACCCTCCTCAGCCACGACTTTGGCAATGAAGTTTTAAGCCGACAGCAGCTGCTCCAGGTTGTGCCTGTCTTTGTAGCTGTACTTGTCTGGCTAACACGAATCCTGTTTATTGGCGCGCTGTCAGTGGCGGGTGGGCATCTTGTGGCACGACCGCGCCCAACAGCCAGCGCTGCCACTCCGGCCGTGTCTGCGCAACACGCCGCCCAGCGGCAAAACCCAGTACGTGATATGAGTTCGTCTCGCTTGACCACCACTGCACGCATCACCGACGAGCCTACCGTGGTACACACCCCTCCAGCCGACTATCGTCCCTCGGCTACCCCTCCCCGTCCGACCCGGGTTCAGCGCTTCCCCGCGACCATGGACCCTCCCCGCCCTATGTAAATCAGTAACGTCGGGTCAAGCGACGGCTCTGTCCAACCGGCTTCCCCCGCTAGCCGGAACCTCATACCCTCTCTCAAAACCCATGCGGGCTGCCACGTAACGGCAGCCCGTATGGGTTTTTATCCCCCTTATCAGATGCGGTCTTTCCCTCAAGAACGCTCTTGCTATTTAGAAACGGCTGTGCTAACCTACACGCGCTTGCGGCCGGCGTACATTCTTGAGCTATAGGGGGCGCCCTTGCTCCCCTTCTCAGGCGCAGAGATTGGATCAGTCCTCACCCCAAAATCAGGCCACAGGTAACAACGCAAGACGTTGGGAAGAGACAAAATCGATGACGGAAAAACAACGTGGGTGGGTGTTTCGGGTGGTTGCAGCTGTAACCGGCGCTGGGGTAGCCTGGTTGTTACTCGAGCCAGCGTTGAGCTTTCTCCAGACTAGCTGGGGTTATAGCCTGTCCAGTCGCTGGGATCAGGCGGCCATCGTTCTGATCGGGGGACTGGTGGGCTTTTGGCTTGGCCCGCAACCGATCTGGCGCGGGCAACAAGCAGCCGCAGCTTTACTCGATGAGCAGGTGGTACATATTGCCTTGGGCCTGCTGGCGGGTCTGTTGGCCAGCGCCCTGGCAGCCGTTCCATTAGGAATGTTGCCCGATCCTGTGGGGCAGATTACTCCGCTACTGGCGACCCTGGCGCTATGTTACTGGGGCGTGGTGGTTCTAGGCCGACGCTATGGTGTCCTGGAAGCTTTCTGGCATCGGTTGCACCCCATCCAGGCCACCCCAGAAACCCCTGTGGCCGAGGTACAGTACCGTGAGGTGGAACCGCGCATTTTGCTCGACACCAGCGTCATCATTGATGGGCGCATCACCGATGTCGCCAAGACCGGCTTCATCAAAGCGCGGGTGCTGGTGCCCCATTTTGTCCTGACTGAGTTGCAGCATATTGCCGATAGTCCCGATCCCATTCGGCGCAAGCGCGGCCGGCGTGGGCTGGATATTCTCAACATCTTGCGCACTGAATGCCCGGTGCCGGTTGAAATCATCGACAGGGATGTCAGTGAAGCGCGGGAAGTGGACGCCAAATTGGTCGCTCTGGCGCGCGAAATGAACTGTCCCATTATGACCAATGATTACAACCTGAATCGGGTGGCTGGCTTGCAAGGCGTCCATGTTCTGAACATCAACGATCTGGCGAACGCCGTCAAGGCGGCTTATCTGCCGGGCGAGGACCTGGTGGTCAAGGTGATCCAGGAAGGGCGCGAGGCAGGGCAGGGCGTGGGCTACCTGGATGATGGCACAATGGTGGTGGTTGAAGATGGGCGGGACAGATTGGGCCAAAACCTGGATGTGGTGGTCACCAAAGTTTTGCAAACCAGCGCCGGCCGCATGATCTTCGCGCGCATCCTCAACACCTGACCCCGGCCGTTTTTCTCCCCTCATCAGGATAGGCTATAATGCAGGCATGAAACCGCGCCTGCGCTTTGCCCCCAGCCCCACCGGCAGCCCCCACATTGGGAGTCTGCATACTGCCCTGTTCAGTTGGGGGCTGGCGCGCGCCCTGGGCGGGGCGTTCCTGCTGCGCATTGACGACACCGATGCGGTCCGCAACCGCGCCGAGGCGACGGAGATGATGCTCGACGCCCTGGCCTGGCTGGGGTTGGACTGGGACGAAGGCCCCGATATAGGTGGGCCACATGCTCCGTATGTTCAATCGCAGCGCCGGTCGCGCCATCTGGAGGTAGCTGACCAGTTAATGGTTCAGGAGGCTGCTTACTATGATCCTGCGCCGGGGGCCGGGCCGCTACGGTTGCGCCTGCCCCGCGTCGGCCCCCTGGTGGTGATGGATGCCCTGCGCGGGCGGGTTGTTTTCGACCCCAGACATTTTCAAGACCCCATCCTGGTGCGCAGCGACGGCACACCCCTCTACCATCTGGCCAATGCCGTGGACGACCACGATATGGGCATCACCTATGTTGTGCGCGGGGATGATTGGCTGAGCAGTGTTCCCATTCAACAAACCATTTACTATGCTCTGGGCTGGGCTGAACCAGTCTGGGTACATCTGCCGTTGATTGTCAATCGGCAGGGGCAAAAGCTCTCCAAGCGCGATCCGGATGGGGGATACCTGGCGCAAGATTTTCAGCAGGCCGGGTATCTGCCCCAGGCGCTCTTCAACTATCTGTTGCTTCTGGGGTGGTCGACGGTCGACGGCCAACAGCTGCTCACCTGGCCCCAGGCGCGTCCCCATTTTCAGATCGACCGCCTTTCCGCCAGTCCAGCCAACTTCGATTGGGAACGGCTCAACTGGTTCAACCAGCAGTATATCCAACGTCTGGACAGCGCCGCCCTGACCCGGCTGGCGCGCCCTTACCTGGAAGAGGCGTATGGGGAGTTGCCGCCGGAAAGCTGGGTGCAGCAACTCGTCGCCACGCTGCGCGACGACCTGGTGCGTCTGAGCGATGTCGCGTCGCTGAGCGTCTGGGCCTTTGAAGTCCCGGCCGACTACACCCAGGCGGCGCAGGACGCCTTGCACAGCCGGCCGGCGCGCCCTGTCCTGGCTCGCACTGTGGCTGAAGTGGCGAGCATCGTCGTATTGGATACAATCACGGCGCGCGTCATATTGGCGCATTTGACCAAAACGTGGGCGCGAGAAAATGGCTGGCGTACCGGCGAGGTTTTGTTACCATTGCGGGCGGCTCTCACCGGCCGGCATCAAGGGCCGCCCCTGGCGGAAGTCATGGGACTGTTGGGCAGGCAACGTTGCCTGGAACGGCTGACAACCGCTCTGCGCCAGACAAACGGCGACAACCAGGCGAGGCGTGAATAACGCCCGGCCGCGTCTCAAGGAGTCGTGTCATGGACACCCAGGTCATCATCCAGGTTACAGCTTACATCAGCCACAGCATCAGCGAGCATCGCCTTCTCGAAGGTTACGACCGGCTGGCAGCGGCTTTGCGCCAGGCGGTGCTAACCTCTCCCCCTTCTCTTTCCCCCACCGTCCAGGCGGCGCTGGCCCCCCTGTGTCAGGCTCACGAACAGCTACGCCTGAGGCCGCCAACGTGGACTGCTGTGGAGGAAAGCCTGTACTTTCAGTTAGGGGCCGCCGAAATGCTGGGCGCAGGGGCATTAGCGCAACTGGAACAGATCGCCCACCAGCAACGCACCGATCCCGAAGCGGCCGGAGATGGGCTGGATGCTCTGCGCCAGGCGACCGCCCTCTTATATGAGAAAACGACCCGCCTATCGCAGGCTCTGGAGTCGCTGTCAGAAACGGCCACGCCGGCGCAACCCCTGTTGCCTGTCGAAGTCGGGTTGAGCTTCGTTCGCACCCTGCCGGCCGGTCTGGTACGCCGCCAGACCTGGACCAATGCTCTGGCGCCTCTGGAACGGGCGCGCCATCTGGTGCGCCAGCGGCCGGCCGTTGCCACGCTGGCGGCCGCTACCCCGCTGGTGGTCTCGCTGGTTTCGGCAGCGGCGAAGCTGTGGGAGCTGCATCGCCAATCGAAGGCGGTAGGATCGCCAACGGTCATCCGGCCGGCCACTGACGCCAACCAGGCACCGGCCGCTCCATCCACCCTACACATCACCCATTACACGGTAACACATATCACCCTCTGGCCCTCAAAGGATCATTGATGAGCATTCAGATTTACAACGTTCTCACCCGCATTAAAGAGCCTTTCCGGCCGGTACAACCCGGCAAGGTGAATATGTATGTTTGCGGGCCAACGGTCTACGATCACCCCCACATCGGACACGCCAAGACCTACGTCGGCTTTGATGTCGTGGTACGCTACCTGCGCTATCGCGGTTACGATGTCCTCTATGTGCAAAATATCACCGACGTCGGCCATCTATTGGAGACTGGGGAGGACCGCATCTTGAAAAAAGCGCGCCAGGCCTCCTCGACGCCGATGCAAATTGTGGAGACCTACACGCGGATCTATTTTGAGAATATGGACGCCCTGGGCGTGCGCCGGCCGGACATTAGCCCTCGTGCCAGCGGGCATGTGCCGGAACAGATCGAGATGATCAAGGTTTTGATCGCCAAAGAGCACGCCTATGAGCAAAATGGTTCTGTCTATTTCAGCGTGCCCTCCTTTGAAGGATACGGCAAGTTGAGCGGCCGGCGTCTGGAAGAGCAGACGGGTGGAGCGCGGGTAGCGGTGTTGGACGAAAAGCGCCACCCGGCCGACTTCGCCTTGTGGAAAAAGGCGGAACCAGAACATATTTTGCGCTGGCCCAGCCCCTGGGGCGAGGGATTTCCCGGCTGGCACATTGAATGTTCGGCTATGGCAGCTAAATACCTGGGGCAAACCTTCGACATTCACGGCGGAGGCATCGATAACATCTTCCCCCACAACGAGTGCGAGATTGCCCAAAGCGAGTGCGCCCACGGCGAACCTTTCGCCAATTACTGGATGCTGACCGGGTCGTTGACGCTGGATGGCGTCAAAATGAGCAAAAGCCTGGGCAACACTCTGACAGTCAGCGACGCCCTGCAACGCTGGCGGCCGGAAGCGATTCGTACTTTCATTTTGTCCAGCCACTACTCCAACCCGATTGACTTTTCAGATGAAGCGGTGGAGGCGGCCGACAAGGGGTGGCAACGTATCTGGGGAGCGGTGAGCCTCACCCGCAATCGGCTGCGGCAAGCGCCGGCCGGCTCCATCAGCCCAGAGGTGGAGGCGGCGCTGGAACAGTTCCAGGCGGCGTTTGAGGAACGTATGGATGACGACTTCAACGCCCCGGCCGCCCTCAGTGTATTACAAGAAATGACCCGTCAGGTGAATACCTGGCTCAATGCCGGCCACGACCTGACGCATGACTCGTTGGCAGCAATTGATCGGCTCTATCGCAACCTGGGAGGCGAGGTATTGGGCATCGTGCCGGAAGCGGAGCAACACAGCGCCAGCGCCGCCCGCGAAGAAGGGCTGGTGCGCCTGCTGGTAGACATGCGGGCGGAAGCGCGGCAGCGGCGAGATTGGGCCACATCTGACGTGATCCGCGACCGACTGAAGGAGTTGGGGGTCAGCTTGATGGATGGGCCAACCGGCACCACCTGGAAGCTGGCATGATGGGAGAGGCGGTTCCCGGCCGCCCCCACATCCAGGTATGGCCCCCACAGAAGTGATCTACCGGCGCAACGCAGTGCGCCAAACGTTGCAGGGCCAGCGCCGCCGCCTGTGGCGGTTGTGGGTGCAGGACGACCTGCCGCTCCAGGAAGCGATGCCGCTGGAAACAGTGGCCCGCGACCGCCAGCTGGAGGTAAGACGCGCCTCGCGCCATGAACTGGCGCGCCTGACCGGCGACCGTCAACATCAGGGGGTGGCCGTGGAAGCTGCTCCCTTTCCTTACGCCGACATCGAAGAGATGCTGGCCCTGGCCGGCCGGCGCGCCGAAGCCCCCTTTTTGCTCCTGCTCGATCTGGTGCAAGGCCCCCAAAACATTGGCCTGCTGCTGCGCACGGCCGAAGCGTGTGGTGTGCATGGGGTGATCATCCAGGAGCGGCGCGCACCCGACATCACACCGCACATGGTCATGGCGTCGGCCGGGGCGACGGAGCATCTGTTAATTGCCCAGGTGGGCAATCTGGTGCAGGCGATGCAACGCTTGCGGCAGGCGGAGGTGTGGCTGGTGGGATTGGATATGGCCTCCAGCGCAACCCGGCTGGGCGAGTTGGATCTAAACCTGCCGCTGGCGTTGGTAGTGGGCAACGAAGGCAGCGGTCTGCGCCGACTGGTGCGCCAGACATGTGATATGTGGCTGCGCCTGCCCATGCGGGGCCAGGTGGAATCTCTTAACGCAGCCGTCTCTGCCTCCATCGTCCTCTACGCCGCCTGGCAGGCGCGCGGTTTTGCTGTGGGATAAAGCGGCCGGCAGCTTGGCCGTCCATGAAGAGGGGCAGCTATCCCCCGCCCATCCTGAGTCAACGGGGTACAATAGACAACTATGTTTCCGTTTCGGCCGGCAACGGCGTTGTCCTATCTCACCCGTGCTGCCTACGCCCCCTATCGCTCTCTGGGACTCATCTGGTTGTCTTTTATCGCGCTGGGCTGGCTCTACCAGCATGGGACGCCCCCTTTTGAGGGGCCGGACGAACCACAACATTTCGCCTACGTTGAGTGGCTGGCGACGGGGCGGGGGTTGCCTCCCCAGGGGCCGGCCGCCTGGGAAACGCCGGTGCGTCAGGAAGCCGGACAGGGGCCGCTGTACTACTGGCTGGCGTCCTGGCCGGCGCGTTGGGCCGGCGTGGCAGAGCCTGGGGCCTGGTTCCGTCCCAATCCGTACTTCCCCTCCAACGCCCCCGGCCATGTGCCCGACAACAAAAACATCGCCGTTCACCACCCTGAGGCATTGGCCCTAACCCTGACACGGGGGGTGACCTTGCTTTTCGGTCTGGCGCTGTTGGGGGGCGTTTACGGCCTGGCATACACGTTGCAGCCTGATTGGGCGGCCGGCGCGACCTGGCTCGTCGCCCTCACCCCTCAGGTACTCTTTCTCAGCCGCGTTGTCTCCAATGACATTCCGGCCGCCGCGGCCAGCGCCCTGACCCTGTGGGCGCTGGCCCATCTGGCCCAGGCCGGCCCTACCTGGCAGCGGGGCGCGCTGGTTGGTTTAGGGCTGGGCGCAGCGGCGCTGTGTAAAAGTAATACGCTGATTCTGATCGCGCCGGTGGGGCTGGTGTGGCTGGCCCTGGCTTTCAGGCAAGCGGGGCGAGCGTATAGACGCTCCTGGCTGGCGGCCGGCGCCGCGACCGCAGCCGTGGCCCTCCTCAGCGCCGGCTGGTGGTACGGGCGCAATTGGCAGCTCTACGGCGCGCCGCTGGGGTTGGAAGCGCACGATTACGCTCCCTGGGCGCAACCCCTGGCCGCCAGCGCCTTAGCCCAGGCGCGTGAGGTGTTTTACTCCTGGTGGCTCGCCCTGGGGTGGGGCAATATCAAGCCGCCAGGTTGGGTCTACCTGCCCCTGGCTGTGGCTGTGGCGCTGGGAGTGATGGGGCTGGCGCGGTTGGTGCGGCCGGAGGGGCAACCTTGGGCGCGCCGGGTCGTTGTCGGCGCGCTGGTAGCGTTGTGTCTGGCGGCCGGCCTGGCACTGGGGATGTGGATGCAACGTGTCACCGCCCCCCACGGGCGACTGCTTTACCCGGCCTTGGGGGCAGCGGCGGTCTTGCTGACGGCCGGCTGGCGCGCCTTGATCCCCCGCCTGACGCCGGCCATCTTACTCTATCTGGGCGGATTGGCGCTGGCTGCGCCTATTTTCCTGTTGCGGCCGGCGTATGCTCCCCCGGCCCATCAACCCGATGTGGTCGCGGCGCTGGGGGTCCGGTGGGGCGAAGCGGCCGAACTCCTGGCAGTCACGCCGCTGCAATCGGACGCAGCGGCCGGGGAGACGCTGACAGTAGAGGTTTGCTGGCGCGTTCTGGCTCCCACACCGCAGGATTACACCCTGTTTGTCCAGCTTGTAGGGCCTGGGGATGGCATTCTGGCGCAGCGCCACACCTATCCCGGCCTGGGAAGCTACCCGACCAGTACATGGACGGCCGGCCGGCAATTTTGCGACCCGGTGCGACTGGAGATACCCTCGTCTGTGCCGGAGACGTTGCTCTATCGCCTGGAGGTGGGGTTGTTCGATGCTGCTACCGGGGCGCGTCTGTCGGCGGTGGGCGCGGATGGCCAGCAATTGGAGCACCACTTTGTTGGCGCAGTGCGGGTGGCGACCGTTCCCCGGCCAACCGCCCCCCTGCCCGATACCACGCAGCCGATCTTCCTGCACCAGGCGCAATTTCCGCCGCAGGGAGCGGCCGGGGCCACCCTCCCCCTGACCCTCACCTGGCAGGCGACCATCCCCCTGACCACCACCTACACCACCTTCGTCCATCTGCGTGACGCCAATGGGCGCAACGTCGCCCAGGCGGATGGGCCGCCGCGCGCCGGTTGGTATCCCACTGACGTGTGGCCGGTGGGGGAATTGGTGGCGGATGCGCGCCCACTCCTTCTACCGGCCGATCTGCCGGCCGGAATGTATCACCTGGTGGTCGGCTGGTATGACCCCGCCCTAAACCAACGCCTGGGGCAGGAATGGCCCGTGGGACAGGTGGAACTGCAACCAACCAACCCCAGAAGTCATGGAAGCAATCTGGATGGACAGGATGGGGAAGAGAACCACGGAAAGCACAGAAGGGCCGAACGGAGCGTCGGCTTCCAGCCGGCCGTAGCCTCTAAGCTGGAGGAACAACGGTGAACGCGCCGCGGCGTCCCGACCGGTACATCTGGGTGGCAGTCAGCGGCCTGATCCTCCTGGCGTTCGCCCTGCGCCTCTATCGGTTGGAAATCCCATCCCTGTGGAGCGACGAAGGCTTAAGCCTCTACCGCGCCCGCCAGAGCTGGGCGGAAATTGGACGTAATATCATTGTGGTGGATGGCTTCCCCTCGGTAGACAACAACCCTCCGCTCTACTTCTATCTGCTGCATCTATGGCGCGCCCGGCTGGGGGAGTCGGTCTTTGCTCTGCGTCTCCTGGGCGCCATGTTGGGTGTCCTGGCTATTCCCCTTTTCTACCAGCTGGGGCGGGTGCTCCTGGGGCGGTCGGGCGGGCTACTGGCGGCCGGCCTGCTGACGATCTCCCCTTTTCACATCTGGCAAAGCCAGGAGCTGCGCAACTACCCTCTGTTGCTGGCTCTCAACATCCTGGCCATCTACGCCCTGGCGCGCTGGCAACAACGGCCGGCCGGCGGGCAACGCTGGTTAGGGGTATGGCTGGCAGCGGCGCTGGCGGGCGTGTACACCCACTACTTTGGCTTCTTTATTCTGGCCCTGGGGGTGTTGGTCGTGGTCGGCCAACGGCTGGCTCAGCGCAGCGCCTGGCGACCCAATCTGTGGCTGGCGGCCGCGGCCGCGGCGCTGCTATTCGCCCTGTGGCCGATTGTCCCGACCGCCCTGACACGCCTGGCGGCCGGCCGGCAAATCGATTTCGTCTACGTGCCGTTGGGTCATTTGTTGAGCCACGCCGCCAGCGTTTACAGTGTGGGAATCACCCCCGGCGTCGTCCAACCCTGGCTGCGGGTTGCTCCGGCCCTGCTGCTGGCGGGCTGGGGGCTCGTCAGCGCCTGGCGGGGGCAACCACGGCCGGAGCGCTTTCTGCTCCTGGGCTATCTGGCGTTGCCGTTGGGGCTGCTGGCCGCTTTGAGTCTGGTCAATCCCCTCTATAACGGGCCGCGCCACTTGTTGATGGGTCTGCCTCCCTTTTTGTTGTGGCTGGCGGCCGGCGTCTGTCGCGCCCCGCGGTCGGCGCGTTGGGGAGGGTGGATCTTGCTGGCCAGTGTGGCGCTGATTCAGGTCGACTGGCTGCACACCCAATTCACCGACCCCGCCCTGGTCAAAGATGATATTCAGGGAGCGGCCGCCTACCTCAACGCTGTCGCTGAAGCCGACGATGTCATCATCTTGCACGACACCCTCATTCGCTTCACCTTCGATTACTACTACGATGGGGCGGCCCCGGTCACAGCCCTACCGCGTTGGAACCAGTTCGAGCCGGCCGACGTGGCGGCCGATCTCCAGGCGGCCACGGCCGGGGCGCGACGGGTGTGGTTTCTAACCGAGCCGGCCCCGCGCACCGGCTTCGACCGTACCTGGCTGCGCGACTGGGCCAACGCCCACTGGCCCAAATTGCTGGAGCAACGCTTTGCTGCCTTGTGGCTCAGCGTGCGCCTGGAAGCGTTCACGCCCCAACCCGTTGTCGCTGCGCCTCCGCCGGCAGCGCAGCGCGAGCCGGTCGTTTTTGACGGCACCCTGGAACTAGTGGGGTTGAGCGGCCCGCCCGCTGTCACGGCCGGAGCGTGGCAGCAGCTGGCCTGGTATTGGCGCAAGCTGACACCGACCGCTGAAAACTACGTCCTCTCTATGCGCTGGCTGGACGAAACCGGTCAGGCGTGGGCCCAGGTGGACACCCCTCTCTGGGCAACGTGGCCGCCGGCCGCCTGGGAACCCCAAACCATCGTCGAATACGCGCCGCCCTGGCAGCTGCCAGCCGGCGTGCCGCCTGGACCCTATCAGGTGATGGTGCGACTGGTGCGCCAGCGCGACGGGCAACCCGCCTTGTTGCCCAACGGCCAGGCGGATCTCATCCTGTGGGAGCACATCCAGGTGACAGCAGCGGCGCAGGCAACGAGCGCCGAGGCAGACCTGCCTTCCCATACGCCGTTGGGGGTGCGCCTGGGGGGGCAGGTGGAGTTGGTGGGGGCCACGCTGCCCCCCGGCCAATATCGCCCCGGTCACAGCGCCGCTGTGGATGTTTACTGGCGGGTTCTACGCCCCAGTCAGGTGGATTACGATCTCCAGCTGCACTTGCGCGACGCGGCCGGCCGGATCATAGCCGAAAGCGTCGGCCCGGCCACCCGCGCCACCTACCCGGCCACCCAATGGCAGACGGGCGACTGGTTGCGCGGGCAGGGAACGCTGGTCGCGCCGGCGCAAACACAAGGGGGTCATTACGACGTGCGCGCTGCGCTGGTGGAGCGCCCCACGCAACGGCGCGTGGGGCGTTGGGTCACGTTGGGCGCGTTGGAGATCGTCCCCTGGCCGCTGGAAACAACATTTGGGCCGATTGCTTACCCCGGCTTCGCCACCCTGGGAATGCCCACCCAGATCGAGTGGCATGGGAGCAGTTGGCAACCTGATCCCCCCCAGGCGGGTGCATCGCTGGAGGTGACCCTGTTCTGGCGTGCTGTCACCCTCCTGCCGGAATCCTACACCATCTTTGTGCATCTGACCGACAGCGCCGGGGCGGTAGTGGCCCAGGGGGACAGCGCGCCGGTCTACGGTTTGCGCCCCACGCCCGGCTGGCGGCCGGGGGAAGCCATCACCGATCCCCACACTCTGTTGCTGCCGGCCGAGCTGCCGGCCGGGGCGTACACCCTCTGGGCCGGCTTCTACCACCCCGTCACCTTTGTGCGCCTGCCGGTCTTCATGCAGGGCGCACCCCAACCGGATGATCGGCTGCCGGTGGGGGTGATCCACCTGGGAAGTGGGACAACGCCATGATTGGGGAGCGCCTTTTTCCTCATACCCCCCATTGGGCGCAACGGGCGTTGTTGCTCATTCTGCTGCTCTATGTAGCGCTGGCCACCGCTTACAATCTGGTTAACCCCCTCTTTGAGGCCCCTGACGAACATTTTCACTTCTTCACCGCCCACGCCATCGCCGAAACGGGACGCCTGCCAATGGTGACGCAACCCTGGGACCCCTTGATGGGACCTGAACCGGCCCAACCCCCACTCTACTACCTGGCGGCAGCGGCCATTTTGGCCCCCTTCGATCTGGCTGAGGCGCGGGAGCAGGTGTGGCTCAATCCCTTTGTGCGCCTGGGGGATGCCAGCGCTCTGACCAATCGCAACCAGGTGATCCACCACCACCCTGGCGAAGCGGCCTACGCCCCGGCCGCTCATAGCCTGCGCGCCTTTTCCACCCTGGTGGGGGCGGCGACCCTGGTCACCGTGGCGCGCGCGGCGCGGCGCCTGTGGCCGGCCGCTCCCGGCCGCGCTGTGTTGACCATGGGGGGCGTTGCCTGTCTGCCCCAATTCGTTTTCCTCCACAGTTACAGCAACAACGATGTCCTGATTATCTGGCTGGCCAGCGCCGCTCTGAGCCAACTGATCACTTTCTGGTGTTCGACTGAACGGCGTCTCAGCCTGCACGCCGCAGCCAGTCTAGGGGCGACCATCGGCCTGGCGATGCTATCCAAGATGGCCGGCGCGCTGCTCCTGCCCTATGCTCTGGGTGTCCTGACACTGGGGTGGTCGGAGACGCGACGCCGGCGCTGGCTGGTGTTGGGAATGACGGCCGGCGTCGCTCTGGCGCTGAGTGGCTGGCTGTATGGGCGCAATCTGCACCTCTACGGCGACCCCACCGCTACCGTTCCATTTATCATGGTGGCGGGCGGCGACCGGGGGTATACGCTGGGGCAGGTGTTGGGGGAGAGCGGTGGGTTGTGGCGCTCGCTATTTGGGGTTTTCGGCTGGTTCAACATCACGCCCCCGGCCTGGTTCTACGGGTTGTGGAGCGGTCTGGCGCTGCTGGCGGCAGTCGGTGGAGTGTGGCAGAGCCGACGCGAGGGACGCCCCTGGCTGTCCGGCGCGGCGCTGTGGCTGGGGGGCTGGACGTTGCTGGTCTATCTGGCCCTGGTCAACTTCATGTTGCACACCCCAGCGGCGCAGGGGCGACTGCTCTTCCCGGCCCTGTTGCCCCTGGCGCTGGGGTGGGGATATGGCATGTGGTTCTGGGTCGGATATCTGGCAAGGCTGCTACCGCGCTTTTCCCCACCAGGCTATACCTATGGGCTGCTGGGGCTGCTGGCGAGCGTCACCCTCTACTGTTTATGGGGTGTGATCAAACCTGTGTATAAGTTGCCGGAAACAGTGGATAAGTTGCCAGATATGTTAACAATTATCGAGAGGGAGTTGTGGCCGGGAGTGGAGTTAACCGCTGTGGATATCCCGCCAGAAGCGGCGCGCCCCGGCCAGGCGGTGTGGGCAACTCTCTATTGGCGTGCCCAAACCCCTCCGGCCGCCCCGCCCGAAGTGGTGGCGACGATTTTCGGCCGGCCGCACTCGGCCCAGCCCGATGGGTTGATCGGCAAATACCAGGCTTATCACGGCGGCGGCCTCTACCCGGCCACTCTGTGGCCGCCGGGGCGGTGGGTGGTGGAGCGCATCGCCGTTCCGCTGGCAGAGACGCTGCCCACTCCCACCCAGGGGCGAGTGAATGTGGCCCTGCTGGAGGGCGAGAATGTGGACATAGGCTTTGTCAAGGTGGCCCCAGCAGTCTGGCCGGCCGTGCAGCCGGCGTCGATCCAGTTGGGAACCGCTATTGGAATCAGCGCCGCCGCCTTTACTCCAACGACAGCGCCACCAGGAGCCAGCCTGCAGGTGACGGTCACCTGGCAGGCGCTAACCGCGCCGGAAGCATTTTACACCACCTTCGTCCATCTGGGGCCAGCCGACCAGCCTCCCCTGGCCCAGGGAGATAGCCCACCTTTGCAAGGTTTTTACCCCACCACCTGGTGGGAGGGCGGCGAAAGTTTCATGGATGTGTACACAGTGGCGCTGCCGCCCGACCTGCCGGCCGGGGTGTATCCCCTGCGTCTGGGGCTGTACGATACGGCCGGCAACCGCCTGCCTGTGACCGTTGCCGGCCGGCCGCAGGCGGACACTGCCTATGTCCTGGGGCAGGTGATTGTGGATAACTCACCCATTTCTGTGGATAAGTGATCCAGAGTGTGGACAACTGGGGTCAGCGCCCCTTTCATTGGGGTCAACGCCCGTCTTTTCTATGGGGGTTAACGCCCTTTCCATTGGGGTGGGCGCTTGCTGACGAAAGCGTCCATGCCCTCCTTCTGATCCTCGGTGGCGAAGAGCATGTAAAAGAGACGGCGTTCGTGCGCCAGGCCGGCCGTCAGGGGCATCTCAAAAGCGGCGTTGACCGCCTCCTTGCCCAGGCGTAGCGCGACTGGGGCGCGGGCCGCTATCTCGGCGGCAAACCGAATCGCCTCCTCCAGGTAGCGCTCGTCCGGCGTGATACGGTTGACCAAACCAAAACGCAACGCTTCTTCGGCCGTCAGGAAGCGCCCATTGAGTACCATCTCCATCGCCAGCGCCTTGCCCACAGAGCGTGTCAGGCGTTGCGTCCCACCTGCGCCGGGAATCACCCCCAGGTTGATCTCCGGTTGGCCGAAACGGGCCGATTCGGCCGCCACAATCATGTCGCAAGCCATAGCCAGCTCGCAGCCGCCCCCCAGGGCAAAGCCGGAGACAGCGGCAATCAGGGGTTTGGACAGGCGGCGCAGACGATCCCAGTAATCGATGAATGGGTTGTCGAGCATGGCGGCCGGCGTCGCCGTGGCCATCTCTTTAATATCCGCCCCGGCGGCAAAGGCGCGTTCGTCGCCCGTCACCACCAGACAGCCAATGGCGGCATCCGCGTCGAACGCCTCTAGCGCTTCCAGCGTCTCCGCCATCAAACCCCGGCTCAGGGCGTTGAGCGCCTGAGGACGGTTGAATTGCACCACCCCTACCCGGCCTTCACGGCGGGTCAAGATAAATTCATAAGCCATGCTCATAACTCCTGGATAAGATTAAACTAGAGGGCCTCTACACCCGGTTGTCGCTCTCGCGGCGCGGCCACAAACGCCAGATGAAAAGCGCCAGCAAAAGGGCGCTCAGAAAGTAAAAACGATTCAACTCGTCGGGTACAGGATCGGCCGGGGGACGCAGCATGTACCAGACGGTGAAGCTTTGCACCGACTGTACCAGCGCCGTTCCCAACAGGCTGCCGGTGCGCAGACGGATGATGCTGTAGAAAAGCCCCCAGACAAAGGCAAAAAGCGCCCCTAGGGGTTGCGTGCGGTACATCTCGCCGAAGAAAGCGTAGGCAGTCAGACCGTAGGCCAGACCGCTGCCGACGGCAGCCCATAGGGGGGAGCGCCAGGCAGCCAGGGCGCGGAACAGCGCGCCAAAGGCCCATAGCTGGACGCAGACCGCCTCAAAGATAAGCAGGTAAAGGTAGGTCAGGCCCAGCCCTCCCTCGTCGCTAAGGACGATGCGCACCGCCACAAAGCGCGCCAGGAGCAGGGCCACCCAGCCAAGGACGGCAAAACCAATGCCGGCCCACAACGGCCGGCCGCCGCGCAAGCCTAGACCGGCCGGGCCATACCAGCGCAGCCCCAAGGCCCACCCCACCGCGCCCAATCCCCCCAGAAACAGAGGGGCAATCGCCCCCGGCCCGCCAAAGTTGCTGACGATGGCCGCAAAGAGCAGGCCTAGCAAAGGGGGCCATAATAGCAAGAGAAAGACCTGCAGATGGGGGGGAAGCGGGGTGTTGGCTTTGAGCATGTGGCAATGCGCCCTCTCATTTTAGGGCCGGATTGTAGCACCTATTGGGCCTATGAGCATCTACGCTGACTGTGGATAACTCTGTTTTATCTGTGGAAAAGTCTGGGATTCGGTGGAAAACCCCTCGTTTTACTGGCCCATGGATGGGGCAAACATTTGTTCGACGCCATATATGGGGGTAGATGCGGAGGCTTCAACAGATGTCCGGCCGGCCCCTGCTCACCTTTGCCAGCTTATCCACAACCGGCCGGCCTCTCCACGCCAGCGCACCCCCCATATCTGGCCCGACCGCCCAGCACGAACCCTATACCTGGGGGCGATCTCATTTATCCCCCATTTTCACAGCCCTACTATCTGCTACGATAAGAGATCATCTTTTAGGATAACGTTGGGGAAAAGATTGGGGAACAACCTGCAACCGCCAGATAGAAAAAACCCTGGCCGGTCGGACCTGGGCCAGGGTTTCCCACAACAAAAAACGGAGAAAGGTATTGGTGTGGCAGGTGTCAGGGCTTAGCCCGCTTCAGACGCGGGAATCGCCGCAGTTTTGCTTTGCTCTTCTTGCGTTTTGCGCATCTTGTCCACTTTGCGTCCCAGGGCATTGATTTTCTTGCCCAGGTCTTCAAAGTCGGCGTTAGTGGGGAGGTGGGCGTAGCTCAAAACCCCTTCCAGACTGGTGTTGAAGCGCTCTTCCGCTTGCTTGAGCCACTTCTCCCACTGCTCCCGGCGTTCTTCTCTGGTCTTCTCCCAGCGCTCGCGATTTTCTTTCTCGACTTCAGCGCCGCGATCCACCAGTTTGCCAGTCCATTGGCTGTAGTCTTCACGCCATTGCTGCCAGTTGTGCTCCATCTGCTCGCGCTGGGCGTGCATAAACTCGTTGACTTCATCCTGGGCCAACATGACCGCGCCGAGACCGGCCAGAAAGGCTTTGTGCGCCCACTCGCTCACGTTGTTGGTGGGAGTTTCCACCGGTTCGGTCATCATTTCAATCTGGGTATCCATCTTTTTTTCCTCTCATTCAAGTGGGCGCCGGACATCACCGCTCGCCACTGGGTTGTACATTCGTTATCATTGTTAATGACGCATCGCGTTAAATCCTAATATAACGCGTTGCGTTATAAATGTCAACCCCCAGCTGCGTTAGAGATAAGTTAGCGTTCGGCCGGTGCGCCCAACGAGAAGCCCTACCGGGCGGTAGGGCTTCAGGTGGGAAGAAATTGGGAAGAGGAGGAGTTACTATTGAGTGTATACCGGTGGGCGGTCGGCGCGGGTTAAGGTGGTTACAGGCCGGGTGTTAAATGGGTTACACCTGGGCCGGCTGCGCCAATAACTGCTGGATACCGTCCAAAGCGCGCTGGATATCGTCGGAGGTGTTGTAACCCTGGACAGAGATGCGGGCGTAAGGCCGGCCGGCCCACAGGAAACAGGGCATCTCCACCCGAAAGCGGTCGTAGAGCGCCTGCTTGAAGGCCGCCACATCCCCTAGCGGCGGCAATGGGGCTGTGCCCATCTGACCGTAGAGGTCGCTCGTCAGGTCGTAGAGGGGGGGCTGCCCGGTCAGGGCCTGCATTTCTTCCAGCCAGGTGCGCACCAGGGCATGACAGTCGGCCCGCACTTGCTCCCACTGATGGGCGGCCTGAAAAGCCAGACCGGCCGGGGCCGCCAGATAAGCTGAGGGATCCATCGTGCCCACCCATTGCAGATAGTTGAGATAACGGGAGCCGGTGTCGGGCTGAGGATCATCCCCCCACCCCCAGCTGACCACCAACGGCTCGATCAGCGCCTGTTGGGCGGGGTGGGTGTATAGAAAGGCAGCCCCTTTGGGAGCCAGCGCCCATTTGTGCAGATTGCCGGTGTAAAAGTCCGGCGCGAAAGCGGCCAGGTTGAGGGGGATGTGGCCGGGGGCGTGCGCGCCGTCGATCACCGTCCAGATGCCGGCCGCCCGGGCCCGAACGCAGATTTGCTCCACCGGCAGCCGCAGGGCGGTGGGAGAGGTGATGTGGCTGAGGAAGATGACACGAGTGCGCGGGGTCACCCCCTGCCACAACGCCTCCGCCAGAGCGTCGGCCGAGACGGCCGGCAGCGGCACAGGTTGCAACACCAGCTGCGCCCCGGTTTTTTGGGCGATGAAGCGCCATGTTTTGAGACACGCCCCATACTCATGGTCACTGAGCAAGATTTCATCCCCCGGCCCCAGAGGCAACACACGAGCCACAATGTTGACGGCGGTGGTGGCGTTGGGGATAAAGACAAGGTCGTCGGCCGGCGCGCCAACGACCTCCCCCACCGCTGCCCGCGCTCGTTCCAGTTCGGCGAACATTTCGCCCAGAAAAAAGGCCACCGGTTGCCGTTCCAGATGTAGTTGCCACGTCTGGTACACTTCCATAACAGCCCGGGGAGCAGCTCCAAAGGAGCCATGGTTGAGAAAAGCCACCGCGGGATCTAAGAGAAAGAGTTCTTTGAGGGTGTTCATGACCTTGCTTGACTCTGATGATAGGATGAGATGTTGTGTTAACTTGCTCAGTCGCGCCCAGAACAGATTTTGCTACCACCTGGCTCACGTAAGTTGTTGTCTCACAGACTGGACAGAATAAGATCGCCCCTCTGTCTGACCACCTCAATCATTGACCAGTTCCAGGTAAATATCTTCCAGCGAGTGTTGCTGTTCGCGCACAAATTGGATGGGTGCGCCGGCCGCGGCCAGACGACGAATGAGGTCAGGGTTGTTCTTTTCCGGGTCTTCAATCTGCAATTGCAACTGGGTGGCTTCGGCCGTGGCCGCTTTGACATAGGGCTGATCTACTAGCGTCAGATAAGCTTCGGCCCCGTCCACCAGTTGCACAATCACCTGCCGGCCGTACAGCTGTCGGCGCAATCCCTGGGGGGTGTCCACCACCCGCAAGGAACTGTTGAAGACGGCCACGCGGTCGCACAGACGATCCGCTTCGTCCAGGTTGTGGGTGCACATGAAAATGGTGCGCCCCTCTGCTCGCAATTCGGCAATGAAGTCCCGCACCAGCTTAGACGCCTCCGGGTCGAGCCCGGCCGTTGGCTCATCCAGAAACAGCACCCGCGGCTCGTGCAGCAAGGCGCGGGCAATGGCTAACTTCTGCCGCATCCCCTTGCTGAAGGCCCCGACCGGATCGTGGCGGCGATCCCACAGGCCCAACATGCGCAGATATTTTTCCACCTGGGTGTTGACGTCGCTGACCTCATACAGACGAGCGAAGATGGAGAGGTTGAACATGGCGCTTAGCCGGTCGTAGAGGCCGGGGGTTTCGGTCAAAATGCCCACATGGCCCCGGATAGCGTGATCCTCCTCCCCCACGCGATAGCCCGCGACTGTCGCCTGCCCGCTGGTGGGGGCGATCAGGCTGCACAACATGCGCACGGTGGTGGTTTTGCCGGCCCCGTTCGGCCCCAGAAAGCCGAAAACTTCGCCCGGGGGAATATCGAGCGTGAGCTGGTTCACCGCCACATGGCGCTCAAACGTTTTGCTCAGTTTGTTGGTTTTGATCATACCTTTACCCTACACCGTCTCAACTTCAGCAGCGGCCGGTTCGTCGTCGGGATAAGGCCCGCGCCGCAACGCTGCTATGATCGCCAGACTGCCCAATGTGACAACCGCCAGACCACCTTCGATAGCTATTGGCGTCCAGCCAGAGAGCGACCCAAAAACGGCCACGGCGTTGAGCAAGGTGTGCCAGCCGATGGCCGCCCCCAACCACAACAGGTTGCGCCGCACCAGACTTTGCAATACCAACAGCGCCATGGCCAGATGGGCCGCCAGCGCCAGAACTCGCTCCAGCGCGCCGGCCAGCAAATTGTACCAGGGGCCGTTGACCAGGGAGGCGATTTCCTGACGGGCGGCTTCCAATTGGACAGCGGCCGCCTCTGCCTGGTCGGGAGGAATCAGGCTTTCGGCTGTGCCCGACTGGATCAGGTAAATGTTCACCAGGCTCACCAGCGCCAGCAGTCCCAAAATGATCGCCTCCACTCCTCCATGACCGGCCCCAAACATCAATCCTTTGGCCCAGGTGCGCGCGTCGGTAATCCAAAAACGGTAGACCAGATAGCGCGCAACCTCCTCGAAGAGGCCGGCCGATAACCCCAACAATACGCCTGTCAGCACTATCCCGCCGGTCGTCAACTCACCGTTCTCCGTCAAACGTTGCAGCTGCGGGTTGAGGATGAAGTTGTTGAACGGGATGTGGCCCACTTGGGAGGCAATAAAAGTACTCGCGCCAACAAAGTACAGCCGCCACGCCGTTTTGAAGCGTGTCGCCAGAAAAATGCCCAACAGGATAGGCAAAGTGAGCATCAGCAGGGCGTTCAGCGTCAGAAGCGTGTAGAGCATAAGGGCCTCCAGGCCGGTTAGGGCGTTGCTGCTTTTTTGCCAGAGCGTATTAGAGTGCCAGCGCTGTTGCTACTGTATTCAAATCCTTGTCCCCCCGCCCACTCAGGTTGATCAGGATGATCTGATCCGGGCGCATGGTGGGGGCGCGCTTGATGGCTTCCGCCACTGCATGACTCGACTCCAGGGCTGGAATGATCCCCTCCAGTCGGCAGGTCAACTGAAAAGCAGCCAGCGCTTCCTCATCGGTGGCGTAGGTATAGAAAGCGCGCTCCTCGTCTCGCAGCCAGGCGTGTTCAGGCCCCACGCTGGGATAATCCAGGCCGGCGCTGATGCTGTGGGTGTCGCGGATTTGCCCATCAGCCGTTTGCAAAACATAGCTCAACGTGCCGTGCAACACGCCCAGCCGGCCGGCGTTGGGGTCGGCAAAACGGGCAGCGTGCCGGCCGCTGGCGATCCCTTCCCCGCCCGCCTCCACGCCGATCAAGGTCACTCCCTCATCGTTGCGAAAGGCGTGGAAAATACCCAGGGCGTTGCTGCCCCCGCCGACGCAGGCCAGCACCACATCGGGCAGCCGGCCGCAGGTCGCCAGCAGCTGTTGCCGCGCTTCCTGTCCGATAATGCTTTGAAAGTCGCGCACCAGCATGGGGTAAGGATGTGGCCCCAGGACGGAGCCGAGCAGGTAGTGGGTGTCGTCCACGTTTGTCACCCAATCGCGGATTGCCTCGTTGATGGCATCCTTAAGGGTGCGGCTGCCGCTGGTCACCGGTCGTACTTCCGCCCCCAACAGTTGCATTCGCAGAACGTTGGGTTGCTGGCGGGCCATATCCACCTCCCCCATGTAGACGACGCATGTCAGTCCCAGCAGCGCGCAGGCGGTGGCGCTGCCCACCCCGTGCTGGCCTGCGCCGGTCTCGGCCACAATGCGCGTTTTGCCCATACGTTGGGCCAGCAGCGCCTGCCCCAGGGCGTTGTTGATCTTGTGCGCCCCGGTGTGGTTCAAATCTTCGCGCTTGAAGTAAATCTGCGCCCCCCCCAGGTGGGCGCTCAGGCGACGGGCGTAGGTCAAAGGGGAAGGCCGGCCGACATAGGTGTGCAGAAGATGGTTCATCTCTTGCGCGAAGGCCGGGTCGCGGCGCGCCGTGGCATAGGCGGCGATCAACTGCTCCAGGGCCGGCATGAGGGTTTCCGGCACAAACTGGCCCCCGTAGCGCCCGAACTTGCCGCGCATGTCGGGTAGCGCCTGTCGTTCCATACTCATCTGCTTTCTCCATCCAGCCAGGGCAGGCCGCCGGTCGGTTAGTTGGCCTGATTATAGCAGATACGCCGGGCTGCGCTGGCTATGGCCGCCCTCCGACGCTGCCAGATGGTCGCTATTCGACCAGGGCGCGCAGTGGCTGTTCGCATAGTAAAAGGGCGAGGGCGGAGGGGCCATCGCTGATTTGGTTGCGGCGCGCCATCTCCAGCGCCTGGTGGATGGGCGTGGGGCGAATCTCCATGATCTCGGTTGCTTCATGTTGGGGTTGGCCCAGGGCAACCCCCGTCGCCAGAAAGATGTGGGCAATTTCGTTGCCTATTCCATTCATGGTGTAAAAGCGTCCCATATAGCGCCACACCTGCCCCACGCCGCCTACCTCTTCCAGCAGTTCGGCGCGCGCCGCTTCTTCCAGGCTTTGCCCCGTCTTGAGGCCGCCGGCCGGAATCTCCAGACACCAATCGTTGACGGCGTAGCGGTAAGTGTAGATCAAGACCACCTCGCCGGCCGGCGTGATGGGAATGATCCAGACCGCGCCGGGGTGTTGTACCACGTTGTACACTCCGGCCCGACCGTCGGGGGTGATGATGTCATCCTGACGAATGCTATACCAGGGGCATGACCAGACAATCCGGCTGGCCGTGGTTTGGTAAGGGCTCACACGTGTTCATCCTTGTCGATAGGCTACATTCACGCTCTATTGTACCTGCTTTCCAGGCCGGGTCACCGGACTGCCGACTCCAGCCCTAAGTGGCGCATTTGTCGCTCTGCCGAAGTGGGGTAAGCGAGGTTTGCCAATCCGGTGGGACGGTTATAATCTAACCTCACGGCGTCCGTAGCGCCCTCAGACTATGAAAGGAGGTCAGCCAATGAGTCAGACAACGCCGGGGACAGTTGTGTGGGTCGATTTGACGGTGGCCGATGCGGCC
The DNA here is from genome assembly GCA_034435495.1 of Anaerolineae bacterium. Classification (GTDB taxonomy): domain Bacteria; phylum Chloroflexota; class Anaerolineae; order Promineifilales; family Promineifilaceae; genus DAOTXO01. The sequence continues at coordinate 107,568 of DAOTXO010000004.1, forward strand.
GGCGTGCGCGATTTTTATCAACAGGTGGTGGGCTGGCAACCTCAGGCGGTGGATATGGGGGTGTATAGCGATTTCAATATGATGCCGCCCGGCAGCGATCAACCAGCGGCCGGCATTTGTTACGCTCGCGGCGTCAACGCTGATTTGCCGCCCCAATGGTTGGTGTATGTCATGGTGACCAATATGGCGCACGCTTTGGAACAATGTCACGCCCTCGGTGGTCGGGTGGTGGCTGGCCCGCGAGACCAGGGAATCTATCGTTTCAGCGTCATTCAGGACCCGGCCGGCGCGGTGATGGCGTTGTTACAAACGACCGCTGCCGATTAGGCAGCGTGGTCAGCGTCAGCAGCGCGCACCTGGGCGATGAATCGTTGCAGGGCCAGGTGATCCTTCACGCCGGGGCGGCTTTCCACCCCACTGGCAACATCCACCGCCAGGGGGCGCACCTGGTAGATGGCCTGAGCCACGTTGTCGGGCGTCAAACCGCCGGCTAACATGATGCGCCAGCGGCCGGCCAGGCGCGCCGCCAGCGCCCAATCCCCCCGCTGACCTGTACCGCCATACTGGGTGGAGTGGTAGGCGTCCAGCAGCAGGTCAGGCGTCTGGGGATGGTGGACGGCCGGGGGCTGATACCATTCCGCCTCGGCCTCTGCTTCCAGCAGGCTGGTCGGCCGCAACGCCTTGTAGACCCGTCCCCACAACAGCGACTGGGGATCGCCGATTAGATTGGGCGTCTCATCTCCACTCAGTTGGGCCAGGTCAAGCTGGCAATCCTCCAGGATGCGGGCCATGTCTGGCCCCGGCGCATTGACGAAAACGCCCACCAAAACGGGACACGCCGGCCGCTGACGCAATGCCTGGGCGATAGGCCGCACCACATCGGGGGTGACGGCGCGCCGGCTGCCAGGATAAAAAATGAACCCCAGATAATCCGCCCCCGCCCCGGCGGCTGCCAGGGCGTCATCCAGCCGCGTCAGGCCGCAAATCTTGACCCAGGTCATAAACTCGCTCTCAACGTGTCAGGCTGAAGACATAGCTCCCGTAGGCCTCCAGGCTGGGCAGGGGTTGAAACGCCTCAAAACCCCCCTGCTCGTTAGTGGTCAGTCGGCCGGTCGGGGCCTCCCCCAGCAAGGGCGTCAGGATGTAGGCCCCCTGGAGTGCGCTCTGGGTCAGGCTTAAGGCGTAGTCGGCCACCGGCTGGTTGGTCAGATTGACCACCACCAACGTCGCTCCTTCGGAATGCAGGCGCAGATAGCTGTACACCCCCAGGTCGCTGCTGCGCAACAGTTGCAGGTCGCCGCGCCGTAAGGCGATCTGCTCATTGCGCAGCTGGATCAGGGCGCGGTAATGGTTGAGGAGGGAGTCCGGCTGCCCCATCTGGGCGGCGACATTCTTGGTGGTGTAATCGGCGTTGACCGGAAACCAGGGCGTCCCGGCGCTGAAGCCGGCCGCTGCCCCATCATGCCACTGCATGGGGGTGCGTAGCTGCTCGTCAGGCTTGACCCCCGACATGCCGATCTCCTCCCCGTAGTAGACAAAGGGAACGCCGGGGGAAGTTAGCAGAAGCGTGGCCGCCACTTTGGCCCGATCCAGGCTTTCCAGCAGTTGGGAGGCTACGCGGTTCTGGTCGTGGTTGGTGATGAAGGTGGCGTATTGCCCAGGGGCGTATTCCTGCAAGATTTGGGTGTGGGCCAGGCGCAGATTGCCTTCCTTGCCCACCCGCAGGCTGGCCAAAATAGATTGAGCCAATGAGAAGTCAAAAGCCAGGTTCAGCTCCTTATTGCGGATGTACGAGGCCACTACCTGAGCGGAGTTGCCAAAGATCTCCCCCACCGTCACGGCATCGGGGTGGCCGGCCATCAAGTGCGCCTGGAAATCTACCAGCCAGGCGTGGGTTTCGGGCGTGTTTTCAATTTCGCCATCCGTTTCGATCAGGTGCTTGATGGCGTCCAGTCGGAAGCCATCCGCCCCCATCTCCAGCCAGAAGTCGGCTATGTTGTAAGCCTGTCGCGTGGCCTGGGCGTTGTGATAGTTGAAGTCTGGCATCTGATCCCAAAAGTAGGCGTAGTAATAGTGCCCGTTGTCAGCGGCGTACCAGTATTGCCCCAGGTCGTTGTCGGCCCAAACGTACCAGTCATAGAAGGGGCTGTCGGGTTGAAGCGCCTGCTGGAACCAGGGGTGCTGGGACGAACTGTGGTTTAACACCAGGTCGAGAATGACGCGGATGCCACGCCGGTGTGCTTCTTCCATCAGGCGTCTGAAGTCGGCGTTGGTCCCATAATCGCGCTCCACCCGCATATAATCCACGGTGTCGTAACCGTGGTAGCTGACTGATTCCATGATGGGCATGAGCCAGATGCCGCCGATGCCGAGGTCATCGCTGGTGCTGGGGTCGCCATCGTTGAGGTAGTCGAGCTTTTCAATCAGGCCGTTCAAGTCGCCGTTGCCGTCTCCGTCGCTGTCGTAGAAGCTGCGCACAAAAATCTCGTAAAAGACGACATCATTCCACCAAAAATCGGTGGGGGGCAGCGCCAGCAACTCGGCCTGGACGAGGGAAGTTGCGGCCTGGGGATCAACGACATCCGCGCCGTCGTCGGCCGGCAGGGTGGGCGCAGCTATTGGGGTGGCAGGGGGTGGCTCTGGGCCGGCGCAGGCAGCTGTCAGGGCCAGACAACACAGGGTGAGGAGGAAATGGGTTTTCATGTCAGGGCCTCGCGTAGTCGGGGCAAGCCGGTGGGGATGTCGTGTCCCAGGTGCAGACGCAGGACGCGCCGGCCGGCCGCTTCCAACGCCTGGATATCCCCCAAGGCCTGGGCGCGCAGCAGGATGCCAAAAGTCAGGCTGGCGGCCGGCGCGCCAGCGATATCGGGGATAGAGGCGTCTTCGGTTGGGTCGTGGGTGAGCACGAGGAACAGGCCGCGGCCGGCATCCCCTTTGTGCAGTTGACCGGTGGAGTGTAGGAAGCGTGGCCCATACCCCAGCGTCGTGGCCAGGCGTGTGCGTTGTCGGATCGCCTGCTGCAACGCCTGTAACCCGGCAGTTGTTTTGGCATTGGGGGGCAGGTAGGCTTGCAGGGCCACATAATCGCCCGCCTGCGCCTGACCTAGAAAGTCGTCCAGCGCTGTTGCGACCGAGTCCGCCCCGACCACCCCAAAGCCTGTTATCCCCCCATCTTGAAAGTCGGGTGTGGGTTGTGGCAAAGCGCCGGTGGCCTGGTAATGGGCCACCGCCTGACGCGCCAAAATCTTGGCTGCCTCGACATTGGGTTGATCAAAGGGGTTGATCTCCAGGAAGTAGCCCAAGATGGCGGTCGCCAGCGCCCAGCGGAACATTTCGCCCCCCAGGTCGTAGGCGTCCCGCAGGTCCAGCCGCACAATGGGGTGGCCCGCTTGCTCCAGCGCCAGCAGGGCGGCAGCCTGTTGGGGATCCCCTTCGGGCAGCTGATAGGCAATGAAGAGACGATCCGCGTCGTAGACGGCCGGCGCGCCCAGCGGTTCACCCACCACCGGCAAAACCCCTTTACCTTCCTTACCCACGCTTTCCGCCACCAGCTGCTCCACCCAGGAGCCGAAAGGCAGCAGGTGGGGGGGCAGGACGAGGGTCACTTTGTCACGTCCATGAGCCGCGGCCGCTGCCACCAGAGCAGCTAGAACAGCGGCGGGGTTGGCCTCGGCCGGCTGTCGTCGCAAGTCGCACAACCGCATCATCTGTAGTGCATTTTCCAGGTAGCGGGCTACATCCACCCCCACCAGGGCGGCCGGCGCCAGGCCAAAATGGGACAGGGCGGAGTAGCGCCCGCCAATGTTGGGGTCGTTGAGAAAGACGGCGCGGAAGTGGTAGCGTTCCGCCAGCTGCGCCAGGCCGCTGCCAGGGTCGGTGATGGCGATAAAATGCCGGCCGGCCGCCTCGCCCCCCAGCTCTGCTGCTATCTCGTTGTAGAAATATTTGAAGAAGGAAATCATCTCCACCGTTCCGCCTGACTTGGACGAGACAATGAAGAGGGTTTGGGCCAGATTCAGTCGGGCGCGATGCCCCAGTACCGCTTCCGGGGCGGTGCTATCCAACACCTGCAACTTCAGGCCCGATGTTGCCTGACCGAAGATGAGGCTGAACATCTCCGGGGCCAGACTGGAACCCCCCATGCCCAACAACAATGCCTCCTGATAGCCATCCGCCTGAACATCGGCAACGAAGGCGTTGATCACCTCCACCTCGTCCAACAGGCGCGCCGCGCTATCCAGCCAGCCCAGGCGGTTGGTAATCTCAGTCGGGTCTGGTTTCCAAACGGTGTGATCGTGGTGGGCGATGCGCAGGAGGATCAGGCGCTCATTCAGTTCGTTCAGAGCGCCTTCCACCCATTCATGGTAGGCGTGCAGGGGGGTGTCCATTCACTTTCTCCCAGGCTGGTTTTAGCCGTAGGGGTTGGTTTTTGACCTGCCCTCACCGACTAATGCTGCACTAATTGTACTGAATCCTACCGGCGAGCGCACGCCAACAAAAAGGGCGACCAGGAGAGGGTCGCCCTAAACAAAGGAGGGAACCGGTTAAGGTTTAACGCCGCGCCAGGAGATCGCGAATTTCGCGCAGCAGCTTTTCCTCGGCCGAAGGGGCTGGCGGCGGGGGCGGCGCGGCCGCTTCTTGTTTGCGGCTGTTGTTGTAGGCGCGCACGAACAGGAAGATGACAAAGGCGATCAGCAGGAAGTTGATGATGGCCTGGATGAAGTTCCCATAGGTGAGCGTCGCATCCCCCACCTGAATCGCTAGAGAAGTGAAATCCACCCCACCAATGATGATGCCGATCAGGGGCATGACGATATCGTTGACCAGGGAAGTCACAATGGCGCCAAAAGCTGCCCCAAGGATGACCGCGACCGCCAGGTCGAGCACATTGCCTTTCATAATGAAGCTGCGAAATTCTTTTAACATCTCTCAATCCTCCATAAAGGGTAAGCCGTGTGTGGTCTATAGAGTATAACCCGGTTGCGAGCGATGGGATGTTGGCTGGAAGCCAAAAGTGCGGTTGGGAAACCGCGGCTACGAACGAAGCCGTCGCTCTGTCCACGGCGTGCGTGACACAGGATATTATGACCCTGATGCAGGTCAAGGGTCACATACCTATGACCTCTAGGAAGGTGAAAGGTCGGTCGGTACCCTGGTTAGTCGCTCAAGTCGGCTGCTATTTCCAACTCCACTTCGTGCGCTGCTTCGGTGGGGAGCGGCCGGTGCAAGGTTACGCACGAAGTGACGCGGGCCGCCATGCGCCGGGTGTTGACCACATTGAGGCGGGTGAAAAGCAAGTTGAACTGGTTTTCCAACACCTCTCCCAGACGACTCTGCAGCTCTGCGTCCAGATTCCACCAGCGCCGCTTCATCGGGCCGATGACCTTTTTACGCGTCTGGTAGATGAATTGCTCCTCCGTCTGCCCGGATTTCCACTCGTTCTTAAAGTGGGCGTGAATGTAGGTGTAAGCCTCCTGCACAATGTCCTGCGGCAGGTTGTCGAAAACGATGTTTTGGAAGTTGGTTGCCAGGTGGATTTCCAGCGTGCCGATTTCGGGGAATTTGCCAAAGGCGGTGGGAGGCAGGGTGGATGCGCCGTGTTGCACCGCGCCGCCACATTGGTACTCGTCGCGCGCCGCCCGGCTGAGTTCTTTCAAGGTGTCGAAGTCTACCTTAACATCCGCCAGCGAGCCATCGGCCAGAACGACGCCGCCATGGCTGGTTCCGGTTTGCACCGAGATTTTGGAGATGCCCGCCATGCCGACCGGCAGCACCCGCCGATACCCATCCATGAAGGCGCGTAGCTCTTCGATAGTGGAGTTTTTATGCCCCACCTCGCCAATCTCGCCCCCCAGGGAGATGGTCACCCCGGCCGGTTCCAGCTGGCGGGCGTATTCTGTCAACTGGGCGCAAACGGTATAATTCAGGCGCTGTTGCTCATCCAGAGTGGGATAACTCAAATCCACCAGCGTGGAGGTGTCGATATCGATGTTGTAGAAGCCGGCCGCCACTGCTTCCGCCATCAAATCTTTGACTGCTTGCACCTCTGCCGTCGGGTTGGCGGCGTAGCGGCTGGCCGAAATTTGAAAATGATCCCCTTGCACAAAGAGCGGGCCGCGGAATCCTTCTTTGATGGCCGCGCCGAGCAAACTGGCAACGTATTCGGCCGGCCGTTGCTCGGTGTAGCCAATCTCGGAGCGGGCAATCTCGAACAGGAGCGCCCCGACGTTGTGCCGATTGGCGGCGCGAAAAATGGCACGGGCGGTGTTGTAATTCATCACCCGAATATTCATAGCCGGCACGGTGAAGTTGGCTGGCAAATCGCCGCGCCCCACCGCCATGTACAGCTCATGGATGGAACTGGGGTAGATGCCCACCGCCTGACCAATCTCCCACAGCAACCAGCGCGCCACTTCGCGCGCCACGCCATCACCAAAGACGGCCGTATAGACGAGGACATCCACTTTGTCTGGCAGAACGCTTTCATCCAACACCGTCACCTGGTTGGCCTGCATTTTGATGACCCCGTGCAGGTGTTGCCGCAATGCTTCTACGGAATGAACTTCCATGCTCTCTCTCCTTAGTTAAAACAAATCCAGCGTCAGATAAGCCTCAACCGGGCGAACTGTGGGGCGACAGGCTCAGGTTGGGGCGTCGGCCGCCGGCCATAGCTGTTGCCGCAATGCTTCAAACTCCGCCACAAAGCCGTTGACCAGTGTCTCTGGATCGGGCGTCAGACCGGCGTCGCTGAAAATACCCAGCGTTACCACTCCATTATAACTGAAAATGCTGGCGCCCAGACCAATCCGCCCGCCCAACGGCCCCCAGATCATAATGCCCCGCGCCGGCCGGCCGGCGATGTAAACAGGCTGGCGTGGGCCGGGGACATTGGTCATGATGGCCGAGCAGCTGCGGTTGAAGATTTCAATGATCTTGCTGGCTGCCTGAGCCGGCCCCAGCCCGACGACACTCATGGCGGTGAAGGTGATCAGTGCTTCAGGGGATTGTTTCAGAGCGTCCATGCGCTCTTTAAGAACGTGCAGCCGCTCCCACGGGTCCGCCTGGTTGATGGGCAGGGTCAGGGTGACTGTTCCAAAGTTGTTGCCCAGTTGAGCCGCTTTTTCCAGGGGCCGCAAGGTCACAGGAACCATCAGGCGAATCTCCATCTCATCCACTGGCTCGCCCCGGCCGGCCAGATAGGCGCGCACAGCGCCGGTGAAAATAGTCAGCAGGACATCGTTGACGGTGGCGTTGCGTCGCCGTCCAATCGCCTTAACCGTTTCCAACGGAATGGGGACCGACCAGGCTGCTTTCTTCGCCGTTGCCAGAGGGCCTTTCAACACGGTGGGAGTATCTGGCCCCAGGCTGAGCATGTGGGTCGCAGTGGTCGCCAGATCGCCGGCCGAACGCGCCAGCTCCAACGCTTTGGCCGGCTGCACCACCATGTCGTACCCCTGGTTGACCGCCTGCCGCGCCCATTCCTGGGTGGTGGAAAGGGCGGCCGCGGCCGGCTGCAACAGACTCGTCAGGGGGTTCCAACCCCGCTGGTGACGTGCTGTCTCCGCCAGCGGAGTGGGCCAGGGGGCGTTGGGGCCTTCATCCATCAAGGACAACAGAACATAAATCAGCGCAATGCCATCGGCGATGGCGTGATGAATGCGGGCCAGCAGGGCGCACCCGCCGCCAGCGTAGTTTTCCAACACGTGCATCTGCCACAGCGGTTTGCTGTGGTCGAGCGGGGAGCTGAGCAAGCTGCTAACGACCTGCTGTAAGGTAGCCTGGTCGCCGGGGGCGGGCAGCGCCAGGCGGTGGAGGTGGGCGCGCATATCGAAGTGGTGATCATCTTCCCAGTAAGGGGTGTTTAGCGCTCCGCGCTCAACCACCCGCTGGCGGAAACGACGGAAGCGTAACAGCCGTACTTCCAACGTTGCCCGGAGGCGTTCCAGGTCGAGCGGTTGATCGAACTCCAGGACAGCGGCGACAAACATCAGGTTGGTTGGGTCTTCCATGTGCAGCCAGACCGCATCGGCGGCTGACATCCGTTCAGCGCGAGGCATGGGATGCTCCTCTCGACGCGCAGCCCTGGACGACCATGGCTGAACCACCAGCCGCCCCCGGCGCGCCAGATTAAGTAAAGAGCTGGGCATATCGGCCGGCCGCCGACGCCCCACACCCTCCATTATAACAGGCTTGGGGCGGCTGATCTCTTTTGCGGCGCAGGTTTTCTGTTTAGCCCCGGCTGTAGTATACTCAGCGGCTAATATCCGGCCGGCCTGGCGAGGCTGCCAGGCGAACCTACCAGGAGCGCTGTGTTTGAATCATCCCCCGGCCTGCACCGTAGATGGTAAAGCCGGCTTAGGCGGGCCGGGTGGCCTCGTCCCCCCTTGTCACCCGCGTTGTTTAAGCATGTCTGGATAATGGGAACCTCGTTCTCCTTTCATAACGAGTTTGAACTGTACCAGGAGCGTCCGCCGCAGGGTTTGGTGCGGCGATTGTTGACGACGCTGGCCCAGTTTATGGGGCTTTTGCTAGGCGGGGGCTACGCCTATGTGCGCACCTGTCGGGCCGAAGGTCGCGCCTGGCATTTGAAGGTGGTCTTGCTCCGTTTCGGCCTTTTCTTCGCCTGGCCTTTTGTAGATCGCGCCCTGGCGCGGGAACCTTTTGCGGTGCAGTTCCGACGCCGGCTGGAACGGCTGGGGCCAACTTACATCAAGCTGGGCCAGATTCTCAGCCTGCGGGAAGATTTGCTTCCTGTTGCCATCACCAATGAGCTGAAAAACTTGCTCGACCGTCTGCCGGTAGTGACCTTTGAGCGCTATCAGCAGCTGGTCGAAGAGGACCTTAGGCGGCCTGTGGCGCAGATGTTCGCCTGGATAGACCCCAGGCCGTTGGGATCCGCGTCGATTGCCCAGATTCATCGCGCTCACCTGCTGACGGGTGAGGAAGTCGTTTTGAAGGTGATCAAGCCGGGCATCCAGACCATGGTGGCGCAGGATACTCGCTTGCTGCGCACCTTTGGGGCTATTTTACAGGTGTTCATCGAGCGTTATCAGCCGCGCCGTCTGATCGGGGAGTTTTGTGAATACACCGTCCGCGAAGTGGATATGCGCTTTGAAGCGGGCAACGCCGAGATGTTCGCTGCCAACTTTCGCAATGATCCCTACATTCGCTTTCCAAAAGTTTATCGCGCCTTCAGCGGCCAAAATGTGTTGTGCATGGAGTTTCTCGATGGCGTCAAGCCCGACGCTAATGCGGCGGCTAATCTGACGTTGGCGGAGCGTCGCCACCTGGTGGATCTGGGCATCAACGCCATTGTGCGCATGTTCTACGAACACGGCTTTTTCCACGCCGACTTGCACCCCGGCAATCTGGTGATTTTGGGGAACGGCAAAGCTGCCTTTATTGATCTGGGCATGGTGGGGCGGGTGGATGAGTCTATCCGCAAAAATATGTTCTTTTACAACTACGCCCTGGTGATGGGGGATGCGGCCGGGGCAGCGCGCCATGTGACCGCCCTGACGTATGCCGGCCGGGGCAGCGATCCTGAAGGCTTTCGCCGCGCCGTGGAGGATATCTGCCGCCGCTGGATTCAGACGCCTAACTTCCGTGAGTTCTCCGTAGGGCAACTCATTCTGGAATCGATGCGACTGGGCGCGCAGTTTGGCATGTATTTTCCCACCGAAATTTTGTTGCTGGTCAAAGCGCTGACCACCTTTGAAGGGGTGGGCAACCTGATCGACCCGGAGTTCAACCTGGCCGAGGCTTCCCGCCCCCATATCCGGCGCATCTTCTTGCGCATGTTCAACCCTCTGACCATTATGCAGGAGACGTTGCGCGGTATGCCGGAGCTGATCGATATCTTTGTGCGCAGCCCCCTTTTGCTCTCCCAGGCGGTGCAGCTTTGGGAACGTCAGCTGAAGAACCCACCGGCAGATAATCTGACGGGGATAAAAAGCACCTTGCTGGCCGGCTTTTGCCTCATCGCCGGCGCGATTTTGGCGGCCGCCCAGACTCCCTGGCCTTTCTGGGGTGGCTTGTTCGCCCTGGCCCTGATCTTAATGTTCAAATCTTAACCGGTGAGGGTTATGGCGGTGGGGCGGGAGGGACAGACAGCCCCAATTGGTGCAGGAAGGTAACAACAATACTCTGGACTTCGGCCGGCGTCAGCGCGCTGGTGTCGAGGTAAAAATTGGCATGAGTGCGAGCGTGCGCCAGACGCGCCTGTTGCTCGCGCAGGCGCTCCGGGCCGCCGTCCAGATGGGGGCGACGCTGGCGAGAGGTGGGGTAATCCACATCCAGATATATCAGGAGATCGGGGCGGCTGAGTTTGCGCCACATATCCCGCACATAGGAGTGTTCCTGGGCGGGTTGGCGTACCTCAAAACCCAGGCTTTTCAAGGCGTGGGCCAGGGTGCTTTTGCCCGATGAACAAGGGCCGACAATCGCCAGACGAGGGAGGGTTGAATGGGACATGCCTGGGCGCGCCGACCGGCCTATAAGATGAGCCGGCCGCTCATACGTCGGATGTTGTCGCCCAGATGGGCGCGCACGCGCACCACCACCACACTGATGTCGTCGCGCGGCCGGCCCTCATCTAACATAACCGCCTGGGCCAGCAACGTATCCGCCACTGTTTGCGGGTCAGCTACCCCTTGCGCCAGTAGCTCCCGCACCACCCCGACAACATCCAACCGATTGTCTCCATGCCAGCTGCCCGCATGGCGCAGGCCATCGGTGAAGGCGATCACCAGGGGGCCAAGCTCCATCGGAATCTCGGTGATCACCGGTTTGGTGAAGCGCTGCACCCCAATGGCTTGCGACGGTTCATCCAGCAGGTAAATACCTAATTGGGGGGTGTGAACGATAATAGGCGATTCATTGTTGCGGGAAATAACCAGGGTGCGGCTGACGGCATCGATGGAAATGATATTCAAGGTAGCAGTGACCTTGCCGTCGCGATAGCTGTACAGGTAGTCGTGAGCGGCGCGGGCCACCGCTCCATCACGCACTCCCTCGCCCAATAGCTGGATTGCTTTGCGCGCCACCAGGTTGCTAATCTTCTTGGCCGATTGACCGCTGCGTTGCCCATCCACCAACACAAAGGAGAGACCTCCATGCGGGCGCTCAATGATCTCCAGGGTATCGCCGCTCTGACTGACAGCATATTTTTGAATTTTCGCCACGCCAAAGAGAACTTCCATAACGTTTTTCAGGGAGTGGGTGGAGCCAGGCGCACATGCAGGCCACTGTAGCGCTGGGTGGTGCGGTCATTTTTAACCGCCATGGTGATGGCTTGACGCGAGCCGACCAGGATAACGAGCTTTTGGGCCCGGGTGATGGCGGTATACACGAGGTTGCGTTGCAACATCAGGTAATGTTGGGTCACCATCGGCATGACCACACAAGGATATTCTGAGCCTTGCGCTTTGTGGACGCTGATAGCGTAGGCATGAATCAACTCATCTGCTTCCAGAAAGTCATAGACCACCGGCGCGCCATCCAGGTTAACGATGAGTTGTTGCTGCACCAGATCGATGCGGTTGATGCGTCCGATGTCTCCATTGTAGATGTTTTTGTCGTAATTGTTAACCGTTTGCATCACTTTGTCGCCGGCCCGGAAGAGCCTCCCGCCCAACCGCCGCTCTGGTTTGTGTCCCCCAGGGGGATTAAGCGCCGCTTGTAACAACTGGTTGAGCTGCGCCACCCCCACCGCTCCCTGATACATGGGGGCCAACACCTGAATGTCGTCCAGCGGGTCGATCCCGAATTTGTCGGGGATGCGTCGGGTCACAATATCCACCAGCAATTCCGGCAACCCTTCCATCTCTTTTTTGACAAAGATGAAGAAGTCTTGCGCCTGAGGGTGGGTGATGGGCAGCAGGCCCTGGTTGATGCGATGGGCGTTTTGGATGATGAGCGAGCCGGCCGCCTGACGAAAGATAACCTCCAGGCGGGTGACAGCCACAATGCCCGATGCGATCAGGTCGCGCAAAACGTTGCCTGCCCCCACTGAGGGCAATTGGTCGATGTCTCCCACCAGCAACAGGTGACTATCCAACCCTACTGCTTTCAACAGGTTGTTGGTCAGCACCAGATCAAGCATAGAGGCTTCGTCAACGATGACCATGTCTGCCTCCAGGGGGTTGTTTTCGTTACGCCCGAAGCCGCTGCCGGGCTGAAACTCCAGCAGGCGATGGACTGTTTTGGCCGGCCGGCCGGTCGCTTCTGCCAGGCGTTTGGCTGCCCGGCCGGTGGGGGAGGCTAGGGCATAGGTACGCTGCGCCTGGTCAAGCACATCTAGCAGCGTGCGCAGCGCCGTTGTTTTGCCTGTCCCTGGCCCGCCGGTCAAAATGCTCACCTTGTGTTGCAAAGCGGTGAGGATGGCCTGGCGCTGTTGCGCGGCCAGTTCCAGCTGGGAACGGCTTTCCGCCCAACGCAGCGCCGCTTCCACATCCTGCGGTGCGCGCCACGCTGTGCGGACGCGGCTGGTGGGGTGATGCAGCAGGCGTTGCAGGCGGTGAGTGACCCCGATTTCGGAGTAGTAAAAGGGAGTCAGGTAGACGGCTTGCTCTTCCTGGATAACATGGGTATCGGCCGTCGTCTCTGTAGCGTAACGCAAGGTGTCCCGTTTAATCAAGGCGTTAGTCTCCAAATGCTCAATCACCGTTGTCACCTGTTGCGGATCAACCCCTAAAATCTCGGCCGCTTCCGGTTCCAACTCATCCTGAGGGACATACACATGCCCTTCCTCCGCCAGGCGATTTAGTGTGTAGGCAATGCCGGCCTCGATCCGGCCGGGGTCGTCGTGGGCCAGACCCATCGCCTGGGCGATTTTGTCAGCTGTCTTGAAGCCCACGCCGTGAATATCCTGCACCAGCTTGTATGGCGTTTGACGCACCACCGCCAACGCCTGCTCCCCATACTGCTTGTAGATTTTGACCGCCAGGGTGGTGGAGATAGCGTGTGACTGCAGAAAGAGCATGATGTCTTTAATGGCGCGTTGTTCCTCCCAGGCGTGGGTGATATTGTCCACCCGCTGAGGGCCGATTCCCAACACCTGGCGCAGGCGTTGCGGTTGGTGTTCAATCACCTCCAGCGTTTGCTCGCCAAAGACATTGACAATGCGCTCCGCCATGACCTTGCCCACCCCGCGCACCAGCCCAGAGCCGAGGTAACGCTTGATCCCTTCCAGAGTGGCCGGCAAGCCCTGCTCGCACTGCTGGGCCTCGAATTGCCAGCCATGTTTGAGATGCCGGCTCCATTGACCACCTAGCTTGAGCCACTCGCCGGGGCTGACTTCGGGCAAATGGCCCACCACGGTTGCCAACGCATCGGCCGCTGCGTACTGGTAAGGCAACATAGCGCGTGAATCAGGTTGCAGACGCAGCACCGTGTAGCCATTGTCCGGGTTGTAAAAAGTGATGCGCTCCACCGAGCCACTGAGTTGTCGGTCGTCGATGCCCATAGGTTTATTCTACCCCAATTGGGGGTTGGAGGGTGACCCGGCGCTGTGCCTACGCCCGACCCGGCCACCAGAACCACACGCTGGCCCGCAGTTGATCCGTTGCCTGAATGCACTGGTCAAATAGCGCTTCAAGGTTGATAATTCAACATGGAGTGTATGATGCCCGACAAAGCCAGAATCTTGATCATTGATGACAGCGCCACCTCACGCCGGGCGCTGGCTATGACGCTGGAATCGGCGCATGACACAGTGATACAGGCTGCTAGCGGAGAAGAGGCGCTGGCGCTTTTGGAGCAAATGTCCCTCGACGTCATTTTACTAGATGTGGTGATGCCTGACCTGAATGGGTTTGAGGTTTGTCGCCGTATCAAGGCTGACCCACGCTGGCAACATATTCCGATTATTTTGATCACGACGCTTTCTAGCGCGCTAGATGTTGTGCATGGCCTCGAAGTGGGGGCAGATGAGTTTTTGCTCAAGCCGGTGGATGGACAGGTGTTGCGGGCGCGCGTGCGCTCCATGTGGCGCATCAAGCGCCAGTACGATGAGTTGAAAGCGACTCTAGAGCTACGCGAGGACATGGCGCATATGATCGCCCATGATATGCGTTCCCCTCTGGCGACAGCAGCGCTTTACACCTATTTACTGCTGCACAAACATCCCCGTGAAGACCAGGTGTATTATTTGCAGGTTGTGCAGAACCAGTTGCAGCGGGTACATCGCTTCATCAATGATATGCTCTTGGTGGCGAAGACGGAGGGGAACCAGCTGCGGCTCAATCTGACCCTGATGAATCTTTGCCGGCTGGTGGAAGCGGCTTACTTACGCTATGCGCCAACGGCTCAAGTGATGGGAATGCAGCTGGAACTGGAGATCGCTGCCGGCCTTGATCAGAATGAGCTATTGGTTGATGCCAATCTGTTTGAGCGCGTCCTCGACAATTTGTTGGATAATGCCCTCAAGTACACGCCGGCCGGCGGTGCGGTGTGGCTGACCTGCTCTGAGCTACCTGGTGAGGCAGATGCTGAGAGGCGGCGCATTCGCATCAGCGTGGCGGATGAAGGGCCGGGTATTGCGCCGGCCGACCGCGAACGTATTTTTGACAAATATGCCACCATCGATTTGCACCGCCATGGGGTGCAGCACACCGGCCTGGGGCTGGCTTTTTGTAAGCTGGTGGTCGAGGGGCATGGCGGCCGGCTCTATGTTACCGATCATGAGCCACGCGGCTCACAATTCGTAATCGAGGTGTGATGGCTGAGCAGACGGTCGATCAAGCGTCCCCGGCTATTGTGGCGGCGTTGGAACAACAACTTCGCGCCATACAAGCGCGCCTGGCGGCCCTGGAACAGGAACTGCAGGCAGCTCGCGCCGCCAGCTGGCAACCCCGGCCGGGTTTGAAGAGCAGCCCCCATCTGGAACCAGATGAGCAGGTGGCCGAAGCGCTCCGCGCCAGCGAGGAGCGTTTCCGGCTGATCGTGGACACCGCCTATGACGCTGTCATTAGCGCCGACAGCCAGGGTGTTGTAACGGGTTGGAACCCGCAGGCGGAGCGCATGTTTGGCTGGCAGGAACACGAAGTTTTGGGTCAACCGCTCCTGGCTCTGCTGATTCCAGCAGTGATGCGCCAGCGATACGAAGCTGGATTCCAGCGTTACATCGCCCAGGGCGCTGACAATATGTCCAAACGCCGCCTGGAACTCATGGTTCAAAACCGACAAGGGGAGGCCTTCCCGGTGGAGTTGGCTGTTGTTCCCATCTGGCGCGGCGGCGACGTTTCCTTCAGCGCCTTTGTGCGGGATATTGCACAACGGCGACGACATGAAGCCGCCAACCGCCTGTTGCTCCGTCTGACAGCGCAAGGGGCGCAGGAGACAGGCGACGAACTACAACAGGCGTTGGAAAAGGCGGCCCACTTTCTGGAAATGGAAGTCGCTTTCATCAGCTGCGTTCAGGACGCGACCCACAGCCTGGAATATCACCATATCGGCCGGCCGGACGTGGCGCTGGATGAAATATGGAACGCCATCACCCCCTATTGCACTGCCACGCTGGCGCATGAGGATGTCCTTGTTCTCAGCGCTCCGCCGGCCGGAGTGGCGACAGCCGATCAGCTGCCCCATCTCTATATAGGAACGGTGACGCCGGTGCATGGGCAGGCGCGTGGAACCTTGAGTTTCTTAACCTGGGCCCCCCAGCGCCCCCCTCTGGGGGATGCCGAGAAGGATTTTGTTCGTGTGTTGGGGTTGTGGGTGGGTTCCCTCTTGGAACGACGGCAGGCTGAACACGCCATGCGGCAAGCCAAGGAGACAGCCGAAGCGGCAGATAGAGCCAAAACAGAGTTTTTAGCCAATATGAGCCACGAAATCCGCACCCCCATGAATGCTATCATCGGGTTGTCGGAGCTGTTGCTGAACACCCCGCTTTCCAAAGACCAGCAAGAGTTCGTGGAAACGATTCGCACCAGCGGGGATGCTCTGTTGACTATTCTGAATGCCACTTTAGATTTGTCGAAAATTGAGGCCGGCCGATTGGAATTAGATATAGCCCCCTTCGATTTGCGTCGCTGCGTCGAAGAAGCGCTCGACCTCTTTGCCGTGGCTGCCGACCAAAAAAAGCTCGATCTCGCCTACTTCATAGACCCCGACGTTCCCAACCTGATTCTGGGAGATGTGACTCGTTTACGTCAGATTTTGATCAACCTGGTCAGCAATGCGATCAAATTTACCGACCATGGGGAAGTGGCCCTCACCCTTCGCGCCACTCAGCTAGATGAGCAGCGTTACCAGGTTCATTTCACCGTTCGAGATACTGGCGTGGGCATCGACCCCACCCATCTGCCGCAGCTTTTCCGCCCTTTCCACCAGTTGGATGCCTCCACCACTCGCAAATATGGCGGCGCCGGCTTGGGACTGGTCATCTCCCAACGACTATGTCAGTTAATGGGTGGGCATATTGAGGCTCAAAGCCGGCCGGGGCAGGGTTCGCGCTTTCGCTTTAGCATCGAGGTCACGGCTCTGCCCGAACTGATGCGCCCTTCCTCCAGGCTGCCATGGGCGGGGCGACAAGTGTTGATTGCCGACGATAACAAAACCACTGGTCGCATCATTGCCCACTATCTGCGCACCTGGGAGATGACCCCCCACGTTGCTTACTCGGCGGCTGAAACGCTGAAGTTGATTGTCAGAGGACAGCACTTCGATGTAGGGCTGGTGGATCTGCACCTGTCTGATATTGACGGCATGACGCTGGCGCATTTGCTACGTCGCCACCCCCACACCCAGGCGATGCCAATTGTCATGTTGAGCGCCAGTGGGCGCGCACAAGGCGAGGGCGGCGAGACGAATGTGACAGCGTACCTGAGCAAGCCGATCAAACCAATTCAGCTGCGCGACGTTTTTAGCCACATTTTCGCTCCCCACCCTCTCCATTCACCCTCCATCCCGTTGTCCCTGCCGATCTCGGTGAGCGCGACCCTGGGAAAACGCCACCCCTTGAAAATCTTACTGGCGGAAGATAACCGGGTGAATCAAAAAGTAGCGCTGCGCATGTTGGAACGTCTTGGTTATCAAGCCACCGTCGTCTCCAATGGGGTGGAAGTTTTGCGGGCTCTAGCAGCGGAGCGCTTCGATCTGGTGTTCATGGATGTTCAGATGCCAGAGATGGATGGCGTGGCGACGACGCAGGAAATTCGATGCCGCTATCCGCTGCCCCAACAACCCTGGATTGTGGCCCTGACGGCTCACGCGCTACCGGGAGATAAAGCGTATTATCTGGCGCAGGGCATGGATGATTACCTGAGTAAACCAGTGCGCATAGAGGCTCTGGTACGGGCTTTGGAACAGGTGCAGCCGCAGTCTGACCAGTCCCGAACTCCCGAAGCGGTACTGCAGGTGGATGTGGAAGCGCTACGCGCTCAATATGGAACGGCGGCCGAAGACATCACCGGTGAATTGTTGCCCATTTACCTGGAGGAAGTGTGGCCGCTGACCACTCGTTTGTTAGAAGCGCTGGCCCATCAGGATGCCACCCAGCTATGGGAAACAGCCCATACGATCAAAGGCGCCAGCAGCGCTTTGGGGTTGACGCAGGTGGTCGGGCTGGCCGCTGCCCTGGAAGAACGCGGCCGGGAGCATCAGTTGGCAGGTTTGAGGCCTTTGGTTAGCCAGTTGCAACGCCTGTTGAGACAGCTGCCGGGCGCTTTTCACCTGGGCTAAAAGCTGCAATAGGACTAAAGCACCAGACCGGGTGTTGTGCGCGCCACACCTGCAGTGGCCCGTCTGGGGTATGCTAGAGGGCATCTTGAATAGTTGTCAATCGGCCGGTGCGCCGGCCGGCAAGGATGTCCTCTATGCTGGTGTCCATGTTGTGGGCGCATCTGGTGGGCGATTATGTGTTGCAATGGGATGATCTGGCGCAGTGGAAGAGTCGCGATTTACGCGGCGTGGGGGTGCATGGCTTCATTGTCACCCTGACCACCCTGGTGATAGCTAATAGCGTGGATAGGGCCTGGTGGCCCTGGGCTTTGGCCCTGGGTCTGAGCCATACCCTGATAGATGTCAGTCAATTTTGGATGGCCCAGCGGCTGCCGCCGCGCGGCCCTGTCCCTCTCTTGCTTTATTTGGGTGATCAGGTGTTGCACCTGGCGTGCATTGCTCTGGTTTTGTATGCAACCGGCTATTTGTCGTTTAGCACCGAGATGCCATGGGTAGGTGAGCAGCGCACGGCGCTCTTTATCCTGGGGTACACCTTCATCTCCATGCCGGCCTGGGTCTTGATTGAGTTTTTTAGCTATGGTCTAGCGCAGGGGCGTGGGCCAGATTTTCGTGAGGCCACCCGAACCAAGTACACCGGCATTTTGGAGCGAGGTCTGGTGGTCACCTTTGTATGTCTGGGGCAGGCAGGCTGGACGCCGTTGGCCCTACTGCCCCGTTTGTTGTTAGAGCGCCCCAGTCCGGCGATTGAGGAGCAGCGCACGCTGCATCTCACCCGTTCGTTGATCAGCCTGACGTTGGCGATGACGGTGGGGTTGTTGTTGGCCCGCTTGCTTGACTGAGATGACATAGATGGACAGAATACTCTGGGTATCCCATCCATCTATGTTTGGACTATCAAAGGATAAGCTTTCTCTTCTCCACCTGGGGCACACCATGAACAGGCCAGGGGGCTTCAGTTTGCCGGCCGGGCCGCTTCCTACCGCCGCCGCGTGCTTAGGGTCGGGCAACGATGGGCAGATAGTGGACGTTGTTCAGATGGAGCGACAGCGCCCACAGTTCTGCCCCCGTGTCGCCATCGTCGGCCGTGAAATACAGCCGGCCGTCGATCCACGTAAGCCAGGAGGGGTTGGCGTCGCCGGTCGGGTTGATGTCAGTCAGGCGCAACGTGCCCTCAGCCGTTCCGTCGCTACGCCACAACTCCATGCCATACAGGCCATCATCGGCCGCGAAGTAGAGCTGGTTCTCGAACAGGCGCACTTGTTGGGGGTTGGCGTCGCCGTTGGGATTCAGGTCTAGAAGCAGGATGGTTCCCGCCTCGCTCCCGTCGCTCCGCCACCACTCGACGCCATGCACCCCATCGTCGGCGACAAAGTAGAGCCAGCCGTTCAACTCCGTTGCCCAGGTGGGGGAGGCAGATCCGCCGGGGTAGATGTCACGCACCAGATAGGTCCCGTCCGTTGTACCATCGCTGATCCACAACTCCCGCCCGTGAATTCCATCGTCGGCGCTAAAGGCGACGCGGCCGGCGTAGAGCATCAGGAAGTTGGGGAAAGAGCCGCCTGAGGGGGCGATGTCCCGCACCAGGCTGGCCCCATTGTCGTTGGCGATCCACAACTCTGCCCCATGCACACCATCATCGGCGCTGAAGAAGAGACGCCCACCCAGGGCAGTTAAAAAGGCCGGGTCAGAGCTGCCTGGGCCGGGGTTGATGTCAGCCACACGGGTCGCGCCGGCCCCGGTGCGGTCGGTGCGCCACAGTTCACGGCCGGCCGTCTCATCCAGGGCCGTGAAATACACCCAATCCCCCACCACCGTCGGCCAGCCGGGCAAGGCATCACCGGTGGGGTGAATATCTTGCACCAGCAGCGTGCCATCGGCTGCACCGTTGCTGCGCCACAATTCGGACCCATGCACGCCATCATAGGCGGCGAAGAAGAGCAGGTCCTGACCGGCCAGCATATTGACGGGCGCGCTGCCATCTGGGCCGGGGTAGATGTCGCGCACCAGACTGGTTCCTTCGGGCGCGCCGTTGCTGCGCCATAGCTCTGTTCCTTCGGCCGGCCGATAGGCGCTGAAGAACACCTCGTCCAGGTAGGGGGTCAGATGCGCCGGAAACGAGCTGCCCTCCGGGTTGAGGTCGAGAGAAACTGTGCCGGCCGCTGCCCCATCGCTGCGCCACAACTCCCACTCATCCCCATCGTAGGCGGAGAAGAGCAACTGACCGTTAACCTCTGTCAGATATTCCGGGCTAGCAGATAGTCCGCCGGTGTGTAAGTCGCGCACCAGGTTTGTTCCGGCCGGCCAGCCATCGCTGCGCCAGATTTCCCAGCCGTGGAAGCCATCGTCAGCGACAAACACCAGTTGGGAGCCGAGAGCCTGGCCCCACCATGTTCCCAAGGCAAAGGAAAAGGGGGTATCCGTGGCTAACTGCGTGCCCGCCTCTTTGCCATCGGTGCGCCACAATTGGGTCTCGTTGTGCTCATTTTGCGCCGTGAAAAAGAGCCAGGCCCCGGCCGGGGTGAAACGCCAGGGGTAGGCGCCATCACTGGGGTGAATGTCCTTGAGACGATAGGTGCCTGCCTGTGTGCCATCGCTACGCCACACTTCGGTCCCGGCCGCCTCGTCGCGTGCGCTGAAGAAAAGGGTGTTGTTGTAGACTGTCAAGTAAAAAGGCTCGCTACTACCCGTCGGATGAATATCCTTCACCAGATAGGTGCCACTGGCTTCCCCGTCGCTGCCCCATAGTTCGCGGCCATGCACCCCATCGTCAGCGCTGAAGAACAGGCCATCCTCCAGGATAGTCAGGTTGGTCGGTTGCGAGCCGTCGCTGCCAGGGTAAATGTCGTGCACCAGATAGGCCGTCGTGCTGTCGCTGCCCCACAGCTCTAGCCCATGCACGCCATCATCGGCGGTCAGGTACAGGATGTCATGGAGGATTGGCCCCGACAGATTGATGGAGGCGCTTTCACTGCCGGGGCGAATATCCTGCAACAGGTTGGCGCTGCCCGCGCTGTCTTCACTGCGCCATAACTCTTGCCCATGCACACCGTCGTCAGCCGGGAATATCAGGGTGTCGCCCATAACTTGCATTTGCCAGATGTTGGCGTCGCCGGTGGGATGAATATCTTGAATCAGATAGGTTCCGTCGGTTGCGCCATCGCTGCGCCACAGCTCGCGCCCGTGCACGCCATCGTTGGCGACAAAGTAGAAGGCGTTCTCGCGCTGGGCCAGATAAAATGGGTTTGACCAGGCGTTGCCAGGGTTGATATCTTTCACCAACCAGACGCTGACGCCGTCGCTGCCCCACAGCTCATCACCCTGGGCGCTGGTGGTGGCTCCAAAGTAGAGGATGTCGCCGAGCGCTGTCAGCGGACGCGGAACGGAGGAAAGCGCTCCCGGTTCAACGTCGCTCACCAGCTGAGCGCCATCGCCGGCATCGTTGATGCGCCACAATTCGACGCCGAAATCGGCCGTGGTGGCGGCAAAAAACAGATGGTCGCCGGCTGCCATAAAGCTGTTGGGGTAGGAGCCGGCCGGCCCAGGATAGATATCCTGCACCAGATAGGAGCCAGCCTGTGTGCCATCAGTGCGCCACAACTCCCGGCCGTGGATGCCATCATCGGCGGCAAAGTACATGATGCCGTTGTGGATGTAGGGATGTTCTGGGGAGCTGCTGGCGGTGTCGGTGTTGATGTCCAGAACGAGATAGGGGGCAAAAGCCGGAGTCTGTTGAGTGGTTTGGGCCGGGGCCTGGCTGACGACCAGGGTGCTCAGCGCCAGACCAACGCCCAACACACCCCAGCGAAGAAGGCGGTTGTGCCACATGGAAACCTCACGAAACGAGCGCCGGCCGGGCGGCCGCCCCCCGTTACTCTTGACGCCAGTGCAACATGGGAAGCGGGCGCAGAGGATGGCACAGGCTCCACCACACCCCCTGGCGCGCCAGGGCGCGGTAGAAGCCGGCCAGTGGAAAGGCGCGCCGCGTCGCCTGGATAAAGCTGCGCGGCAGGCCAAAGGTCAGCGCGCCGGCCGATAAATCGATCAGGTCGGCGCGACGAAAGGCTTCGATGAGTTGGCTGTTCTCCCCGGCGCGGGCCGGCAGCCGACGCGCCCCCGGTTGATAGTAGGGCAAAATCTGATGGTGGTGCAAGATCATGCGCGTGATGTTGGTTTCCCAATCCGGCCGGCCCAGCTGTTGCAAATAGTCACGCGCCAGTTGCGCCGACATAGCCTGGTGCTCCAACGTGCGCTGGCTCCAGATAGCCAGGTCATGGAAAGCCGCGGCAATAGCTACCTGTTCTTCCAACCCCTCCACATGGTCAGCCAGGGCGATACAGTAAGTGTAGACGCGGTACACGTGGTTAGCGTAAGCGCGATAATGCCACCCCAGCACCGGCCGCCATTGGGTCAAAATGGCCTCAATGGTCGGGGCGTAGGTAGGGACGTGTTCAAGCATCACACCGGCCATCATGATTGCATTATACTCCTATTTATGGTTGTGTGGGCCATTCTCAGCTACCCCTTGCTATAATACTGTTTCTATGCTCATTGCCCTCATCATCTTTCTGGGAGCGTTTATCCAGGCGATCAGCGGCTTTGGTTCGGCTCTGGTAGCCATGCCCCTGTTGACGGCTGTCATAGGCATTCAAACCGCCTCGCCTCTTTTCGCCGTCGTTGGTTTTGTCCTAGATACACTGCTGCTGTGGCGTTTTCGGGCGGCGCTCAACTTTCAGGCCATTCGCCGCCTGGTGCTCGCCTCCCTGGTGGGTATTCCACTAGGAGTGATTTTCTTGCGTCAGCAAGACCCCCGGCTTGTCACAACGCTGTTGGGTGTGACCCTGGTGGCTTATGCGGTGTACGCCCTGATAACGCCACGTTTGCCCGAACTGCGCCGGCCGGGCTGGGGCTACCTGTTTGGGTTATTGGGCGGCGTTCTGGGTGGGGCCTACAATACTAGCGGCCCGCCGGTGGTGGTATTCGCCACCTGTCGCCGCTGGTCGCCGGCCGAGTTTCGGGGTAACTTGCAGGCCTACTTTATCGTCAACAGCGGCATTGTCATGCTCACCCATGCCATCAGCGGCAATCTCACCCCGGCTGTATGGCAGGGTCTGGCCTGGGCAGTGCCGGGGCTGGCGGTCGGCCTGACGGTTGGGCTGGCCTTCAATCCCTGGGTGAACCCGGAACGCTTTCGACAGATTGTTCTGCTGCTTCTGTTGATTTTGGGCTTGCGCCTCATGGTCTCCTTTTAGGTTAGGGGGCCGGCATGACCACCAATCCGTCCACCACGCGGCCGGCCAGACCCACCAGCGACCCATCCCAGAAAAGGCCAAAGGTGCAGCTGGTGACATCGCCGAGGGCGGCCGGGGCACACACCACAATATCCGCTCCATCCCCGCTGGCCCCGGGCACAGCAAAACTACCCAGGGTGGTCAGGTAAACATAACCGGCCGCCTCCACTGTCACCCCGTTGATGTCTTCCGAGTTGGCGGTCAGCCCTACATCCGAGCCATCAAAATACAGCGCCCAACTGCCTGGGCCGCTGTCCAGAGCAGCCACATCTTCATCGGCCGCTGTCAGGTCGCCGGCCGACAGATTGCCCGTTACGCTGATCAGCAAACGTCCATCAGCCGCTAGATCGAGCGCGTCGATATCCTCCCCGTCTGTTTCCAGGCCGTAGGCTGAGCCATCCAGATAGAGGGCGAAAGTGCCGGCCGTGTTCAGCCCCCAGCCGGTGGGGATGAACTGCACCCCGTCAGAGTCATCCACCAGCCCCACATCCGGCAATGTCAACGCCTGATCGACGCTAAACAGCAGCGAGCCATCTGCCAGGAAAGTGAAGGCGTCCAGGTCCACCGATCCCAGCCCCACATCCGAACCATCGAACACCAGATACCACACGCCCAGCCGGCCGTCGTAGCCCAGAATATCCTCATCCGCGACGCTGATGCCTCCTACTACTGCACCGGTGGTCAGACTCAGATAGAGATCATGACCGGTGTAAACAGGTACAGGAACCGGCGTTGGGGTGGGTGTGGGCGTGGGTGTGGCGGTGGGGCTGGGTGTGGGGGTAGGTGTGGGCGTGATGGGCGCTGTGGAGGCTGCCAACATGGCTCCCCAACGCGCATTGACCGTCACGGTTATGTTCCCACCGGTCACCGTGTAGACACCTCCATTTAGAACATCGGTCAGGTTGGTTCCATCCGCCAGATAGGCGCTCACCGGCACAATCGCGGTTTGGCTTGTCGCACCATTGTTGAGGATGATGACCATGGTTTCGTTCGTTGGTTGGAAGGGTTGCGCTGCGTCCCAAATGTCCAGGCCGGGGTTGTCGAAGCGCACATAGGCGTAGAGGTTTTGGGCGTCGCTGACCAGGGCTGTTGCCACATCGCCCCAGCGCAGGACGGGATGGGTATGCCGCAGGTTTAGCACTGTCTGGAAATGGGCATATAGATCGAGATCGGCCGGCTCTCCATTCATACCGCCGCCGGTGTCGGCCCAAGGGTAGACGCGCCGATTGTCGGGGTCGCTGCCGCCGTTGACGCCCACTTCATCCCCATAGTAGACAGAGGGCGCGCCGGGTAGCGTCAGTTGCAACAGTGTCACCAGCTTCAACCGTTGCTTGTCGCTGTTGAGCAGATGTAACATGCGCGGCGAGTCGTGGGTGCTGATGAGGTTCATCATGGCGTAGAAGGTGGGGTCGGGGAACAGGGCGCGGAAGCTGTTGTAGCTGCTGTCAAAGCTGCTGGGGGCATTGCCGTTGCCGAACCCGTTGGCCCAATCGCGGAAGCAGTAGTTCATAACGGAATCGAGTTCGTTGGCGTTGAGGTAACTCTGGTACAGGTACCAGTCACAACCGCCGGTAACTTCGCCCAACATCAGGTTTTCGGGGTCGCCATAGATGGCCCCGGAGCCGTTTTCCCCTTTTATGTAGGGGCGCATCTGGCTGAAGAAATCGTGGGTAATGTCTTGCGCCACATCGTAGCGCCAGCCGGCGATGCCTTTCTCCAACCAATAGTGGGCTACGGATTGTCCGGCCGGGCTGGCTGGACTGCCACCGCCAAAGAAGAAATCACGCACGCCCGCCTCGCCATCCACAAATTCAGGCAAGGTGTCGAAGTTGGCCCAGCCTTTCCAACCCCAGCCTCCCTCGCAGACCGTTGTGCCGGCGTTGCCGGGAGTAAACCAGGGGCGGAAAAGGGAGCCGGCCGATTCACACGCGCCCACATCCGGCCAGCGCCCCCAGGGGTCGAGGTAGCGACTATCCTGCCCCCCATGGTTGAAAACGGCGTCCAACACCACCCGCAGGCCGTGAGCGTTGGCGGCGCTCATCAAGGCATCGAAGGTGGCGTTGTCCCCAAAGTAGCTGCGCACCGCGTAGTAGTCGTTGGTGTCGTAGCCGTGGTTGGCCGAGGCCTCGAAGATGGGGTTGAAGTAGAGGGTGTTGACTCCCAGGGTATTGAAATAACCGCTGTTGATCTGATCGATCACCCCTTGTAAATCACCGCCGTAGTAGTCGAAGCCCCAACTGGGAACGAGCAACGGTTCGTTCCAGCTGCGCCATTCGTGCAGGCAATCATGGTTGTTGGGGTCGTCGTGGGGGTAGCCGGCGCAGCCGCCGGGGCCATAGACCTGTGTCCCGTCGATCAAAGCATCGTTGGCCGGGTCGCCATTGCGAAAGCGGTCGGGGAAAATTTGGTAAATGACGGCATCCTTGACCCAGGTGGGCACGGGGTAGGGGGCCGGCGGTGGTGAGATGGTTCCCAGGTTCCATGAGGGGTCTTGCAAGGTGTCGCTCCACGTCCCCACGCCGGTGTTGCCGCTGAGCGGGTGGTAATAATCCTCGTTAGCGGCGTCGATCAGACGGAATTGGTACCATTGATCGATGACGGAGCCGGGGCCGGGGACGATCACACTCCAGGTGGCGTGCACTCCGTCGTTGGCTACCAACACAGCGTCGTAGGTGAAGGAGGGGGCGTTGAGCGGATCGCCCGTTTTCCACACCAAAACTTGTACCTGTTGCACATCGTGGTCGCAGCTGCGCAGACGTAGCTCAGCCGATCCGTCCGGTTCAATATCGCCCAGGGGATTGCGGTAGGCTGGGTCGGTATCCAGATGGTACAGACCATCGGGAACCACCACCCCATCGCCAACTGTCGCACTGGTGCAGCCGCCGGGGGGCGGCGTAGGGGTGGAGGTGGGGGTGGGCGTGATGGAGGGGGTCACGGAGGGATCAACAGTCGCAGATGGAGTGGGGTCTCCGTCAGCCAGGGAACACTCGGCCCACACACTTTGCGTGGTGGGGTCATCCCAGCCTGTCGCCTGATCGTCGCTGGGAACGGTGTCATACGCTCCTTTGGTCGCGCCGTTCTGGGTGGTGAAGAATTGCAGCCAGAGCGTTTCCCCATCGGCGACTCCGATGTCGCTGTAGGGGATTTGGATCTCCACGCCGATATTGTCGGCATAAGCAATGTGCGTTCCCAGCTGCCCCCCGGCCGGAATGCCCCCCCAATTCACGCCGCCGGCCGACCAACTGCTGCCGTTCCAGACGCGCAACTCCGTCCAGCCGTTGTTGCCATTGGGTGGGTTGACAATGCCTGGTATATCGCCGCGAATGGCGTAGGTGGGCAACTCGGCGTGGGCCAGGGTGATGGCGTTGCCCCAGGGATCGCTGGTTCCCCCAGTACCCACCGCCTGGGTGGGACGCAGCAGCAGACCTATTTGTCCGCTGGAAAGGCTCTGGGCGTAATCGGGCAGGTCGGCGTAGACATAGACGTGCGCCCCATCCGTCCCGCAGTAAAGGGTTGTCCCATCGCTCCACAGCGTCCCCGACCAGCCCCCGGGGCCAGGGTCGGCCAGGTCGCCGGCCGGATCAACCGCCAGCGGTGTTCCATAGGCAGTGTCACGTTGTCCATCCAACAGGAAGGTATCCAGCGCGCGCGTTGTTTGGGCCAGACCCAATCCAATCAACGTCAGGGCGAGGCCCAGCCAGCTGGCGCGCCAGGTGGCAGATAACCATAGCTTCATTTTGCTCCTCCTTAAAACATGGATGCTCCCCCGTGACGGCCGGCGGGGCGTCAGGGATGGCTTTCTTGCGTCGGCCGGCGCTGGGCGGCCAGTTTGAGCGTGTGTCAAGGTGTTGGATTGTCAGCGTTCACCTCCATTGTACCGGACAGCGGCGGGACTGCCTATGCCGGGGTGGGGATAACTTCCCCTAAAAAGGTTTTCTGTGCTGCCAGGAGCGCGGTTGGGAAACCGCGGCTACACAGGCTTTTCCCGGCTGGACAAACGTGACCCGTTTCGTTTATACTATACTGGTATGACCTCTTACCAGATGACACTCATCCGACGCCCAATGGATCGCTTGCGGCCGGCCGTCGCCGCTGAGACGCGGCTAATTCAGGCTATCCTGGATGGCGTTTTTGAGATCGACGCCCACCTTCCCCCGGAGCGCGAGCTGGCAGGTCTGTTGGGGGTCACCCGGCCGACGCTGCGCGAGGCGTTGCAGCGGTTGGCGCGAGACGGCTGGGTGGATATTCAGCACGGCAAGCCCACCCGGGTGCGCAACTACTGGCAGGAAGGCAATTTGGGCGTACTGTCGGCCCTGGCTGATTGGCCAGCCCACATGCCCCCCGGTTTTGTGGAAAATTTGCTGCTGGTGCGCAATGTGTTGGCCCCTGCCTACACCCGACTGGCTGTGACCCATAACCCCGCCCTGGCGCAGGGCATGTTGCAGGATATTTGCGCCACTGAGGAAACGCCGGCCGCCTTTGCCGCGGCCGATTTTCGTCTGCACCATACGCTTACCATCGCCTCTGGCAACCCCGTCTTCACGCTGATTCTCAATGGCTTCACCACCACTTACCTGCGTCTGGCCGAGATGTATTTTCAGTTGCCTAATAGCCGCGCCCGGTCGCGCGCTTTTTACCACCGCTTGCTGGCCGCCATTCAGGGCCATGATGTAGCGGCGGCGGTGTTGGCGACGGAGGAGGCTATGCAAGAGAGCTTGAATCAGTGGCGTGTGGTGAGCCGGGCTTTTTGGGGGAAGGACACATGAAACGTTGGAATGGTTGGGGTGATACCCGTCGTCACTACCCTTTTTCGGCCGGGGCGGCTGCCTATCTGGCTGGCCTTGTGGGAGTTGGCGCTCCCACGCCCGATGCTGAGCTGGCAACGATTCTGACTACTGTTCCCCCATCCCGTTTGCCGACCCACCCGCTGATTGTCACGGCTCCTCTGGATCGCTTGAGCCATGCGCGGGGACAAAGCCTGCCCGATTGGATCGCCTTGCGCGCCGGCCGCATCGGTCTCTTTCCTGATGGCGTTGCCTACCCGACGACCGAGGCCCAGGTGCAGGAGTTGCTGCGCTACGCTCAGGCGGTGGATGCGGCGGTCATCCCCTATGGCGGCGGGACGAGTGTGGTGGGGCACATCAACCCGCTGCCCGGCGCTCGCCCCACCTTGACCCTGGATATGAGTCGCCTCAATCGACTGTTGGAATTTGACCTTATCAGCCAGTTGGCAACGTTTGAGGCCGGCGTCATGGGGCCGACCCTGGAGCGTCAACTGCGCCGCCGGGGCTTTACTCTGGGACACTATCCCCAATCCTTTGAATACTCCACCCTGGGCGGGTGGATTGCGGCTCGCTCCAGCGGCCAGCAATCTTACTACTTTGGTCGGATCGAAGACCTGTTTGCCGGCGGCCGGGTGGAGACGCTGGCCGGCCCGCTAGAGTTGCCGCCGCACCCGGCCACAGCTGCCGGCCCAGACCTGCGCCAACTGGTTTTAGGCTCTGAGGGGCGACTGGGGGTCATCACCCGGGCTGTGGTGCGGGTGCGCCCTGTTCCGGCCGCAGAACAGTTTTATGGTGTGTTCTTTCATGATTGGGCCGACGGTGTCCAGGCGGTTCGCGCCATCGCCCAGGCTGATGCTCCTGTTTCTATGTTGCGCCTCAGCAACCCGGTCGAGACGGAGACCAATCTCCGCCTGGCAGGAGGGGGGAACGGCCACACCTCCACAACATTTTTGCTTGCCTGGGCCGATCGCGCCTTGCGGCTGGCGCGCTATGGCCCTGGGCGCTGTCTGCTCATTTGGGGGGCTACCGGTGACGCCGCAATGCTCTCTCAGGCGCGCCGGGTGGTGGGCGACATGGTTCGTGCCCATGGTGGATTGCCGGTGGGGGCTATGGTGGGGCGAACCTGGGCCAGGAACCGCTTTTTCGTCCCCTATTTGCGCAATAACCTGTGGGAGGCGGGCTATGCAGTCGATACGTTCGAGACAGCTGTCTCCTGGGAACGTGTACCGGCCGCCGCGGCGGATATGACCGCTACGGTGGCTGGTGGGCTGGCGACCGAAGGAGAGAAGGTTCTGGCTATGGCGCATCTCTCCCATATTTATCGGGATGGGGCCAGCATTTATGTCACCTATCTCTTCCGGCGGGCGGCCGACCCCAACCAGACCTTGCGCCGCTGGCAAACGCTCAAACAGGCCGCCAGCCTGGCGGTGGTGCGTTATCAGGGAACCATCAGCCATCAGCATGGGGTGGGCGTGGATCACGCACCTTACCTGGAAGCGGAGAAGGGCGCACTGGGGCTGGAAATGATTCGAGCCGTGTTGCGCGATCTCGACCCGGAACAGCGGCTGAACCCCGGTAAGCTGGTTGACGCCGGGTAGGAGGTGGTATGTGGTATCCCGGCTGGCGTGACAATGTTTGGGATAAGCTCGACCGCCCCTGGGATGTGATTGTCGTGGGCGGGGGTATCACCGGCGCGGGCATTTTGCGTCAGGCAGCACGCCTGGGGTTGCGCGTTCTGCTGTTGGAACAACATGACTTTGCGGCCGGCACCTCCAGCCGTTCCTCTAAACTGGTGCATGGAGGTCTGCGTTATTTGCGCAATGCCCAATTCCGCCTCACCTATGAATCGGTGCGCGAGCGGGAACGTTTGTTGCAAGAAGGCAATGGCCTGGTCACCCCCCTGGGCTTTTTGACCGCCAGCTACGCCCAAGATCACACCCCACGCTGGATGTTCGGGGCCGGTCTGGTGGCTTATGATCTCATCGCCGGCCGTTGGAGCCATAATGGTTACTCCAGTCGCCAATTGCGACAGATTTGCCCCTTTTTGAACCCGTCCCGGCTGGAAGGGGGCTACATCTATCGTGACGCCCAGACGGATGATGCCCGCCTGGTGCTGCGCGTTATTCGGGAAGGTGTTCGAGAAGGTGGTGTGGCTCTCAACTATGCCCGGGTGGAGGAGTTGTTGCGCCGACAGGATGGACAGGTGTGTGGTGTCGCAGTGCGTGACCTCAGCCCAGAGGGGCAGGGGCGCACGCTGGAAGCGCCGGCCGCTGTGGTGATCAACGCTACTGGGGCCTGGGCCGACGCCTTGCGCCTGAGCCTGGGTCAGGAGCGCCGCCTGCGCCGTTTGCGCGGCAGCCATCTGGTGTTTGAGGCTCATCGTCTTCCTCTGGGTCAGGCCGTTAGTTTCATGCACCCGGTGGATAGCCGGCCGGTTTTTGCCATCCCCTGGGAAGGGGCCACAATTTTCGGCACCACGGATGTTGACCACGGGGAGCAGCTTACCATAGACCCGGCCATCTCAACCGCCGAAGCTGCTTATTTGCTGGAAGGGTTGCAATGGGCCTTTCCTGCTCTGGATTTGCGTGAACGGGACGTAATTGGGACCTGGGCCGGCGTGCGGGCCGTGGTGGATACCGGCCAGGCTAATCCGTCCAAAGAGTCGCGGGAGCATGTTTTGTGGTTGGAAAATGGTTTGCTGACGGTCACCGGCGGCAAGTTGACAACTTTTCGCCTGATGGCTAACCAGGCGCTGGCCTTGTTGCGAACCCGCTGGCCCTGGACGCAGGTGAGCGCCGGCCCTGAACGGGTGTTGGATCTGGCCGCGGCTGAACCTGAACCGACTTATTTGCCTTTACCAACCTGGACGCGCTTGCATGGGCGGTACAGCGTCGATTTGCCCAAACTGCTGGCAGCTGCCCGGCCGGATGAACTCACGCCCATTGAGCGCCTGCCGGCGGTGTGGGCCGAGCTGCGTTGGGCGGCACGAGCAGAGGGAGTGGTGCATTTGGAAGATGTGCTGTTGCGTCGGGTACGGTTGGGCTACACCCTGCCACAGGGTGGTGTGGCCCATCTGGCGCGTGTGCGCGCCATCATTCAGCCTGAGCTGGGGTGGAATGACGCGCGTTGGATGGCGGAGGAAGCCGCCTACCGCTGTTTAATTCGCGAGGCCTACAGCCTACCCCCATCCACCTGACAGACAAAAAGGCTCCGTTCCTGTTACAGAACGAAGCCCGCTGGTCGCGATCAGGCTATGCCCCTGACCGCTGACATAGAAAACAAGCTGAGATGGCTGGCGTTTAACGGCCGGCGCTCGGAATGGGTGCGGTCGTCAGGGTGCAACTACCCCGCCAGGCGGTGAAAGTACCGCCCATGCCGCTACCATCCTGGCAGGCCATCGTGCCGGTGACGGTCAACGGCAAGAAGCCAGAGACATTACCTTGATAAAGCGGCAGGCAACCACCCAGAAAGTCCAGCGTCAGGGTAGGCCACTGGAAACTATAGTTCCCATAGCCGCCGTCGTCGGTGGTAAATGTCCAGGTGGTGCGGTCGAGGTTCAAACCCGTCTGGCCGCAAGGAAAACCATCCCAGCAAAACTCCAGACAGGCCAGCCCATTCAGGCTATTGTCTGGCGTTGGCCCCCAGGCCACCAGAGCCAACAGAGCAACACCCAAAAGCGTCACGAAGAGAGCTTTCTTAAGCATGGTAACCTCCTTGCGCCGGCGCAGGCGACAGCTGGGCTTTGAGCGCACCTCGGCTCACCCGGAAGGTTAGGGAGGTAGGGTTTGGTTTTTTGGGGTGGGAGGCTCACCCAACACCCACGCACTCATCACGCCGCGCCTGGCGCGGCAATCGTGACGTTACATCAATCCCAGGGAAGCAATCGACTTTTTGCCCCCCATTAAAAACAGTATAGCACTCGTGTAAGGCCCGTGTCAAGACCGGGGGCGACCCAACCAGAGCGCCCCCGATCTTAAACGCCAGCCAGAAGATGGGGTTTTACTCTTCGGTGATGACGTAGAAGCTGTTCAAGATGTGATCGAACGCCTCCAGGTCCTCTTCGGCCACAATTTGCACCTGTACCAGAATCAAGAAAGCGCTATCCTCTGGTTTGGCCGCCAGGGTGATGAAGAGAGTATCCTCGCCGCCGCAGCCTTCCCAAATGTCGTAGGCGCCGGTGTAAAAGACATCGGAGTAAGCCTCGCGCCCCCCATAAGTGCAGGAGTCGGAGAAGTCGATGTCGTCCAACGCCTGCTCAGGGGTGTAGTCCGCTGCCAGATCGAAGGAGGCGCCAAAGAAGACGCCCGGCGTTGTCCAGGTTTCATAATACCCACTCAAGTCGGGCGCAGCCGAGAGGCCAAAGCCTACCTCTTCTTCATCAATCGTCCAGGCGCTGCCGTTGATATCCCCCCACGCCACAGGTACTTCCAGCACCAGGGAACCAGAATCATCGTTGACCGTGGTGTATTCGCTGTACCCGGTCGCGCCGGCGGGATCATCGGCTACTTCTTCGGCCAGTTCGCTCTCTGCAAAGGAGAAGACAGGCTCCAACTCGTTTCCGTTCAACTGGCCTTGCAGGATTTCCTGGGTGTCGTAGCGCAACACCTCAATGGCTAACACATCGTCTTCGTCGTGGCTGCGCAAGATGTCGCAATAGTCAGCCATGGTGCCATCGGTGGCTAAAACGAGACCCTCGATGCGGGTGATAATGTCGCCCGATTTGACTCCGGCCGCGTCGGCCGGCGAACCAGATTCCACTGACGACACCCAGATGCCGGTATTGCCCCCACCATCATCCACGGCCACCCCATTGACGCCAATCGAAGTAACATTGTTGCCGCTGCGCAATTGATCGATGATCAGCAGGGCTTCATCACGTGCAACGGCGAAATATTGGTTGGTGGCGGACGCGCCGGCATAATTAACGCCGACAACCTGGCCCTCGGCTGTCACCAGAGGGCCGCCGGAGTTGCCGGGGTTGATGGTGGCGTCATGCTCCAGAACATAATCCACCGAGGCCCAATCGCTTTCACCGTCCGCCTCCGCCTTGGAGATGATGCCCCGTGTCAGGGTGAATTCGGGGTCGCCCAATGGAAAGCCGGCCGCGTACACATCCAGCCCGACCCGAATATCCTCCGCATACCACTCCAGGTAAGGATAACCATCCCCTTCCAGGTCAATGACTGCCAGATCAGAGCATTCGGAAACGCCCAGGACGCGAGCATTAACAGGACGGGCCTCACCAGCCACGTACACCTGCAAAATGGCCGCCCCCGTCACCACATGGTTGTTGGTTACGGCGATGCCGCTCTCGTCAATGATGAAGCCAGAGCCACTGCCGGAGGCATTGAGTTGCAGCCCAAATTCAGGATCGATGAAAGTTCCCTCGGCCACGACTTGGATAACGCCTGTTTCAACCTCCTCCAGACTCCGAATGGCATTGCTCTCCGGCGTTGCTGTCGGTTCAGGTGTGGGCGGTTCGGGAGTAGCTGTTGGTTCAGGAACATCTGTCGGCTGGGGCGGATCCGTGGGAGCGGGGGTTGGTTCTTCCGCGCCTGAGCTGCAACTAACCATGAAAAGGAGTGTGAAGCTCAGGAATAATAAGAGCATCAAACGTCTGGTCATGTCATTCTCCTAATACTATGAAGGTTGGGAAATTACACACGCTCGCTGACAGTTGGATTTGTGCCTAACGGATGGACAGGCTGATTGACTTCGAGAACCGTTGGTTGGGAGTGGATTGTCAGGATAGTAGAAAAGGCTACTCCTTGTTGGGCCGGGTAACGAACCAGGGTTTACCTTTAAGTATAAGGCGGGAAATAAGATTTGTACACACCCGGCCCCGGTGATTGTTGTCGCGACGGGGGTAAATGGCGCGCTACACTGCTTGACAGCCCAGAGGGGTTGTACCATAATCCTGAAACTTACCCAGACATAAAGGATAGACCCCATATCTTTGGTTTCGTCTGCGGTCAGCGCCATTGTGAGAGTTGTCCATGAAGCCGCCTCCGTTTGAATATTTTGCGCCCGATTCGCTGGAAGCCGCCCTCTCTCTGTTGGGTGAATGGGGGGATGAGGCCAGACCCCTGGCCGGCGGTCAGAGTTTAATCCCCACCCTCAACTTTCGCCTCAGTCAACCGGCTGCTTTGATCGATCTCAACCGCATTCCCCAACTGGCCGGGGTGACTGCGACGCCGGCCGGCGATTTGCGCTTGGGAGCCATGACGCGCCAACGGGCGGCGGAACGCCACCCACTCATTACTTCTCATGCCCCCTTGTTAGCAGAGATGCTGCCCCACATTGCCCATCCCCAGATTCGTAACCGGGGCACACTGGGGGGCAGTCTGGTACACGCCGACCCGGCGGCGGAGCTGCCGGTCTGGGCCGTCACGGTGGGGGCGCGTTTGCTGCTTCAGCGGGCCGGGGGGCAGCGCTGGGTGACCGCTCCTGACTTCTTTCAGGGTCTCTTTAGCGTGGACATCGCTCCCGACGAAATCGTAACCACCGTCGAATCGCCCGCCTGGCCGGCCGGGGCCGGTTACGCCTTCCTGGAAGTTGCCCGGCGCGTAGGGGATTACGCCCTGGCTGGTGTGGCCGCTATGTTGACGGTGGACGAGGCCCGACGCTGCCAGACAGCGCGCCTGGTGTACCTCAATCTGGGTGACCGTCCTCTGGCCGCCCCACGGGCAGCCGCCTTATTATCGGGAGAAGTTATCACCCCGGCCCTCATTGAGGCAGTGGCTGAGACAGCCACGACAGAGGAGATCGACCCCGTGGGCAATGTACACGCTTCTGCCGCCTTTCAGCGCCATCTGGCGCGCACCCTTACCCGGCGCGCCCTGTCCCTCGCGCTCAGTCGCGCCGCCTAAGGCAAGGCCTATGCCTCTCGTCACCGTTACTGTCAACGGCATCCGCTACCAGCGGACAGTTGAACCCCGCCTACTGCTAAGCGACTTTTTGCGCCACGAACTGGGATTGACTGGAACACGCGTCGGGTGCGAACAGGGGGTGTGTGGCGCGTGCACGGTGTTGTTCAATGGGGCTGCGGTGAGGGCCTGCCTGATGTTGGCCGTTCAGAGCGACGGAGGCGAGATAAATACAGTCGAAGGTCTGGCTCCCGATTCCACCACCTTACACCCCTTGCAAGCTGCTTTCCACACCTGCCACGCTCTGCAATGTGGCTTTTGCACGGCCGGTATCCTCATGTCCCTCGTTCCGTTTCTGGCCGAAAACCCCCAGCCCACTACCCAAGAGATTCGCGCCGCGCTGTCGGGCAACCTATGTCGCTGCACCGGCTATCAACATATCGTTGAAGCTGTGCAGCTGGCGGCCGCCCAATTGCGCGGGGAGTGACAGATCATGGAACACTCCTTGCCTGCTTTGGCAACTGCTTTGCGCGCCGGGACCGTCGCCTTAACCGACTATCTGACGCATCTAGCCGCCCATTTTGCCCGGCGCGAACCGACTGTGCTGGCTTTTGTGCCTGAAGCCGGCCGCTGGGAGCGACTGGAGCGGGAGGCAACGGCGCTGGCGGCGCGCTATCCAGACCCGGCGACACGCCCTCCGCTGTTTGGCATTCCCATCGGGGTCAAAGATATTTTCCATGTGGAGGGATTTGTAACCCACGCTGGGTCGCAGCTACCACCAGAGTTGTGGCAGGGAGCAGAGTCTTCCGTAGTCACCCGCCTCAGGCAGGCCGGGGCGCTCATCCTGGGCAAGACCGTTACGACGGAGTTTGCTTATTTTGCCCCCGGCCCCACCCGCAACCCCCATCAGCCAGACCACACGCCGGGCGGTTCCAGCAGTGGCTCGGCGGCAGCTGTGGCGGCCGGTCTTTGCCCCCTGGCCCTGGGAACCCAGACCATTGGCTCCCTCTCCCGGCCGGCCGCCTTTTGTGGTGTGGTAGGTTACAAACCCAGCTACGACCGCCTTCCGCGTCAGGGAGTTATTCCCCTGTCGCCATCGCTCGATCATGTGGGATGGCTGACGCCCAATGTTGCCTCGTCCGCCTGGACGGCTGCGGTCGCAGTGACGGATTGGCAGGCTGAGCTGGCTCCCTCACGCCCCTGTCTGGCAATACCCGAAGGCCCCTACCTGGATCATCTGGAGCCGGCCGGCCGCGAGCATTTCCAGGCAGTGGTCATGTACTTGATGGAGGCGGGCTGGATGATTCTTTCTCTGCCGGCCATGCCCGATTTTGAGGCTATTGTGGCGCGCCATCAGGCCCTGATGGCGGCTGAATGCGCCGCTGTGCATCAGGCCTGGTATGCAGCCTATGCCGAACGTTACCATCCGCAGACGCGGGCTTTGATTGAACGGGGCCAGAGCATCTCCCCGGCCGCCAGCAACTGCGCCAGACGTTCATGGGGTTGATGGAGCAATATGGTATCGATCTCTGGTTGTGTCCGGCCGCCCCCGGCCCCGCCCCGGTTGGCCTGACCAGCACCGGCAACCCCATCATGAACCTGCCCTGGTCGCACAGCGGGCTGCCCACCCTGACTCTACCGGCCGGGACGTGGGACGGCCTGCCGCTGGGCGTCCAACTGGTTGGACGGTGGTATCAGGACGAACGCCTTATGGCCCAGGCGGCACTGTTGGAACCCGATCTCAGCCGGCTGGCTCAAGGCCAGGATGGAGCGCAACCATGACCGTGACCCAATATGACCTGCGCCCCGGTGCCTACTACGACTCGGTGACGCTCATGCAAGTGCAGCGCGCCCTGACCGAACGGCCCGGCGTGTTGGATGCCGCTGTGGTCATGGCGACATCGGCAAATCTGCAACTGTTGGCGGCCGGCGCCTTGCTGACCCCCAACGCGCCGACTGCCCAACCCGACGACCTTTTCATTGTCGTCCAGGCGGAGAGCGCCGCCGCCGCGGCCGCCGCCTTACGCCAGGTGGATGGCTTGCTGCACGCACGCCGTGTGACAGCGGCCGGCCAGACCTTTCGCCCCAGGAGTCTGGCGTCAGCCCTCCTTCAGGCTCCTCAGGCGGAATGGGTGTTGATCTCAACCCCAGGACGGTACGCGGCCGGGGTGGCGCGTCAGGCGTTGGCGCTGGGCAGGCATGTCTTTCTCTACAGTGACAATGTGCCCCTTCAAGAGGAAGTGGCTCTCAAACGTAGCGCCTGGGACAAAGGCCTGCTTGTCCTGGGGCCAGATTGTGGCACAGCTATCATCCACGGCGTCGGCCTGGGTTTTGCCAACCGGGTGCGGCGCGGCTCCATCGGCCTGGTGGCCGCTTCTGGCACTGGTTTGCAAGCCATCGCCAGCCATGTTCACGCCCTGGACGGTGGCATCTCCCAGGCTTTTGGCGTGGGAGGGCGAGATTTGTCGGCCGAGGTGGGCGCGCTGACCACGCGCCAGGCGTTGCGCTGGCTGGAGACAGACGCCGCCACCCGCGTGGTGGTGGTGGTTTCCAAACCGCCGGCCCCTTCGGTCATTTCCTCCCTTCTGCGTCTGGCGTCAACCTTTGCCAAACCGTTAGTCCTTTATTTCATCGGCTGGTTGCCGCCGGCCCGGCGGCTGGGACACCTCCATTTCGCTCTGAGTCTGGAGGATGCGGCCGAGATGGCGTTAGAACTGGCCGCGCAATCGGAACCGCCGGCCGCTCCCGCTCCCTTTCAATCCGACACAGGTGGTTTCATCCGCGGTCTCTTCTCCGGCGGCACGCTGGCCTATGCAGCGGCCCTGGCGCTGTCGGGTGTGGCTGCGCCCCTGTATACCAACACGCCGGTGACCAACGCCCACCCCTTGCCCGACCCCTGGCGCAGTCAAGGGCACACGCTTCTCGACCTGGGGGATGATCTTTTCACCCAGGGGCGGCTGCATCCCATGCTTGACCATGATTTGCGGCGGCGGCTGCTGCGTCAGGAAGCGCAGGACTCTGAGGTGGGGCTGATCATTCTGGATGTGGTGCTGGGCGAAGGAGCGCACGGTGATCCAGCGGTGGAGCTGGCCCCTGTCATTGCGGAGATCAAGCACCAGCGTCTGCTGGATGTGATTGTGGTGGTGGTGGGAACGGACGCTGACCCGCAAGACTTGGGGACGCAGGCGGATCATTTTCGGGCGGCCGGGGCCCAGGTTTATTTTAGTCTCAGCGCTGCTCTGGATGCTACAGCTCACTGGCTGGCGCGTCACACCTCGCCGCAGCCGGCCGCCTCCCTACCCCACATCTCTCCCACCCTGTCCGCCATCAACGTAGGATTGGAGCATTTCCACGCCAGCTTACGCGCCCAGGGAGTGGAAGCTGTGGCAGTGGATTGGCGTCCGCCGGCCGGGGGCAACGAACGCTTGATGGCATTGCTGGCGCGGTTGGAGCAACCCCCCGACGACGGTTCGGATGGATGAATTTGAAAGTAGCCGCGGTACCCTTACCGCGCTTACAGGATAAAGGCAGATCAGCCTGTGTATCTTGTTCATCGCCTTTAGCCATGCTTTCGCTTCCGTGTAACGGCTCCGTTTGTAGTAACGGCTTTAGCCGTTGGCCGGCAGGATGCCGGCGCTTCGTCAAGTTCAGACTGCTATCAGGAAAATCGCATGACCATCTCTATCGATCAAGCCAATCGCCAGGTCGTTCAGCGCCTGCTGACGGCCCGGCCTGTTCTGAGAGGGGTGGCGCGGGCGGGGCAGGTCATCCCCGACATGCGCCCCAATCTGTTGCTGCACGCCGGCCCGCCGCTCACCTGGCCGGAAATGTCGGGCCCCATGCGGGGGGCGGTAATCGGTGCCTTGCTGTTCGAGGGATTGGCGCATACCCCAGAGCAGGCAGCGGCGATGGCAGCGGCCGGTGAAGTAGACTTTGCCCCCTGCCACCACCACGCTGCCGTGGGGCCGATGGCCGGTGTCACTTCTGCTTCGATGCAGGTGTATATTCTGGAAAATGTCACCCACGGTAATCGGGCCTATGCCAACCTCAACGAAGGGTATGGCAAAGTGTTGCGCTATGGGGCTTACAGCCAGGCTGTGATCGCCAAATTACGCTGGATGAATGAGACCCTGGGGCCCATGCTGGCGGAAGCGTTGCACCTCAGCGGGGGGGGGCTGGATATGCGCGCTCTGATCGCCGAGGCGTTGCACATGGGGGACGAAGGGCACAACCGCAATAAAGCGGGTTCCCTGATCTTCACCGCCCGGCTGGCCCCGCTTCTGGCGCGAACCCGCGCCGGTGATGCCGACAAAGCCCAGGCGCTGCAATTCCTGGGGGAAAATGCCCTCACGGTTCTCAACCCGGTCATGGCGGCGTGCAAGGTGATGTGTGACGCCGCCCACAACGTCCCCGGCAGCACGTTGGTCACGACCATGGCGCGCAATGGAACCACCTTTGGCCTGCGTGTCAGCGGCCTGGGGGATCAATGGTTCACTGCTCCGGTGGAAACCCCAGTTGGTCTTTATTTTTCCGGCTTCAGCGCCGCCGACGCCAGCGGCGACATTGGCGATAGCACTATCACGGAGACGGCCGGCATCGGTGCTTTTGCCATGGCAGCCGCTCCAGCCATTGTCACCTTTGTCAGCGGCTCGCCCCAGGACGCCCTCAACGCCACGTTGGAGATGTATGAGATCACTGCCGCCGAGCACCCCACCTGGACGATTCCGGCCCTGGATTTCCGCGGAACGCCGGTGGGCATCGATATCCGCAAGGTGATCGAACTGGGCAGCACCCCCCGCGTCAACACCGGCATCGCCCACAAAGAAGCGGGTGTGGGTCAAATCGGGGCCGGCCTGGTGCGCCCGCCGATGGCGATTTTTGAAGCGGCCCTAACCACCTTTGTGGAACAATATGGCTTTTAGCAACCGTCGTAGCCGCGGTTTCCCAACCGCGCCGCTCTTCGTCTAACCTTTGTGGAACAATGTGACCTTTAGCAACCCCAGGAGCCTGGCATGAGAATCTATGACCTTTCCCAACCCCTCAATCAGGATGCCCCTTTCTGGCCTTTTTACCCGCCCTTTGAAGTCAAATACATCAAGCGTAAAGCGGAACATGGGGTCAATGCCCAATACATCATGACCTCCAACCACATGGGGACGCACCTCGATGCGCCGCGCCACTTCGTCACCGGGGGCAAGACCGTTGATCAACTCCCCCTGGAGTGGCTTTATGGCCCCGGCGTGATTGTGGATTTGAGCGATGTGCTGGATGAATTGGATGTGTTCACCCCGGCCATGCTCGAAGAGCGAGCCGAGATTCGAGATGGAGATATTCTCTTCATTCACACCGGCTGGCATCGCTATGCCCAATTTGGGGCAACGCCGGATGAGGAAAAATACATCCACCGCCATCCCGGCCCTCATTTCAGCCTTTGTGATTGGCTGCTGTCCAAAAAGATTCATCTATGGGGGGTGGACATGATCTCCACCGACCACCCTATGAACCTACCTATTGGGCGCTTCTTGGGGCGAGGGGGGTTGGAACATTGGCAGAAAGTGCGTGCTCAGTGCCTCGCCAAATTTGGCGAACAGGGAGTGCAGGAGCTTTTCCCCGATACAGCCTATCAGCTGACTCACAACGCCCTTTTCCCGCAGGATTGTGTCCACGTGGAAAACTTGGGCGGCCAAATTGGCGCGCCGGAGCTGCTGAACCGCCGGCTTATTTTGGGTGCATTCCCCTGGCTTTTTAAGGGGGGTGAAGCTGCTTTCTGCCGCGCGGTGGCTTTTGTGGACTGACAGCCGGCTGCCGGCCGGCGCGGCGCAAGGAGCAACTCATGGGCGCTACCCAACTTTTTGGGCAACGTATCAAACGTAACGAAGACCCCCACCTCCTGACGGGTCAGGCGCTGTACACCGATGATGTCCAGCTGTCCAACATGGCGCATGTGGCCTTTGTCCGCAGCCCCTACGCGCACGCCCGCGTCCTGAGCATCGACGTGAGCAATGCCCAGGCGCGCCCGGGCGTGCTGGCTGTCTACACCGCCGCTGACCTGGGCGACTATTGGCAACATGGGCCGCTGCTTGTTCAGCCCCCGCCAATTGAGCGCCTGGTCTTTCACGAGCGCACTCAGGTTCCCATGGTCAAGGAGCGCGTGCGCCATCTGGGAGAGATTGTGGCCATGGTGGTGGCAGAAAGTCGCTATGTGGCTGAAGATGCTGTGGCCGAAGTATGGGTGGAGTACGAACCGCTGCCGGCCGCTGTCGATCTCGAAGCTGCGGCCCAACCCGACGCCCCCCTGGTGTACGCCGAGCTAGGCTCCAATGTGGGGGCGCATGTCATCCAGACCAAAGGGGATTATGCTGCGATTCAGAAAGAGGCAGCTGTCCTCGTGCGGCGCAAATTTGTCTACGACCGTGGCACAGCGGCGGCCATCGAGAACCGGGGTATCGTGGCTGATTGGGATCGCCGCGCTCAGCGCCTCACTATTTGGGACACCACCCAGGCCCCCATCGCCATCCGCAACGGCCTGGCGGCTATGTTGGGTTTGTCGGAAGACCAGGTGCGCGTTATCGCCCCCTTCATTGGCGGCGGCTTTGGCCCCAAGATCATGATGTTCTACCCAGAGGAGATGCTCATCCCCTGGGTTGCTATGCAGCTCAGCCGGCCGGTCAAATGGATCGAAGATCGCGCCGAGAACTTTCTAGCCACGACGCAGGAGCGCAGTCAAGTGCACTGGGCAGAGCTGGCCGTCGACCGCGAGGGGCGCATCTTAGGCGTCCACGATACCTTCTTGCACGATGGTGGCGCCTATATGCCCTATGGGCTAACCATACCCATCAACAGTCAGTGTACCTTGTTGGGACCGTACCATATTCCGAACTATTATTCTGAATTTAAGGCCATTTTCACCCACAAGCCAATTGTGACGCCCTATCGAGGAGCCGGCCGGCAACATGGCGTCTTTGTCATGGAGCGCCTGCTCGATCTGGCCGCCAGGGAATTGCAGCTGGATCGGGCGGAGATTCGCCGGCGCAATTTCATTCCCCCCGACGCGTTTCCCTACAACAACACCATCATCTACCAGGATTTTGCCCCCCTGCGCTACGACAGTGGCAATTATGCCCCCCTGTTGGAAAAGGCATTGGAGCTGATCGCCTATGAAACCTTCCTGCGTGAGGAGCAGCCACGCTGGCGAGCAGAGGGCCGGCGCGTTGGTCTGGGGGTGGTGTGCTATGTGGAGGGAACTGGCATCGGGCCATATGAGGGGGCCAAAGTTCAGGTGCAGGCCAGCGGTAAAGTCACCGTAGCCACCGGCATTGGGACCCAGGGGCAGGGGCACTTTACCAGCTTTGCCCAGATTGTCGCTGACCAATTGGGCGTGCGCGTTCAGGACATCAGCCTCACCACGGGCGATACCGACCGCTTCTATTGGGGCGCGGGAACCTTTGCCAGCCGGGGAGCGGTGGTAGCCGGCAGCGCCATCCACGCCGCCGCCAGCGTGGTACGCCAGAAGATTTTGCGCCTGGCCAGCAACCTGTTGGAAGCGGCGGAAGAAGACCTGGAACTGCAGGATAGTCAGGTCATGGTCAAAGGCGCGCCGGCGCGGGCCATACCTTTGGGCGAATTGGCGCAGCACGCCAATCCCTTGCGCGGCGCGGTGCGGCCTGGAACGGAACCGGGGTTGGAGGCGACCAACTACTTCGGCCCGGAGATGGGGGCCACTGCCAGCGGCGTCCAGGCTATGATCGTTGAGGTGGACCCAGAGACGATGCAGCTGGAGATTCGGCGCTTCGTGGTGGTGCACGATTGCGGGGCCATTATCAACCCCCTGATCGTGGATGGTCAGATTCACGGCGGTGTGGCCCAGGGCATTGGCAACGCCTGGCTAGAGCAGCTGGTGTGGGATGAGAACGGGCAGCTGTTGACCGGGTCGTTCATGGATTATCTGCTGCCTACGGCGCTGGATGTACCGGAGATGACGCTGGCACACCAGGAGACGCCGTCCCCGCTCAATCCGTTGGGGATCAAAGGGGTTGGTGAAGCCGGGGCGATTCCCGTCGGGGCATTGTTCGCCCAAGCCCTGGAAGATGCCCTGGGGGAGGAAGGGCTGGAGATTTTGGAGATACCGCTCAGTCCCAACCGTTTGTGGGAACTGGTGCAGCAGGCGCGCCAGGCGTAGAGTGTTTCAACGTGGATGGATGGGATGCACATTCAAGCTTACGCCGTCGGCCCGTTGGCCTGGACCTGGCTGAGAAGCCGCCGGCCGGCGCGCGTGTTGCATCGCTTGCCATCCGCTATTTATCTGGTCAACGAGGAACGGCGTGTCCTGGCGTTGGTGGAGGAACCGGCCGGCCCCGGCCCTTTTCATCTGCTGCTGCCAGCGTGCGCCCCTCTCATCCCTCACCTGCAAGTGCGGCAGATGGTAGTGGTGACAGCGACCGGAATTGAGCTAGGTCAGGCAACAGTGCGCCTGACGGGCGCGACCCACTGGCGGCCGGCGGCGGCGGGGAGTTACCACCTGACAGGTGGGGTTGAAGCAGCTATCAACGCTCTCCCGGCACCAGTGGGTGCTACGGCTGGAGAAGAGATGGTCTACCAGGCTTTGCCTGCCCTGTTAGAGGCGCTGCGCGACCGCGCGCCGGCCGGGGTGGCTCTGGCTGTGCAACGACTGGCTGGTCTGGGGCCGGGTCTGACGCCGGCCGGCGACGATTGTCTGGTGGGCGTCATGTTGGGTGTATGGTTGCTATGGTCGGTGGCCGAAGCCCGGCTATGGTGTAACCATGTGGCGACCGCGGCCATTCCCCGCACGGCCACCCTGGCGGGCGAATTCGTGCGCGCGGCCGCCGCCGGCCATTTCATGCAGCTGTGGTTGAATGTGGCCCAGGGGTTGCGCCGGCCGGAAAGCTTGCCGGAACGGGTGGCCGCCGCTCTGGCCTGGGGCGATAGCTCCGGGCGCGCCACCCTGGTTGGCCTGCGCGCTGCCTTACAGGCGTTGCATGGAGACCGGCGGGCGCTCAGCTACGATTGACAGAAACCGGCGCTCATTTACAATACAGACCCAATTCAGCTGACACCGATTGAGTAATGCCGTTGCCTCCTTCCCCTTCCCCTC
Source organism: Anaerolineae bacterium (assembly GCA_034435495.1). Taxonomy (GTDB): domain Bacteria; phylum Chloroflexota; class Anaerolineae; order Promineifilales; family Promineifilaceae; genus DAOTXO01. The sequence goes on from DAOTXO010000004.1 coordinate 151,300, forward strand.
TTTCGGCCGGCCGCGCCTGGACGCGGCCGGTGCGTCAGGCTGTTTCCTTGCTGGTGTTGCTCCTGCTGCTGGCGTTCGTTTGGGAAGGGGTGAAATGGGTGGGCGGCGACCCCTGGCGCGCCAACAACAACCCCTTTGGCCTCACCCACACGCCGCCTCTACGCTTTAAGTTCGCCTCTGACCTCAATCTGCCCCATCTGTGGGAGATTGCCGAGGCCTTCACCAATCCGTCGCGGCGCAATGGCCCACCTCTGATCGCCACCCTGGCTCAGGCCGCCCTGTTCACCTTTCGCGAGGCTGCCACCGGTTTTGTTCTGGGGGGGGTGTTGGGCCTGACCCTGGGGGTTTTCTTTGCTCACTCCAATCTGTTGGAGCGGGGATGTATGCCCTATGTGGTTGCCTCGCAAACAGTGCCTATCCTGGCGATTGCGCCCATGGTGATTATCTGGTTGCAGGCGGGCTGGGTTTCTGTGGCGGTCATTTCAGCTTACCTCACCTTTTTCCCGGTGACCATCAACACCTTGCGTGGCTTGAAATCGACCGACCCGATGGCCCTGGATCTGATGCACGCTTACGCCGCGTCTCCCTGGCAAACCCTGTGGAAGTTACGTTTCCCGGCCGCCCTGCCCTACATTTTCACCGCCCTGAAGATTTCGGCCACTGCCAGCGTGGTGGGGGCCATTATCGGCGAGCTGCCCTCTGGCATTCGGGATGGCCTGGGGGGTGCGATTCTGAACTTCAATGCCTACTATATCTCTGGCCCCGGCCGGCTCTGGGCGGCGATTCTGGCCTCAGCCGCGGTGGGCATCGCCTTCTTTCTGGTGGTGGCGGGCATGGAGTGGATCACGCTGCGGGGGCGACGACGCGGCTGATGGCGGGTAGTTCTCCGCCGGTGGACAGGATGCTTATGACCCAACCGGTTGTCTCGTTGCAGAGTGTGTCCAAAATTTACAACGCCGGCCGGCCCAACGAGACGGCGGCTCTGCAAGCTATCGACCTGACCATTCAGCCGGGGGCGTTTGTCTCCATCATTGGCCCCTCCGGTTGTGGCAAATCTACCCTGCTGCGCCTGGTGGGCGATTTGATCTCCCCCACCCGTGGAACCATTCTGGTCAACGGCAAGCCTGCTGCCCAGGCGCGGTTGGATCAAGATTACGGCATTGTCTTTCAGGCTCCGGTGCTGTACGAATGGCGCTCCATCTCCCGCAATGTGCAGTTGCCCCTGGAGCTTTTAGGCATATCCCGCGCCGAGCGCGCCCGGCGCGCCGCTGACATGCTGGCGTTGGTGGAACTCACCGGCTTCGAGCGTCACTATCCCTGGCAACTTTCCGGCGGAATGCAGCAGCGAGCCGCCATTGCCCGCGCTTTGGTGACCCACCCCCAGCTCTTGCTCATGGATGAACCCTTCGGGGCCTTGGACGAGATGACACGGGAGCGCATGAACATGGAGCTCCATCGCATCTGGCAGCGCACTGGTACGACCATTCTTTTTGTCACTCACAGCATTGCAGAAGCGGTTTTCCTCTCCACTCAGCTGGTGGTCATGTCCGCCCGCCCCGGCTGCATTCACCGCCTGATCGCCATTCCTTTGCCCACCCCGCGCACAGTGGAGACACGCGAATCGACAGCTTATTTTGAGCTGGTGAACGAGGTACGGGAAGCCTTGCGAGCGGCAGAACGTGCTTCCGGTGGCGATCTGACCGGCCGGTCGCTAGCTACGGAGTGAGTCTATGGAACCGCGCCCTGTTGGTTCAACCCCTTCTCGCGCCGATGATGACCCGGCCGGCTTCGAGGATATCGCGGCGGCGGTCGATAACACGCTGGCCCCGGCCGAAGCAACAGGCTGGCTGCGCCAATATCTCCCGGCGCTCATCATTTTTGTCCTGACGCTTCTGGTGTGGGAAATGGTGGTGCGTCTCTTTGAGATCCAGGCCTTCTTATTGCCCGCCCCCTCTGCCATTGGGGCCGCTTTGCGCCATAACTTCGATAGATTGGTGCACATTGGCTGGTTCACCACCCAGGAAGCTCTGGGCGGCTTTGCCCTGGGGTGTAGCCTGGGTATTCTGACCGCTCTGGCAACCGCCCGCTGGACGACGGTCAACGAAGCTCTGTTGCCCTTCGCCATTGCCGCTAACTCCGTGCCCATCATCGCCTTTGCGCCTATTGTGAACAACTGGTTTGGCATTGACAACCCCTTTTCCAAAATGGCGATAGTTGCCGTCATCGTCTTTTTCCCCATGATGATCAACACTGTGCGCGGCCTGACTCTCGTCGACCCGGCCGCCCTGGAGTTGATGCACGCCTACGCCGCCAGCGAGCTCCAGATCTTATGGCGTTTGCGCCTGCCCAATGCCCTGCCTTATATGTTCAACGCCTTTAAGGTGGCTGCTGCCCTGAGCATGATTGGGGCGGTGGTGAGCGAATATTTCGGCGGCAATCGTTCTGCTCTGGGCGTCTTTATCACCCAGGAGGCGGCCCAATTCCGCTTTGATCGAGCCTGGGCCGCCATCGTCATTGCCTGTGTGGTGGGAATCGTCTTCTACCTGGTCATCCTGGGGGTGGAGCGTCTGGCTATTCCCTGGCACACCTCAGTGCGGCGGCCGGAGCGCTAGGCGCGCCGCGAGCATTCCCATGATCACCTATCGTGAAGGCGGCCCTCTGGACACAACCCAGGTGATCGACCTCTACGTGCGCTCCACCTTGGGCCAGCGCCGGCCGGTCGACCGCCCCGATATTTTTGACCAGATGTTGCGCCACGCCAATCTCATCCTCACCGCCTGGGATGAGACGCGCCTGGTGGGCATAGCGCGCACCCTGACCGATTACGCCTATGTGGCCTACCTGGCCGATCTGGCGGTGGATGTGGCTTATCAGCGTCAGGGCATCGGCCGGCGTCTCATTGCCGAGACCCAGGCGCGCCTGGAACCAGGGACGTATATCGTGTTATTGGCCGCGCCCGCAGCGCACGCTTACTACCCCCGCCTGGGTTTTGAGCCGCACCCACGGGCCTGGATTTTACGAGGAGGTGACACCGACACACCTGAAAACAGTTAGTTGGATGGGGCGAGGCGAACGCCATGTGATCATAATCTACGGCATGTAATCCATGTGGAGGCAGAAGATGTTGCGAAAATGCTTTCTAGCTTTGGGGTTGTTAGGGCTCATGGCTCTGGCAGCGTGTAGCGGCCAACCGGCCGATGAACCAGATGTGGAAACCCAGGAACTTATTCCGGTGCGGATTCAGTTGCAGTGGGTGACCCAATCACAATTTGCCGGCTATTATGCCGCCCTCGATCAAGGCTTTTATGCTGATGAAGGCTTGGATGTCACCATCTTGGAGGGCGCGGTGGAGATTGTGCCCCAACAAGTGGTGGCGGCCGGCGACGCTGAGTTTGGCGTGGCCTGGGTTCCCAAGATGTTGGCTTCACGCGAACAGGGGGCAGACCTGGTCAACATAGCCCAGATCTTCCAGCGTAGCGGCACGCTGCAGGTTAGCTGGGCCGACTCAGGTCTGGATAGCCCAGATGATTGGCGCGGCAAACGCATTGGGACGTGGGGCTTTGGCAATGAGTGGGAAGTGTTTGCGGCCTTGCGCCAGGCCGGCATCGAACCCGATGACCCCAATCAGGTGACAGTTGTGCAGCAACCCTTTGATATGTCGTTGTTGCTCAACCGGGAGATCGATGCTGCCCAGGCTGAAATTTACAACGAATATGCCCAGTTGTTGGAAGCCACCAACCCGGAGACAGGCGAACTGTACCAACCGGAAGATTTCAGCGTGGTGGATTACAATGATGTGGGAACGGCTATGTTGCAGGATCATGTCTTTGTGCGAGAGTCATGGCTGGCGGAGTCGGGCAACGAGGATATCGCAGTGCGTTTTTTGCGCGCCACCTTTGCCGGTTGGATTTTCTGTCGCGACAATTTTGACGCCTGCGTTGATATTGTCCTGGCTAATGGCCCGACCCTGGGTGAGGGACACATGCGCTGGCAGCTGAATGAGATCAACGCGCTCATCTGGCCGTCGCCCCAGGGGATTGGCGTCATGGATCAGGCGCTCTACGATCAAACAGTTGCCATTTGTCTGGACTTTGGCGTGTTGACCCAACCTCCAAGTGAAGGGGCGGTGCGCACCGACCTGGCCCTAGAGGCCCTGGCTGGCCTGTCGGATCTCGATACCACCGGGGTGGACTACGAGAAGCAGGTGGTGGAAGTAACGGCCGGCGGGGAATAATTCACCGCGAGAGGGGTTAAATTGTGTGGTTGAGAGGCGTTGGGGCAGCCCAACGCCTCTTTTGGGCGACCACAAGTTGTTCCGGCCGGCCGCTATTTGACGACCGGTTAAGCGTGTGTTATCATGAGCAACGTTCCCGACTGGAGAAGTCGGTTTTTTGTTCATGTCTGCCGGCCGGCAGAAGCATTATCTGAGTGGCTTCTGGCTGTGGAAGTCACCAGACAGAAGAAATCATGAGGTTTTCGCATTAGAAGAGCAAGAAGAAAACAGCCCATTGAGAGCCAGGTTCCGGATTACCGCCGCAACACCAGGATACGCGTTCCTGAAGTGCGCCTCATCGACCATCTGGGGGAAAATCGAGGGGTGGTCTCCACCCGCGATGCATTGGATATGGCCCGTGAAGCTAATCTCGACCTGGTCGAGGTGGCACCTAACGCCAGCCCACCGGTGGCGCGCATCATGGATTACAGCAAGTTCATCTATGAGAAGAAGCGCAAGGAACGCGAGGCGCGCAAGAATCAGAAGAAGATTGAAATTAAGACGGTTAAATTGAAAGTCAACACCGCCCAATTCCATCAGGACCTGAGCGTGCGACGGGCGCGGGAGTGGTTGGAAGAGGGTAAAAAGGTCAAAGTTGAAATCCGTTTCATAGGCCGTGAAATGGATTATCCAGAACTTGGTCAAAAGACCATGTTGGAAGTGGCCGATTATCTCAAAGATGTCTCGGGCATTGAGCAACAACCTCAGTTTGATGGTCGAACGATGGTGATGATGCTCACGCCGAACAGCGAAGGCAAAAAAGGGTGACCTAGGGCGTCCCATCATTTCTTAGGGCGAATAACGATATGGCAAAGACGAAGTTGAAGACCTACAAAGCGGCAGCCAAACGCTTCCGCATGACCAAGACAGGGAAAATCTTGCGCACCAAGGGTGGCAAGAGCCATTTGCGCCGACGCAAAGCGACCCGCACCAAGCAACAATTTGACAAGATGCAAGTTGTGGAGAGCAGCGGCGATAAGCGACGCATCAAGCGCATGGCCCCCTACCTCAAGAAATACAAGGCTAACCCGCCTAAGTAAGAGTTGTTCGCTGCCTGGCCTCGGCTTCCCGCTTGAGCGCCAGAGCTTACCAAATGCGAGGATGAAGCAATGCGTGTAAAAGGTGGTTTCGTCACCCAAAGACGACACAAGAAGATTTTAGCGATGACCAAAGGCCAGCGCGGAACCAAGCACCGTCTGTTCCGCCGGGCCAATGAAGCGATGATGAAATCCTATTGGTACGCCTACCGCGACCGTCGGCAGCGCCGGCGTGACTTTCGTCGCTTGTGGATTGCGCGTATCAATGCTGCGGCCCGGCTGCATGGCCTGAGTTACAGCCGCTTCATCTATGGTCTGAAGAGCGCCAATGTTGCCCTGGATCGCAAGGTTTTGGCTGATCTGGCAGTGCGCGATGCTGCCGCGTTCCAGAAACTGGCTGAAATTGCCCGGCAAGCGGCCGCCTGATAACCCCCTCACCCCTTTTTGCTGATAAAACGCCACACGGGTTGCCGTGTGGCGTTTTTGTTGGAGCGCTTTCCTGTCGCGCCAAGATTCAGTATTATTTGGCCTGATGCGCACATCTCTTTCTGGCTGGCTGTTACTCCTGTTTCTGGGGGCGGCCTTTTTACGACTCCATCAACTGCCCCAAGTTCCACCGGGCCTGACGCACGACGAGGCGGATCACGGCCTGGACGCCTGGGGCGTGGTCAACGGAGTGCGCCCCATCTACTTCACAGTGGGCTATGGGCGAGAACCTCTCTTCGACTACAGCACGGCCGGCCTGATGGCCTTTCTTGGCCCCAGTTATCTGGCCGGCCGCCTGACCGCTGTTTTCTACAGTCTGGTGTTGCTGGTCGGCGTTTACGCCTGGACGCGACGTGCCTTTGGAGCGCCGGTCGCCTGGTGGACGGTGGTAGGGTTGGGGCTGAGTTTCTGGCCCATCATGACCGGCCGCCACGCGTTGCGTTCGGTAGCTATGCCGGCCCTTTTTATGCTGGCGTGGTTGTTGACCTGGCAGGTGTTGCAAGCACGCTCGCTTTCCCGCGCCGCTTGGGCCCGTCTGCTGGCGGCCGGCCTGCTGCTGGGCGCTACTTTTTACACGTATCTGCCGGCGCGGCTGATGTGGTTGCTCTTTCCCGCCTGGGCGCTCTACGGCAGTGTGCGGGAGCCAGGGCGGGCGCGGCAGCTGCTGGGCGGCGTTGCCGGGGTCCTGCTGACGGCCGGCTTGGTTGGGTTGCCCCTTTTCCTCTATCTGACGCGCACCCCCGGCGCGGAGATTCGGCTGGATCAGTTGAGTGGGCCGTTGACAGCGGCCGCGGCCGGCGATTTTGCCCCGCTGACCCGCAATCTGCTCGCCAGCCTGCAGCTTTTCACTCTGGAGGGAGATACCTTGTGGCGCTACAACATTTCCGGCCGGCCGTGGCTGACGCCTCCCTGGGATATCTTGTTCTATCTGGGAGTGGTGATAGCGGCGTATCGCGCTCTGTGGGAGCGTGAGGCCGGGGCGGTGGTCGCCTTGCTGTGGTTAGGTCTGGGTTTCGCTCCGGCCCTGATCACCGGTCCCGATGCCAGCACAACACGCGCCATTGCCTTGCAACCCATCGTGTACCTCTTTCCAGCGCTGGGTGTGGACGCTATCTGGCAGGCTGTCATCTGGCGCTGGCACGAAGCGCCGCTTGCCAGCCTACACAAGCAACGCTTTATCCGACCGGCCCTGGCAGGGTTGTTGGTGATGTGGTTGGGCGTCGAAAGCTACCGCGCTTATTTTCAGCTGTGGGCCAACCATCCCGAAGTGCGCCTGCAATATGAGACAACCCTGACGACCATGATGGCCTATCTGGATGAACACCCTGGCATCATCGCCGCTATCTCCTCCGCCCAACCCAACCGCTTTCACGACCCGGCGACCGCTTTTTTGACGCGGCAAGAGCGCCACCCCCCTTTGCGCTGGTTCGACGGTCAGGGTAGTCTGATATGGTCGCCGGCCGTCTCCCATTGGCTCCTCTTTTCTGGCGCGGCCCCCCTGCATCCTCAGCTGACACCCTACTTGTCGTCGGCGACCCTGGTGGAAACATTGCCCCTGCGTCCCACCGACCTGGATCGCCCTATCACCGTTTGGGAGGTGGATGGGGCGGCTCTCAGCGCCGCCGCAGCGCGCCAGTTCACCTCCCTGCTGGATAGCGTCACATTTGGGGCCGGCCCACATGTGACGTTGTTAGGCTATCAGATGTTGACCCCGACGCCAACCGCCGGCCAACCCTTATCGCTGGCGACATGGTGGCGTGTGGAGCAGCCCCTGGATGGAGCGGTGCTTTTCACCCACCTGACAGGGGCTGATGGCATTCCCCTGGCGCAGCAAGATCGCCTGGATGCGCCCAGTTATTACTGGCAGCCGGGGGATCACTTCATCCAACTGCACACCTTAAGTCTGCCGGTCGGGCTCCCGGCCGGCCCCTATACGCTCACCGTCGGCTTTTACACCCAACCCGCGCCCAATGTTTTCCAACGCCTGCCGGTCAGCGTTGCCGGCCGGCCGGCCGGCGACATCTGGCCTCTGACCACCATCACCATCGCGCCATGAGAGGGGTTCGTTTGTCGCCCTGGACAGGGGCGGTCGTTTTGTTGACGCTGCTTGCTGCCAGCTTACGTGTGTGGCAGCTGGATGCCGTCCCGCCCGGCTGGCGCGACGATGAGTTGAGCAATGTTTTTGCCCTGACAGCTCAGGTGTTGGCCGGGGAACCCCGCCTTTACTACGTTGATGCTTCCGGTCAGGAAGGGTTGTACTACCTGTTGAGCGCTGCCACGGAAACGCTCTTCGGACGCACCCCACTGGGCATTCGTGGTGTCTCCGTTTTTTTCGGGGTCTTGACCATTCCGCTCACCTATCTGGTGGGGCGACTTCTGTTGGATCGTCGAGCCGGCTTTTTGGCGGCGGCTATGCTAACCCTTTCTTTTTGGTCGTTGATGTACTCGCGCATCGGCCTGCGCCAGATTTTGATGCCGGCTTTCTGGTTGGCGACCGTCGCCAGTCTGTGGTATGGGCTGTATCGCGCCGAAGGGGTGCGCGCCGGGCGTTACCTGGCGCTGGCCGGTTTCTGGCTGGGGGCAGGCTTTTACACCTACTTTGCCGCCCGCGGCGCACCCCTGATTGTAGCAGCCTGGCTGGGGTATCTGGCCTGGAGCGATCCCTCCCGACTGCGGGCGCGCTGGCGCGGTGTGGCGCTGCTGGTTGGCGTGGCCCTGGTGACCACCTTACCCCTGTGGCTTACGTTGCGCCAACTGCCGGCGGCCGATGCGCGCATTGCTGAAGTGGCCAAACCTCTGGCGGCCGCCCAGGCAGGGAATTACGCCCCGCTGCGCGAGCATCTTGTCCGCACTCTGAGTATGTTCCATAGCGATGGAGATGATGAAGATTTGTACAACATCCCATTTCGCCCTGTGTTTAATCTCCCCGGCGCAGCCTGGCTATGGTTAGGTGTAGGGTTGGCAACTGTGGGGATGGTGGTCGGCCTGCGACACGGGGGGCAGTCCGGCGTGGGTGGTTACGCGCCGGCCGCCTGGGCCTTGTTGCTCATCTGGTGGGGAGCCGGTCTGGCCCCGGCCTTTGTCAGTGTACCGCCCGCCAGCCTGGGACACACCATTGCCGCCCAACCCGCCACCTATCTACTGGCGGCCGCCCCCATCGCCGGGCTGACACGCCGGCGGCGTTGGCTGGGGGCGGCGCTGGCCGGTCTGGCACTGGTCAATGTGGCGGCTCGCGACCTGCCGGATTACTTTGTCGTCTGGCCGGCCGGAGGCAATACCCGCTTCTTATACCGGGCAGACATTGCTGAAGTAGCCGATTATCTGGCGGCGGACCCGCAGCTAACTGATTTTGGCATCACCGGTTTGCTGGCCGGCCCATGGGATCGACTAGCGTTGGAGCTGGACGCGCCTCCCCACGCCAGTCGCCCGCGCTGGTTCAACGCGGAGCGCGCCTTGCTCCTGGCTGTTGCGGGGCGGCCGGCGCTGAACTTTCAGGGCTACCCCCAAACAACCACCCTATTTGACGCCGCCTATGCCCCGTCGCCAGCGGCGACGGCCGGGGCTTACAGCCTCAAGCAGGTAAATGAGGTGTGGTCTGAACCATTTCAGACCTGTTTTACCAACGGTTTGTGTCTCGTCGATGTGGTCTACCAACCGGAGGGGACGGTGGATGTGACGTTGCGCGTCGCGCATCCGCTCGATCTGCCCCCCCTGCCCATTGTCAGTTTCCCGCCCCCGCCGGGGGTCTACGTCGGCCCACGGCTGGCTGTCTTTGCCCACTTGTGGGATGCAGCGGGCGGGTACCTGACGGGCGATGATGGTTTGTGGGTCGATCCCGTGACGCTCCACACGGGGGATGTCTTCCGCCAGCGTCATTATTTGTCGCCGCCGGCCGGAACTGTGGCCCAAACACTGGCCATTGGCCTTTACGATCCGCTGACCGGCCAACGGATTCTGACGCTCCAGGGAGAGGATCATGTGCCTTTGTCTCCGGCCGGCCCGGCCACCTCTTTGCCGCTACCTTAAATGGACATGGGGAGTTCAAGCTGCCTATTGACACCCACCCCGGCCTGGGTATACTAGCACTATGAATGGTGAGGCCTATACACCCTATCCAATATGAATCTTGACGCACGCCCAGCGCGTGCGTTTTGTTTTGTGAGGGAATTCACACACTTGCAGAGGAGAGGTGAGATTTATGGATTATGCGCTGATTGGCAAAATTGAGAAGGCTAAGATTTACGCAGAGCAACCGGATCGAATTCATTTTCAATCGTTCACTGTTGTCATTGATGGTGATCACAGCGCCCATAGTGTCCGCTATGATCAAGGCGTCTGGCATTGTGAGTGCGAATTTTTCCGAACCCGTAATTATTGCAGCCACACCATGGCCATGGAGCGGGTTTTAGGGCAGATGTTGCCCTCGCCTAACGACTGATCGGCCAAGTGCAATCCCCCTCTTTGGATAACGAACCTGGCGCGACCGCGCCAGGTTTTTTGTTTCCCGGCGCTTTGCGGCGGCCACAAAGCGTGCTATAGTCTGCCGCAACACTTGGTAGGATGAATAGAGTTGACAAGTGAGATGAGGATGGCCCGCCGCCTGATATGCTGGATAGTAGGCTGCCTGGGGATATGGGGCGCGTTGGTGGCCTGTGGGCCAGTTCCTGCGGTTGTACTGACGCCCCAGACAACCGCGCCGGCTCCCCTTAACAGCGGTTCAGGTGACCTGACGGCAACGCAAACTGACGAGCTCACCCCAACGCCGGACGCAACCCCACCCCCGACCTTGCCCACTCCCACGCCTGACCTGGTGCCCCGGCCGGATGTAGCGCGTGCGCCTACCCATATCGTGGTTGCTGGTGAAACGTTGTCCACCATTGCCGAACAATATGGCCTGACGCTGGAAGCGCTGGCGGCCTATAATCAGATGACCAATCTTGACACACTGGAGGTGGGGCAGGTGCTGCTGCTGCCTCTGGAAGAAAGTCCCCCCTCTGATGAAGCGAACACCTCTCCGCCGGCCGGCGACAACGCCGCAGCGCTTGTGTACACCGTTCAACCGGGCGACTCGTTGCAAGTAATTGCCCAACAATTTGGGGTCACTTTGGAAGCGCTGGCAGCGGCCAATGGATTGACCAACCCCGATGCCATTCTGGCCGGGCAGCAACTGCTTATTCCGGCGGCAGTTGCCATTCAACAGCGCCATCAGGTTCAGGCCGGCGAGACGCTTTCCACCATCGCCCAGCAGTATAACCTGGCATGGGAAGCGTTGGCGGCAGCTAATGGGTTAACGGCCCCTTATATCCTGTACGCCGGCCAGGAATTGATCATCCCGGAGCCGTAAACATGGGGGATGAGCCTGGCTCCTGGTGCGGCGTCATTCAGGCCTATCGTGCTTATTTGCCAGATTTTGAGGCTGACGGGCCAGTCATCAGCCTATGCGAAGGCAACACACCCTTGATTCCTGCCCCCCGTCTGGCGCAACGCCTTGCCCCCGGCCGGGGGATGCGTCTTTATCTCAAATACGAAGGCTTAAACCCGACCGGTTCTTTCAAAGATCGCGGCATGACCACTGCCATCACCCAGGCGGTGCGCCAGGGGGCGCAGACGGTCATCTGCGCCAGCACAGGCAACACAGCCGCCAGCGCAGCCGCCTATGCGGCGCGGGCCGGCTTGCGCTGTATCGTCCTGACGCCGGAGGGAAAGATTGCGCTGGGCAAACTGGCAGCTTCCCTGGCTTATGGCGCAGAAGTGCTGATGATCGCCGGCTCATTCGACGCAGGCCTGGACATGGTGCGGGAGATCGTCACGCGCCACCCCATAGCTCTGGTGAACTCCATCAATCCCTGGCGGTTGGAAGGCCAAAAAACGGGCGCGTTTGAAATTTGCGATCAGCTGGGAGGACGAGCGCCCGATTGGCATTGCTTGCCCATCGGCAACGCCGGCAACATCACCGCTTATTGGATGGGCTACCAGGCCTACGGACAGGGGTTGCCGCGTCTGTTGGGAGGGCAGGCGGCCGGCGCGGCGCCGTTGGTGGCGGGGCGAGTGATTGAAAAGCCGGAAACGATAGCTACCGCGATTCGCATTGGCAACCCGGCGCGTTGGCATCAGGCGTTGGCGGCGTTGGATGCTTCTGGGGGAATGGTTACAGCGGTGACGGATGAGGCCATTTTGGCAGCGTGGCAGTGGCTGGCTGGCCTGGAAGGCATTTTTGTCGAACCGGCCTCGGCAACGGGAGTGGCTGCGCTGAGCCAACAAATTGCGGCCGGGGAGTTAGACCCAACTGACCAGGTGGTGGTGTGTGTCTTGACCGGGCATGGCTTAAAAGACCCCGATACAGCTATCGGCCGGGCGCGCCCTCCCCGCACCCTGGCCACCGATTGGCGCGCCCTGGAGGCCTATCTGGCTATTGAGCCAGATGAAGTTTAGCCCTCTTCATCACTATCGACTAGATAGACACTTTGCACCCAGCCAATGAGACCATTGACTGTTTTAATCTCTTGCCACAGCAAGCCTTCCTGACTGGCATGGCCGGGCATCAAAATGATGATGTCGTTGTGTTGTATCAGGGCAATGTTGTTGCCGCCTGGGGTGCGACGCAGCCACAAGGTTCCGCCGCCGGTGTTGATACGGGCTGTCGGCTCGGTGATCGGAGTGGGGGTGGGCGGCGGCGTCGGAGTTAAGGTTGGGCTGGGGGTAGAGGTGGGGGGTGGGGTGGGTGTAGCAGTCGGCGAGAGAGCTGAGGTGGCGGTGATGTTGGGCGTCGGAGATTGGATGGCAGGTGTGGCGGCCGGTTGGGTAGGCAGCCCGTCTGCCCCCGGCGTCGGGGATAGTGTTGGAGCAGCGTCCCCGCCGGCCGTTGACCCCCGTGTAGGTGGTGGGCCGCCAAAGGCCCCGGTCTCGTTGTTGGTGGGCAGGGCGGCCTGTTCCTCGGTTAGTTGGCTCTCATCTACGCTGACAGGATCAGAGGGCATGGCAACGGTCGAGGTTGCGTTCCCTATCGGCGCCCCGGCGGCGAAGAAGCCTATCAACAGCAGCAAACACGCCAGGGTGTAGCCGGTGCAGGCGCGCAGACGCGCTTCCAGACGGTAAGGCTCGACATAACTTCGCCGTCGATAACGGAAAGATTGCCAGTAGAGGGAGAGGGCCGAGCAGATCAGCGCGCCGACCAAACAGAAGCCCATGCCCCACAGAGTCCAGGTTGGAAATCCCATACAACACCCATTATACTGGTCTTAAGCGTCAGCCCCTAATGCAGCAGCCAACTTATCAGCCACTATTCAGCCAATGGGCCTGCATTTGAAAAAAATACGCCCTGTGCCTCCGGCCAGGGTTAACGATATAATGTTAGCAGCCTTACGCCTGTTTGTCCTATGTTCAGGCGTTGTTGGGCGGGTTGGCGGCCGACTTACCACGACAGTCGGCGGCGGGCGTAATCCTAACGATTTACGGAGTAAACTATGGCAAACCAATATGATGTTGTGGTTATAGGGGCCGGCCCTGGGGGATATGTTGCCGCCATTCGTGCGGCGCAACTGGGTCTCAAAGTCGCCGTGGTGGAAAAACAGTATCTAGGCGGCGTCTGTCTCAACATTGGTTGTATTCCTTCCAAAGCGTTGCTCCACAACGCGGAGCTGGTTCACACCTTGCAACATCGAGGCAAAGAGTTTGGTTTCAGTCTGGACAACTTCACCGTCGATTACGGTGTGGCGTTTCAACGTAGTCGGCAGGTTTCGAGCCGTCTGGTGAAAGGGGTGCAGTTCCTCATGCGCAAGAATAATATCGATGTGTATGAAGGCATGGGTGTTATTCTGACGCCGGAACAGGTGCAGGTGACGTTGAACGCTGGCGGCGACACCACGCTGGAGACTCGCCACATTATCATTGCCACCGGAGCACGCCCGCGCAATATCCCCGGCCTGGAGGTAGATGGCCGACAGATCATCACCTACATCGAAGCCATCACCTCCGACACCCTGCCTGAAAAGGCGATCATTGTGGGGGCCGGCGCGATTGGGGTGGAGTTCGCCTACATTTGGGCCTGCTATGGGGTGGATGTGACCATCGTGGAGATGTTGCCTCGTATGTTGCCCCGCGAAGAGCCGGAAGTGAGCAAGACGTTGGAGAAGGCATACCAACGTCTGGGAGTCAAGTTCCACCCCAATACGACCGTCAGCTCGGTAGCCAGGCAAGACGACAAATTGGCTGCCACCCTGAGTGATGGGACTGTTTTGGTTGCCAACCAGATTTTGGTGGCCGTCAGTTTCACCCCCAACATCGAAAAGATTGGTTTGGAAAACGTTGGAGTAGCAGTCGAACGGGGCGCTATTGTGATTGATCAGCACATGCGCACCAATGTCCCCAACATTTATGCCATTGGGGATGTAACAGGCAAATTGATGTTAGCCCATGTTGGTTCTGCTATGGGCATTGTCGCCGCCGAGACCATCGCCGGCCATCCTACCATCGAACTGGATTACCGCATGATGCCTCGCGCCACCTACTGCCAGCCCCAGGTAGCCAGTTTTGGCTACACAGAAGAAGAGGCCCGCGAAGCGGGGTATGAGGTGAAAGTGGGGCAATTTGCCTTTCAGCCGAATGGTAAGGCCCTGGGTATGGGCGAGCGAGATGGTTTCGTTAAGATCATTGCCGATGCCCGCTATGGGGAAATTTTGGGGGCGCATCTGGTGGGGCATGGCGTCACTGAGCTATTGCCCGAGTTAACCCTGGCGCAGATGAATGAGTTGACGGCCGAGGAGATCGCCCGCAATGTCCACGCCCACCCCACCTTGAGCGAGGTGATTATGGAAGCGGCTCACGGGGTGGAAGGGTTGCCCATTCACATGTAAGATGGCTGTTTGAGCATCATTGAGCCGGTCATCCTGAGGAGCGCCTTGAAACGTAAGGTTAAAGCTGCGTCCACCGCTTCCCCAACCAGAGCCTCCTTCCAAAAAGGAGGAATATTCCTGGCCTTTCTCCTTGCGGGGAGTGGTTGGGCTTATTGGTTGTTGCAGGCGCGAACGGAGTTGCCCCTGGCGCTGTTGACGTTGCCTGGTTTGATCATCGGGGTTCTTTTGGGGACGCTGGCCCAGGTCTCCTTGATCGCCCGGGTGGCGCTGGGAGCCGGCATGGTGGGTTCTGTATGGCGCGATACGCAGGGGGCGCATCTATATGAAGCTGGCTTTCTGCTGTGGACGTTGGGCGGAGCTATTGCCACGGCGCTGACATTGCGCTTTGGGGCGCGGGTGGTTCTACCCATCAATGGCCCGTTGGATGAACTGAACAACATCAGCTTGTTGGTGCGTTTTGCTTTCCGTGATGTCTGGTCGCCCCAAAAAGTGATAGTCAAACCGGAGCAACTACCTCAAAGTTTTAAGGATTGGGGGGTTGGTTTTGTGCCCTCCCACATGGCCCTGGCGACCAAAGTGGGCAAGGATTTGCGGATACATGGGCCCGGATTGCTGTGGACGCCGCCTCAATCTATCATTTTGGCAAAGTTTGATTTGCGCGTGCACGAATGCCGGCTAACAGGTCTGAAAGCCACAACACGCGATGGTATTCCGGTGGAGACGTCCCTGACGCTGCGTTTTTGTTTGCGCCGGCCGGAATCGAATGACGGTGCCCCGGCCGGTTTGGCCCCCTTTCCCTTTGACGAGCACGCCATTCCCGAAGCGCTCTATGCCACAACGGTGGAAGGGCCGAATCGTGAACGTTGGTGGAACGACCGGGTGGCTCCCCGTGCGGCGGCCCATCTGGTGGATATCCTGTCTCGCCAGACGCTGAACGAGTTATATGCTCTGCAACAACCAGAGGTGGAACCGCTGCATGATCTGGCCGGCGACGTTTACCGCCTGTTGGCGGATGAGTTCCAACAACAGGGGGTGGAGATTCGCGCTGTGGTGATGGGGCGCATTCAGATTCCTGAGGCCGCTATGAACGGACGGATTGGCCAGTGGCAACAAACCTGGCATGAAGCCATCCGCCAACAGCAGCGGGGTGAAGCGTACACTTCTCAAGTGGGGGCGCGCTTTTATACTCTGCCACAGGTGCGTCACATGAGTTTGGGGCCGTTGCCTTCGGCCGGCCCACAACCTGTTCAGAAAACGTCTGCCCGAATGCAACGGGCCTTGACTGCCCTGGCGCTCTTATTGTTGGGGTTGGTTTACCTACTGGTGGCCAAAAGCCTGGAAGTCTCGGAATTCATCCCTTTGTTCCCCGGCGCTGAAAGCTTTTTCAACGACTACCCCTTTTTGCGCGATACGATAGGGCGAGTATTGCTGTCCGTGTTAGAGCTGGCGCACCCTAGAGTTTTGCGCCATCTGATCCCAGTTGTTTTGGGGGTGGTCGTGGGGGTGGAGATCACCCTCCAATTGCTGCGGGTTCTATACGATCTACCCGACCGCGAACAGGCTCTGGCCTATCTGAGACACCTGGCATGGGGGTCTGTCAAGCCTTTACTTATCAACCGTCTCAAATTGGAGGAGGAAAGAGCCACCACCCCTCTTTTGCGCCTGGGAGGGCCTGGCAACATTCTGGTCTCTGAGAGCGACGCCATTGTCACCGAACGCCTGGGTCAATTCCAACGTGTCCTGGGTGGGGGATTGCACAAGCTGATGCTCTTTGAAACAGTCCGCGCAGCGGTGGACCTGCGGGAGCAGCGACGTAGTCAACCCAACGTCACCCTGGTCACACGCGAAGGGCTGGAATTCCAACTAGATGTCTACGTCACCTTCCGCATCTCCTATGGAGATGATCTGCCTGGCCGGGCTAACCCGTATCCCTTTGATAAGGAGAGCGTGCGGCGCGCCGCCTATGCCGAGCGAGTTTTGCAAGACGGCAAGGCGCTGCCCTGGGATACTTTACCTCTGGATATAACCCTGGAGCAGCTGGCTAAGGCCACGGCCGTGGTGCAGCTCGATCAAATCGTCGATCCCAATCGGCGCTTTGGCCCTGACTTTGATCCCCATCTGGCGTTGCAAAACCAAACGCACCGCGAAGCTGAACACCTGTTACGTCCCTATGGCATTCAGTTGGTGAGCGTGGATTTGCGTGCGTTTGAGATGCCGACCCCGGTACAGCAAACACTGTTGCGCTACTGGCAGACCTTTTCCGACCCGTTGCGCGACCCAGGCCCCAGCGGCGACACGCGCTATATGTCTGGTTGGTGGCCCCGGCCCGACGGCTCTGATGTGGATGAGTGAGCAGGTGAGCGTACCGGCGCTACCCGTAAGGAGAGTGATAACATGAGCAACCATGTTCTGGTTATAGGCGCAGCGCTGTTGGATATTAAGGGTAAACCCACGGCCGGCCTGGAGCCGCACACCTCCAACCCGGCCCGGGTGCGCCACGCTCGCGGCGGCACGGCTCGTAACGTGGCGGAAAACCTGGGACGGCTGGGGGCGGAGGTCATTATGCTTTCAGCTGTGGGGGATGATGAGATCGGGCGGCAGCTGTTGCAGCAGACGGAGGCGGCCGGGGTGGATGTCAGCCGAGTGCAATTGGCGCCGGGCAAACGCACCGGCTCCTATATGGCGTTGTTAGAACCAGATGGCGCTCTGGCCGTGGCGCTCAACGACACCGGTGTCATGGAGCAGGTCACCCCAGGTTCGGTGTATCAACATCGCCGTCTCTTTCGTGACGCGGAGATGATCTTTTTCGATGGCAGTTTGCCGGAGAATACGATTGAGATGGTGGTACGGCTCGGCGCCCAGTACCATCGCCCCATCTGCACCGATCCCTCCTCGACGCGGCTGGCCTACAAATTACAACCCTATCTGCGCCATTTCCGACTGGCGGTTCCCAACGAACGTGAGGCGGCGGTGCTATGCCAGGCAGCTGTTTTAACGGAAGACCCGGAGAATAGCTTACATCTGGCGCGCCAGCTCCATTCCCTGGGTATTGGGATGGCGGTTTTGACGCGCACCGATTTTGGCTTTGCTTATGCCACAACAGGCGAATATGGCTACATTCCTGTCCGGTATGGGGAAATTGTGGATAGCACCGGCACAGGTGATGCCATCACCTCGGCCATTATGTTTGGTTTGCTGAACGATATGCCGCCGGTGGCGTGTATGCGACTGGGGGCGGCTGCCGCCAGCCTGACGTTGCAGACGGCCGAGACCGTTTGCCCCGATCTCAGCCTCGACTTGTTGTATGAACATCTGGTGGCGTGAAAGGGCGCTATGAATCTCTGGTTGGGTTTATTTCTGGCGACGGTGTATGTTTTTGCTGTGATTGGCATGGCTGAGGCGCTGCGCCTCTGGATGGGATGGGGCACGGAGCTGACGCGCAAAGTGGTGCATATCGGGGTGGGGATGTTGATCTGGGCGGTGCCTTTTTTGTTCACCACCCCAACGCCATTCATCGTGACGAGTGGTTTTTTTGCCGTTTTAACGCTGCTGGATAACCGCTATCACTTCTTCAAGGCCATGGCCAGCAAAGATGATGCCCGCAATCTGGGAACATTTTATTTTCCGCTGGCAGCGGCGCTGGTGGTATATTGGTTCTGGGAGACGCCGCCGCTGATGGTGGCGGCGCTGATGCCGTTGGTGTGGGGCGATGGCATGGCGGAGGTGATTGGCCGGACGCGCGGCCGGCGACGCTACACCATTTTCGGCCACACCCGCACCCTGGAAGGCTCGGCGGCCTTTGTTGTCTTTGGGTTTGTGTTCACCTGGCTGGCGCTGTGGGGTATGCCGGGTGCGCCGGAGTTGACACCCGGCGCGGCGCTGGCTCCGGCCCTGACGACGGTTGTGCTGGCGGCCGGCGTTGAGGCGGTGGCGGTGGCCGGTCTGGATAATCTCCTCGTCACCGCGGTGGCTCTGGGCGTCTTGTCTTTCTGGCCGCTGGCCTGAATCTTCTTCCGCGATGAACATTTACTTTGATGCCTGGCCGCCTGTCCGGCCCTCGCTGCAAGCAATCTTTTTTGACCTCGATGGTACCTTGATCGATACGGATAATGAAGCGGTGCAGCGGTTGGCGCGGCGACTCCAGCCTCTTTTTCGAGCGCGGGCCGGGGGCATAGCGCGGCGTCTGGTGATGCAGGCGGAGACGTCGGGCAATGCGTTGATCACTTTGATGGATTGGTTGCACCTGGATCACTGGTTGCTCAACGCACACACCTGGCTGCGTCAGTGGCGTGGGATGCAGCCGGCCGGTCGCTTTCATCTTATCCACGGCGTGGAAGAGGCTGTGTTACAGCTGGCCGCCCGCTACCGCATCGGCCTTGTCACCACCCGCGCCCGCCCTGATCTCGACCGGTTTCTGACCCAATTTCCCCGATTGGCGCAGGTAGCCGCGGTGAGCTATGGGGCGCAAGATACGCGGCGCTTGAAACCCCACCCGGAACCCATTCTAACCGCCGCCCGGCAGTTGGGCCTCTCCCCTCAAGTCTGTTTGATGGTGGGAGATACACCAGTGGACATGACTTCGGCGCGCCGCGCCGGGGCCTGGCGGATAGGCGTCTTATCTGGTTTTGGTGAACAGGCGGAGCTAATTCGCGCTGGCGCTCAGGCGGTGCTGGGTAGCCCGGCCGATCTCCCCCTCGTTGTATGAGTTATAACCCTGCCCGGAGGTACGATCTATGTCGGCGATTTCCCCCACTCTGACCCAAAAAACCCTGGCCTGGAGCGTTCACGCTTTGACGGCCAGCAGCGCCCTGTGGGACTTGTTGGCGATCGTGGCGATTTTCGAGGCGCGTTGGTCAGAAGCCCTTGTTTGGATGGTCGTTTCGGTGGTCATCGACAGCATCGATGGGGCGCTGGCGCGCCGATTCAACACCAAAGGCTTTGCCAGTGGGTTGGATGGCGCGCTACTGGATAATATTGTGGATTATCTGACCTATGTGATTGTGCCGGCCCTTTTTCTCTACCAGGCCGCGTTGCTGCCGCCTAACCTGGCGACTCTGGCTATCGCCGCTGTCACTCTCAGCTCTGCCTACCAGTTTTCACAGACAGACGCCAAGACGGAGGATCATTACTTCAAGGGTTTTCCCTCTTATTGGAATGTGTTGGTCTTTTATCTGTTTGTGTGGCAACAAAGCCAGATGTTCAACTTTATCCTGGTGATGGTGTGCGCCGTGCTGGTGTTTGTGCCCATCAAGTATATTTATCCCACGCGCACACAGCGCTGGCGCGGCCTTCATTTAACCCTGGGCGCGTTGTGGGGTGTTATCAACGTCCTCATTCTCATTCAGTTGCCCACGCCGTCTGCCTGGTTGATCGTGGCCTCGCTGCTCTACGCCGTCTATTACGCAGGGGTCAGCCTCTATTTCATGTTCGATGAGAGACGCGCCAACGCGTAGGGGCAGACACACAGGTCTGCCCCTACTATCTGACGTTGTAATGGAGGCAGACACATAGGTCTGCCCCTACTCAATATGTCGAGGCAGACACACAGGCCTGCCTCGACTATCTGACGTTGGCGTGTTTCGCCTGGGCGGATGGGCCAGGTGTTGAGCAGCTACGGCTCGTTGATGGTCAGAACAAGCCCGGCGGAGCGCCCGAAACGCTCCGGGAAGAACTCCTGGCGGGCAACGGCCGGCATCACCTGGTACGTCCCAGGAATAATGGTTTGCATGTAGTAGGTGTATTGATACACCCCGGCCGGTAAGAACTCGCTTGTAAACACCACCTTTTCATCTCGAAAGGTGATGCTGTTGAAGTACCACCAGCCCCAATAGCCGTAGGTGTAATCATCACCTGTGACGCTACCCTGGAAGCCGCTGGCGCTTGTGTCCAGGCTGGGGTCGATCCCTTCTGCGCCAGAGGGCAGCGGATCTTCCAGCAAAACATAAAAGAGATTGTGTGGTGCGATGAGGGTCAGAACCACGCGCAGTTGTTGGCCGGCCGTTATCTCTGTCACCGGTTCACAACTCTCCTGATCGGGGTCACAGGCAGCGTCGTAATACGTCCGCTGGACGGTGACGCCGCGACTGACTGGCGCCACACGGTCGGCGCTGACAAAGGCATCGAGGTGGGCGGTGTAATACAGTCGCCCCGGCCCGGCATCCCGCTCGAACGCCAGGAAGTTGAGATCGGCGCTGTTCAGTTCCGCCACGGGAACGGTGTAGACATCCGACGCCAGAATGCGCTCCGATGTAAAGGCATCCTCTCCCAGCACCGCATCGTTGAGGCGGAGGCTGTAGCTGTAATCCGCCTCCAGTTCCTGAGTGGCTGCCATCCAGCGCGTCAGCGCCAGGATGCTCCAGGCAGTTTCGTGTGCGGTCGGCCAGCGCGATGCCTCCCGCGCTCCCATCAGCCAGCGCGCCACATTGGGCGCCAGGGGGCTGGATGGGTTGGCTTCCGCCAGGGCTTGCAACACCACGGCTGTGGTACGCACATCGCTGCTCAGATTGGCATAATCGACAGCGGCGATTTCCCAATTAGCGCCAGTGGCGCTGAGGATAACCGAGGCGTTGAGATCGCTCCACAGGCTCTCCTGAGTGGGGCTGCCGCCATTGTTGGCATAGGCCATGATCAAAAGCGCCTGCGATTCGGCTGTTAGCTGACCACTCCACATCGCCAACAGATCATCGGTGTTGGCCTGAATATCATTGCCCAGCACCGACAACAGGTAGAGATAAAAGGCTTGCTGGTTGGCTTCGTCCGCCTGGCGCAGACTGTCGGCCGGCGGAATGTGGCGCTTCAGGTAATTTTCGGCTGCTGTCAGGGTGGTGACAGGGACGCTGTAGCCAGCCTGCTCCGCCTCCAGCAGCGCCAACAGGGTGTAGCCGGAGATGAAAGGATGGCTCTTGGCGCCGGCGCACCAGCTCCAGCCGCCATCTCCCTGTTGCAGGGCAGTCAACGTGGCAATTTGATCCGGCATCGCGCTGTCGAGTTGAGTCTGCAGGTCGTCGCGCTCCAGCGCCAACGCCTGCAGCGCCTGGGCGACGGCGGCATTGGGCAAGAGGCGATCCGCAACCGCGTGGGCGCAATCGAGCAGATAGGGTTCCTGCTCCAGAACTGCCAGCGATTCCAGCATAGCCGCCCCCAGCGACGGAGTGAGGCTCATGGTCAGCCCGCCCAGGCGGTCATCCAGGTCGGGGGGCAATAGGATAGCTTCCACCTGCTGGCCGGCCGCGTCCAGGACGCCGGCCGTCCCCACGATGTCATGGGCGCTGTAACGGTAGACCGGTAACAGGCCATTGGGGTCGCGGCTGAGAGTGGGTTTGGTGGCATCTTGCCGGTCGCCGGTGACCACCCGGAAGGTCAGATCAACGGCCGAGACATCCAGCACGCGCACAGGCCAGCGTACCAGGCGACTGCTGCGCCCTGGAATGGTCACAGAGCTGTCCGGCGGAACCAGCAGCTCCACCCCGGCCGCCTCCAGCGAAATGACTCCCTCCACCGATTCCGCCAGATTATTGTTGACCACCGCCCCCAACTGCACGATGTCCCCCACGGTTAAGAAGCGGGGGGTGACCGGGCGAATGAGCAGCGGCAGGCTGGAGAGGATGTCGTGAGTTGTTTGCCCCACCTGGGGAGAGGCATCGCCGAGGGTGATGGCTTTGACGCTCAGCCGCCAGGTGGTGAGGTTATCGGGCAGGGTGACGCTGGTGGACGCCTGTCCATTGGCGTCGGTGCGGATGGCGGCCGCCCAGTAGGCGGTGTCGCGGAAATCTTGGCGCACGCGACTATCCTCGTCGGTGCGCAAGGCGAAGCTTGATTCAGCCAGCGCGCCATCCCCGCCGCCGCCGCCACCCAGGAACTCCACCGGCTCTTCGATTTCCAGCCCTTCGCCCGAAAGCAAGAGACCGGCCCCCATCTGGCTGCGCAGCGGCTGGCGTTCGTAGTAGGCGTCCAGAATGGGAGGGACGTTGTCATCTTTCAGCGAGAGAACTGCCAGGTCGACCAGGGCCAGGGTTAGGTCGGTTTGCACCGGCCGGCCGGTGATGTCAGTCACTTGAATGGTGTAGGTCACAGCGCTGCCCGGTTCAGCCTGGGTCGGGTCGGCTGTCACCGCCACCTGGAGAGCAAATGGTTCTGGCTCCACCACCAGCTCGACGATGCCCAGGCGCATATCAGCATAAGGCAGGTCGCTCCCATCCACCCCTTTGATGGCAGTTACGGTGACAAAGACATTAGGAGCATAATCGGTGGTGAGGGGGATGTCCAACACAGCGCTCGGCCCTTCCAGTATGATCACCTCTTGCTCCAACACATTGCCCCGTTCGATGGTCAGCCAGGCGGCGACCGGCTGGTTGAAGGGAGATTGCACCAAAATCTGAGCTGTGTCACCCACCTGATAACCCGGTTGATCCGCCACCAGGGTCATGCTGCGGTCGCGGCTGTCGCTGCGCCAGCCAGCGAAGTCATCGCTCAGGACGTAGAGAAAAGCGCTGCTGGTATAGGTGCGGCCGGCCGTGTCGACGGCAGTGGCGCGGGCCACATACGAACCGCCTTCGGCCGGGGTGAAACTGGCCTGCCCCTGGCCCTGGGCGTCTGTTACACCGCTGACGCGGGCCACCTCCGTGTCCACCGCTTCCCAGACGGTCTCGTAACTGCCGAAGACTTGTTGACGCTCGCTGCGCCACTCCCGCTGGTAGAAAATCACCTCGTAAGGAATTTCCCCGGCCGGTTGGTTGGCGCGGTCGAGGGTCAGCAGGTTGACGGACGCCGGCCGGCCGGCGATGTTCAGGTACTCATTGGGTTGGATGCCAATGTAAACCTCCGCCTGATGCAAGACAACGGCGCTGCGCGCCGCCACTGGGAATTGGGTGATGTCGAGCACCGTTGCTTCGATGGTGACGCGCCGACTGCCATTGGTATCTTCAGGCAGCAGATCGGCCGGCAGCGTGATCTGCACCTGACCGTTGGCATCCGTTCGTCCCTGGCCGTTTAAGACATAGTCGCCCAGAGGGTTCGGCGCGCCAAAGAACCCCCCGCCGAAGATGGTCTGGTCATCGTTGCGGAAGCTATACCAGGGGCCTTGCCAATCAGGTTCGTAGGGGGCGGCGTACACCGTCCAGTAGGTTTCCAGGTCGGTGGCCGGGCCGCCAAAGAAGTAGCTGGCATTGATGGTGATCGTTACCTCCTCGCCGCGCAAGGCTTCCGTCACCTCAGGCGTGACCTCCACCAGAAACTCTGGCGCACGGTACTCCGCCACGGTGAAGCTCAGTGGGGCCGGATCATAATACAGCTCCGGGGTTTGCCCGGCGGGGCGCAGGGAAACCTGATAGGTCCCCAGGGGCCCATCTACTGGCAGGTTGGTCTCCCAACTGAAGCCCCCATTTTCATCCACGGGGACATCGAACTCTATCGGCGGGGCAAGTTCTGCACCGTAGGCGTCCACGTTTTGGATGGTGACCTGCACCGAGGTGAGGTCGGCCGGCAGGGTGTAGCGACCAAAGTTGTCGTCGCGGGCATAACCCCGGAAGTAGGCGGTGTCGCCGGGGCGGTAGATGGGGCGGTCGCTGATCACATACCAGTGCAGCGGCTCCGTTGTCAGACCGGCGAAGGGCACGTCCAGTCGCCACGGCTCGACGCTCAGATTCCAATCGATGCCGGCTACGCCAAAGCCTGTCTGCCCAGGCGCGTTGCTGGTCACCAACAAACCGAAACTGTAATAATCTTGCGTTTCCTCGATTGATTTGGGCGCTTGCGCCAGCCCCTGGCTATCGGTGATAGCTGTGGCGAAGGAGCTACCCTCTCGGTAAAAGGTGAGATTCAGGCCGGCCGCTGGTTGACCCGTTGCCAGGTCGGTAGCCCAGACATAGACCATCTCCGGTGTTTCCTTAACGGTCAGGTTGACATCTGCTACGATCAACAAGGCTTGCTGCCTTTGCCACCAGCGCGTGTTTTCGATGTCCAGGTCAGGCGAGTTGAGCGCCACATAGTACACTCCTGTCGGCAGGACACCCCCCTCCGCCAGCGGCAGATTCACGGTCTGGAGATCATCGCTGAGGGGATCGAGCGTCAGGTCCCAGGAGCGCACCAGTCCGGTTGGCGGCGGCTGATTGGGGTCGTAACCGTAGTAGCCCTGACTGAGCCGCTCAACTGGGATCTCTCCCTCGAAGTCGTACAGGGCGATGTGCAGGCCGGAAAGCTTGCGGTGCAGGATGTTCACGGTAGTGGGAAAAGAGACGCTCAGTTGGGCGATCTCGTGGGGCAGATTCAGAGAGGCCAGGGGGGGATAATCAGCTGTGGTGAAGCTCCAGACATAATCTTCCCCCAGAGGATTGCCGTAGATATCAGTCGCATCCCCCGGTATGGTGACCTGGTAGGTCGTGCGGCGCGTCATATCCCCGCCTACATTGAGGTAAATGCCGGCGGGGTCGAGGTAGTAATTGACACCCTCCAGCGGAGGCTCAACCTGAATACGCCCCTCCAGCATCTCCAGGGCCATGGGGGAGGCGAACTGAATGCCGATGGAGTTGGAGAGGTAATACAGCTCTTCGCCTGAACGGGGCCAGACGCTCTCGACCTGGGGGAAGGGGTAGGTGGTGAAGGTAGAGGAGGCGGCGCGCTCCATCGGGGCCTGACCCACGGCGCTGCGGGTGCCTTCGTCCACCAGAATTCGGTAGCGGGTCTCCATCGCCAGCAAGCCGTTGGGCGTGAGCGTCACGCGGCGACTGTCATCGCTCCAGCTGAGGCTGACTTCAGCGGCCGGCTCCAATACAATGGCGGCTTCGGCGCTGGCCCGATCCATAGGCATGTTGAAGGTGATGGAGATAGCCTGGGTGGGGGGAATGCTGTCGGCGTTGGGAGGGGGTTCAAACTGGATCGCTTTGGGCGCGGTGGTGGTGAAGCTCCAGGTATGGTTATCTGCCAACACGCCGCCGCTGACATCCGTCAGGCCGGCCGGCACGGTGGCTTGATACACCGTCGAAGCGGCCAGAACATCGGGCGTAAAGCGATAGATACTGCTGGAGACCCACTCCCCTACCCCGGTTACCGGGGGATCGAAGGTTAAAGGCTGGGGTAGGTCGGCCTGTTGTCCTGTGGCGACCAGGGGGACGACTGGACGGTTGAAAAACAACGTGATGGCAGCGTCCACCTGAACATTGTGCGCATCGGCGGCCGGCAGCGTCTGGGCCACAGCCAGGTATCCCACCGTTTCAAAGGCCAGAGTGACCGGGGCGCGTAGGGCTTGCCCATTGGCTGCGCGGGCCGAGGTGGTCAGGTTAAGTTCATACAGCTGCTGGCGCGCCAGGTTGCCGCGTGGCGTGAAGATGAGGGTGTCGGGGCGGGGCCAGGTCAGGTCGCCTTGTGTCTCAGCGGCCGCCCCTACGGCCAGAACGGAGAGGGCCCCGGCCACAGACGCCTGATCCATCGGCTGGTCAAAGCGCAAGGTGATGGCCCCATCCAGCAGCGTTTCTTCGCCGGGGGTGGGGCTGCTGTACACCAGTTGAGGGGGCCAATCGATGGTTACACTCTCGGCCGGCGGTGTCGCTGTGGGCGCGACGGTTGGCTCAGAGATGGAGGTCGTAGGCGTTGCGGGCAGTGTCTGATCGCGGCAGGCAATGAGGAAAGCGAGACATAGGCTCATATAAAGAGCGAGAAGAATAGGGCGGCGTGGCAACATGTGGGTTCTCCTTGCACAGTGCCCAAAGCGTGCGCTTAGTTAGCGTGGGGAAGGCGGCCGACATCAAGACGGCGCCATTGAGATGTTAACGCAGCCCAGACGTATCCAGGCTACTGTCCCCATCATATACAACGTTGGGCTTGCTTACAAGGTTCCTGCCCCACGCCTGATGAACGACTGCCCCACGTCGCCAGGGGTGGATAGGGTTGGATAAGGGCAGGTTGCCTAACCCGCCCCGTGATGATCTAGAACCGGGTTTGCACCAAGCCGCGTTCGGTGATGGTGTAACCGGGGAACACATCGGCGACGCGTGGGTTGCTGAGGCGTTGGCGTACAACTTCACCCAAAATGTCGCGGTAATCAATCGTGATCGCCAGGTCGCCCGTGCCCACCAACTGCTCCGGTTGTAGACCAGGCCAGTGGGTGACAACCTGTCCGCCCTGGACGCTACCCCCCAGGAGGAACATAACGTTGCCGTGTCCATGATCGGTGCCGCCGCTGTTGTTTTCGGCGGCGCGCCGGCCGAACTCTGACATCACCACCAGCGTCACCTGGTCGATTTTATCCCCCAAATCTTCGTAGAAAGCGCGCAGCGCTTCGCCCAGACTGGTGAGCAAGGTCGCCATTTGACCGGTCGTACCCCCCTGTCCGGCGTGGGTGTCCCAGCCCCCGTGGTTGGCGCAGGCCACTTCGACGCCCGCCTCGGCGTGGATGAGTTGGGCCACCGTTTGCAACGCCTGCCCAATAGGCTGGGTAGGATAGGTGACGCCCCGGCTAGGGTTTTGGCGCACCTGCTCCATCAAGGTCAGGGCGGCCAGGGTCTGGCCGGCCGGCCCGGCCAGGGGATCGGCGGCGTACATAGTTTGCAGCAGGCGCATCAGGGACGGTTGCTCGTCCGGGTGGGCGGCCAGTTGGTAGTCGTCCACCGAAGGGACGAGGGTGGCCGGGGCCGGCCCCAAGAGCGCCATTTGCACGGCGTCCCCAATACCAATCGCCCGCACCGGTGAGGTGTTTTGGGTGTCCAGCGTTGCCAGATGGCGCGCCAGCCAGCCGGTGTAATCCGGGCTGACCCCTTGCTCCATCAAAGCCTGGGCTACGAAGTGGGAACGAGATTCGTCCGGCGCGCCGGTGGCGTGGATAAAGGCGAGGTCGCCGGCCTGGTAAAGTGGAGTCAAGGCGCTCAGGGCCGGGTGCAACCCAAAAAAGCCATCCAGGTCGAGCGCTTTCAAAGCGGCCGAATCATCCGGCCGGGGAATGCTCAACTGCGGGCGTTGGGCATAATAAGCCTCCTCTCCATGAGGGACAACGATGTTCAGGCCATCTGCGCCGCCGCGCAAGAAGAGACACACCAGGGTGTCGCCGCGCGGCCCTACGTGGGGGTCTGCCAGAGCGATTTGGGGCAACCAGGCCGGCCACAACCCTTGCAAAGCCAGAGCAGCGGCTGTTTGAAACCCACCGCTCAAAAAGCGTCGGCGGCTTAAACGCACATATTCATCACAACCAGTCAGAGAAAGGGGCATGGTGATTTCCTATTGTTTACCTGGATGAAGGCAAAACCTTACATCCATTGAAAGGGAGGGGCGGCTAGCAGCAGCGCCACAGCTTCACGCCAGCGCGCCTCCGCCTCGTCGGTGTCTAACTGATCAGCGCCGATATAGTCGTGCAGCCCGGCCAGTGTGTCAGCGTCCAGCTCACGTTGCCACAACCAGCGACCAAAGGCTTGTAACAGAGTGTTAACGTGCGTTGTGCCCAGCGCCAGGCGCAGCTCATCCCAGGGAGGGGTCAAGGTGGGGTTGACGCCTTGACACAGCGCCAGGGCAAAATTCCAGCGCGGCAAAAGATTGTGCTGCCAGGCGGCGGCTACATCGGGATAACCATTGGGAGCAGGCCACCCGAAGAGTGTTTGCCCCATGGCGTTGAGCCAGCGTCCGATGTCACTATCGGCCCCCGGCCGCACCGCCAGGCCGCGTAAGGCTGAGAGGAGATAGTGATAGGGACGCTTCAGTTTGGCCGGGGCGGTCGCGAAGGCTTCACTGAGAAAAATGACCCGTAACATGGCTTTGATGTCGCCGCCGCTGTTGAGAAAGGTTTGGGCCACCTCTTGTGTCAAAGCTGGCGGCGGTTCGTCCGCCACAAAGCGGCGCACCAATTTGGTCGCGATGTGGTGGGCTGTGGCCGGGTGGCTGGCCAGCATGTCCAACAGTTGCCAGATGTCTTGTTCCCCTTGATGGGCCGGGAAGGTGTGGCCCAGGATGGTTTTGGCGTCGTCATCGTGCAGGAGGGGAACCAGCGTCGCCTGAACAGGTCCGGTGTTGCTTTCCAGGGCCGTGCGTGGAACCGTCCAGCCGGTGAGGGCGCGGGCGGTTTCCAGGACATCGTTCTGGGTGTAGCCACTGACAACCCCCAGGGTGTGGAGCTCCAGCAGCTCGCGAGCATAATTTTCGTTGGGCGCCCCCCTGCGGTTGAAAGCATTGTCCAGATAGGCCAGCATGGCAGGGCTATGGGCCGAGGCAACCAGGAGGTCACGGAAGTTTCCCAGGGCGTGGGGGCGAATGACGTCCCGATCATCCACAAGTTTGAGCGGCAACATGGCCTCGTTTTTGCGCAAGTAGATGTAAAAATGATCAGACCAAAACTCTACCATGGCGGCGTACAGTTGCCGCTCCGAATAGAGGGCTGCCCCCAGGGTGACGATGTACAGATCGGTCAGCAAACCGGCCCGTTCTTCTTCGCGAATAGCCAGCAGGTCGGGGAGGGATTGGTGATAGAAAGGCAGGCCAGCCGCGATGCTTTCCCAGGTTGTGTCGGGTAACGTTTCCGGGTTAAGTTGCTGTTCCAGATAAGCCTCAAAACCCATCGCCTGCACCCTTTCCACGTCACCTGGACGCGGCCCATAGCCGGCGCGGTTGAGCAGGCGTGCTTCCCGACTGATGGCGGCCGGCGGCGCTGAGATGGGGGGTGGGGTGGGCCAGGGGGTGGGCGTAACGTCGTTGCCTGAGGGAAAGGTGGGCAGATAAGGAGGACGCCCATGGCAGGCTGTGGCGGCGCCGGTGGCGGCAGCTAAAGCGCCCAAACGTAGAAAGTCGCGACGTGAGAGACCCATAAGCTAATCCTTGAACTGAACCAGGCATGTGTTGGCTCAGTTCTTATTTCAGAATACGGGACTTTCGCCAAAAAGGTGCAAAACGGGTGTAAAAAATGTGTAAAAGATGATGGGAGCCGGGCAGCAGGCCTGCTTACCGGGGGGCGTAGGCGTTTTCAGCCAGAGTAGCCAGCTTTTCCCAGGTGAAGTGGGCTTGCAGATGGCGCCACGCCCCCTGGGCCAGCCGCTGCCGCAGCGTTTCGTCGGTCAGGAGTGTGGTGAGGCCTGTCACCACACCGGCCACATCGCCACTGGGGGCCAGCCAGCCCGTTTCACCGTGACGCACATACTCCGGCGTCTGCCCCACTGCCTCGGCGACCACCGGCAGACCGACCGATAACATATCCGCCAGCTTGACAGGACATTTGGTGCGGTTGAGCAGGGTGTCGTCCATCAGATACAGGCCGACATCCGCCTGACTGATGAGCGTTGGCGCATCTTGTTCCGCCACCCAGCCGGCGTTCTCCACCCGGTCATGCAGGCCAGCCTGAGTCAACAGAGCGTGCAGGCGCGCTCCATCGGCCGCCTCCAGACTTTCCCCCACCACCCGAATCCTTAAATTGGGCAGGCGGTGGTGAGTTTGCTCAAGAACAGCCGCCAGACGCTGGACATCAAACTCAAAGAAGCGGCTGTAGAGAAGTACGGTGGGATGGGGCAAAGAGGGGCGCAGCGTGCCGGGGGAGGGTTCGATCCCCGGCCCATTGGGCAGATAGACCACCTGCTCATGCGGGACGCCCAGGCCCCAGGCCAGGGTTTCTAGGGCGCGGCTGGCGACGGTCAAGGTGTGGCAGTGGCGCATTCCCCAACGCTCCTGCCAGGCAAAAAAGTGTTTGGCCAGACGAGGATAGGCTTCGCGCTCGTTCCACCCCCCCCAGCCTTCCCAATCGTCGCTATCCATCACCAGGTGGAGACGGCGGCGGTGGGTGTGCCACAGCAGCCAGGCGACCAGACCACTGGTCGCTTTTGGTTTGAAGCAGTGCACTACGTCGGGTTGCCAGGCCAGAACCTGGCGCGTCAGGCGACCGGTGATGCCCAATACGCCGCCGGTCAGGCTGACGTAAGAGATGCCGACGCCTTGTTCGCGCCAGGTGCGGTCGGCTTCCTGTGGCGTGTGCCAGGGGGGCATCCAGATGGCGACTGTATGGCCTCGTCGGGTCAGGGCGCACGCCAGGCGGAAGGCACGAGCGCGCATTGTTTTCTTGGGGTGGAAACCAAAAGGGCCTACCATCGCAATGCGGCGGGGAGCGCCGGCCGGCCGGCCCGTTACTGGAGCTG
The DNA here is from genome assembly GCA_034435495.1 of Anaerolineae bacterium. Lineage (GTDB taxonomy): Bacteria > Chloroflexota > Anaerolineae > Promineifilales > Promineifilaceae > DAOTXO01. The sequence goes on from DAOTXO010000004.1 coordinate 182,039, forward strand.
CCATAACCCCACCGTGTGAACATGGTATGTCTGGGGCAACATATCCAGCGGTTGCATCTCCGCCAGGCTGTAACCGCCGGCCGCCAGCGCGCGCGCCGCGTGGGCCGTGGTAGCCAGGTCGCTGCCGCTGTAGATGAGGCGCGCCGGCCGGGCCGCCAGTACAGCCGCCAGGGCGTCGGGTGACAACCCTTCGGCCGGGGGGTCGAGCAGCATGAGGTCGGCGGCCGGGGGCAGCGCTGGCAGGGCATCCTCCAGCCAGTCATTGTAAATAGCCAGGTTGTCGCAATCATCCAGGTTAGCGGCCGCGGCCGCCACAGCGTCCTCATTAACTTCGATGGCGACCACATCGGCGGCTTGCGAGGCGAGTTGAGCGGTTAACAAACCCACCCCACTATAGCCTTCGATGATGCGTGGCGCCGGCCGGCGGGCGGCGTAACGTTGCACAATTTGCGCCAGCAGGCCGGCCCCTGGGTTCGGGTAGAAAAAGCAACCGGCCGGAACACGAAAAGAACGTTCCGCCGCCGTGTGCCATGTCTCCGGCTCGCCAATCAAGGTGGCCGCCACTCCATCCGGCATGACCAGCGCAATGGAGAGGGGCGCATCCGTTTCCACCTCCGGCGCGTCCGCCTCCTGGGTCTCGAAAGCCAGCAACAGGGCCCCATCATCTCCCTGGCGCACTGTCAGGCGGCGCAGATCGGCGAGCTCCAGGTCAAGTTCACCCAATAGGGCGCGCACATCGGGAGGGACGAGGTAACAGGTTTGCAAGGGGATAACCGCCTGTTGACCCGGCGACCACATGCCCAGACCCGACCCAGAGGAAGCCGGGCTGAGGGTCAATGAATGATGGTACTCCCAGGGGCGGGGGTTGGCCTGGATGGGGCGCAGGGGAATCTTTTTCAGGCCGGCCAGGCGTTGCAACTGATCTTGCACGACTTGTTGTTTGTAGCGCAGCTGGGCCGGGTAGTCGATATGCTGAAAATGACACCCACCGCACACCCCAAAGTGCGGACAGCGCGGCGTGCGCCGCTCTGGCGAGGGGGTGAGTACTTCCAGCAAAGTCGCGTGGGCATGGCGTCGGGCGCTGTCGGGTACAGCGACCCGCACTCGCTCCCCTGGAATGGCAAAGGAGGTGAAGATGACGCGCCCCTGACGGTCGCGCCCTAAAGTCTGGCCACCGTGCGCCATCCTGTCAATCACATAGGTTAGGGTTTCCATCCACTTGCCAACCGATCAACCAATAAAAAAGGCGGGTCGTTGCCTGACCCGCCTGACGTCTGGAGCGTCGCCGGCCGGCGGCCGCGGCTCAACCCGCTTCAGTTCCGTCTCCTTTCACCCAGGCTGACAGATGAACACTGAAGCGCTCAAAGATGCTGTGACTGGGGCCGTGCAGGGGATTGTACACAATCTCCTTAATTTCAGCGTTGATGATCAAGGCGGCCGTTTCCAGAGCGATGACTTCACCCACCTCTGCCAGGAGCGGTTCGCCCCGCGTTGCCAGCTTGGCGCGCATCGCCCCATCGTGGTAAGCGTGCTCGCTCATGACAACTTTGGTTACAGTGTGGGTATCATTTTTATCGAAGAGCCAGATTTCAAAGGCGGTGATGTTGCGTACCCCTTCACCAGCGAGGACCTCGCTAACGCTGACGCCGCACTCGCCCAGGAAATCCCCACTGGCGTTTTCAATCGTGAAGGATTTGTCGTAGCTATCATCCCCGCGCACGTAGGTGGTTTCAAAGCCGGCTAGAGGAATGATGTCGATTTCATCTAGCGGTTCTGGCTCTGGTTCGGGTTCAGGTGGCGGGACAACGGCTGGACGGGGGCGGAAGCCAGGTGAAGGCGGGCTATCCGGCTCGTCCACCGGCGTCAGCTCCGGGATACGCCCTTGCGCTACACCGCCCCCATGCGACTCGACCGCCCCAGGCTTGGGAGCCTGGCGTTGGCGCAAGAAGTAGACCACGGCCAGGCCTGCCAGCAGCAGGAGTAGCAAGCCGCCGCAGATGGTCAGAAATGGTGAGCGACCCTCTTCGTCCGCCGCCGGAGCGCTGGCAGCATTGAAGGCGGCGCAACCCCCTCCCTCTTGCAGGACGGAAGCTATCAGTCGTAGCCGACTTTGATAGGCCGGGTCGGCTTCCCGATCCGCCAATTCGGTGATGGCGGCGGCAGCAGCCCCATCCTCGTGTTCAACGCGGTCCCAGTTGCACAGAGCCCCTTTGACACGCGTGATGCTGCCGTCGCTGCTATAGGCGTCGGCCAGAGCGGCCACATAATTTTTTAAGTCTGTCTCTGAAAGGTGTTGCGGCCCACCATCCATGAAGCGGACAGGCGTTAGCCCCCATCCGAAGATAAACAGACCCACCGCAAACCCCAGCGCAAACATGGCTGCCAGCATGATGGGGGTGTTTTTGATCTGCATAGCTCTACCTGCCTTTGATGGACAACATCGAGATCAAGCTTCCGTCATTGGGGATGGGCGTTGCCCAGCATGGGCAAATCTTACCATAGGGGACGCTGGTGTACAAATAAACGCCGATGGTTGCCTCGTGTTGAACAGAGGATGGCAAGTCGTGACTAAGCAAGGTATAGTTAAAGTGTCCGGTGATGGGGGGCAGGTCGCCAAGCCCCCCCGCCATCCTGGATGACGTTAGACTCACGCCTGGAGGCATGTATGTCCAATTCCGACGTTGCGGCCCAGACCCTGGCCGCTGCTGATACCCTCTATCAATTTGAGCGCGTGACTGCCATGCAAATTGCCCCGGATGGGCGCTCCATTGCGCTGACGCGTGAACGGATCGACCGCCAGACAGAAAAACGTTACAGCAACCTGTGGGTCATCAGCACCCACGACGGCGCAGCGCGTCGCTTTACCTATGGCAATCACGTTGACGCCAGCCCGCGCTGGTCGCCAGATGGGCGACAGATTGCTTTTCTCTCCAACCGCAAGGAAGAAGGGCAGATGCAGCTCTACGTGATTCCTTTTGATGGCGGCGAGGCGCAGCCGGTGACAGATTTGAAGGGCAGCTTTCAAGGTTTTTCCTGGTCGCCGGATGGGAAGCGGATTGCCTTTGCCTTTCGCCAGAAGGACGCGGCCGCCCTGGAACGGGAAGCGGATGAGCAGAAGAAGAAGCTGGGCGTTGTGGCGCGTCACATCACGCGAGTCGTTTACAAGCTCAATGGGGCGGGCTATTTGCCTGCGGAACATACCCACATCTGGGTGTTGGAGGTGGACAGTGGCGAGACGCGCCAGCTGACCAGCGGTGATTACGATGAAAGCGCGCCCTGTTGGTCACTCGATGGCGCGACGTTGCTCTTTGTTTCCAACCGGTCCCCCGATCCCGATTTTGATGATGATGCAGTAGAACTGTATACCGTGCCAGCCGCCGGCGGCGAGATCACCTTGCTGCCAACACATGAAGGGAGTAAACACAGCCCCAGCTATGCGCCAGATGGCAGCCAGATCGCTTATTTGGGACGGCGCTACAAGGAAAGCTGGTGGCAGAACACCTGCCTCTATCTGGCCCCGGCCGATGGCGGCCAAGCGCGCAACCTGACGGCCGAACGCGACTTGCACTTTAGCCAGATGACCAATGGGGATGTGTACGCTGCGTTGGCGGGTGATGCTGCCCCGCAATGGTCGCCTGATGGGCGCTGGCTCTACGCCAGCGCCACGCTGCGCGGCGACCAGCCGGTGTTGCGTGTCAACGTTGAGACTGGGGAATATGAACGCCTGACGCCGGCCGGCGCGGTGCTGGGTTATCAACTTGATGCCAGTGGGCGCTACCTGGCCTATGTCAACAGCACCTTCCACGAAGCGGGGCAGCTGTACTGGCTGGATTTAGAGAGCGGCGAGAGCCGCCAGCTGACGCATGATAACGCCTGGTTACAGGCGGTGCGCCTGGGCGGCGTCGAGGAGATGTGGATTCCGGGGCCGGATGACGGCCGGCTGCATGGTTGGATGATGACGCCGCCTGACTTTGACCCCGGCCGGCGCTACCCGACCATTTTGCAAATTCACGGCGGCCCTCAAACGCAATATGGCAACCGCTTTATGCACGAGTTCCATTACCTGGCGGCGCAGGGGTACGTAGTGGGCTTTTGCAACCCACGGGGCAGTCAGGGGTATGGAGATGATTTCGCCCGCGCCATTCACACCCGTTGGGGCAGCGCGGATTACGACGACGTCATGGCGTGGGCCGATCACATGGCCGGCCTACCTTACGTGGATGTGGAACGCTTTGGCGTCACTGGCGGCAGTTACGGTGGCTTCATGACCACCCTGATTATTACCCGCACCCACCGCTTCAAGGCAGCCGTGGCTCAACGCCTGGTAGCCAACTGGATCAGCATGTATGGCAGCTGCGACTTCAACTGGGGCTGGAAGATTCTGGCCGGCGTGGGCGACCCGTGGCAAGATTTTGAGCGCCACTGGCAACAATCCCCCTTGAGCCAGATCGGCAATGCTCGCACCCCCACCCTGATCATTCACAGCGAGGAAGATTACCGCACCAATCTGGAACAGGCAGAACAGGTTTATGTCGCGCTCAAAGTGTTGGGGGTGGAGACGGAGATGGTGCTTTTCCCCGGCGAAACGCACGATCTTTCACGCGGCGGCCGCACCGACCGGCGCGTGGCGCGCCTGGAGCACATCCGGCGCTGGTTTGATCGCTATCTGAGGGCGTGAATACCTTAGGTGATCGGTCTGCCGGACGCCAGCCGGCGTCCGGC
>DAOTXO010000005.1:0-5513 GCA_034435495.1 Anaerolineae bacterium
CCCCCCCCCCCCCCCCCCCCCCCCCCCCCTCATACGCCCAGGTCAAACAGTCGCAGGCGCTTATTCGCGCTCGCTCAACCACTTCTCCGTTTGCATGGCGGCGGCGCATCCCTGCCCCACCGATGTCGCCACCTGGCGGTAAATCGGGTCCTGGATTTCGCCGGCCGCAAACACCCCCGGCACACTGGTGCGCATCAGCTCATCGGTGATGACATACCCCTGTTCGTCCATTTCCAGCTGCCCGACCAGGAAATTGCTATTGGGGTAATGGCCGATGAAGATGAACACCCCTTCGGTGGGGTGTTGGGCTTGCTCGCCGTTGACACGGTCTTGCAAGGTGACGGTATTGACCGCGCCGTTGCCATGGATGCCGGTTACCTGGGTGTTCCAGCGGAAGGAGATTTTGTCGTTGGCGAAGGCGCGCTTTTGCAGTGTCGCCCCGGCCCGCAGCTCCTCACGCCGATGCACCACTTCCACCTTGTTGGCGAAGCGCGTCAGGAAGATCGCCTCTTCGATGGCGCTATCCCCACCGCCCACCACCATGACATCCTTGCCACGGAAGAAGTAACCGTCGCAGGTGGCACAGTAGCTGACGCCTTTGCCGGTGAACTCCGTTTCGCCGGGCACATTGAGTTGGCGCGGCGAGGCCCCGGCCGTCACAATCACCGCCTCAGCTTGATACTCCTGGCTGTGTGTCTTGACGTAGAAGGGGGAACCCTGGGTGAAATCCACCGCTACCACCTCGTCATAGGCATAGCGTGCCCCGAAGCGTTCCGCCTGGCGTTGCATAAAATCCACCAGTTCCGCGCCGCTCAACGGCTCTGGAAAACCGGGATAATTTTCCACTTCATAGGTGATGGCTACCTGGCCGCCCAGCTGATTGCCCACAATGACCAGCGGGTTGAGTTGCGCCCGCGCCGTGTACAGAGCTGCTGTCAGGCCGGCCGGCCCCGAGCCAATGATGATCACACGTTCTTTTTGCATCCTTGCTATACCTTTTTGCCGCCATGCTCCCCTCTCCTGCTAGATAGGACAGGGGCATGGGTAAGTTATCTTGTTGTACCGTCCACCTCTATAGACGCCCCGCCGGCCAGGTTTCTTACCTGGGCACTTTTGGGGCCAACCAGCATTGCAACGCGACGCTTCTTCTAGAATTATTTGCGGCCGGGCCGCTCTTTTAGAAAGATCCGTCTAATGGCCTGCACGTCAGCAGCGCGAGCGAAGCGACCGTCCGCTGGAAGCGCATGTTAGCCCGAGGTTGATGCTCGGACAATCTAGAGATGATTTGATCGCCTGTGAACATACACCCATTGTACTGCTTCTGCTCGCTTTGAGGTATCATTTCAGGTTTAGATAAGAGCCAATCGGGGGCGGCGGTGCGGCCGGCCGTTCCTGCGAGGAGGGTTGTATGGTAGCCATTGAGCCGACCGCCTGGCCTGTCTGGCGGCAACACTATCTGGCGCGACTGCACGCTGAGCGGGCGCGTTTGCTGTGGGGTCTGGTTGGCGTGCCGGCCGCGACCCTGACCACACTGCCCATTTGGGATGATTGGACGGCCCAAGATGTCCTGGCGCACATCGGCTGGTGGGATGGCCTGGTGGCTCACTGGCTGGCGCAGCTGGCCGGGGGGCGGGAGGTGACCGATGCGCCCGACAGCCTGGAGGCGCTCGATGCGCGCAACGCCGACTGGTTGGCCCACCACCGCCCCCTCTCGCTCGATGTGGCTTTGGCTCTATGCCTCAAAGAGCGCCAGGCTTACCTTAACGCCCTGGCTCAACTGCCCGACGCGACTCTGCACACCCACCCCATTGCCAGTCTGGGGCGTGAGACCACGCCCTTGTTGTGGGTGCGTTTGCGCTACCGGCACGACCGGATGCACGCGGAGGAGATCGCCGCCTGGCGCGCCCGCTCCGATCTACCCCGCCGGGCGGTGGGGCCGGCCGCCCTGCTTCTGGCTGCAACCCGCGCCGCCCGCCGCGAGCTGCGCGCCCTGATCGATCTGTTGCCGCCGGCCGAACGCGCCACGCGCCCGCTGTGGGGCGACCAACCCCTGACCGGCCTCCTGGCTCATCTCATCGGTTGGGATGTCTACGCCCGGCAAGGGTTGCTGCAACGCGCCGCCCCGGCCTGGGAGGACGCCCCTACCTTCGCCGCTTTCAACGCCCGCAGCGTGGCAGCCTACGGCCACCTGGCGTGGGACGCGCTGTGGGCGCTGTTTCAGACGACGCGCCAGCAACTGCTGGAGGCGGCCGGGGCATTGGACGAAGCGGCCTGGGCTGAACCTTTCCACACGCCGGCCGGAAATATTCCCACTCTTTATCATTGGCTGGCGATCTGGCCCCACCACGAGATGGAACACGCCGCTGACCTGCGCGCCGCCCTGGCTCTGCCCCGCACACCCGACTATCTGTTGCGCGCGCCGTAGGTGGCTGGCCCAACCACCTTCACCCTTCAGGAGATACCCATGCGCCGAACCATCCTATGGACCTTGCTTTTGATAGCGGGTGTCTCCGCGCTGCTCCTGATCGTCAGCGCCTGGGTGCAGCCGCTGTTGCCGCCCCCCTGGAATGGCTGGCTGTTGTGGCTGGGGGTGGTGATTCCGGCCGCCATCATCGTTTTGGATGCCCTGGGTGGCGTCGTGGCGCTGGTGGAGAAGCTCACCGGCCGGTCGCCCACCCCGGCTGGGTCTGACCAGATTCAAGCTCTGGTGGCTGAGTACGCCGCCCTGAACCCCGCCGCCAACCGGCCGGCTCTGGAGGAGCAGGTGCGCGGCTACCTGGGTTGGGTCAGCGAAGAGTATGGCTGGGTGCAGTTGGCGGGCATCAAGCGGAAGGGGGAGCAGGTGATGCGTCTGTCGCTGACCGAGATTTACGTGCCCCTGGAAGCGACTGTGCCGGCCGAGGTCCCGGCCGGCGGCCGGTTGGAGCCCAGCCAGACGCGCACCATCGCCCTGAGTGAGGTCCTCACCCTCGGCCCGCGTCTCGTCATCGTGGGCGGGCCGGGTTCGGGCAAAACCACCGTTTTGCTGCATCTGGCCTGGACGCTGGCGGAAGCCCTGCGCCACAATGACCCGGCCCTGGCGCAGAAGCGCCTGGGTTGGAGCGACGACCGGCTGCCCCTGCCCATCTTCATCCCCTTGAGCGCTTATGCGGACTACCGCCGCCAGCTTGACACCGCCTCCCCGCCGGGGCCGGCCCAGGCCAAAACTCTGATCGCCTTTCTCTCCCATTACCTGATCGAGCGCCAGACCAGCTTTGGCCTGCCCCCTGATTTCGTCATCCAGCTGTGGCAGCGCGGCCAGCGCCTGCTCTTGCTGCTGGACGGGCTGGACGAAGTGCCGGATGAGACGTACCGCGTTTTGACGCGCCAGGCGGTGGAAGATGTGGTGACCGGCCGCCAGGAAGAGATGCGCGTTGTCGTCACCTGCCGCTCCTCGGCCTACCAGGGGCCGACCGCCCTGGGTCAGGCCTTCCGCGAGGTGCGCGTCCGTCCCCTGAGCGAGGAGCAGGTGCATCAGCTGGTGCAACAGGCTTACCGGCACGTCTACCGCCACGACGTCGGCCAGCAAAAGGCCCAAACCCAAGAGTTGCTCGACAGCCTGGATCAGCTAGAGGCGGCGCGCCGCGCCCGATTGGGAGAAGGGGCGGAACGGCTGGTTACCACGCCCCTGTTGGTGCGCCTGCTGCTGATCGTGCATTATGGCGACCGTCGCCGCCTGCCGCAGCAACGCGCCGAGCTATATCTAAAAGCGGTAGACGCCCTGTTGTTGCCCGACCAACACCCTGATGCGGTGGTGGCGCAACGTTTGGGGCAGCTGGTGGGGGGCAGCCGTGAGCGCCACCGCGACCTGGTGCAGCACCTGGCCTATCACCTGCACCGCCAGGGGGAACAGCAGGGGCGGGAGATCGAGGCGGGGGCATTGCGCGCCCTGTTACGGAACGAGCCGCTTTTCGCCCCCCTGGTGGAGGATTTTATCGCCGTCACCCATCTGCGCAGCGGCGTGGTGGAGGAGCGCGCCGGCCGCTACCGCTTCATCCACCTGGCTTTCCAGGAGTTCCTGACCGCCCGCTACATGGCCGAGGTGGTACGCGGCGAAGCGGGGGTGGAGGGGATGGCGCGCCTGTTGGAAAATGGCCTGCTGCGGCAGAGCTGGTGGCGCGAACCGATTCTGCTCATTGGCGGCTACCTGAACGTTACCTCCGCCCCGACGGCCCAACTCTTTGTGCGCCGTCTGGCCGGCCTGACCAACCCCCACCGCCCGGCCCTATCCCCGGCCGACAGCCTGGCAGCGACCGAACTGGCGGCCGCCAGCTTGCTGGAGTGGCCGGTGAGCGACGACACCCTGCGCCGCGACCTGGCGGATGACCTGAGCGCTCGCCTGGAAGACACGGCCACCCTGGGCGCCGCCCCGGCCGCCCTGCGCGCCCAGTCTGGGGTAGCCCTGGGGCAGTTGGGGGAGCGCCGGCCGGCTCTGACAACCCTGGCCGGGCTGCGCTTCGCCTGGGTCCCGGCCGGCCCCTTCATCATGGGCAGCGACGATCCTGCCGTTCGGTTTGAGTTTCAGGAATTCGGCGAAGCGGTGCAACCTGATAAACATCCCCAGGAAGTGCCCTACAGCTATTGGTTAGGGCAGCTGCCCATCACCAACGCCCAGTTTGCTGCCTTCGTGCAGGCCGGCGGCTACGCCCACGCTCCTTACTGGGAGGAAGCTGCCGCCCAGGGGCTGTGGCGCGCCGGTCACGGCTACTACTGGACGGGCCAGGGGGCGGAGGCAGAGTGGGCTGTGGCCCCGCACGACTATAGCCTGCCCTTCCACCTGCCGGCCCACCCGGTGGTGGGGGTTAGCTGGTACGAGGCGCTGGCCTTTTGCCGCTGGTTGCAGGAGCAGGGGCGCGCTGCCGGCTGGTGGCCGGCCGGCTGGCGCGTCCAGTTGCCCTCCGAAGCGGAGTGGGAAAAAGGGACGCGCGGCGGCCTGCAGCTACCCCAGCCGCCGGTGCTGCGTAGCGCTGACGAGGGGCTGACGGAACCGGCCGTCACCGCCTGGTGGAACAACACCCAGCCGCGCCGCGCTTACCCCTGGGGGGACGACTTCAGCCCAGATCATGCCAACACCCGAGCGACCGGCTTGCAGGCCACCGCCTGGGCCGGCTGTTTCCCCCAGCCTGGCAGCCCCTACGGTTGCCAGGAACTTAGCGGCAATGTCTGGGAGTGGACACGCTCGCTGTGGGGTCACTTCGATGCAGAGAAGGGGCGGTTCGATGCCATTTTCCGTTATCCCTACCAGGCGACGGCGGAACGGGAAGCGGCCGGGGCAGATAGCTGGCATCCGCGTGTTGTGCGGGGGGGCAGCTGGGTTTCCGATGCTGATTGGGCGCGTTGCGCTTTTCGCCGCTGGCGCGACCCGAACCGCCGGAACGACGTCATCGGTTTTCGTGTTGTGGTCTCCCCGTTTACCGCTGGCCTCTGAACCTCTGGCCGCTGAATCTCTGATCTCTGGGGGTGCAGGGGGCGAT
>DAOTXO010000006.1:0-8510 GCA_034435495.1 Anaerolineae bacterium
CGCACGGGCCAACAAGGCCCCAATCAGCGCGCCTTCGTGCATGTGACCGTGGATGACATCGGGGCGGGTCTGCCAGGCGGCGCGCAGGGCGGTCAGGCTGAGATAAGCATCGAAGGCAAACTTGTGGCGCGAGGAGCCAACTTCATAATCGGTGTGCCAGGGAAGGGGAGGGGTGCGCCGGATGTCCAACCCGGCCAGATCGCGCCCTTTGTAATAGGTGGCAATCGTCACTCGCTGTCCCAAGGCCTGGAGGGCCAGTGTCTCTTCGTAAATGCGGATATGCCCCCCATAATCGCTGAAAAAGGAGGTGGGGGCGATCATCAAGATATGCACAGGTCAGTTATGATCATCGGCCCATTGCAGCCGGGTTAAGTAAGCGCGTAGCTCTGGGTCGGCCACATGGGCCGGCGGCTCCTGGTGGCAACGGATGAGCATCACCGCCAGGGGGTCACTGCCCACTTGCTGCGCCAGTTCAGCCCCCCAGGCGGCATGGTAATTTTTGACAATGAACGGGGTGCGCCAGCCCAAATGAGAACGGGAAGGGAGAAGCGCCGGGCCGGCCGGGGCCCACTGCCCCCAGGCTGCAACCCGCGACGCGCTCAGCCTCATGCCCAACACAATCAGACAACGATCCAAAATGGTTAGGCGCACCAGCGTTTTACCCACATCATGCAGCAACGCCGCCACAGTCAGGCCTGGCGGACAGGGGCCGGCCGCCTGCAATGCCAGCCACACACGGTAGCTATGCCACTGGTCAGCCGGCCGAAAACGTTGAAACAAAGCCCATTCAGCCGGCGAGAGTTGCGCCTGCACCTGCTGGGCGGCCTCTGGTGTCAACGGGCCGGCCCACAACAACTGGCGCAGCTGCCAGATGCGGTAGCGCACAGCCGGCATCTCACGTCCCCAACATAAATTCAAACAACCACAGCGACGGCTGCACCACGACAAAGCCCAGCAGATCGATCCCCAAACGGGGCAGCAGGAAAATGACCACCAACAGCAAGATGGGGCCATATTGATCCAGGGCGCGCAAGTTATAGGCCATTTCGGCCGGCAACAGGCCCATCAAAATTTTGGAGCCATCCAGCGGCGCAATCGGGATGAGGTTAAAAAAGGCTAGAATCAGGTTGATCCAGATAAATTCAAACAGCAGAAAGCCGGGTGAGGGCAACCATGAACTGCCGGTGTTGGCTCCGATGAAGCCCAAGAGCGAATCAGATACCAAACCCAAACGGAGGGGGATAATCGCCAGCGAGGCCAGCGCCAGATTGGAAAGGGGGCCGGCCGCTGCCACCAGGGCAAAGCTGGTGCGGGGGTTGCCGCGCAGGTTGTAAACATTGACCGGCACCGGTTTGGCCCAACCAAAGCCCGCCAGCAGCAGCATCAGCGTCCCGATTGGGTCGAGGTGCGCCAACGGATTGAGCGTCACCCGGCCCAATCGGCGCGCTGTTGAATCGCCCAGATAATCGGCCGCCACAGCGTGCGCCAATTCATGGATAGTGAAAGCCACGAGCAGAACAATGGCGCGGGCAATAAGGGTTGGCACATCGAAGTCGAACATAGGCATCCTTTGTCAGGGTGTTGCCCGTTTAGTATACCCCCCCTGATAGTTGGAGGCCATGAAAACGGGGAGCCGCCGGCCGGCATCCTGCCTCTTTCCTCATCTGACCCGGTCTGCGCCCGCCACCCAATCCTTACAGGTGGATTACAGGGCAGACCATAACGTAAGCCACGATACGGCGGAGGCGGCCGAATTTGCTAAACTCCATCCGGTATGGATGATAGGCAAGAACAGACCACGCTTGATGCGCCGCCTGACGTTGAGGCCGGCCGGCCGGATCGCGAACTTATGACAGCTTCTACAACCAACATACGGTCAGACTGGCGCACCCTGGCGCGGCAACATGGTCAAAAAGCGCTGGCGTTAGGGCTGTGGCTGCTGGTGGTCGGGGCCGGGCTGCTCTATGCTGCCGCTAACGACTTGGGCGTGCTAGAATTACTGGGACAGAGTGTAGGCTGGCTGATGCACCCGCTGTATGGGCCACTTCTCTATATTGCCCTCTACACCTTGCGCCCTCTGTTGCTCTTTTCCGCCACCGTCATCACCGTGTTGGCCGGGGCCATCTACGGCCCCATTGGGGTTGTGCTGGTGATCGTGGGCAGCAATCTATCAGCAACTGTGGCGTATGGAGTGGGACGTTTCTTAGGTCAGGGCGTGCTGGATCGGCCGGGGGCAGAGGGCGTGATCCAACGTTTCGCTGTGCGGCTACGCCAAAACAGTTTTGAGACCGTGTTGATCATGCGTTTTCTCTTCTTGCCCTACGATCTGGTTAACTATCTGGCCGGTTTTTTGCGCATTGGCTGGCGTCCCTTTATCATAGCCACGGCGCTCGGTTCTCTGCCGGGCACTGTTTCGTTTGTCTTATTTGGCGCGTCGATTGAGTTGGAGGAGCTGTTCATGGGGCGGCTCCCCCCCCTCAATCCATGGGCGCTGGCGGCCTCAGTCGTGGTGTTTGGGATCAGTCTGGGCCTATCACGCCTCTTTCGTCGGCGAGAGGAACGCCGGCCGCCACGCTGATGATAGGAAGCTATGCACCTTTATCTGATTCGTCACGGTGAAAGTTATGTCAACCTGCCCGATTGGCAAGACGGCAATCGGGATATGGGCCTGACCCCTCGCGGTCAGGCGCAGGCCAAAGCCCTGGCGGCCTGGCTGAAACAACACATCCGCCGGCCGGATGCTCTGTACGCCAGCACCATGCTACGCGCCCGCGAGACGGCCGAAATGGTCCGCCAGACCTACGATCTACCCCTCATCTTCGACACCCGCCTGCGCGAGATCGGCAACAATCGGCTGGATCATGCCCCCTGGCCTAGCGACGGCCTGCCCAATTACGCTGACTATTGGGCCAGCGCTCGCCCCTTTGCCAGCCTCACCCCTTCAGTTGAGGGGGGCGAAAGCATGATGCACTTTCGCACGCGGGTGGGGTCATTTCTAGAGGATCTGTTGGAGCTGTATCGAGGTCAGGCTGTCATGGCGATCTGTCATGGCTTTGTGATCGACATGGTTTTTGACATCGCCTTCAACATCGGCGCACGGCGCTATTGCGAAGTGTGGACAGGCAACACCGGCCTGTCTCATTTTGAATATATAGAGCTGCCAGGACGAGAAACCTGGCGGCTGCATGCCCACAACCGTATTGAACATCTGGCCGACCTGATTGAGCCGACACGCGACCAACCCCAGGCGTGAGACAGAATGTACATTTTCTACCACGACCACTTTGTGTTGCCTTTGCCGGACGTTCATCGTTTTCCGATGGATAAGTATCGTCGGCTGCGCGACCGGGTGGCGGCGGCCGGCTGGCCTCAGGCGCGCCTCCTGACCCCAGAAGGGGCAACAGATGGGGAGATCACCCGCGTCCACGCTCCCGAATATTGGGAACGGGTGCAGAATGGCCGGTTGGCCCCGGCCGAGATTCGACGCCTGGGCTTCCCCTGGTCACCCCAGCTGGTGGAGCGCGCCCGGCGTTCGGCCGGCAGCACGTTGGCGGCCTGTCGCGCTGCTTTGCGCGACGGGGCGGCGGTCAATCTGGCCGGCGGAACCCACCATGCCCACTACGATTGGGGGCAGGGGTATTGTGTTCTCAACGACAGCGTCATCGCGGCGCGCGCCATGCAGGCTGAAGGACGGGCGCGTCGCGTGGTCATCCTGGATTGCGACGTTCACCAGGGCAACGGAACTGCCTCCATCACCCAAGAGGACCCCTCCATCTTCACTTTCTCCCTTCACGGAGCCAGGAACTTCCCCTTTCACAAAGCGGCCAGCAATCTGGATGTGGCCTTGCCAGATCGGGCCAACGACGAGTTGTATCTGGATGCACTGGAGCAAAGCTTGTGGCGGGTGTTGATGCAGGCGCGGGCTGATCTGGCGATTTATCTGGCCGGGGCCGATCCTTTTGTGGAGGATCGTCTGGGGCGGCTGGCTGTGAGCAAGGCGGGGTTAGCACAACGGGATGCGATGGTGCTGGAGGTGTGCCGCCGGGCCGGTCTGCCAGTGGCGGTGACAATGGCAGGCGGATATGCGCGTCAGGTGGAGGATATTGTGGACATCCATTTTCAGACCGTCGCGTTGACGCTCCAGCATACGCTAACCTAAAGTAAGGAACAGATTGGCCCAGCAGGATGCACCAGTGGGGGCGAACCTGTGTGTTCGCCCCCACTATGTGTTCGCCCAGGAGGGGCTGGCTAGTGGCGCGGCGACGCGTATACAGCGAACCTATCTGTTCGCCCCTACGCAGGATGTACCGGTGGTAGGGGCGAACCTGTGTGTTCGCCCTACTATGTGTTCGCCTCTACGATGAAAGCACCCAGGCCCCCAAAAACACAAGAGGCACACGGGGCGGGGTTAAGCGCCCACAGGTTGGGGGGGTTAATTTTCCTCGATCCCCACACCGCCAAACAACACCAGGCCGCTGATCACGACTTCCGGCATTTCGTCAGGCAAGCTTTTGCGTTGACGGCGCTCGTCGCCCGCACCGCCCAGAATGGCGATGAGCTCGGTACGAATCAACATATCGGGCGAAGCTTTGATCCCTACGCCGCCAAACATGGCAAAAATTTGCACCCGCGCCGGCCGATCATGAACGGCCGCCTGACGCAGGTCAAGCTCAGCCCCACCAAAGAGAGCGGTAATCTCTCCGCCGGCGAAAGACTGCGAAGTTATCACCCGCTTATGACCGCTGAAAAGAGCCAGGAGGCGCACATAATCTTCGCTATCCGTTTGGGTGGACAACATACCGCCACGGCGCATCACCAACGATACACCGATTAAAATCAACACCAGCGGCCACAGGCGCCCCACAAAATCCCAGCCGATGATACCCAGCAGCAATAATTGCGCCAGAGTAGCCAGCGCAATCAGAACCATCGGCCCGCTCCACTGTCGAAAACCATTGGCGACCAGTTGCCAGAGCCCCAGGAGAATGAACAGAGATGGAATCCAAACCAGGAGGCCTGATAAAGTCGCCATACCCATGGTTTGGAAAAACAACAACAAGCCAACCACAATCACGATCAAACCAATGACTGCTTGAGAGGAGATGGAACCTCGGGGTTGATCATGCTTCACTTGCATACATGCACTCCTTTGAAGGAAATACTTGCGCCATACTAAACGGCCCACGTAAAGCCTGTAAACTATACGCGCCAACTGTTGTGCGGGTTGCGCAATTGTCAGGCTGGATATTAAGAGTTCCTCAGCAGACAGGAGCATATTTTTTCGGCCACGGCCGGCTTGGGCTATAATGCCTCTGAATCTTTGCCCTGGCGGGCATTTTTCTTTTCTGGTTCGGCTATGCGCACATCCTCCCGTCACCCCTATCTAACCTTACTTCCCCTGGGAGTTGTGTTGATCCTGGGCTTTGTGGGGTGGAATGTCTTAAAAAGTTTGCCCTCTCGCTACCAGGCGCGGCTGCCAGAATTTATGCAGGCCTGGGTAGCGCCGGGGCCAGATAGCCCCATCTTGCCGGCCCCGGCCGCCACCGTGGATGCCAGCGCCCTTCTGGCTGCGCCTGATGCCACATCTATCTCCCCCACACCGACTATCCCGCCCACCCCGGCCGCCAGCGCCACACTTGCTCCCACCGCCACCCCTACTCCTACACCGACGCCTGTGCCTTCACCCACACCCTTGCCACCAACGATCCGCCTGGAGGGGTTCGTACACCAGGCACAGGAGTGGAACAACTGCGGCCCGGCCACGCTGGCGATGGCGCTGACCTACTTTGACCTCAACTACACCCAGACGGAAACAGCGGCCCAGCTCAAACCCAACCCGGAAGACCGCAATGTATCGCCGGATGAAATGGCCGCCTTTGTCAACACCCAGACGCCTGACCAGGCCCTGGTGCGGGTCAATGGCTCGCTGGAGCTGCTGAAAATGTTGCTGCTACACGGTTTCCCGGCCATTATTGAGGTGGGTCTGGACCCGCCAGGGGAAGTAGCCTGGCTGGAGTGGTATGGTCACTACCTGCTGGCAGTAGGGTACGACGACACCGCACAAGAGTTGTGGGTTTTCGACTCTCTGGTGTGGGATGCAGCTTCGTTAGAGGGACAAAACTCTCCTTTCGGCCGGCCCTACCCTTACGCCGATTTAGAGCGCTATTGGCCCCAATTCAACAACACCTACATCGTCTTTTATCCCCCAGAGCGCGCGGCGGAACTGGCGGCTATCCTGGGCGACGATATGGACGACCAAAAAATGTGGCAGGCGGCTCTGGCACAAGCAGAAGTGGATGTGCAGCGCGACAACCAAAATGCCTTCCACTGGTTCAACCTCGGCTCCGCCTACACCGCTTTAGGCCAATATGACAAAGCGGCCACAGCCTACGACCAGGCGCGCACCATTGGGCTGCCGTGGCGCATGTTGTGGTATCAGTTCGGCCCCTACGAAGCCTACTATCAGGTGGGGCGGTATGTGGATGTGATTTTGCTGGCCAACACCACCCTGGACAACAAGCCTTATTTTGAAGAGTCCTACTACTACCGCGGGTTGGCCCAGCTGGCGTTGGGGGACAAAGCCAACGCGCAGGCCAGCTTTGAAGCAGCGATTGCCTTCAATCCTTATTACACACCGGCCGGCCAGGCCTTAAGCTCCCTAAACGAATAAGCCGGGGCAGGTTTGGTCTTGCTCTTGCGGGCGGCGTCCAGACATCTAACACGAGCAACCGCCCCCCTTCACCTTTGTGGTAATGGATGCTTATGAACCCAACAGTCAAACGCCTCATCCTGGGCATCGCCCTCTTGCAGCTACTTGGCGCTCTGGCAATTCTGGCACTGCCGGCCGTGGTATCTGCTTTACCAGGCGAAATTCGTTATCGGCTACCCCATGCCCTGCTGGCAGTGGTGGAAACACCGTTGCCGCCAGCTTTGCCCACACCCAATCAGGCGGCTGCCGCCGGCCAACCAGCCGGGGCGGCCATTGTCATCCCCGGCCTGGAAAATCCCACCGTTACCCCTACACCAACCATCACCCCGGCCCCCACCACAAACGCCTCCACCCCCACACCAGAACCGGCCACCGCCACACCAGAGCCATCCCCTACCCCGGAACCCTCCCCCACGCCGTTGCCGGCGTCCATTCGTCTGGAAGGATTGACCAATGTTCCCCAAAGTTTTAATAATTGTGGGCCGGCCAACCTGGCAGTGGTGTTGGACTACCTGGGGGATGGCACCACCCAGACCCAGGCGGCCGCTTACCTGAAGCCCAACCCCAACGACCGCAACGTCAGCCCGTGGCAAATCAGCGACTATGTCAACGAGTTCACCACCCTCAACTCCACCGTCCACAGTGGCGGCACCTTGGAAATGATGAAGCAATTTATCAGCCTCGGTTTAGCGCCGGTGATTGAGCGCGGCTATCTGTTAGACGACAACACCTGGGCCGGTCATTACCTGACGCTGTATGGGTACGATGATGTTGCCCAAGAATTTATGGCCATGGACACCAACCTCTCCCCCTGGAGCGACGTCGGACGGGCTTTCTCCTACAGCGAGGTGCAGGAATCCTGGAAAGCCTTCAACTACACCTTCTATGTCGTGTACCCAGGGGAAAAGGAAAGTGCGGTGCGCGCCATTTTGGGGCCTGAGCTGTTGGACGAGTTGCGCATGTGGGAACATGCCCGCGACATCGCCCAGGCCGAGATAGCCAGCCAGAGTCAGGACCCCTTCGCCTGGTTCAACCTGGGAACCAGCTGGACTGAAATTGGCAGTCTGACCGGTGATGCCCAGGCATATCAGAACGGTGCCGCCGCTTTCGACGAAGCGCGGCGCATCGGCCTGCCGCCGCGCATGTTGTGGTATCAATTCCGCCCCTATCTGGCTTATTTTAAGGTGGGGCGTTTCGATGATATTTTAGCCTTGACAGATGTGACCCTGACAAGCTCCGGCGGGCAATTTGTCGAAGAGACTTACTACTGGCTGGGCAATGCTCTGGCTTCGACCGGCGATGTAACTGGGGCCATTAGCGCCTATGAGGAAGCACTCAAGGTGAACAGCAATTTTTATTACGCGGAGTGGGCGCTCGACGCTCTGGGCGGCTAAGCTGGCAACGCCTGGACAGGTAGCCTGTATGAGCAAAACCACACAACGTGTCATCCTGATCGTCGCCTTAATCCAGGCTCTGCTCGGTCTGGGTCTGGTCATCTTGCCCCGCGTAGTGGAAGCGCTGCCGGGGGAGATTCGCTATCGCCTGCCGCAGGTCATCGCCGAATGGGGTCAAACCCCTGTGGCGGCCGTTTTACCCACGCCTGACCTGAACCAGACGGCGGCCCAGCAACCAGTCGCGACGTTGCCCATCCCCGGCCTGAACGCCTCACCCACCCCCACAGCAACGCCAACCGCTTCGCCTTCCCCATCCCCCACCGCCTCACCTGCGACACAGGTGGTGGAGCCAACTGCCACACCGCTGCCACCCACCTCCACGCCCCCACCTACGCCCACCCCCATTC
>DAOTXO010000007.1:0-38231 GCA_034435495.1 Anaerolineae bacterium
GGCGCCGTTCGTCACTCTTTTCTTTCTTGGCGTTCTTAGCGCCTTCGCGGTTAAAACATTTTATTCTCACCCCTGGAACGCTGATAACGCTGATGGAACGCTGATAACGCTGATAAAACGCTGATAAAAAGCCCCCTATGTGTTCGCCCCGTTCACCCTTTCTTGGCGTTCTTTGCGCCTTCGCGGTTTAACCATGAGGGGGCGAACACACAGGTTCGCCCCTACGTGAAAACGGGAGCGCGGCTACGAAGGGGTGGGTTACTAACACTTCCCCAATACACCCGCCAACAACGCCATCCGAATAAACATGCCATTTTTCACCTGGCGGAAGTAGGCGGCGCGGGGGTCGTCATCGACAGCGGGGTGAATTTCGCCCACCCGTGGCAAGGGGTGCATGACAATCATCCGGTCTTTGGCCCGCTGCATCAGGTCAGGTGTGATGACGTAGTGGTTTTTGACTTCTTCATATTGCGCCAGGTCGCTGAAACGCTCCTTTTGCACGCGGGTCACATACAACACATCCACCTCTTCGATCACCTCGGCCACATCGTGCATTTCGCGCACATCCAGACCAGCGTCACGCACCAGATTCATGTAGCTCAACGGCAAACGCAAAATTTCCGGTGAGACAAAGCGCAAGCTGACATTATAGGGCGTCAGGAGTTTGGTCAGCGAGTGTACCGTGCGCCCAAAACGCAGGTCCCCCACCATGGCAATTTTCAGGCCATCAATGCGCCCCAGCTCCTCGCGGATGGTGAACAGGTCGAGCAGGGCCTGGGTGGGATGCTCCCCGGCCCCATCACCGGCATTGATGATAGGCACGGCAGCTGCATTGGCTGCAATTTGGGCCGAACCAATCACCGGATGGCGCAGAACAATCACATCCGCGTACTGTTCCAGGGTGCGAATGGTATCCGGCAGCGACTCCCCTTTGCTGACCGAGCTAAATTCAACGCCGGAGGTGATGGGAATGACGCTTCCCCCCAACCGTTCCATCGCCGCAATGAAGGAAGAGCTGGTGCGCGTGCTGGGTTCATAGAAGATGCAGGCCAGGACATAGCCTTTGAGCAAATCCACCCCACCCAGGCGTTGCGTCATCTCGCGCATCTCGCGGGCGCGGGCGAAGATGTAATCCAGGTGGGTTTGATCAAATTGCGATACCGAGAGAATGTCCATGCCGGTCAGGCCGTTGGCATAAGCGCTCTGGCCGTTGACTGCGGGGTAAGTGAACAGTGGTCTTAAGTTCATGATCACTCCTATTCATGAAATATATAGGGAAAGATTAGCTTGTTGATGCGGCAGGGGATGATTGGGGTAGCAGATGCCCAGACCCCGGCAGGGCCAACACCTGACCTTCGATATAAGCGGGCGCGCCGCGCATCACCACGCGCATAACCCGGCCCACCACCTCCCACCCCTCAAACGGTGTCCAGCCGCAACGCGTGAAGAGACCGCCGCGACTCAGCCGGAAGGGGGTGTCGGGATCGATTTCAATGTAGGTGTCGGGTTGTTCTGGCAACTGAAAGATACGCTGGGGATGGGTTGCCATCAGGGCGATGAGCCGTTCCAGCGTCAGCCGGCCAGTCTGCACCGCTGTGAACATCAGCGCCAGTGCGCTTTCCAACCCTGGCACACCGGGCGGAGGTGTGGCCGAGGCTTTCTCCTCCAGAGTATGAGGCGCGTGATCGGTGGCGATGCAATCAATTGTCTCCCCCAGATGCTCCCACAGAGCAGCGACATCGGTGGGCGTCCCCAAAACAGGGCGCATGTCGCCCAATGCGCCCAGCCGGCCGGCGTCCCGCCGATCAAGGAAGAGGTGATGGGGCGTCACCTCGCAGGTGATAGGTGCGCCCTGGGCTTTGGCGGCGGCAATCAGCTCGATCTCCTCGCGCCGACTGATGTGACAAAAGTGTACCGGCCGGCCGTAAGCCGTCGCCAGCCCGATGCCCACTGCCACACTCTGTTCCTCAGCGTGCATGGCAATCAACTTGTGACGCGGCCACGTTTCGAAACAGGCTCGCAAGGTGGATAGATCATCCACTCGCAGCCGGCCGAAGGTATCGTTGAGGTAAATTTTCAACGCTACTGCTTCCCCGGCCAGCGTCGGCAATTCCCCGACATGGTGAGGGCTGGCCCCGGCGAAAAGCCCCACATCGCAGCGGATAGTGCGCCGGGCCACTTCCCGCGCCTGGCGCAAGGCGGCCAGCGTCGCCAGAGGCGGCGTGGTGTTCGGCATGCCCAAAATCTGTGTAATGCCTCCAGCCAACGCCGCTGCTGTGCCGGTGGCGAAATCTTCCTTATGTTCACCCCCCGGAACCCGCAGATGGGTATGCACATCCACCAGTCCAGGTAAAATCAAGCCTGCCATGCCGTCCCTTTGCCGCGTCTGGGCAAAAAAAAGGCCTAACCCTGTAAGGGTCAGGCCTGGCTGTCGACCATCCTGGCGACAGGTATTACTTTGAGGTTACCGCTCAGTGTGTGTTGACGCATCATAGCCACGCACATCCATACATTGGCGAAAGATCATAACACCACCAGTAGTCTGGGACAAATAAGAAGATGGTGAGCCGGACGCAGCAGGTTGATATGAGGCGGCCGACGTCATTCCCTTGAAATCTGGCTGTTCTGGGGGAAAATAGCGCGGCATGAACTATCTGGAAAAATTGCGCGCCGCGCAGGAGCGCAACCAATCCTGGCTCTGTTTAGGTTTGGACCCCGACCCGGCGCGCCTGCCCCTCGAAGCGATCTGGCAGTGGGATGAGCCGTTGCTCCCCTTTGGCAAGGCCATCATCAACGCCACGGCCGACCTGGTGTGCGCCTACAAGCCCAACCTGGGTTTCTACATCCAATGGGGGGCGGCCGGCCTGATTGCGCTGGAACGTACCATTGCCTACATTCCCGACCACATCCCGGTCATCCTGGATGCTAAAATTGGGGACATCGGCCATACCCAGGCAGCCTGGGGGCGTGGCTTATTCGAACAATGGGGGGTGGACGCCGTCACCGTCAACCCGTATGTGGGGGCTGAGGCGGTCTGGCCCCTGATTGGACAGCGCCCCGACAAGGGTGTTTACCTTCTGGCGCGCACCTCCAACCCCAGCGCTCCTCAATTTCAGGGGGATTTGCGTCACGAAGGGCTGGCGCGCCAGGTAGTGCGCCTCAGCCAGAGTTGGTCGGTGGCGGGCATGTTGGGTTATGTGGTGGGCGCGACCTACCCGGAGGAAGTGGCGGCCGCCCGCGCTTTAGCGCCCCACGCCAGTTTTCTAATCCCCGGCATCGGAGCGCAGGGGGGAGACCTGGCGGCGGCGGTGCGTTATGGCCCTGATGCAGCGGCCGGCCCGGTCATCAATGCCAGTCGCTCGATCTTGTACGCGTCGGCCGGCCTCGATTTTGCCGACGCTGCCCGGCAAGCTACCCTGACCCTCCGCGCCGCCATTCAGCAGGCGCGCCAGACGCTTCACCCGATGGCTTGATGGTAAGCCGCTGGGGCATTGACCAAGAGGTATTCTATGAACCATACCCACCCACCATCGGCCACCTCCCACCCACCGGCCGATGATCTGGTGCTGGCTTTCACCCCGGTGCAGTTGGCGATCATCACCGCTTTGCTCTTGTTGGTCTGGCTCTGGCAGCGACGACGCGCTGCCGCTCGCCCGGCCCGGTTTATCTGAGGCGTTTATGCACACCCCATCGCTGGAAACCATGTTGTTAGAGCGCCTGGAGCAGGTGCTCCTCATCCGACTCAACCGTCCCCAGGCCGGGAATGCTCTCAGCCGCCAGATGTCCATCGACTTTTTCAATGTGGCGCGCCTGTGCGACCAGGACCCGACCATTCGCGCCGTGGTCTTGACCGGAGTTGGCAAACTGTTCAGCGGCGGCGGCGACCTGAAGGAGTTGGCGGAAGCCGAAAGCCGCGCCGCCCACTTTGGCGAAATGACCGCCTATTTCCATGCCGCCATGGCGCGGTTTGCCCACATGGATGCGGTGCTTATTGGGGCGGTCAATGGCACGGCCGGCGGGGCCGGTCTGGCCATGGTGTGCGCCTGCGATCTGGTGGTCTCGGCTGCCTCGGCCCGCTATGTCATGGCCTACACCCGCGCCGGCCTCAGCCCGGATGGCTCCTCCACTTACTACCTGCCCCGGCTGGTCGGTTTGCGCCGCGCCCTAGAGATGGCGTTGACTAACCGCGTTCTGAGCGCCGAGGAGGCGCTGGCCTGGGGGTTGATTAACGCAGTGACGCCGGATGATCAGGTGGTGGAGGAGGCTTTGAAGCTGGCGCGCCAGCTGGCGGCCGGCCCCACCCGCGCCTATGGCGAGACCAAGCGCCTGCTGCGTGGTTCCTGGACGACCCCTATGGAGACGCAAATGGAGCTGGAATCGCAAGCCATTGCGCGTATGGTAGAGACGTTGGACGGCCGGGAAGGCGTGGCCGCTTTCCTGGAGAAACGCCCCCCGGTTTTCATCGGGCAGTAAGCGCGCCCACTGGTGCGCTCCAGCGCTTGTGGGCGCGCCTAGCGCCGGTCGTCGCACCCCGACATCGGCCCTCCCGGAGGTTAGAAGATGCCTGGTGTTGCCACCCTGGCGGATATTGCCGCCATTGAATCAATCCCCTTAGCCGAGCGCCAATTGCCGGCCAGCACTTACGAGGCGGTAGGGCGCGCCGCGACCCGCTGGCCGGAGCAGCCGGCCCTCATTTTCTTTCTACGAGGTACAGCCTTTCGTCAGTCGGTCACGTACACTTATCGGGATTTGTTGGCCCGTATCACCCAGGCGGCTAATCTCTTCACTCATTTGGGCCTGCAAGAAGATCAGGTTGTCTCCTATTTGTTGCCCAATTTGCCCCAAGCTTACTTCACCTTGCTAGGGGGGGAGGCGGCCGGCGTCGCCAACCCGCTCAACCCCTTGCTAGAGCCGGCCGTCCTGGCGGACATCATGCGCGCTGCTGAGACGCGCATTTTGGTCACTCTGGCTCCCTTTCCCACCACCGACTTGTGGCACAAAATGGCCGCCATTGTGGACGAGGTTCCCACCTTGCATACCATTTTACGGGTTGACCTGGCACAATTCCTCACCGGCTGGCAACGTCTCTTGGTCAGGGCGGTGCGGCTGCGCCAGCCACGCCGGGCGGTGCGGGCGCGTGTGCTGGATTTTGACCAGGCGCTGGCACAACAGCCGGCCGACCATTTGATCAGCGGCCGGCGTATTCAACCGACTGACGTTGCCTCCTACTTTCACACCGGCGGCACCACCGGCGCTCCCAAACTGGCTATCCACACCCATTTTAATGAAATTTTCGATACCTGGAGCGGCGCGCAGGCTATTGGGGCCCGGCCGGGGGAGCGGGTTTTCTGCGGTCTGCCCCTTTTTCATAACTATGGCGCGTTGGTCACCGGCGTGGGGGCGTGGCAAGCGGGCATAACGGTTGTGCTGGGTACGCCCCAGGGGTATCGCGGGGAAGGGGTGCTCAGCAACTTCTGGCGCATTGTAGAACATTACCGCCTGACAAGTTTTGCCGGTGTGCCCACCGTCTTTAGCGCGTTGTTGCAAATTCCCATCGGCGACTGCGACATCAGCTCCCTGGAAGGGGCCACCTGTGGGGCGGCCGCCATGCCGGTGGAAGTGTACAAGCAGTTCGAAGCGACCACCGGCATTCAGATTTTAGAAGGCTATGGCCTGACAGAAGGGACCAGTGTTTGCTCGGTGGCCCCCCGCGAAGGTGAGACGCGCGTGGGGTCGATTGGCTTCCGCCTGCCCTACCAGGAGTTGCGCACGGCCATTCTGGAAGATGGGCGCTGGGTGCGCTGGTGTGAGCCGGATGAGGTTGGGGTGGTGCTCACCCGTGGCCCACATGTCTTCCCCGGCTACAAAGACCCCCACGCCAACCGCTCCGCTTTTGTGGATAGCGGGGATGGGCGCGGCTTGTGGCTCAACACAGGAGATTTGGGGCGGCAGGATCGGGATGGTTACTTCTGGCTCACCGGCCGGCAGAAGGAGCTGATCATTCGAGGCGGCCACAACATCGACCCCAGACAGATCGAAGAGCCATTGCACGAACATCCGGCTGTGGCGCTGGCGGCGGCCGTCGGCCGGCCCGATCCCCGCGTCGGCGAGTTGCCGGTGGTCTACGTGCAGTTAAAACCCCAGGCCCAGGCCACGCCGGAAGAGCTGCTTGAATTCGCCCGCCAGCGTATTGGGGAACGGGCGGCTGTGCCCAGGTTGATCAAGATTGTGCCCGAACTGCCTTTGACGGCGGTGGGTAAGATTTACAAGCTGCCCTTGATCTACGACCAGATTGGGAGCGCCTACCGTTCAGCACTCCAGGAGGTGGTCGGGGTAGCTGATGTGCATATTCAGGTGGAGGGGCATCGTCAATTGGGGGCCCAGGCGCACCTGCGCATTACGCCCCAACCCGGTACAGACCCGGCCGCCCTGCAAGGGGCCATCCACCAGGCGTTGAGCGCCTACACCATTCCATATACAGTGCAGATAGGGGAAGCTGATGTGTCGTAGCATTAAACGCCTCCGTCAACCCCAAGCGCCGGCCACCCCGGCCGAGATTCAAGCCGCCGCCCTCCAATATGTGCGCAAGGTTTCCGGCTATCGGCAGCCGTCGCGCACCAATGCCCCGGCTTTTGAGCTGGCGGTGGCTGAAGTGGCGGCTGCCACCCAACGCCTGCTCGACCAACTGGCGGCCGGTGATACACAGCGCCTCTCCCAAGCAGTCCCGGCCGGGTTGCCACATGATGGACAAGGATAAAGCCATGAGTCAACAGGATTTCGTGCCTCACTGGGCCAAACAGGCGGTGTGGTACCAGATTTTCCCTGAACGTTTTTGGAATGGCGACCCCGGCAACGACCCCACCCTTGCCAGTCAACACCGCAGCTGGCCCCACGATCTGGCGACGCCCTGGGAAGTCCATCCCTGGACATCCGATTGGTACGCCCGCCAGCCCTACGAAGCGGCGCACGACCGTTCCATCTGGCATCATCTGCAGCGCCGGCGTTACGGCGGCGATTTACAGGGCATCCTGGATCGGCTCGACTACATTCAGGACCTCGGCGTCAATGCCGTGTATCTCAACCCCATCTTTGAAGCTCCCTCCGCCCACAAATATGATGCTGCCACCTACCATCATATCGCTCCCCACTTTGGGCCCGATCCCATAGGCGACCGTCGGCTCATGGCTCTGGAGACACCCCACGACCCGGCTACCTGGACCTGGACGGCTGCCGACCGCCTGTTTCTGACCTTGATTCAAGAACTACACCGGCGTGATATGCGCCTGATCATCGATGGCGTCTTCAACCACATGGGGCTGAACAGTTGGGCTTTTCAAGAGCTGGTGCAGCAAGGCCAGACCTCGCCCCAGCGCGACTGGTTCAAGATATTGGATTGGGATCGGCCGACCCCCTTCGCTCCCTTCACCTACAGTGGTTGGTTTGATGTTCAGGAATTACCGGAGCTCAATCAGGACGCGCACGGTCTCGTGGCCGGCCCCAAAGCGTACATCTGGGCCTGCACCCAACGCTGGATGGATCCCGATGGCGATGGCGATCCCGGCGATGGCATTGACGGCTGGCGGCTGGATGTCGCCTTTTGCATCCGCCACGGCTTCTGGAAAGATTGGCGTCGGCATGTCAAAGCCATTAACCCCGAAGCTTACCTGACGGCCGAGATTATCGTCTCCGATGCCACCGAGCCGTATGTCCAGGGGGATGAGTTTGACGCGGTCATGAATTATTTGTGGGCCTTCACCTGCGCCGAGTTTTTTGTCGAAGAGCCACAGCGTCTGTCGGTGACTGAATTTGAGCGTCAGCTACGCCAACTACGCCAGGCATACCCGGCCGGCGTGGCGTATGGAATGCAAAACTTGCTCAGCAGCCACGATACCGCCCGCATCGCTTCTCACATTGTCAATCGGCGTGCCCCACGTTACCGACATTGGGAGCCGTATTGCTATCAATCGCGGGTAGAGAACAACCCCGCTTACGACACGCGCCCTCCCAATGCGGAGGAGCGCACCCGGCACAGATTGATGGTGCTTTTCCAGATGTGTGATGTGGGCGCGCCGATGGTTTACTATGGTGATGAGGCCGGCATGTGGGGGGCCAATGATCCCGGCTGCCGTCAGCCGATGGTATGGCCGGAGCTGAACTACGCCCCCCAGACGACCTTACCTGATGGCTCGCGCCGTGCTGAGCCGGCCGCTGTCGCTTTCAACCATGATCTGCACGCTTATTACCGGCGGTTGATCTGGCTGCGCCGTCGCTCCCCCGCCTTGCAGCTAGGTTCGTTCACACCGCTGCTGATGGACGATGCTACTGGCTGTCTGGTGTTTGAGCGTCGATCAGGTGATGACAGGGTGGTGGTCGCCCTGAACAACAGCCCCCAGGCCCACACCTGCACGGTAGCGCTGGATGGAATATGGCGCGATGGCCTGACGGATGAAACCGTGCCGACAGATACGACCGGCTTGAGGTTGTCTTTGCCTGCTTATGGGGGCTGTGTCTTGTTACCGTCGTGAGGCGGGCGGCCGGTTACAGTTGGGCGCTGCGCCCCCAGGCGGCCCATTTTTGTTGGTACACCGGGTCGGCGTAGCGGCGCAGATCGAAGGCCGGGGCAATTTCGGGCAATGCGCCACCGGTGATGTGAGCGGCTAGTAGCTCCCCGGCCGCCGGGGCCGCCATCAAACCAAAGCCAGACAGCGCCCCGATGACATACGCTCCTTCCACTGGCAGTGGGCCAATCAGGGGACGGTTCTCAGCTGTCTTCGTATAGTAACCACCATCCAGATAGGGACGAGGCATTTGATCGAAGTAGCGCTTTAACTCCGGTATCATCGTTGCCAGACCGCGCAGGGTGACCTCCACAAACAGGGGGTGGATGGCAATCGGGAACGTCTCGGCCACCGGCGCAGCATCGAAAGCCCACAACAACAACAGATTTTGACTCCCCTCGCCCCCTTCCGGGCGTAGATGCACCCCGGCCGGAAACGCTTCCAACAACCAGGCATCCTCCGGCGTGGTCGCCAGCCAGGCGCGCTCTTCCTCTGACCAGGGCAGGTGTTGCGGATCGTCCCAGATCAGGAGAGGAGCGTCACGCGGCACCACCCCCAGCAGATCGGGGAAGGAAGCTTTCAGATGGCGCTCGGAAAAGACCGGCAACTCAACCCCTAGCAGCGCCCCCACCCTTTTCAAGAAAGGCCCGGCCGCATTGACAAAGACCGGCGTTGACAGGTTCACAGTGCCATCGGCTGTAGTAACGTCCACGCCTGCCACCCGCCCCCCGACCGTTATCACCTGTTGTACACGCCCGGATAGGAAGCGCGCCCCCTGCTCCCGCGCCTGTTCCAACAGGTACATGCCCAGCTGTTGCCCGCTGAACCAACCACAGCGGCGGGTGTGCAGCACGGCGATGGTTTTGGGCGTCAGGTAGGGAAACCAGCGCCGAATCAACGCCTGATCTTCAATGAGATCCGCTCCATCTGGGGCGTCCAGATACCCCTCAGCGCCGGCCGGTAGGTAGGCATCCGACGCGTCGCCTATGGCGTGACGCCGTAACGGGCCGACCCCCGCCCCGGCCAGCTGCGCTGCGTCAGCCCGCCACAGCCCAACTTGCTCCGGGTCGGCAGTGGCGTAGACATAACCCCGTCGGTTGAGTCGAAAGCGGTTGCTGCTGGCCGCCGCCCACTTTTCCAGCCAATCGATGCTGCGATTCATCAGGCGCGCCATAGCGTCATCCGGCCCCGGCCACCAGTTGCGATACGCCTCGGTCGATTTATCGCTGGTCAACGTCAGCGGTGGACGTTCATCCACCAGATACACCCGCCCCACACCTTTGGTCACGGCCAGATGGTAGGCCGTCGCCACCCCGGCCACCCCGGCCCCACAAATCACCACATCGGCTGTTGTTGAAGAAGAGGCTCGCATATACCTTACATGCCATCGACCGATCTTTGCTTGGCGTTCTTAGCCCCGTTTTCACGAGGGTGACAGGGCGCGAAGGTTTTCCCTTCTTTGTTTCGCGTTCTTCGCGCCTTTGCGGTTCGCCACCTCCGTGAAAACGGGAGCATGGATCTCGCCACCCATAAGCATCCACCAAGAGGGCGGGCGTGTGGGCTGTCAGGGAGTCTGAAGTAGATTATACTTGGGGCAGGTGTAGTGCGCGAATGGCAGCGGTGAACCTTGATGACCCATACGACTGATGATTACGCCGGCCGGCTGCGCCGTCAGGGGTATCGATTGACGCCGCAACGGCGTTTGATCCTGGATACTCTGTGCGCTCTGGGCGGGCACGTCACGATTGGCGCTCTCTATGATGAGGTCCATCGTCGTGCGCCGACGATTGATCGCGCCACCGTTTATCGCACTTTGCATTTCTTCACCGGCTTGCAGCTGGTGGTATCGGCCGAGATCGAAGGCCAGACGGTGTACGAAATTGCCCCGCCCACCCCTCACCACCATCTGGTGTGCCAGGCGTGTGGCGCGGTGGAGGGGCTGGCGGATCACCACTTTGAAGCGCTGGCGCACCATGTCCTGCACGAGCATGGTTTTGAACTAACCCTCACGCATCTAACCTTGCCAGGGTTGTGCCACAGCTGTCGGCCGGCCGGCCGGTCGGGTTGAGCGTTGTCCAGCCATGTCCGACGATCCCCTGCGTCCCCACGCCCACCACAACAATAGCCACCCACCCTCCGATGATTCCACCTGGACGCTGTGCTTGCCGGACGGCCAGCAGTTGGCCATCACTCTGGAAGCGTTGCGCGCCTGGCCAGCGTTCACCTTGCCTGCCTATTGGCTGACGACGGATCATGGCGTGCATGGGCCTTACCAGGCTACCGGGGTGATGTTGCGAGACCTCATCGCCTGGCATTGGCCGGGTGGTTGGACGCAGGTGGAAGTTATCAGCGCCGATGGCTACGGCAATCGCTTATGGCGGGAAGAAGTAACCGAGGCAGCCGAGCCACCCCTATTATGTTATGCCTGGGATGGCCAGCTGTTGAGCCGGGGGCAAGGGCTGGTGCGTCTGGTTGTCCCCAGTGAAAAGGGTAATGCCCTACGCCAGGTCAAGTGGGTGATGCTGGTGCGACTGTTATGAGGCCTTTCCGGCCGGCGACCACCCAGGCTGGTTGCGCCGGCCGTTGAATACATCCGGGTTCATCAGACCAATGGGCCCACACCCTACATGCCCAGCTGAGCGCGCCGCCGAATATAGACCAAAATACCTTCTCGCGACACCACCCCCACTAGATTCGTCCCATCGATCACTGGCAACTGATTGATATGATCCTGTTCCATCTGGTGCATGGCGTCGATCAAAGGAGCGTTCGGTTGCGTGACAATCAACCGGTCGCGTGGAGCCATGATGCGCTCCACCGGGGTAAATGCCCATTGCGCCCGCGGCAGACGCGTGATGTCGCTGGTGGTGACCATGCCATACCACGTATCCCCTCCCTCTTCATAGCCATAACCAGAGCGGGTGACGAAGTAATGACGTGGCCCACCACGCAACACATGCTCCTCTACCAAAACGCTGACCGGGGTGTTAGCGTCCACGGTGATCCATTGGTTGTACATAACATCTCGCACCGGCACCCCTTGTAAGATGTGTTGCACGGTGGATTGTGCGTAATTAGCCGAGGCGGCGCTATTGAGGAACCAACCGATGAAAGCCAGCCACAAGCCATCGAAGAAATTACCGCTGAACATCAGCCATACCCCGGCCCCGATGAACACCACCGCCACTCCCTGACCAACACGTGTGGCAATGCGGGTCGCACGCTGGAAGTTGCTGAAGTGCCAGACGATGGCGCGCAAGATACGCCCTCCATCCAGCGGGAAGCCGGGAATCAGGTTGAACAGCGCCAGCATCAGGTTGATGCGCGCCAGCCACAGGGAGGGGGCCGCCAGCCAGGGCAGGTCGCGATCCAGCTGCCACAGCAGGCCAAAAAAGCCCGCCAGCAGCAAACTTACCACCGGGCCGGCCACGGCCACGCGAAACTCTTGGCCGGGTGTTTTGGGTTCCGATTCGATTTGCGCCACACCGCCAAAGATGAACAGGGTGATCCCCCGCACTGGAATCTGATTGCGCAGGGCGACAAAGGCATGGCCCAACTCGTGGAGTAAGACGGAACTGAAAAACAACAGGCTGGTGATAAGCCCGACGATCCAATGGGTGGTGGTGGATAGGGAGGGGTATTCTTCTGGCAGATAGCCTACGGCCAGCGACCAGGTGATGAGTGCGAAGATTAAAAACCAGCTCAGGTTAAGGCCAATAGGGATACCCCAGATACGGCCAATCCGAATGGAAGATTCCATGGGTGCGCCTCCACAGTGCCTTTGTCGGTCAGGTAAGTTGTGTCCCTGTGGCAGCATCACGTCACAGGGAAGGTGTCTATCTTTTATCTATTATCCCTCATCTATGATAGAAAAGGATAAAAGTTGAGAGCGGTTGGATAGGTTGGAATAGAGTTACCGGATGCGCAAGCGGGGTTCGATGACGGCGTGTAACCCCCGTGAGACCATGTAAAAAGCCCCGGCAAAGAGAGAGATGCACAGGGCGGCCGGGGTCAGGACGTTCCAGGTGATGGCGCTGTTGATGGCCTGGTAGGCAAAGGCGTTGTAAATCATGGCCCCCCAATTGAGGCGCGTCAGCGTGAAGCCCAGAAAGGCCAGAAACCCATCCGCCACCACCACCCAGGTGACGGTGATCATCATGTACAGCGCGGCCAGAGGAGTTAACTGAGGGATGATGTGCTGCAAGACGATGCGCCGGCCGCCAGCCCCGGCCACCCGCGCTGCTTCAATGTAGGGTAGCGTCATCACCTTCAACGCCTGTCCCCGCAGGATAACCGTAGCTCCGCCCACCCCGGCCACAACCCCATAGAGCGCGCCAAACTCAATCGGAGCCCAGGCAGCCCGCAGGCCATCGCTAAAAGTGTTGTCGGTCAGATAGGTGTAAAAAGCTTCCACCACTGTGGTGTTGCGAAAAAAAGAACCGACAGCAATCATGAAAATAGGGGCAGGCAACAACAGGAAAGCATCGGATAGGTGAGAGATGAGCCGGTCAACCCATCCGCCATAATAGGCTGCGCCGGCCGCCAGCAACAACCCCAGGCCGGCCGTGACCACGGCCGCCGTCAAACCTGTCAGAAAGGTGGGGCCGGTGGAGGCCAGCAGCACAGACAAAACATCCCGCCCCACGGTGTCTGTACCCAGGATATGTTGGTAAGATGGACGATTGGGATCGAAGCGGTGGACATCGTTAAGAGCTAACTGCTCTGAGCGTAACCAGCTTGGAGGAGAGGGGTGGGGCATCGTCAGGCGGTCGAAGCCCACCGTCGGGTTGTAGATGGTGTCACGCCACACGGTCAGGCGCAACACCGGATAGGCGAGCGCCATGAAGGCGAAGAAGATGATGATGACCAGGCCTAACATGCCCACCGGCTGCCGACGAAAGATGGCCCACCCTTGCCGCCAGCGCTCCGTTTGCGCCTGACGGCGTTGACGTTTGAAACGGGGTTGGCTGCTCATATTCTCTCGCGCCGGGTCAGGCCCTGGCGCACGCGGGGGTCAAGGGCGGCATAGACCCCATCCAGAGCCAGGCGCGCCGCCAGCGTCACGGCGCCCATCAGCGCCATGATACCCATGTAGACATACGTATCTTGCTGTTCGATGGCGTTGAACAACATTTGCCCCAGGCCATGCCAGCGTGTGGCGCGCTCCACGATGACCAGGCCGGTGACAATGAAAGGCAGGTTGATGACCAATCGACTCAAGACCGGCAACAAGGCGTGCCGGGCAGCGTGGCGGCTTTGCACCAGACGTTCGGGCAGACCTTTGGCCCGCGCTGTGGTGATGAAGGCTTCATACTGCGTTTCCAACATACTGGTGTGGGTGATCAGAAAGGCATCTCCGACAAAAAGCAGGCTAAAGGCGATCAGGGGCAGGGCGGCCCCGGCATAAATACTGCGCGCATAGGGCCACAGGCCGCTTAGGATGAGAAACCCAACGCCAGCCATCCCCAACATCAGCACCAGGATCAGGCCGGGAATCGGCCGGCGCAACCAACGTCGAGATGCCAGTTGCAAGAGCAGCCCCACCACCGCCAGAACCGCCAGCAGATAGATGAGACGCAGCATCATGGCCTCTGGGGTCATGGGCGCATCGCGCCACAACACATGATCGTATGAGGCAATGTAAGCGGGCTTGAGCCACCCCAGCCGTTGTACCAGCAGCAGCGTCAGCAAAAACACCAGCCATGGTGGAAAGGCGGTGTAAAGGGCAATCGACGCCACCGTTACACTGCCGGACAACCAGCCTGGAAAACGCCAGGCGACTGCCTGGCCCAGCCCAAACCCAACCGCAAACGCGACCGCCAAACCATTGACAAACACCAACAGAGTGGTCGGAATAGCCGTCCCAATCAAATCGTTGACCGGCGTCCGCGCCACAACGCCACTGTAGGCAAGTCCCAGGTCGCCGCGCACCAGATTGCCCAACCATTGCCAATACTGCGCGATCAATGGCTTGTCCAGGTCGAGCAGTTGGCGAATCTGATCCTGCACGGATTGCGGCAGCATAAAGTAGCTGGCAAAATCGCCTGGGATAAGCCAATTGAGCGCAAAGAAGATAATCGTCAGGAAGATGAAAAAAGAAACCAGCCCGGAGAGCAGGCGGGACACCAGGTAACGTATGAGCATAGTTGATTAAAGGGTGCGCTTTGTCACAGCCGGTTTACTCAAACAAGGTATTTGTCGAGCGTTTCGACCAGGCGCCGAAAATAGGCCAGATGTTGGCTCAGCGTGGTCGAGTCCAGGCGGGTTAGAAGTTGGAAAGAGAGCGCACCTTTCTGATACGACTTGCCCTCACAGTCACGGGTGGCTTGCTTTAAGGCATTTTGCACATCTTGCTTGGGGTGGTGTTCTAAAAACTGGAGTGGAGGCAAGGCGTTTTCTTGCAAACAGGGACCGAAAAACTTTCGGAGGGCGTCGCGATCGGCAACAATCCATGTTTCCATACAAGTAGCCATGAATTGCACCTGATCGTTGCTGATAGCATCTGGAGGTTCCCAGCCATCCTGAATTTGTAAATGTTTCCACGGCCCCTGGGTTATGGGAGTTTCGCTATCCACCAACAAAATGGCGGTTGTATCAGGATGGCCCAAAGCTTTTGCGAAAAGCTTAAAAGTGTCACTTCGCCCACCACCTGCCACAATACGCGGCATTCGTCCACTGAATCCTGCTTGCTCTAACAGCTTACGGAAGCCTTCACGGCAGCGGATATGGGATTCACCCCGGCTTCCTCCACCCTCGACATACACATGCACTTTCACCAGCGTGTGCCCCCAAGTGCGCCGCGTGTCCACAATTCCCCCAAACGATAGTCGGTGAGCCATTCACTCAGGCCTTCACGCTCCAATCGGCTCAGGGTTGTCTGACCGGCATGTTTTTCACACACCAGAACGCTTTCTGGATGATCGGTCAGGGCATCTACCAACACGTCAGAGTGCGTTGTGACGACCAGTTGGGTTTGTTCGGAGGCTTTAACCAGCAGATCTGCTACCCGGGGTAAGATGTCAGGGTGCAGACCTAACTCCGGCTCCTCAAGCCCAATCAACGGCGGCGGCGTTGGGTCGCAGAGAATGGCTAAAAGGCACAGATAGCGCAACGTGCCATCTGATAGGCGCGGGGCGGGAATGGTGTAGTTACCTTCGGTGAAATAGATTTGAACTGTACCCCCCTCCACACTAAAACCCAAATCATCTAGCCCGGGGTACAGATCGCGCAGCGCCTCAAGCAGTCTGGCTCTAACGGGCGGCAGGCGTTGCAGGCGGTTGAGAAACATGCTCAGGTTGGAAAAATCCTCCTCCAGCCGATCATTGCGTACATCAGTTTTTTGCGGTGTGCGCAAGAGCGTGTTGCGCCCAAAGTTCCACTCACGGTAGAGGCGGATCCTTTCATAAGCGCCGGCCAGATAGGAGATTTCGGGATAGGTGTCAGGGTCACGGCGTTGGGGGAGGATGGATTGATTAAGTTCGACATTTTCACGGGCCAGACGGCGCGGGCCATGTTTAACATTGATTACTGGCTGGCCGTTTTGGTAACGGTAGTAAAAATAGGCTTCACCCTGACCCGGATAGGGCGCTTGATTCTCAATACGTTCGTCATCCAGCTGAAAGGTCTGTTGCTCCGCGTGAAAAGCCAGATAATGCCGCAAGTTTTGTTGCCCATAGGGATTATGGATGACCACATCCAAGCTGGGGATATGGTTAGGAGCGCCTTTCCATATCCAGTCGCTCACCCCTCCTTCCAACCCAGCCCGTATATCTCGGGCGCTAGCGCGCAGAAGTGAAATCACTTCGATAAAGTTAGATTTACCCGAACCGTTAGGCCCGATCAGCACGTTCAGAGGGGCCAGATCGATGGGAGGTGTGTCTGGCCCAAATGAGAGGATATTACGTGGGGTGAGTTGGTATAACAAAAGCGCCTGAGTGGTCATAGACTGTTTTTCGTCCCGTACACCCTGGGGCGTTGGTGATGCTTCTCTGGACTGCCAGCTTGTTGTCAGGAATTCAAGCTCCTTCGGCGTCATCTACCGGCCGGCGCTGCTCGCCTTCCTGGTCATGGGGCTTAATTTTGCCCGGCGACAAGCCTGGGTACAAGTATAACACGGCGTAAGAAATTGTAACCAGGGTTGCCTGGGTCACGTTCGGCCGTCTTGCCGCCTGAGGTTTATGATATAATGCCCCTATCGATCCTATCCCAATGCAGAGGTGGTCCCATGTTGAAGCGAGATAATTGGATGCGGTGGGGATTAGTGGGCCTGGCGCTGCTATTCATTGCCATGATAGCGCTAAGCAATCCCTGGGGTGCAACATCGGTGCGAGGCAAATCGGCAGCCTTGCCGCTGACCGACGATCTGACGCCCGATCAACAACTGGCCCAAGACCTGGCCCTGGCAGATACGCGCGTTCAGGCCCATACCGTGGGACGGCGCTCGGAAGTGATGGGGGTGCGAGCCGTGGGCGCGCATTTTCCGGCCGGCGCTATCGCCTGCGCCAACGCCCCTTGCTGGCAGGTAGAGATTTACAACTTCGATGATGACGTGGCTATTACGGCGCTGATAGAGCCGGCCGGCCGGCAGGTGGTGGATGTTCTCCACCAGCCCGGCCAGCACCCCGGCCTGAACCAACGCCTGGCCGATCGCGCCCTGGAGATTGCCCTCAACCATCCCCTGGTGGTGGAGCAACTGGGTTTCCAACCCGTCCAGGCCGACATGGCCCCGGTGGATGGAGGTCTGGTGGATTCTGCCTGCGCTACCGGCCATTTGTGCGTTGCTCCCACCTTTGAGCTGGGCGACCGTATTCTGTGGGCGGTGGTCGATCTGACGGCTGACGATCTGGCCGGCATTGGCTGGACGGATATGACGCCTAACCCGCCTGGCGTCTCCGTGCCATTTGTGCCCGAAGGCGGCTGTCCTCCCTCCGGCGCAGTCGGCCGGGATGGCTGGGTCGTCGCCCACGAAGTCACTGGAACCGACGGCCTGCGTGTTTACAATGTCTCCTATCAAGGTGTTTCAGTCCTGACCAGCGCCAAGCTGGCCGAATGGCACGCCGACTATGGCGCAACCGGGTATGAGGATTCCACCGGTTGCGGCGGCGGCGGCGGCGGGTTCCCCATTTACCCTTATGGCCTGACGGAAACCCGCGACCTCTTCGACGAGGAGAATAACTACATTGGCTTTGAACTGGTGCAAGATTTCCGCATGAGCAACTGGGGTGCTTTTTGTAACTACCGCTATGAGCAGCACATGCAATTCTTCACCGATGGAGGCTTCCGCATCGTCAGCGGCGCGTATGGCAAAGGATGCGGCTCAGACGCCATCTATCGCCCCTTGGTGCGCCTGGATGTGGCCGTGGCCGGTGATGATGAGGACACCTTCTCGCATTGGGATGGGGCGGCCTGGGTTCCCGTCACGACCGAAATGTGGCAACTGCAAAGCGAGCCCTACACAGCCGAAAACTACAAGTGGCGCGTGTTGGATGCCTCTGGCTTCGGCTATTATCTGGAGCCGGGGGTGGGGCAGTTTGAGCCGGGCAGCGACCCCGATGACGCTTTCATCTATGTGGTTCGCCATCATCCCAACGAAGGAGATACTGACCTGGGGGTCATTGGGGATTGTTGTCTGGACAACTACCAGCAGGGGCCGCACATCTATCTGAACAATGAGTCGGTGGAGAACACCAACATTGTCATCTGGTATGTAGCCCAGCTGGTCACAGACGCCGATGCCCCTGATTACTACTGTTGGACGGTGACAGGCGACCCCAACCCGGAGACATACCCTTGCTTCAGCGGGCCGATGTTCCACCCCAATCAACTCGCCCCGGCGGCTGGCTTTGTGCACAACGGGCCTTTGCAACTGGGTGAGGAAGCCCAATTTACCAACACCACTCTCGGCTCCCAGCCCATGACCTACGCCTGGGACTTTGGGGATGGCCTGGGCACATCCACCGAAGAACATCCACGCTATATCTACGGTTTGGATGGGGAGTATACGGTGACCCTGACCGCCACCAACGATTTTGGCGTCTCTGTCTACAGCGACATATTGACAGTCGAGTATCCCCCGCAGGCCAGCTTCAGCCACAATGGCCCGGTGGAGTTGGGAGAGGCGGTGACCTTTACCAACAACAGTGTGGGCGGCGAACCGCTGACTTTTGCCTGGGACTTTGGCGATGGAATGGGAACCTCGACCGAGGCTAACCCTGTTTACACCTACGCTGCAGAAGGGGATTACACCGTCACCCTGACAGTTAGCAACCGTTGGGGCAGCGACGAATATAGCGCCACAGTAAGTGTGTACCATCTGGCCCAGGCTGCCTTCAGCCACGATGGGCCAGCCCTCCTGGGTGACTCCATCCAGTTCACCAATCTGTCGGTGGGAGGAGAGCCGCTGACCTATCTGTGGGAGTTCGGCGATGGCGCAACCTCCACCTTGCGCGACCCCTCGCATCTCTACGCCGACCACGGAACGTATGTGGTGTCGCTGACCGCCCTCAACCCCTACAGCACAGCCACGGTTACGGC
This sequence comes from Anaerolineae bacterium, assembly GCA_034435495.1. Lineage (GTDB taxonomy): Bacteria > Chloroflexota > Anaerolineae > Promineifilales > Promineifilaceae > DAOTXO01. The sequence continues at coordinate 19,092 of DAOTXO010000007.1, forward strand.
TACGGTTGAGGTGCAGTTCCCGCCCACAGCCGCTTTCACCTTCACCCCCGATCCTTATGTGCATGAAGAGGTGACTTTCACCAACCTGACCGTTGGCGCGGACCCATTGAGCTATCTCTGGACATTTGGCGATGGGGCCACCTCAACGGCAGCCAATCCAACCCACCATTACACAACGGCCGGGGTGTACACGGTCACACTGACTGCTACCAATCAATACGACTCGACCAGCGTGACAGCCGAGGTGGTGGTGCGAGCGCACTTGCAGTTCTTACCCACCATTCTTCGCTAGAGGGTGGGCCGATGATAAACGTCTCCTTTGCCCAGGCAAGCCGCAGACGCTAAACGTCTGAGCGACGGCCCCCGTCTCAAGTGGCTAGATGCTACAGACTGGGAGACGTTTATCATCTTCTGGATAGCAAGCCGCAGACGCTAAACGTCTCTCAGATGTTTAGCGTCTCAACGAACCACACGCGCTCCCGTTTTCACGTGTAGGGGCGAACCTGTGTGTTCGCCCCTTAAGGAAGATGAAGACCTGGGAGATGTTTATCAACTTCTGGGTGCAAATGGGTCGAAGGATAGGGATCGGTTTTAGGAGGAGCAATCCGTGGATATAATCCTCACCCTGCTTGTGTTTGCCGTTCTCAGTCTGATCATGCTGTTTGCCAATCTAGCGGAGCGTGATCGCCAGGCCGGCCGGCCGACTGGCCCATCTCTGGTCATGACCTACGGCAGCCTCGGCTTACTCTACCTGGGTTTATTTGGGGTGGGCATCTTGCTCCAACTGGCCGGCGTCCTGGTCAACAGCGCCACTTTCTCGCCGGAGGATCTGGGGGAGATGAGTTCAGCTTTCGACGAGATGGCGCTTTTCCTGGAGGCCTTGCCCCTTTTAGGTTTCAGCCTCTGGTTCCCTTCTCTCATGGCCCTGGGGTTGTTGTTACCTCCCGTCAGGCGTGGCCTGGCGCGACTTTTACCCCTCGATCCTGCCAGCCACGTTCACGCCGCTGCTCTGGCTTTGATCCCCCTGACCTTGATCAACCTGTTTTCCACCCTGGCGATTGGGCTGGACACGCTGGCTGGCTCGCTGGCGGTCGGGTCTGAGGCTGACCGGGCCGGCAATTTGCTGGCCACCCTGTGGGCCCAGCAATTGGGAACAGCCTTTCTGGCGTTCGTCGGCGTCGGTCTGGGCGTCCGTCGTTCCTGGCCCGCCACGCTGGCACGTTTGAAACTGGTATGGCCCACCCAATACCAGCTGGGGGTGGGGCTGGCGCTGGGGCTGGTTTTAGTGCCACTGGTAGCGGGAATGGAGTTCTTGGGCAGCGAGCTAGGGTGGTCAAATGCGGATGTCGAGGCCTTATCAGAGCAGTTGTTGGGGCCGTTGCTCTCCTCCATTGGCGGCGTCCTGACCATTGGTCTTTCCGCTGCTCTGGGCGAGGATCTCATTTTTCGCGGCGCGTTACAACCCCATTTTGGACGTTGGGCAACGGCGGCCTTGTTTGCTCTGGCCCACAGTCAATATGGTCTGTCATTGGCTACCATCGCCGTCCTGCTTTTGGGTTATGTGTTGGGGTATATTCGCGACCGCCACAACACCACCACCGCGATGGCCGTCCACGCCGTTTACAACTTGACTCTAGGGGCGATAGCTTATTTTGGTTCGGGTTTGGTGTAGGGGTGAACACACCTTGATGACGTTGATGCAGTGGCCGCGCTGATAGGGAGGGCGAACACACAGGTTCGCCCCTACAACGTCGAAGGAGCGCGGTTGGTTCGTAGTAACGGCTTTAGCCGTCGGCCGGCTACCAGGGGCGAACACCCAGAGCCTGCTCCCATGAAAACGGGAGGGCAAACACACAGGTTCGCCCCTACCTCCCGGCCTCAATCAGGAAACAGGCGTGGCAAAATGAGGGCCGCAACGAAAAGGACCAACATCAAAATCAGAAAGAACCACTGCATGGAATACCTCTCCTGGTTGTCGTGACAGTTTTCACCGTGCTTTCAAAATCAAGTCATGCGCTCAGCCTCATCAGTCAGGCGCGCAAAATAATCGGCAATAGCAGCGTCATAATCCCGTGTGTGGCGAAAAGCTTTGCCGGCCAGTAGCAGTCGTTCCCTCAGGCTAACACCCGCTCCACTGACCAGATGCGTTGCCAGCAGCGGGTAATCGGCCGGGTCGCACACCACCACCACCCGCGCAAAATTCTTGGCCGCGGCGCGCAACAGCGCCACCCCCCCGATGTCGATTTGTTCTACCGCATCCGCCGCCGACACATTCGCCTGGGCGGCGGTGGCTGCAAATGGGTAGAGGTTGCAGACGACAAGGTCAATGGGGACAAACCCATAGGCCGCTAACTCGGCTTGATCCTCCGCCTGATCCCGCGCCAGAATGCCGCCATGAATGGCGGGATGCAATGTTTTGACGCGTCCCCCCAATATCTCCGGCGCGCCGGTGATGTGGGCTACTTCCACCACCGGCAGACCGGCCTGGCGTAAAGCGCGGGCTGTGCCGCCGCTGGCGATCAGCTCCCAACCCAGAGCTACCAATGTTTGCCCCAGGTTTGCCAGCCCCGTTTTATCCGAAACGGAAAGTAAAGCGTGTTGCGGCATCCGACTTCTATCCTGAGTGGTTGGGCAGGTGATGGAGTCTGCTCCCACTGTTACCAGATGTGGAATTTACCACAAAATGTGACAAATATCACCTTGCATGAATGGCAATCGCTACTTCCGATACTGGCCTGGCCTCGCTATTGTTTAGATGGAGATGGGCCGCGGCCCATTCTATTGATGTCTGACGGATCTCTATAAACGTAAGCCGGCCGTGTTCCTGTATGATGACAACGACTGGTCGGCTTTCTGGAAGTGCGACATGACCCATGCCCGTGAACTGATGTCTTTGGTGGATAAAGCCTGGCTGCACATGGAACAACCTGTTAACCTTATGATGATCACCGGAGTGATGATCTTCGATGAGCCGTTGGATGTCGCCACGGTACGGCGTGTCGTGGAGGAGCGGTTGTTGCACTTCGACCGTTTCCGGCAACGGTTGGTGGGGGTAGAAGCCTCAGTAGGCACGCCCTATTGGGAGCCAGACCCTCATTTCGATGTCAATGCCCATATTCACCACATCGCCCTACCTGCCCCCGGTGACCAGGCGACCCTGGAAGCGCTGGTCAGCGATCTGGCCAGTACCCCGCTCGATTTCTCCAAGCCTCTGTGGCAATATCATCTCATCGACAACTACGGCTCTGGTTGCGTTTTAGTGAGTCGGCTGCACCATTGCATCGCCGATGGGATCGCCTTGATGGGTGTGTTGCTGTCCATGACCGACGACGAGCCACAGCCGGAGCGCGTGGATGAGATGATGGCCGTCGAAGAGCGGCCTGGGCGACTGGCCTTGATGGTCGATCAGATGGGAGCCGCCTGGCGCGCCGGCCGGCATTGGATCGAAGTGGCAGCGCACGAGGGAGTGGAAAGCCTGCGCCACCCCACCCATGCCTGGGAGCTGGCGCGCGGCGGCTTGAGCGGCGCGGCTCGTTTAGCGCGCATCATGCTCTATCCCCCAGACCCCGACACAATCTATCGCGGCCGGCTGGGCACGCTCAAACGCACCGCCTGGTCGCACCCCCTATCCCTGGCAGCGGTTAAGGAGGTGGGGCAAGCGGTGGGTGGCACGGTGAACGATGTCTTATTGACCGCCATGGCCGGCGCCTTACGTCGTTACATGGAGCAACGCGGCCAGATGGCCGATGGGTTGACCATTCGTGCTTTTGTGCCGGTCAATATCCGCCCTCTGGAAGAGGCCTTGCAGCTGGGCAATCGTTTTGGTCTGGTGGTGCTGCCATTGCCGATTGGTCTGGCCGACCCGCGGGATCGGCTTCAGGCCTTGAAGGCCGCCATGGATGAGATCAAATCCTCACCAGAAGCGATGGTCTCCTGGGCTGTGTTAGCAGCGATGGGGCTGGCCCCAACTGAGGTGGAAACCCGGGGCTTGCAATTTTTCACCGCCAAAGCCTCGGCCGTCATGTCCAACGTGCCCGGCCCGCGCCGGCCGATCTACCTGGGCGGCCGACGCTTGCAAAGCATCATGGCCTGGGCCCCCGCTTCAGGCGAGATGGGGTTGAGCGTCACCATTGTCAGCTACGCTGGGCAGGTGTGGCTGGGCGTCATGTCCGATGCCGGCCTGGTTCCTGATCCTGATCACATCGTCGCTGCCTTCGAGGCTGAGTTCGCGATGTTGCATCAAGCCTATCCCGCCCCCGTGGCGTCCATTCCGACATAGTCGTCGTAGTCGTAGCCGCGGTTTCCCAACCGCGTAGGAAGGAACGCCAACTACCGGCCGGTATATAGCCTGACGCCCCGGCGCGGTTCCTGGTGGAGCAAGTATAGAGAGATGGCCGATGATAACCATGATACAGACCCATTTCAAACCCACCCCTCCCACGCTGGCCGAGGTGACAATTCAACGTCCCCCACTTGAGGTTTTCGACTATATGACCCAGGTGGAAAATGCGCCAGGTTGGATTTCCGGTGTGCTGGAATACACCGGAACGCCAGAAGGAGCCGGCCGGGTGGGCACTGAATTGCAATATCTGTTGCGTCTGGCCGGTCAACGGGTGGAAGTGCGCGAATACGTACAGGTTGCTGATCCGCCGCAGCGCTATGTGGTGATCGGCACGGCCGGCCCCTTCGCTTACCGGCTGACTTACACCTTTGACAGCGTGCCGGCCGGGGTGAGGGTGCGTCTGGCACTGCAAGGCCTATCCCAGGGTTGGCCGCGTCTGGTCGAGCCATTGCTTTGGCTGGCGTGGCAATATCGCGCCCGCCGTGACCTCAAGCGCTTGAAGCATATCCTGGAGCAGACAGCTGTACTGGCCTAGGGACGTTCGTAGCCGCGCTTTGTCACTCTCGTGGAAACGGGAGCGCGCCAGGGCCCAATTCTTTTTGGCCCACCCTATGGACGCCGCCCGACCAAACTGCAATCTGACGCAGCGCCGCCATCCTGGCGGCTAATTGGAGGATGTGATGTGGGGCGAACAACTTTTGAAACATTGGGTAACCTACGATATAAACGGGTTGGATAACCGCAACCCACAATGGTTCGCTCGTTTTTTTACTGCCCTGGAGCCATGGTTGCGCTGGTATTTCCGTCCGGTGGTGCGCGGTCTGGGGCGCATCCCACCCGGCGGAGGGCTGTATGTGGGCAATCACAGCGGCGGCTTGATGACGGTGGACACCTTTATTCTGGGGCTGGCCCTTTGGCAGCGCTACGGCATGGAAGAAATTCCCTACCCCCTGACGCATGAGACCGTCATGCGATTGCCCGGCTTCAACCAGCTCCTGGCTCCGTTAGGCAGCGTTAGCGCCCATCCCGATAACGCTCATCGCGTTCTGGCGGCCGGCCGTAAGGTGTTGGTCTATCCCGGCGGTGATCTGGACACTTATCGCCCCTATCGGGACCGGGATGAAATTCACTTTGGGCCGCGCCGGGGGTATATTCGTCTGGCGCTGCGCGAAGATGTCCCCTTGATACCGGTAGTGGCGGCCGGCTCACACGCCGCTTTCCGAGTACTGGCCGATGGCCAGGCCGCCGCCCGTGTGTTGGGTCTGGATCGCTGGTTGCGCCTCAAGGTGTGTCCGGTGACGCTCAGTTTGCCCTGGGGTTTGACAGTAGGGTGTTGGCCCTACTGGCCGGCCCCGACGCGCATTTGGATACAAGTGTTGGAACCGATAGAATTTGAGCATTATGGCCCGGATGCAGCGGCCGACACGGCCTATGTGGAGCTATGTCATCAACGGGTGCACATGGTGATGGAAGCGGCCCTGCGACGGCTGGCAGCGGAGCGGCAAGAAGCGGGTTGGGGGAGTGTGCCCCCAGAATTGACGCCGCCTTCTGTGCCCTGGTCAGAACCGCTTACCACCCATCATTCCCGTGAAAACGGGAACCCACGCCGTCCTGACCTCATCCAACCTGAACCGGTTTGAGCCTGGTATGACCCAGACCATTTTGACAGCTTTAACGCGCATCACCAATCTGGCAACCACCCCTTACAGCCTGCAACCTGTACCGCGTGACATCTGGCGCGGCGGGGATTACGTCGCCGGGGTGGTGCGCCGCCGTCCCCATCCAATGTTTCGGGTGGAGATAGCCAACGGCCGACATCTGGATGTGTTGCGCGGTCACATTTTGATCGGCGCGCTGGGAATGCGCTACGCCACGCTGGAAGCTACCGGCGACTGGCGTCACATCGATGCTACCGGACACATGCACTTGTTGACCGGGGGTGGGGTGATTTCCCACCTGACTTCCACCTCTCCCTTTTTACCCCTGCCCATCAGCTTACGTTATGCGGGGCACGTCTGCATCGACGGTCGACCGGTCAATATGCGCGATTACGCTCCGCAACTCACCCCGCAACCATTTACCCGGCCGGTCGTCCTGATCATCGGCACATCCATGTCGGCCGGCAAAACAACCGTGGCGCGGCTGGTCATTCAACAGCTGAAGGCGCTGGGTTACAGTGTGGCCGGGGCCAAGCTCACCGGGGCCGGCCATCTGAAAGATGTGTTGAGTATGCGCGACGCTGGGGCCGACCACATTTTCGACTTTGTCGATGTGGGGCTGCCCACCACCGTTTGCCCGGAGGCCGACTATCGCCCGGCGTTGGCCCAGCTATTAACCCTGGTTGAGCAAACAGCGGTCGAGGTGGCCGTGATAGAGATGGGCGCGTCCCCCTTAGAACCTTACAATGGTGCAACAGCCATTGCCGCTATTGCGCCCAACATTCGCTACACCATCCTATGCGCTTCCGATCCTTATGCCGTGGTGGGGTTGATGACTGCTTATGGTCGTCGCCCCGATCTCGTTTCCGGCGTCACCACCAACACCCTGGCCGGTTGCGACCTGGTGGAGAAATTGAGCGGTGTCCCGGCCCTCAATCTGTTGCATCGCAAAGCGGTCAAAAAAGTGGGGCGGGCTATTCAGATGGCCCTCTCCGCGCCACTTGTCCCACCGGGAGCCGAAGCGCCGACTATTTGAGCCGTTGCAGCCCGTTCGTCGCCGTTGTAGGGGCGAACCTGTGTGTTCGCCCTCGTTTTCACGGGGGCTGCTCCCGTGAAAACGGGGGTTCACCCTTACAGCGCTCATACCGCTGGCAGTATCCTTACCGCCGGAGGAGTTGCCCATGACAACACCCTATACCAGACTTCTGGTTCCTCTAGATGGTTCAGAGCTGGGGGAACAGGCTTTGCAGCCCGCCCTGACTCTGGCCCAGGCGCTGTCGGCGCAGGTACTCCTGTTGCGCGTCGCCACGCCACCGCCGTTGACCGATGTTACCATCTTGCCCGATACCCTGACCTTTCTCAACTCCCAATCCGCCGCCTATCTGGCGGGTGTCATGCAGCGACAGGCCCAGATAGCCGTACCTATGGAAGCGATCACCGAGGCTGGCTCACCCGTCGCTACTATTGCCCAGGTGGCGGCCGAACGGGGCGTAGATGCTATCATCATGTCCAGCCATGGGCGGTCAGGTGTGGGGCGCTGGGTCTACGGCAGCGTGACCGAAGGGGTGATGGCGCGCGCCGGCCGCGATGTGTTGATCGTGCGCGCCCAGACCGAGACCCCCCTCTTCAGCCAACGCCGGTTCCTGGTGACGCTCGATGGCTCACCGCTGGCAGAAAGGGCGCTGGCCCCGGCCGTCGCTCTGGCCCAGGCTATGGGCGCCGAGTTGCATCTCCTACGCGTCACCTTTTCTGTTTCCCATCTGGAGCCTCAGATGGTTCGCCACATTTTTGATAAAATGGAGATCGAAGAGCGTATTGGCGCTGAGCGTTACCTGGCTGAGGTGCGCCAAAAACTGAGCGCTGCGGCGCTCCCGGTGCATACCCAGGCCATCATCGGCGATACGGCTTCTACCATTGTGGAGTACGCCCGCCAGCACCACATCGATCTCATTTGCATATCCAGCCACGGACGCTCCGGCGTTCAGCGTTGGCTTTACGGCAGTGTAGCGCTCAAAGTTTTGCAGGGAGCGCCCTGTGCCACCCTGATCGTGCGCACTCCTTGACGGAGCGCCGACTGGTTCGTCGTAGTCGTAGCCGCGGTTTCCCAACCGCGTAGGGGCGAATACATAGAGGCTCGCTCCCGTGAAAACGGGAGTTCGCCCCTACACGGTTCATCGTAGCCGCGGTTTCCCAATCGCGCCTTTGGCTGCCGATTGGTAGTGTTATAATAGGCATTGAGGGTATATGGTAGGCCAGGCTGAATCTTTTGCCCAGCGCCGGCTACGTATGGTGCGTGACCAGATCGAGGGCCGGGGCATTCACGACCCGGCCGTCTTGGCCGCCATGCGTCTGACACCCAGAGAACAATTCCTGGCTCCCGAATACCGGGAATTCGCTTACGACGATACCGCCTTGCCCACCACAGCCCATCAGACCATTTCCCAACCCTTTATCGTGGCCGCCATGCTCAGCGCGTTACAGTTGCAACCCACCGACCGGGTTTTGGAGATAGGCACAGGCTCTGGTTACTCTGCTGCTGTGCTGAGCCACATGGCAGCGTGTGTTGTGACAGTTGAGCGACACGCTGTGCTGGCAAATCAGGCCCGCTTACGTCTGCGCGAGATGGGCTACACCAACGTTCGGGTTTGCCTGGGGGATGGCACGTTAGGTTGGCCCGAGCTGGCCCCTTACAACGCCATTGTGGTGACAGCTGGCGGCCCTTACGTTCCACCGGCGCTTAAATCTCAGTTAGCTCCCGGCGGTCGACTGGTAATGCCGGTGGGTGCGCGCAAACGCCAGCAAACCCTGCTGCGTCTGACGCAGGACGGGCCCGATCAGTTTCGCGAGGAGAAATTGCTGCGGGTTGCCTTTGTGCCTCTCATTGGCCTGGAGGGGTGGCGCTCCTGATTGTGACTGACGTATCATATATAAGCGGGTGTGGAGGCGGGAGCCGCTATCACCCTTGCTATTGCAATCGAATGAGGTTGATATGCGTCGATGGCTGACGTTTGTTCTGGTGTGGGGTGTGATGAGTCTGGCTGTGTGGGTGGTTGGGTGGCGTGGCCTGGATGTGCGACCGGCCGCCGCCCTACCCCCCGGCCACCCTGTTTTGTCTGCTGCTTATTCGTCTGCATCCGCCAGACAGGTGGGCAGCACCCCTCAGGATTTCTACCTGCCTGGTTCCCAACCTGCTACGCTGGAAGATGGCATCAACCCCGCCAACGAATGCCGTACCTGCCATGCCGGTTACGCTGAGCAGGTTGGCATGGACGAGAGCGAGGAAACCTGGACTGCCTGGCAAGGGAGCATGATGGCTCAATCAGGACGCGATCCCCTCTTTTGGGCGGCGCTCGACATTGCCAATGCGGATGTGGCCGAGGTGGGGGAGTGGTGTTTACGTTGCCACACGCCACGCGGCTGGTTAGAGGGGCGTTCCCATCCGGTAGACGGCTCCGCCCTGGTGGAAGATGATCTGGAAGGGGTACAATGTGCTGTGTGCCACCGCCTGGTCGACCCCTTTTACACCGCTGACAATCCGGCGCGCGATCTGGAAGTGTTGGCGGTGATCAGCCCGCCCCTGACCACTCTGGGTAGCGGCGCTGTGATTGTTGATCCCCAGGATCAACGACGCGGCCCCTTCGATTTGCAAGAGGATTGGGCTTACAATCCCCACCCGGCGCTGGATTGGCCGTTGGTTTCCCCCTACCATCAAGAGGCGGCTTTGTGCGGCAGTTGCCATGACATCAGCAATCCCCTCCTCTCTTGGGACGAGGCCACGCAAAGCTATCAACCCAACCCGCTGGATACACCGGCCGCAGATCTGACGACCCTGTTTCCCATCGAGCGCACCTTCAGCGAATGGCTGGCCAGCGATTATGCCACCGTGGGGGTGGAGGCCCCGGCCTTCGGCGGCAACCAGTCGCGGGTCTACACCTGCCAGGATTGCCACATGCGCGCCATCACCGGGGCGGCCGGGTCGGTTGGCCAATATGTGCTGCGCGATAATATGCCCCTGCACGATTTAACCGGAGCCAACACCTGGATTCCGCAAACCTTGCCGTTGCACCCCGTTTTTGGCGCCGCCTTCACCGCCGATCCCGAACGTGCGGAGGCGTTGGTCTATGGCATTGAGCGGGCGCGTTATATGCTGCAACATGCGGCCACCCTGACAGCAGCAACGGAAGGTCAGACGTTGGAAGTGACGGTGGTGAATGAAACCGGCCACAAACTTCCCACTGGCTATCCAGAGGGACGGCGCATGTGGTTGCAGGTGGAAGCCTACGCCCTGTCGGGCGAGCTGGTTTATCAATCCGGGGCGTACCTGGAAGAGTCGGGCGATCTCATCGCCGATGCTGCCTTGAAGGTCTACGAAGTCAAGCAGGGTTTGACGGCTGATTGGGCGGCGACATTGGGTTTGCCGGCCGGCCCCTCCTTCCATTTTGCTCTCAACAACGCCATCTACGAGGACAACCGCATCCCTCCCCGCGGCTACACCTTCGACACCTTTGCCGCCCTGGGGGCTGCCCCCCATACGGCTGGCGCACCTGACCCTGACCGCTACGCCGACGGGCAATATTGGGATGTCACCCACTACACTTTACCAGAGACGGCCGCCTATGGGGTGGTGCGGTTACTCTACCAGACCGCCTCCAAAGAGTACATCACCTTCTTGCGTGATGCCAGCCCCTTTCCCGACGACCCCAATGCCAACGGCGCGATTTTGTACGATCTGTGGGAGGCCACTGAACGCAGCCGGCCGGAAGTCATGGCCGAAGTTAGCTTCCGTCTACACGGCGTTTATCTACCGGCCGTCATGAACCGGCCATGAGTCACCAGCGCCATATGTCCGGTTGTCGGCTCTCACGAGCCGGCCGCTGCCAGCTTGATATGGTCGATGAGGTCAGACGAGTTGATATGTTTCAGCAAATAGCGCCGCGCCCCGGCTTGCAAGCAGATCTCCCGCTCGATCTCATCAATGTAGGGCGTCAGCGCCACCACGGCCGCCTGAAAAGCGGCTAAGCGACGGATCACGTCCGTTAGCTGTAGCAAGTTGCGGCGATATTCGTGTTGCAAACCCAGCACAATCAGATCGACAGGCTGTTGCGATAGATACGCCAGCGCCTGTGTTGGTGTATCGCAAACCCCGACAATCGCTAATGCCGGGTCTTTGCTCAGGCGTTGCATCAAGGCTTGCCGCACGCCGGAGTGGGCCTCGATAATGATCGTCTGGATGGGGGTCATACGCTCAAGAAGCTCAAGGCGACGCCGAGGGTCAGCAGCGCCTCCACCCCGACTTCTTGAAAGCCGAAACGCCGGATATGGGAGATAGGACGCGGGGCCGCCCAGGTCCACAGGGCGCGTCCCAGCATAGCCAGATAAAGCCAGGGGATGAGAGAGGGCAACAGGCCGGCCCGCGCCGCCACAACGGCCAGAATGAAAAAGGCTCCATGCGTCACCGCCATCGGCGTGCGCGCCGCCTGACGCTGGTGCGTATCCGCCAGGCGCAAACGCACGTACAGCACCCCCAAAGCATTCAGGCTACCCATCACGCCCCACGCCACCCAACCCTGCGCGGTTAGCTCGCCCGTGACCGAAGCCAGAGCGGCCGGGGCCGTGACGGCCAGCCCCACTGCTCCCACCAGCTCCAGCCAGGTGGTGCGCACCGCCGCTGGCCCATAACCGGCCACGAGCAAATAGGCGGCCAGCAACACGGCGATGGCGGGCGTTAGCTGCCAGACCGCCTCCCGGCCGGCCCACCCCAAACCCGCCAGACTCAAGGCCGCCACGCCCATCAGAATCCCAATCCAGGTGAGCGCCAGCGGCCCATCGCTGGCCCGCGCCTTGCCGCGCCGCACCCGCAGCCACAGGGTGGCGGGTTGTCGCAACAGAAAGATCGCCAGCGCCGCTGTCAGTGTCAAAAAAGCGGCCGGATGAAAACCACCCGCCAGTCCCAGACCAAGTAGAAAAGGAAAGCTCAACCAGGCCCAGGCCCCATGTTCGGCCGGCAGGATCAACTGGCGTCGCCATAGTCGGCGAATGAAACGGCCCCCGGCCGGCGTTGCAGAAAGCGTCGTTCGGCGTGTCATTGTGTGTTATTGTCGGCGGTCGGCGCTTCCCATAACAGGTGCCTAAAGTCACCCAGATAAGGTGACAAATGTCATATTTTAATCGGGGTGGGCGCAAGCTATCCACTTGATGACAGTTGTCATGATATTTGAGTGACAAATGTCATCAAGCATCTCCTGAAACGCTGCCTACAATTACTTTGTACATGGAAAGGTGATCTCATTGACCACGCACGATCCAACCTCACCCCCGACTGACACACGTTGGGCCGCTTCGCCCTGGAAGTGGCTTTTCGCCTTCATTGGCCTGTTGTTGCTGGCGGTGGCAGCCTTTTACCTTTTTCGCCCCATTGTCGTGTTACCCCGCATCACCTTAGCGCCGGGTTACAGCCTGGTCAACCATGCCGGTGAAGCGGTTGTCAGTGAAAGCTGGCGTGGGCGTTTGACCCTCTACAGCTTCACCTACAGCCGTTGTGGCGCCGATTGCCCGCAGAGCCTACAAGACATTGCTGCTTTGCGCGCCGCTGTCGCCGCCCGCCTGGAGCCAGACGACCCACAGCTAAACTTCGTCACCCTGACGGTTGATCCTGAGCGGGATACCCCAGAGGCGTTGCGCGCTCTGGCCGACCTGGGGGAGCAACTGCCGCCCGGCCGGCCTGACCTGCCCTGGGTTTTGCTTACCGGCGACCCATTGGAGATGAAATACATTGTTGGCGGGGGGTTCCACGTCTATTACGCCGCCGATGCGCGGACGGACGGCGGCGTGGCTTTCGAGCCGCGCTATGTCTTGGTTGATGCTTCCGGCATCCTGCGGGCAGAGTATTTTTCCGCCACACCCGACCCCGCCCTGATTGTGCGCGACCTGCGGCTGCTGGCGGATGAGGCGGCCCGCAGCACCGGCGCAGCCCGTGTTGCCTACGAAGCCGCCCACCTCTTTGCCTGCTATCCGCGCTAAGGTTGCCCGCTTAAGGAGTTACGATCATGTCACACTTAGCAGAGATGGCTGAAGGCCACACCTCTACCCCCTCGCTCCGGCCTCGCTGGTGGGTTCTGGCCCTCTTGGGTCTTACGTTAGGCCTGGTGGGGGGCGGGTTGCTATTTCGTTTCATTCCCGATTGGTTAGGCGGGCCGCGCTTCAATGGCCTCCTGATACAGTCGCCCGATCCAGTGCCCAATTTCACCCTTACCGGCCCAGACGATCAGCCTGTTTCCCTGCATGATTTTCGCGGCCAGGTGACCTTGCTCTACTTTGGCTACACCTACTGTCCCGATGTGTGCCCGGCCACCATGCAAACCCTGGCGCGGGCGCGCGAGATGTTGCCGGCGCGGGATCGGGAGAAGATGCAAGTTGTGATGGTGTCAGTCGATCCCGAACGGGACACGCCGGAGACACTGGCAAACTATCTGGCCTATTTCGACCCCACCTTCATTGGTTTAACCGGTGACCAGGAGGCGTTGCTGAGCGCGACCACCCCCCTGGGCATCTATTTTGAAAAGCAAGAAGTTGGGAGCGCTCTCAGTTATCTGGTGGATCACACGGCCACGGTGGCGGTGGTAGATCAAGAGGGGTATCTACGCCTCATTTACCCTTTCAACACCCCGGCCGAAGCTATCGCCGCAGATGTGCGTTCCCTGATTCGTGATTGAGTAGCGCGCCGCTATCCTGGCGGCCAGTTTGATTTAAGAAAGGAGTTGTACGATGCGTTTTTACTTCAGATGGCAGTGGACCGTGCTGCTTCTCACCACCCTGCTTCTCATGGCTTGCGGCGGCAGTCGGGGGATTGAAATCCAGGACGCCTGGGGGCGTGTCGTTCCCGATACCCCCAATGGGGCTTTCTACATGGTCATCCAGAACCAGGGCGACGCCCCGGACACGTTGGTGCAGGCTTCGGCCGCCGTGTGTGGCACGGTAGAACTGCACGAGACGATCATGGAGGAAGGTGTGATGCGGATGCGCCCGTTGGAGGGCATCGAGATCCCGGCCGGCGAAACGGTGGTGTTGGAGATGGGCGGGTTGCACGTTATGTGCCTGGAACGGCAGCCGGAACTGGCTGTCGGTGACATTGTACCGCTGACGTTGCAATTCGAGGCGGCCGGCGACATGACAGTCGAGGTTGAGATTCAGGAACCGTGATAGGTTTAGGCGCCGCTCAATGTGAGGCTCACGTTGAGCGGCTGCCAGACATAGCTTAACATGAGGAGATAGGTGATGAAGAAGGATTACAAAACGCCGCAAGGGACTATCGCCTTGATGGTCATTTTTCTGTTGTTGATCATTGCACTGTGGGGCAGCGTCTTTCTGACCATGCTCTCCCGGGGAGTAACGAGCTAATGCTGCACATCGACCGACAGGAACGACTGTATATCATGATCAGCGTGGGGCTGATCGTGATCTTTGCCGCGGCAATTGGCATCAGCAGCTTTGCCTATGGCTTCCAGGTGCCGGTTCCCAACCAGCGGGTCGACCCCCGACTGGTCGCCACGCCCAACGCCACCGCCTTTGGCGAACCTGGCGTGCGCGAGTTAGCGCCGGGGGTGTACGAGGTGCGCATTCTGGCGCAGATGTGGCAATATATTCCAGGATCGGTCAATTATGGCCGTGAACCCATCCGTATCCCGGCCGGTTCCAGAGTCACGTTTATCTTAACCAGCAAGGATGTTCAGCATGGCTTTAAGGTACAGGACACCAACATCAACATGATGGTCTTGCCGGGTCAGATTTCGCAACTGACAACCACGTTTGACAAGCCGGGTGAATATGATTTTGTCTGTCACGAATTTTGCGGCGCGGCGCATCAAACAATGTTCGGCAAACTCATTGTGGAGGAGTAAATGCAGGCCATCGATGAGTTTGCCCGCCCGGTTGTCGGGTCAGCCCGTTCCGTGTGGCAGATGGCGGTCGTCTTATTCAAACTGCGGGTTGTCTCCTTGCTCCTGTTAGCCGCCGGGGGTGGGTTGGCGCTGGGACATCTTGCCACCGGCCGGGGTGAATGGGGCGCGTTGATCCTGTTGGTTATCACAGGCGGGCTGGCCGCCGCCGGTGCCTCCGCCATCAACCAATACCTGGAACGAGAGCGCGACCAGCGGATGCACCGCACCGCCGCCCGCCCGCTGCCGGCCGGCCAGATTGCCCAGCCCCACCTCATTCTGGGCCTGGGGGTAGGCATGGTTGCTCTGGCGACCGCCCTGGCGGCCGTGTTTAACGTCGCCCTGGCTTTCTGGGTTGGCCTGGGCGCGATCATCTACGTCGTCGTTTACACCCTGTGGTTGAAGCCGCGCACGACGCTCAACATTGTCATTGGCGGCGCGGCCGGCAGCTGCGTTGTCATCAGTGGCGGGGCAGCCGCCGGGGCCTGGGCCAACCTCAGTGTGTGGTTGTTGGCCGCTCTGGTTTTTGTCTGGACGCCGGTGCATTTTTGGGCCCTGGCCCTGGCTTACCGGGTAGATTATATTCGCGCCGATTACCCCATGTTGCCGGCGCGTGTCCCGGCCACAACAGCCGCACGCTGGATCGCCTTGCACACCCTGTTGACGTTGGCGGCCGGTCTGGCTCTGGGCCTGTGGCCGACGTTAGATTGGTTCTATCTTGTTCCCGTCACTCTCATTTCGTTATGGTTGGCGGTGCGCACGGCCGCCGTTGTAGCCTTGCCCGAAAGGTGGCCGGCCCTGGCCCTTTTCCACGCTTCCAATCTGTATTTAACCTTTATCCTGGCCGCGACCATGTTAGCGACTCTTTGGAGGTGAGCGGATGTATGCACATGAAAATCGTTTAACCAAATGGCATCTAGCTGTGGCGATGGTGGCCCTGTTTATTGGCGGCTCTCTGGGGCCGTTGCAAAAATTGGAGCATGTGGGCGTCAACCTCTACTCCAGTTTACAGGGGTTGGGTATCACCGGTTATTACCAGGGGTTGACCCTGCATGCTGTCTTAAACGCCCTGGTGTGGACGACCTTTTTCATCACCGGTTTCTTCACCTTTGCTCTGACACAGAGCTTGAAGCGGGAGCTGCGCTACCCGCGCCTCAATACGGCCGGCTTTGTCATCATGCTGCTTGGCCTCATCATGGCGGCTGTGCCGTTGTTGATGAACCTGGCGACGGTGCTGTACACTTTTTACCCCCCATTGCAGGCTAATGCCTTTTTCTATATTGGCCTGACGCTGGTGGTGGTCGGTTCGTGGGTGTGCGGCTATGGTTTCTACTTCACTTACGGAGCGTGGCGCAAGGAACGCCCCGGCCAACAGACGCCCCTCATTGCCCTGGGTGTCTTAATCACCATGGTCATGTGGCAGTTTGCCACCCTGGGTGTGGCGGCTGAACTGTTATGGCTGGTCATTCCCTGGTCTTTGGGCTGGGTGGAAGGTGTCGATCCCCAACTGGCGCGTACCTTCTTCTGGTTCTTCGGCCATCCGTTGGTTTACTTCTGGCTTCTACCCGCCTACGTTTCCTGGTATGGCATGTTGCCCAAGCAGGCTGATGGAAAGCTTTTCAGCGAACCTCTGGCGCGTCTTGTCTTCTGGCTTTTCCTGGCCCTCTCCATTCCGGTGGGGCTGCACCATCAATATGTTGATCCTGGCGTACCGGCCGGCTGGAAAGTTGTCCATGCCATCCTGACCTATGCTCTGTTCATCCCCAGCCTCCTGACCGCCTTCAACGTTGTAGCCTCGTTGGAAATTGGGGCGCGCCGGCGCGGCGGCCGGGGGCTGTTGGGCTGGATTCGCGCGCTACCCTGGGGTGAGCCTTCCTATGCTGCTCAAAATCTGGCTATGATTTTGTTTGTCTTCGGCGGCATCGGTGGGCTGACCAACGCTTCCTACAACGTCAATCTCGTTGTCCACAACACCATGTGGGTGCCCGGCCACTTTCATCTGACCGTTGGTTCGGCCGTCACCCTGACCTTCTTCGGCATCGCCTACTGGCTCGTGCCCCGATTGACCGGTCATCCCCTATGGAATCGCCGCGCCGCCCTGTGGCAGGTCTGGACCTGGTTCGTCGGCATGTTGCTCATGTCCAACGGGTTGCACATCATGGGCCTGAACTTTGGCGTGCCGCGTCGCACGATGTTGGGCGCGGCACCCTACGCCTCGGATGCCTGGAACCCCTTGTTGATCGAGGCGGCCGTTGGCGGTATCATTCTGGGCGTGAGTGGGTTGCTCTTTTACGCCAACATGATAGGGACAGCTTTCTCCAAAAAACCCTTAACCGAGCCGATTGAAATGCCCGTGGCGGAACCGCTGGACCCAACGCCCGCGCCATTGTGGCTGGATCGCTGGCGTCCCTGGATCGCCGTCACCATTGCCCTGATTATTCTGGCCTATGGACCGGTACTGGTTGACCTGATCACCAACATCAACCTGACGTCGCCGGGTTTCCCGGTGCGCTAATCTCTTAAGGCGCTAAGAACGCAAAGAAAGAGAAAAACCTTCGCGCCCTTTGCGTCTTGGCGGTGAGAACAAAATGCTTCCGTTTTCACGGGAGTGACGAACCGCTAAGGCGCAAAGAACGCAAAGAAAGAAAGGGTGAACGCACAGCCCCTGTGAAACGGGGGCTTGGCGGTGAGAACAAAATGCTTCCGTTTTCACAGGGGTGACGAACCGCGAAGGCGCTAAGAACGCAAAGAAAGAAAGGGTGAACGCACAGCCCCCGTGAAAACGGGGGCTTGGCGGTGAGAACAAAATGCTTCCGTTTTCACGGGAGTGACGAGTTTAGCTGTGCTTCTGAAATCTCACACATACACAGCGCCGCCATCCTGGCGGCCGATTGGAGGATTATGATATGCGTAAGACAATCTGGTTTATCCTGGCTTTGCTCATCTTATCCCTGGCGCTGGCAGCCTGCGGTGGCGGTGGAGACGAGACGGCCGGGACAGACGAGCAAACAGTTGGCGATGTTGCCAACGGGGAAAGCCTCTACAAGCAACCGGTTATCGGCACAGCCAATGCGCCGGGTTGTTCCACCTGCCACTCTTTGGAGCCGGGGGTGGTGGTGGTTGGCCCCTCACACGACGGTGTGGGGACGCGCGCGGCCACTTATGTGGCCGGCGTCTCGGCCGAAGATTATCTGCGCGAGTCCATCATCACGCCCAACGCCCATATTGTGGAAGGTTTCGTGGAAGGGGTGATGTACCAGAACTACGCTGCAGAGTTGACTGAAACCGAGATCGACGACCTGGTAGCTTATTTGTTGACTCTCAAGTAAGCGCCGTGGCCCTCCTTCTGACGCCTGGGCGCCGCGCCCCAGCGTGGCGCCCAGGCGTTGCTGTGCCTGCCTCTGGATGACCCCCTCTCCGCCCGAACCCACTCCCTCCCCTGTCACGGACTGGCTAATTCTCCGCCGGCCGTGGGCGCGTGGATTAGAAAGGCTGGCCCTCTGGCTCGAACGCCCGGTCAATCGCTTGACGGGTGCACCCCAACTCAACCCCTTTTACCACACCGGCCCTATTGCCGTCTTACTCTTGGGAATTGTGGCCATAACCGGGTTTTATCTTTTCCTCTTCTTTCAATATGGTTTTGAAGCGTCTTACAACGCCGTAGCCCGGCTGGATGCGCAACCCATTGCCCGCACCCTGCGGGCTGTGCATCGTTATGCTTCTGGCGCGCTGGTCATCACCAGCCTGATTCATGCCTATCGAATGCTGTTCATGGAGCGCTTGCGAGGAGCGCGTTGGCTGGCCTGGGTCACTGGCGTCCTCATGACCGTGATCTTGTGGCTGGCGGGGGTGACTGGGTACTGGATGCTGTGGGATAGCCGCGCCCAATTGATCACCGCTGGCTTTGGCCGCTTCCTGGAACGCTGGACGCCGTGGGGCAGCGCCTGGATGGTGCAGCTGGCGACGGTGGAGCCGTCAGGCCGGAGTTGGGTGGTGATGTTGCTCCTCACCCTGGCGCACATTGGCCTTTTCTTGCTCGTGGCCGGCTTTTTCTGGTTGCACATTCGCCGCCTCAACCGTCCACGTTGGTTGCCGGAGATACATTGGGTGGTGGGGGCGAGTGTCGTTTTGCTCCTCTTGTCTGCCTTCTTCCCGGCCGAAATTTTGCCCCCGGCCGATCCCACCCGGCTACCAGACAGCGTTGTCC
>DAOTXO010000008.1:0-17836 GCA_034435495.1 Anaerolineae bacterium
GTGGATGCTGTGGTAGAAGTAGGTGGAATGGAGAGAAACGAGCCAATCCCCATATATATCTAATGCAGATACCCCAGGCAACTCGTCTACCAGGACGCGTATTGTGTCTGTGTTGAGATCGTGAACCGTTATCCGCCCATACCAATTTTCCTCGTAGTTATCCGTCCTATAGACGACGCGATTTTCATAGACGGCCGGCCTTAGGGCATCGACTTCCCCCTCCACATCCACAATGACGAAAGTCACCCAGACATCTTGCGTGGTGGTTGCTTCGTTGGCCGGCGCGGTTCGAGGTGTTCCCCCCACCAGGAGAAGCAATCCGGTTAAACCCACCCACAACCTGAAAGGCCAGCGCGACATAAGGCTCTCCTCAACCACCCGACGGCGTGGGGCAGGGGTTGACCGCGTCAAGGCAGCCCCCAGGGGGAATAGGTGTTGGGCCGGGAAGGGGGGTGGCGGTGGGTGGGTAAGCCTGGGAAGAAGACATGGGCATGATTACCATGCTGATCAAGAAACTACCGAACAACCCTGGTGCACCGGCCGCTGCCAGCCAGCGCCCAACCTGCCAGAGACCATCACACCCTCCTGACGGAGCAACAGGCTCAAGAGAAAGATTTGTTGACGCTATTCTATAGCCATCGAGGGGGCCTTGTCAATTCCTCCGTTCATGCGATTACCCTGATGATGGGCGCGGAAAGCTTTTACATTCTGGTGGGATGGTGTATAATTTTAAGCCGAGATTGAGATTTTAAGCTGGAGAGTGTTGCATGGCGAGCAAGAAAAAGGGCGCGCGGGTGGTGATCCGTATGTTGAGCACCGAGAGCGGCCACCTGTATATCACCACCAAAAACCGGCGTAATGACCCCGGCCGGATGGAATTGCGCAAGTACGATCCTATTTTGCGCCGGCATGTGGTGTATCGCGAGAAGAAGTAAGGCATCGGCCCGGCCGACTGCGCGCCGGCCGATCCCAACCTGAATGTCTGTATGGGCCGTCGATACCCGGCGTGATCGACGGCCTTTTGCGTAGGCCTGGAGGAGACGATGCCTCTATATGAATACCACTGTTTAAGCTGCGTCGCAGTTTTTACCCAACGCAAAAGCTTTCAGCAAGCTCAAGAAGTGGCCGTCTGCACCTGCGGCAGCCAGGAGACGCGCAAGGTGTTGGGTCAGGTAGCCTTTATGGTGGAAGGGGGCAGCGCGGCGCGGCCGGCCTCCATTCCGGTGGAGATGGCGTCGGGTGGCGGTTGCGGCTGCGGCCATTGCACCTGCCAGCATTAGGCGCATATGAGCAGCGAGCAGCATCGACAATGGGCGGCGGCGACACATCATGTCGTGGCGGTGGCAGTCGTCACAGTCAGCGATAGCCGCACCCCAGAGACGGATAACAACGCCCACTATGTGCGCCAACAATTGAGTGCCGGCGGCCACCAACTGGCGGCGTATCGTATCATTCGAGACGAGCCGGCCGAGGTGCTGGCTGTTTTGGATGAATTGGCAGCCGGAGAAGCGCAGATCATCCTCTTCAATGGCGGAACCGGCATTTCACGACGCGACACCACCTACGATGTCCTGGCCGGCCGGTTGGAAAAACAGTTGCCGGGGTTCGGGGAGCTGTTTCGGATGTTGAGCTATGACCAGGTGGGGGCAGCAGCTATGTTCTCGCGGGCGACGGCCGGGGTCTATCGGGGCAAGGTCATCCTTTCCGTCCCCGGCTCCCCCAAAGCTGTGCAACTGGCCTGGGAAAAGCTCATCGCCCCAGAGTTACAACATCTGGCCTGGGAAGTGGGGCGCTAACCCCTTCGCGACTTCCGGCCTCTTTTCCCTACGGTTCCACAAACAAGCGACTGATCCCTATGGCGCCGGTGCAGGCTCCGGCCGTCACCACCACATCTCGCCCATCTAGCGGATGAACCAGAAAGGCAAACTGCGTGGGGAAAAAGTGGCGCGTGCCGGTCAGAGGGTTAAAGACAGGGGTGCGCACCTTCCACAGCAGGTCCCCACTTGTCAAGTCAATTGCCGCCAGCCACTCATCGGCCACTTCGCACAGCGGCTGATTTTCATCCAACGGCACAGCCACGCCCACCAGCATTGCTGGCTGGCTGTCGTGGTAGGCGACTGTCATAATGGAGATGGGGGTGGCCGGGGGGGGATTGTCTGGGTCGTCCGCGATCAGCTCATCCGTCGGCAGGGTTTGCAGCGTGGCCCCCGTCCACTCATCCAGGCGCAAGATGTCCGGGTGGGGCGCGAAATTATCCTCTGCCCAACGCAAAGTGAACGTCCACAGACCGCCGCGCGGATCATGCGCCAATGAAGTTTGCAAAGGCCCATCCATGAGGCGGCGCCACAGTTCCACCGCGTGCGTTTCTTGATCCTGAACGGCAAAGATAGTGGGGGCGTCGGGTTGCAGGCGCGGCTGGCCGTCGAAATAGATGCGGTCGTCAATAACCGTCGGGCTGGCCCCGCTGTAGCCGGTGTAGGGGTATTCCCAGCTGCGGCTGAACCCTTCTTCGCTCCCCAGATGGAAATCAAAGGCCATGAGAAAGGAGAGATCGTCGAGGGTAACGCCTGGGCATTGGGTGGAGACGTAGAAACGTTGGTGGTCGACACGGACGCCGGGGGTGTTGATGATACGGCAGCTGTAGACAAGCCCCCCGGCCATGTATTCGATGTCGTAAGGCCCGGCCAGCCGCTCGCCGCTCCACAGGTCAAAGGCAAAAAGCTGTCCGCCAGAGGTGGCAATGATCAGGATAGGCTCGGGGGCCAGGATAACCGGGCTGATGGCGTAGCCATCAAAATCCGTCTGACGCCACAACTCTTCCCCCTGCGCATCGTAATGCACCAATTGCCCCAACGAAGCCGCCACCACAGTATCTAGCGGAGTGACGATGGGGGCGGATGTCCAGGCGGCAACGCCTAGCTCTTTCTCCCATTGAATATGGCCGGCGCCGGTGTAGACGCTGAGGCCGGTCAGGTAAGCGCAGGCCGCGATGCGCGTGTTGGCCGTGCATCCCAGGCCATAGGTGGAGCCGCCGGCCGCACGATGCGGCCCCCAGATGCGGGCGACTGTACCGGTGGGGATGTTGCTCAAGGTATGGTCGGAGAGGCCCGGTTCGCAATGGGCCATGGCGCAGCCGCGAAAGAATTCAGGGTCGATGATGCCTGGGTACTCCTCAGCCACGAAGGGTAAATAGGCGTTGAGGCCGGCCGGTGGGGCAGCTGAACGGACGCGCCAGGTGACAGCACCCAGCAACACTGCCAACAGGAGGGCGCCGGGCAGGGCAAAATGCAGAATGGGAATATGAGGCCAACGATTCATGACGGCTGCACCTCAGAATTTGCAACGACGCGGGGCGCGGCGGCAGTTTTCAGGCGCTGATACTACCCGATGTGAGCCAATTGCGCTACTCTTGTATGGCGCGCCGGCCGCCCGATGCAGAACGATTCACCCACAACTCCAGGCGCGTTGCATGGCTATCGGGTAGGGCGGCACAACAGTGGGTGGTAAGGACAGGGAACCATGAGCAGGCAATGGGGTTTGGTGGGTGTGGCGTTGTTGGCGGCGGCAGCTCTGCTGGTTGGCGGCATCTTGCTGGGGATGTGGTTAACTCCTTTCGAGCGTGAAACCGGCCCGGCGGCCGGGCCAACGGTCGCGGCCGCCATGGACGCGCCGACCGACGCCCCCGCCGTCACGCCTTCCCCTTCGCCCACCCTGCCCCCGCCGGTGGCGCAAACCTTGCCCCCGCCGCCCTCGCCGACGCCGAGCATTACCCCCACCCCCAGCCCGACATTACCGCCGACAGAGACGCCCACCCCCAGCCTGACCCCCACGCCAACAGCGACTTCAACGCCTACTCCTACCCCCACTCCAGACACACCTCGCGTGACGGCCAACCGGGACGCAGCTTTGTTTGTGGCGGCCGGCGGGAGCGGAGGCCGCACCGGCTATTACATTCCGGTGGGGGAGACGGTGTGGGTTTTGGGCATTTCTGAGGATGGCTACTGGTTGCACATTGTCAAAAGTACCGGCCGGCAAGGATGGGCGGCCAGCAGCTATTTTGATGTGACGGCCGGCGACCTGGCGGAGGTTCCGTTGTCAGATTATGAAGATGAGACCGCGCCCATCACGCCACAAGCCACCATGCCGACGACCCTAGCGCCGGCGGCCGGCGCGCCCACGGGCGAAGCGTATTGGAATGTGGTGCAAGGCGCCACGCGCGATAATCTGGGTGATGGCACCTGGCGGACTGAAATTCTGGTGCGTGCGCCGGCCGGTTACAGTTACACCTTCACCCTTTCCACTTTCATTCAAAGCGCCACCCTCTACCGCGCCAACGAGGACGGCTTCGACGTTTACAGTCTCATCCTGTCAGGTATGGGGTGCGGCGGGCCGTTGGTCAATGATTTATGGGTCTATCAGAACGGGACCCAGATGGTGGTGCGCAACGAGCACACCCTTCAGACCGGCCCGGTGTATATCACCTACACCTGCCCGGCGAACTGATATGGCTTGTGCGTTGGAGCCGACACACATCGTTGCGCCCCGGCCTGGGGCGGTGAGTTAAAACATGAAAGGGCAGGTTGTGCGCCTGCCCTTTTTCTGGCTGGCTGACGTAACAGGAAGCGTTTTAGCGCCGGCCGCGCATCAGGCTCACCACACCCAGCAAGAGCACTGCGCCAATCACGGCCACCACAAAACTGCGAATATTGAAGGCGAACGTCATATCGCCGCCGCCCAGCAACTCGACGACGAGACCGCCAACGAAAGCGCCGATCACGCCGACCACGATATTGCCCAGACACCCTTGCCGATCATTGATGCCCATAATCATGCTGGCGACCCAACCGGCCAGCGCGCCGAAGATAACCCAGGCGAGAATTCCCATTCCCATGTTACTTGCTCCTTATCGTTGGATTGAACAGGCACGCGACCGCTGCTCCACGGTTGAGCGAGGGCGGGCTGTTCTATTACATTACAACCCATGCCGACCGGATTCGTTGCTCCCCGATGGAGCACAGATGGGGCGGTCGGGTTTTTGCCAGGCCATTCTGCCTGCGCTATGATTCCTCGATCACGATTGCGCCCGGCGCGCTGTGGGACTTTGGGAAGATCACTATGTCCGAGTCTGTCATTCATTTGCGTGACTTATGCAAAACCTACACCATTCATGAGCGTGAAGCAGGCACCCTGGCCGCCGTGCGCAGCCTGTTTCGCCGCCGTATGCGCGCCATTCAGGCCGTGGATCACGTCTCCTTTGAGGTTAAACGGGGGGAGATTGTGGGTTTCCTGGGGCCGAATGGGGCGGGCAAAACCACCACCCTCAAGATGCTGGCCGGTTTGCTCCATCCCACGGCCGGCCAGGCTTCCGTTTTGAACTTCGAGCCAGCCCGGCGCGACAATGCGTACCTGCGCCAGATCGCCCTGGTCATGGGGCAGCGCAACCAGCTGGTGTGGGACATCCCCGCCATTGATTCTTATGAGGTCAACCGGGTCATTTACCGCATCCCGGAGGAGGAGTACCGGCAGACGTTGCGCGAGTTGACGGAACTGCTCGATCTGGAGCCACTGATCTACAAACCGGTGCGCAACCTGTCGTTGGGTGAGCGTATGAAGTGCGAGATCGCCGGCGCGCTGCTGCACCGGCCGCGCATCCTCTTTC
Organism: Anaerolineae bacterium; assembly: GCA_034435495.1. GTDB lineage: Bacteria > Chloroflexota > Anaerolineae > Promineifilales > Promineifilaceae > DAOTXO01. The sequence goes on from DAOTXO010000008.1 coordinate 5,660, forward strand.
TCGACGAGCCGACGATTGGCCTGGATGTGTCGGCGCAGCGTCGCATTCGCGCTTTTGTGGAGGAGTACAACCGCCGCCATCAGGCCACGGTGCTGCTCACCAGCCATTATATGGCGGACGTGGAGGCCTTGTGCGAGCGGGTGATCATCATCCACCACGGACGCATCCTGTTTGATGGCGCGCTGACGACGCTGGTGGAGCGCTTTTCACCCCACAAAACAGTCGTGATCGATTTTGAAACGGCCGTGACGACTGACCTGGCGGTTTATGGGGAGGTGGAGGAGCGCAGCGAAGCACAGGTGACGTTGCGCATTCCCAAAGCGGAGGCTCCCCGCCTGACGAGCCAGATTTTAGCCAACCTGCCAGTGAAGGATTTGACGATTCAAGACCCACCCATTGAGACGGTCATTGAGCAGGTTTTTGATCAGGGGAATCGTTGAGCCGGTCTTTCAGATTCCGGCCGGCCGGTCGTTGATCCCAATTTCCAGAACAGCCGCCACATCCAGCAACATTCCTTCTGCCCCCGGCGCAGCGCACAGCATGACGGCCGGCGGCAGGCCAGTGGCCGCGTCCACATCCCGCCAGGCTGGCTGCGTGATAGCGGGTAGGTTGAGGTAGTTGGGGAAGGTGAGGGGTGTCACCAGGCCGTTCACCCCCGGCCGGAGCGAGGCGCGATTGAACCCTCCGTGGGGAGGCGCCAGCAAGCCTACTGTGGGCAGAAGCACAACCCCATCTGTCCCCAGCAAGGTGTAATATTTTTGGCGCGCCGCCTCGTAGCCTGCCACAAGGGCGGGCAGGCGGGAGGCGCGCCCTTTGACCACCGGCATCACCGCCAACATCTGAAAGAGACCGCCATCCATGCTGGGTCGGCCGGCCAGCTGACGCACCAGTTCCACCGGCCGGCGCAACGACCGGCCGTCACTGGTTCGCAATTGTTGCAGCAGCACGCCTTCAAACGCTTGAGATATGAACGCCAGTAAGTTGAGGAACAGCTCGCGCACATCGGCAAAGGAGTGTTCCTCGACATGCAGCCCGGCCGCTGTCAGCACCGTTTGCGCCCGCGCCAGGGCGTTGGCAATGGCTGGCGAACGCAACGAGAGCGGGAAGTCGCGGGGAATGATCAGGCGCAAACCCTGAACGGGTTGCGGTGGTGGGGGCGGCGTGTCGGCGATGACGCTGTACATCAGCCGGGCGTCGCGCACCGAGCGCGTCAGCGGCCCCAACGCCAGGAAGGTGTCGGCGTATCCCTGCACGACCGGCCAGGTGCCCGTTTTGTCAATGGCCTGCGCGGCGGGTTTGAAACCGACCACACCGTTGAAGGCGGCCGGCAGGCGGATGGAGCCTAAAATATCGGAGCCGACGCCGGCCGCGCTGGCCCCGGCCCCCACCAGCGCCCCTTCCCCGCCAGAGGAGCCGCCGGCCGTCCGGTTAGGGTCGAGTCGGTTGTTGGTGCGTCCGAAGCGCAGGTTGGTGGTTTCGCCCGTCATGGCGAACTCCGGCACGTTGCTGCGGGCGATGATGATCGCCCCGGCCTCTTTGAGCCGCCGCACGACCACGGCATCGTCGGTGCATGGCAGGGGAGGCATGCGTAGGGAACCGGCCGTGATCACATGCCCGGCCAGCCCCAACGTCTCTTTGATACTGATGGGCAGACCAGATAGGGGGCCGGGGCGTGGTTGCCGGGCGGTGTGGAGCGCCTCTTCCCGCAACACATGCGTGGCAGCGTTTAAGCGAGGCTGATACGCTTCCAGACGCTCCAGATGGTCGCGCACCACTGTGGCGGCGTCCGTCGCGCCGCTGTGCAGACGTTGCAGCAGTTCCGTGGCGTCAGGCAGAGGCTGAGAAGGGAGCATAAGACCTAACCGTGCCAATAGGATGTGGGGAGGATTATAGAGCAGTTTACCCCATCGCCCAAACGGTTGGGAGGCAGAACTGTTCGTAAATTGTAATGCGAGTCCATCCGACAACCTGCTACAATAAAGGACATGACTGTGCGCTGTCGGCCGGCCTGCCCGTTGTCTGGAACCGGCGCGCCACGTGTGAGCGGGTGGCCCTTGTCCGCCTGCCTGGAGGCGAAAGATGCGACAAGCAGGGCTGTGGTCGGGTTTGCTGGTGGGGGCGCTGCTGACAGCCCCTTTGATAGGGGTGATGTACGCCGCCGCGCAGTTGCTGGATTTGCCGTTTGTGCCCTTTGATCTCTTCGACTGGATCACCCGGCTTTTGCCCGGCCCCTTGATCACCTTTGGCATTGACACCATGATCAGCCTGTTGTTGGCCCTGGGCATGGATGTGGCTGTCACCGCCAAGACGGCCGAACAGCTGATGGCCGTTCTCCAGTTTGTGGCCCTAGGTGCGGCGTTGGCCGGTGGGTTCTTTGTCTGGCTGCGCCGGCGTGGCGACCGGCCGGATCGAGCGGCAGGATGGGTGGTGGGGGCGTTGTGGGGCCTGCCGCTGACCGCTATCAGCCTGGCGATCAGCCAATCGCCGGTCAACCCCTTGCTGCGCGGCCTGTGGTTGCTGGCGCTCTTTTTGGCCTGGGGTTGGTTGGTCGGTTGGGTCTACCCCCGCCTGTACCTGGCTGCGCCAACGCCGGCCGACGCACCGGCCGCTGTTCACAAGCTCAACCGTCGTCAATTCCTGGTGCGTTTGGGCGCTGCTTCGGCCACCATCACTGTCTTGAGCGGCGGCCTGGGGGCTGTGCTGGCAGCCTCGGCGCGCCGCCTAACGGAGGAGAGCCTGGAAGATACGATGGCCCATCAGAGCGAGGGCGGCCCGTTGGGACCTTTTCCTAACAGCAACGATCCCCTGGCTCCGGCCCCAGGCACACGGCCGGAATACACCCCGGTTAAAGATCATTACAAGGTCTTTTTGCGCGCCGAACCGAGTGTGGTGCCGGCCGAAGGCTATGTGCTGCCCATTACCGGCCTGGTGGACAACCCTGTCATGCTGACGCTGGATGATATTCGCCACAACTATCCCGTCTACAACCAATATGTAACCCTGAGCTGCATCTCCGGCCGGGTGGGCACGACCCTCATCAGCACCACCCTGTGGACTGGAGCGCGGCTGCAGGACATTTTAGCGACCGTCAGGCCCAAACCGGAAGCCCAATTTTTGCACATCAAGTCGGCCGATGGCTTTTTTGAGACGGTGGATTTGAGCCTGATCGCCTCTGAGCCGCGCATCATGCTGTGCTACGCCTGGGATGGCAACACCTTGCCGATGGATCATGGCTTTCCCCTGCGCATCTGGATTCCCGACCGCTTTGGCATGAAGCAGCCCAAATGGATCACCGAGATGCTGCTCACCGATACCTACATCGAGGGATATTGGGTGACACGCGGTTGGTCGGAGTTGGCCCAGGTGCAAACCACCTCTGTCATTGACACCGTCGCCGTCAACGCTGCTTACGAGTCGGGTGGTCAGATGCTCATTCCGGTGGGCGGCATCGCCTTCTCGGGGGCGCGGGGCATCTCCCAGGTGGAGGTGCGCGTAGATGGCGGAGCGTGGCAGCCGGCTCGTTTGCGTGCGCCGCTGTCGGAGACGACCTGGGTTATCTGGCGCTACGATTGGCCTTTCACCCCCGGCCCGCACACCTTCGAGGTGCGTTGCGTCGATGGTCAGGGCGTACCCCAAATTGAGGAAAGCCGGCCGGCGCGGCCCGATGGCGCCACTGGCATCGACTCCTTTGAGGCGAATGGATGATCCTATCAGGTGAGCCAGGCATGGGGGTGGGGGCAAGATGACCGATTGGCAGACGCAATTGCGGCGGCTGGGGGTGGTCAAAGGGGCGCGCCATCTAGCCTCGCCGCCCCCCTCGCCTCCCGCGACTGAGCCGGTTGCCCCGGTCGATGCGTGGACGACCTGGCTGCCTAACGGCCGGGTGGAGGAGAACGCTGTTGGTCGTTATTATGTGGTGGATTCAGTGCACCCCATCACTCAGCGCCATGGGACACTCCTCTTAGGCGATCTGTTAGCCTTTGCCCCGGCCGTCCTGGCCCCCTACAGCGACCCACGTCTGACCGAGACGCGCTTTGATCAGCTGGTCTTTCTAGACACGGAGACAACAGGGCTGGCCGGCGCGGGCACGCTGGCTTTCATGGTGGGGGTGGGCTTTTTTGATGGGCCCGCCTTCGTGGTGCAACAATACTTCCTGCGCGAACCAGACGAGGAGTTTGCCCTATTGCATACCCTGCGTGACCTGTTGGAGCAACGCGCCGGCCTGGTTACGTTCAATGGGCGCACCTTTGACCTGCCCCTGTTGTACAATCGTTATCTGATGAACCGCCTGCTGCTGAACAACGAGAACGCGGCGCACCTTGATTTACTCCTGATAGCGCGGCGCTTGTGGCGGCAACGCCTCGGTTCGGTCGCCCTGGCGACGTTGGAAAAACATCTGTTGGGGGTGCAACGCTCCGCCGCTGATGTGCCCGGGTGGCGCATTCCGCTCCTCTACCACGATTATCTGCGCAGTGGCGAACTGGGGGAGCTGGTGGGTGTCTTTTATCACAACCGTTTCGATGTCCTGTCCCTGGTGACGTTGACGGCGGCCGTCGCGGCGCTGGTGGAGGCTCCCCACACCTGGCCTTATGGCGAGGATATTAGCAGTCTGGCGCGCTGGCAGTGGCAAAGCGGCCGGCGCGACCAGGCGGAAACCACCTACCGCCTGGCAGTTGGCGCGGATTATGCTTCGTTGGCCGCCTGGCAGCAAGCGCTGTTGGAGTGGGGCAACCTGCTCAAAAGCCAGGAACGGTATTCGGAGGCAGTCCAGGTGTGGCGTCAGGTGGAGGCGACGGTCGCGGAGACGAACGCCGCCCATCTGGAATTGGCTAAATATTATGAGTGGCGCGTCGGTGATGTGACGACAGCATTGCACTGGACGCTAGAGGCGCTGCGCCGGTTGCCGGCCGGAGAAAAGGCTGAGGTGATCCGCTTGCGCCGCGATTGGGAACATCGTCGGGCGCGCCTGCAACGTAAGCTGGCTGGTGGCGCCACGCCTAAACATCTTGGTGATGTTTAGGGGTATCCTGAGATAGAGATAGAGAGAGGATGAACATCAATTTTTTCGACGATCCAGGCCGCGCCCCCCGTGTGCGGGAAGAGGTGCGCTTTCAACGCCTCGGTTTTTATATCCATCCGCCTGACGGCCGGCGCATCGCCGTGGGGTTCGACATCACCCCCTTCATTGAGCGCCCCTCGATTGAAGTGGCTGTCACCAACGCCCAGGGGGAAAAGGCTGGCTCCCTGACCGTCATTCAAACGCTGGCGGCCAACTTCCACCTGACGTTGCATCTGCGCGACCATAGCCCCACTGACACCTACACGGTGGAAGCGACGCTCTATTACGCCTCGCCGGAGGAGGGGCGTCAAATGGTGGATCGGTTGACGGCTACACTGGATGTCACCCGGCCGGGGCAGGAGTTTTTCTTTCCGGCATAGCTCGATGGGGCATTATGTCTCCGGTGTGGTCTGGCGGCGGCTGATAAGTTGTTCCAGCTTGTGACGCGTTTCGCGCCAGGTGATTTTGGAGAGACCGAGACGCTGCCGGATGTGGTCTTGCTCCACGCCGGCCGTATAGTCGCGTAGAGCGGAGGCCCAGCGCAGATTCTCAAAGGAAAAGGCGGCCGGCTCCAGGCCAGCTTCTTCCGCAACATCCCCCAGAACATACTCCAGATTGCGGGCGGTGCAGGTAAAGAGGGTGTCTGTCGGTTCATACTGCGCCAGATACTCATCCAACGTGTCCAGCCAGGCCGGATCCAGAGGGATGCGCCGCTCTTTATAGCGCAGGCGCGGCGTTTTGTAGCGAATGAAGAGCATGGGAATAGTGGGATCATCCTGTGGAGCGCGGTCGATATGGTTGGGAACCAGCGCCAGGGCTTCACTTTTCTTGATGCCCGTTTGCAGCAACAACGTCAGCAACAGGTGGGGGCGGGCGTCGGGTTTGCGCCGCTGCTCCCCACGTCGATAGGCCTGCGTCACCGCCAGCGCCCGCTCCAGATCCGCCTCGCTGGGAGGGTGGGGCAGAGGGCTGGTGACGCTGCGCTGAATGACGGCCGTGGCCGGGTTGATGAACAGAGCCTCTGTCTGGTTGAGCCACTCGAAGAAGACTTTCAGGCTCGTCACACGGCGAGCGTAGGATTTGGGGCTGCACGGCACGCCGCGCTCATACGCCAGCCAGTACAAAAAATCGTTCAGGTCTTTGACCCCGATTGTGCCAATGGGGTGGCCGCTGCCCAAGAACTTGCCCAGCAAGCGCAGATCGCTGCTGAACGCCTTGACGGTATGCACCGAAAAGCCTTCCTGGCGCATGTGTTGTTCAAAAGCCCCTGTAGCGGCTTGTAGCGAGGTGTCTGCGTTCAACGTTGGGCCGCTTTTGGTCGGGGGCAGGCTGTCGCCGGTCAATAGGGGCGGTTGTTGGGAATCCATCCTGACGCCTCCTTTTCGCATAGATAGAGATAGCATAAAACATATGTGCGAATTTGTCAAGAATGTGCCAGGGCTTTGCAGCAGAGCGCAACCGCAGATAGTGGACAAAGGGAGGTACATCATTGAAGATGAGGTAAAGGATTAAGACGGTGAGAGCGCCTCCGACCAAGACCCAGCCGCTCCATTTGACTCATAACCAAGGCTATGTTCTTGTGGGCACTTGGGCTGACACCGCCGAATTTGCCGTTCACGCCATCACTCAATGGTGGCAAGACCCACAGCGCCCCCCCTTTCAACGAGAAGATGCCCTGTTGATTCTCTATGATGCGGGGGGGAGCAATCACTGTCGCTATTGGCTGTGGAAACAAGAACTCCAGCAACGCCTGGCCGATCAGGTTGGCCTTACCGTCATGGTCTGTCACTATCCTACCGGTGCTTCCAAATACAATCCGGTTGAATATCATCTCTTCAGTCAGATTTCGCTCAATTGGGCCGGCAAGCCCCTCCGTTCTTGGCAAACAATGCTTAACCTGATCCGCCATACCACCACCCAAGCGGGACTAACGGTTAAAGCGTCCCTTACCGAACGCGTTTTTGCCAAAGCGCGTAAAGTTTCTGCGCTTGAACGTCAAGCTATTTGTCTCAAGCCTAGGTCCGTTTGTCCTCAGTGGAATTATATGATTCTGCCCTCAACATTGGCAGAACACCCTTTGGTAAAGTGCTAATTTATTTTTGGACAGTTACTAAGGATTCCTTTGGCACTACCGGGCTGTCGCCGTTTTGGGGGTAACTCGGCCTGCTCTGGCAGAAGCACAATCAGGCGAACAGATTTCCCATAGGCGTGTTGAAACTCCTCATCCAGCCCACAGCGTCCAACGGCCAGCGTCAGCCGCCGCGGTCGGCTGCACGCGATGTTGGGCGGGCTGTGGGGTTTCCTATTTCTCGACGATGTGAACGCCAAGCCAGTTGGTGAACTGTTCCCGTTGTAACACGCCCGCCGCTAACTGCAAGATGATTTGCTCTTGCTCATCCACCGACGCTCGTAGCTCAAAGCCGTTTAGTACGAGAAAAGTCTCCATTGCCGCGTGGCCGGTACGTTTGTTGCCATCCACAAACGGATGATTCATGACCAACGAGAAACCGAGCGCGGAGGCTTTTTCAACAATCGTCGGGTAAAGTTCGTCTTCACCAAACGTCATGCGTGGCTGAGCAAGTGCGGACTCCAGAGCGCCTACATTGTGAATACCCACAGCGCCACCCGATTGCTCCATCACTTGGCGATAAAGCTCCAAGACTTCATTGAGGGTGAGATACCGCATTAGGCCAGTCGCCGATAAAGTTCCGCGTTTTTCTTGAGGACGTAATTCACCGCACGCTGAAAGGTTTCTTCGGGGCGTGTGAGAATTTCGTCGAGGCTGACGCGCACCAAATCTTCGGGTGTGACCCGCAAACGGTCGGCAATTTCTTTTAACTTGAGCAAACGTTCCTCAGAAATTGCAATCGTGATACTGGTCATAATCTTACCTCGACTGTAAGACTAACATCAAATGGGAAGTGATGCCAGTCACTGCATTTCGGATTTGAAATTGCCCGCCCAACGGGTGCGTTCAGCCGCGCCGCGAAGCGCAGCGGAGCGGCGTCGGCTGGAACGCGGTGTTGGGCGTATTTTCAGAAAGGGATTTCATCCCAACCATCCTTGCTTTGACCTTGTTCATTTGTCTCTGGCTTCTCTGTTTTATCGCCTTCTATGGACTGTATGAATCTGATTGCGCTCGTAACATTGCTGAATATCAGAATGCTCTCACTATAATTCAGTATGGGATTGTCATGAGCAAAACTCTGATTGTTTCTAACGTCATTGAACGCTTCCAGAATTGAGATAGATGCCTTCAATATCCTTTCGGTCATCTGCGACTCGATGAGATTGTTCTGTCTCAGGTGTTTGACGTATTCACCAAACAGGCTGTGCAGTGGCTTGTTCTTGTCGTAACCAATCCCATGCTTGTCGCAAAGTTGCCTGACATATTTCACAACAAAAGTATGCAATCTGTCGAGCGCAACTTCTGGCTCATTGTTGCGGATGCTTTCCCGAATTGATTTTGCCAGCAGAGAGAAATCTCTATCATCCGCAATTGGCCGAATTGCTTCGATGTGTTCTACCGGGCTGTCCTGTTTTAGCCTCTCGGTAATCCTAACGCACTCATCATAGAGAGTTTGCTCTGCCGGAGTTATCTCCGAATAATTTGATTGTTTCTTTGCCTTCCAGTATTCCAACAGGTTGGTTAGCAACTGCCCAACGACATGATTGGGTTCTTTCTGCCAAAACGCTCTGAGACGATTCGCTTTAGAACCACTGGCATAATCGTATTTGGGGTCATAGATTTCGACTCCAGCATTTTCAAGGATAAATTCGGAGAACGTTCTATTCGAGAAATCGAGAACGTAGCCAGAGCCCATATCAAAGAGTTTTTCAATCTTCAATTTTTCAATGCTTGATAAGTCAGACATTGACTTCTAAACTATGCCAACAAGTGAAGGAATACGCCCAACGGTTTGCGTTACCTGCGTGTGGGCGGGCGTGGATTCTGTTTGGGAGCAGAAAAAACTCGAAGCGAGAAAAATGCTTGAAAATGCCGCAGACTCCCACACGTCAGGTGCACGCTGTGTTAGGCGCATTTTATCGTATAAAAGTGTTTGTGCAACATATTAACTTTCGCTTCCATCAAGAATCCGATTTCTTGCTATGTGATGAAAACTTTTTGCGATAAATTTTATATGCCATTTCGCAGACACTATAAACGCCTCCAGTAGCCATGTCTGCAAGAAATCTAGGAACAAACAACAATAAGTCATTCTTGAAGGCTTGGTCTTCAGTTACTTCTTTTGCAGCGTTGACTATATCGGGTAATAATTTTGGCTCAGCGATAAGACCGTAAATTTCATTAAAATTGTTCGGACGCCATATTTCTAAAACATGCGAAAGAGTCCCATCCTTTATCTTCTTGAGAATACCCTTTTCGGTGAGAGGGTCATTGGTGGCGAATTTATGGTTTGGGTTAGAAAAAGATGCGTGCAGGTTGTTTCTTAGAACAATCCCAACATCGCTTGCAAATGCCTGAGGAATATCAGGCGAAATAGTTAAGAACAAATTTTGAAAACTAAACTCGAAAATTTGTGCCCCGCCGAATGTTGGTAAACCGCTTTCTTTCAAAAAGCGAATGCCAAGAGCGTCGTAATTGCTGGGCAAGACTTCTATAAAGCCTTCTCTAATCGAATGTTGCAGTAATTTAATTGCGAGAGGTAGATTCCAATTTGCCAAGATAGTGCTATTCAAATCAAGATGTCCGTCAAACGAGTTGAGGATATCCGCTTCTCTTAAGTCGTAATAATCTTCAAAGCCAAGCCGAAACCACATAAATGCTATATTGCTTACGCTATGTTCTGCTAAGAATATCTTTTTATGAGTTTGCCTATAAATTATCAAACTTTCAAGTAAGATAAGCGGGTCAAGAATTGAAGCGAAATCAAGAAGAATTCCACGAGCGGAGTCATTGCCGTTTGTTTTTGACATTTCACTGGGAAAATTATTCTCTTGACGACTCATTTAATATTCTTTTAGCCATCTCAGGAACAAGCGCCTAACGGTCGAAATAAGCCGCCACCGGCTGAGGCGAGAACTGCTCGCTAAGAGTCTACACCCGCAGGCACGAACCTCTGAATATCGGCGCGGTAGGTGGTCGGCTTCATTGAGTGGTTGGGCGGCTTGACGACATCCTCGCCCATAAGCCTGTAGGCTTGTGAATGAACAGGTAGTAAATCGCTAGCAGCCCACTGTAGGTGACCACTGCTGTATAGATGATTAGGCCAACTTGGTGCTCAGGCGGTGTCGTAGGCAGCCGTGTCAGAAACGGCACTATCAAGACTACATCGTAGGCCAAGAAGCCGGCCAGCTGACCGGCGGCATTCGCCCAGCTGGGCCGCAGCAGTGCGTATACAAAATACAACGCCGCCCCGAAGAACATCGCGCCAATGACCACCGAGAGGTCTGGCGTAATCGTCCAGGGGATGGTATTCGGCACTTTCGAGATCAACCGTGCGCTCACGATCAGGAGAGCCACGATGAAGAAGGCGAATGAGCCGCGCACGAGGCCGGGCATCGGGAGCGTGTTGTCGATAGGCATGCGGATGCTCCACAGCAAGAGGCCCAGACCGAAGAGGGCGCCGAACACGCACACCACGCCATAGGTGGTCAGCGCCGGAGTCCCGCTGTTGGCCCCCAACTGAAAGGAGAGGATAGATACGGGGATCAGGATCCCGAGGTAATCCAGACCGATGCCGGCCAGTGCGCCATAGTTTTGGGAGGCGGTGGCCCACAAGGTTGATGCCGCCGCGGCTGCGAAGATGGATGCGATAAAGATGAACGTCAGAGGCGTGGTTCCTTGGAACGGCCACAGATTGACCGCGAAGGGCAATTGCAGGAAGAAGGCGAGGGCAAAGAAGAATTGCAGGGTGCAAATGAGGAACAGGAAATAGCGCACAACTTTCGTCATTTCAATCTCCTCGCTGTGCTTGACGATGACCAGAACGTGTAGTTTATAGTCTGCGATCTAGCGACGTTATCTCGCGTGCCGCCCAACGCTAGGCCTGAGCCGCGCCTGGAAGCCGGAGCGACGTAGGAGCGTAGGCTGTAAGGCGTCGGCTCCAGGCCAATGTTAGGCCCCGTACCGGTGCCTGGGGGCCTGAGAAACGGTCCCTGACACCTTTCCTTCCTGCGGAACCCGTTCCGTTTATCACTTATTGCATCTTCGACAAGCCCGCTTCCGCGAGTTTTGCGCTGGCATCCGCCAAGTTCTGCCGCAACTCTCGGTTAAAAGTTTCCTTCGCTGCTTGATCGAATTGCGTCGCCATCACCACTAAATCGATTCCGCTGACTTCGTTGGCAAGCCAATTCGGGCGCGGCCACGGGAACGGCCACTTAAACCTGAAATCATTGCCGCAAATATCATCAACAAATCTTCCAATATACCCGCTGACAATGATAATGCCTTGCTGTTCGCCTTCGCGCCGCGTGGCATCGGCAATCTCCTGAAGCAACTCGGCGCGGCTTATCACCGTTTGTGCTAGCGATACCAAAAAAGCGAAGCGCGGCGGTAGTGGTTGCGGATTGAGTGCGACTTCCTCGCTGAAACTGGGACCGCCGCCGATGGCGTCCCAAATTGCAGGATGCCTTGCGAGAATGCTGGTGAAAATGACTTTCCAAGGGTCTGGGAGCGGACCGAAAACCGACTCTATTGTCCGCCAAGGAACTCCGTGACCAAAGACTCTCCAAGGCTCTGGGTGCGGACCGAAGACGTTGATTCGTTCCAATGCTACGCGGATGACTGGATCCCAAGGTCCCGGCGGCAAAGGATGTTCGTCATCCTCGCGTCCCCTGCTTCCGCCAATCATTGCGCGGACAAAGGCTAACAACTTTTCCTGACTGATATGTAACGATTGTTGTTCTGTTTGTTCAGTATTCATTTCTTTCACTCCTTTTTGAAATCAAAAAGTCGTACCCACATTGTCAATAGTTCAAGTGGATCTTTTGGGTTTACTCTCTCTCCTCCATGTGGATGCCTAACGGCCGCGTTCACCCGCTCGCCGGAGCGTAGCGGAGGCGAGTCGGGTGCAACGCGGGGTTAGCCCGCAAATTGTTGTATCAATACCACACGGCTTTACTTTCTTCTCAGGTTTTCGAAATACTCAAATATC
>DAOTXO010000009.1:0-28829 GCA_034435495.1 Anaerolineae bacterium
CTTCACCGTGGCTGATGGCCCAGCCTGGCAAGACCAGCCCTATGTCCACCACGGCCTCATCACCTGGATGCAACTTTGGGATGAAACGCTGGACCACAACCAGATTTGGGGCCTGGACTTTGCTACCGGTGAGCGCTTCCTGGTCTACGATGAGTGCGAACCTTATAATTATGGTTGTCCCGCTACTGACGATGGGCCGGTCAGTTATGCGGACCTGGTGGTGTGGATCGAGAACAACAGCGCCAACAACCAACTCATCCTCACCCTGCGCGGTGCGCGCCGGCTGACACAGCACACCTTCATGCCTCTGGTGCGGCGTTGAGGTGCGCGCCACGGTGGTCGATGCGTAGATGAAAAACGCGACTGGCAACTCCGGCCGCCGCAAAGGCAGTTTGGATGGCTTTTGCCAGGGCGTGGTGATTCCCGGCCGCTATCACCAACAGACTAGGGCCGGCTCCACTCAGGGCCACGGCCGCACCGTACTGGCGCGCTGCCTCGTAGGCGGCCAATAAGCCCGGTATATGTGGCAGGCGGTAGGGTTGATGGAGGTCGTCCTCCATCAAAGTGGGCAGGCGAGTGTAGTCGGCCTGGGCCAGCGCAGCTAATAGGAGGGGTAAACGCCCCACATTGGCTACTGCCGCCTGGTGAGGAATGCGTGCTGGTAGTAGTGCACGCGCCGTTCTGGTTAAGGACTGGAATGCCGGCGTCACCACCAGCAGGGGCATGTCAGCCATGGGGCGGAGAACGGCCCACACACCTTCTTGGGGCGTCATCCAGGCTGCCATTAAGCCGCCGTACAGGGCCGGCGCAACGTTGTCGGGGTGACCCTCTAGCCCAGCCGCCAGCGTCAACAAATCAGCTTGCGTCAAAGGGGTTCCCACCAGAGCGTTGGCCGCCACCAATCCCCCGACAATGGCGGCGCTGCTGCTGCCCAGGCCGGCCCCGACCGGGATACCGTTGACCTGATGTAACCGCAGGCCGGCCGGCCCCCGGCCCACCTGTTCAAACAGGTGCACCGCCGCCCGATAAACCAGATTATCAGATGAGCGTGGGATGTCAGCGGCCCCTTCACCCATGACTTCGATCTCTAGACCGGCCGGTTGGGGCGTCAGGGTAACATGGTTGTACAGCGTCAGCGCCACCCCCAGACAATCGAAGCCTGGCCCCAGATTGGCGCTGGTGGCAGGCACTCTGACTGTAACTGACGCGAGCATAGGGTTGCCGTTAAACGCGGTAAGCGCGGTTGGGAAACCGCGGCTACGATGAACGGGGTTGCCTGTAGCGGCCGGGCTACCTGCCCACCTTACGCAGCTTCTGCCAGCAGGCCGGCCGGGCGATCCTCCAGCGTGAAGGTGCCCACCCCTGCCCCGGCGCGCCCCTCCTCCATGGCTGTCATTTGCTGAAAAGCGGCAATGGCAACTGTCAGCATCGCCGCATCCGGCTCCCGCGTCGTCAGACGCTGCAGGGCCAGATTGGGACGAGTCAGCCAGCGCACCACGGCCCACTCCTGCCGCCGGGCGCTGAAGCGGATATACTCATAGGCTAAAGCTGCCACAACGGGGATTAACACAATGCGCGTCAAAACGCGCGTCAGGACAGGGCCAAGCGTGGCCGTTAACCACTCCCACTCCGGCAATAAGCTAAAAAGAATAATGGAAAAAATGACCACCGTCAGGAGGAAAGCCGTGCCACAGCGTGGATGTTCCAAAGGGTAACCCGCCACAACCTCAGGCGTCAGCTCCGCCCCGGCCTCGTAGGCATTGATAGTTTTGTGTTCTGCTCCGTGGTAGCCAAAGACACGACGAATATCCTCCATACGCCCAATCAGGACGATGTACCCTACCAGCAGCGTCAAGCGGATGCCCCCCTCCACCGCATGGCTGATGAAATGGGCCGAGGTACTATCCCCCAGCCAGCGCTCCACCAAACCACCCACAAAAGCGGGCAGGGCGAAGAAAAGGGCGATGGAAAAGGTGAGGGAAACAAGCACAGTGGCCCATTGCGCCGGGCCACTGAAAGCCTGACCAGCCGTCACCCCATCTTCTTCTTCCAGCGCCACATCGGCCGAAAACATCAGGGCGCGAATACCCAAACCCAGAGCATCCCACAACATGACCAGGCCCCGCACCAAAGGGATGCGCGTCCAGCGCTGGTAGATGCGCGGGTTGAGCGGCTCGCTGTGGATCACAATTTGACCCTGAGGATTGCGGACAGCCACAGCCAGGGCACGCGAACCGCGCATCATCACGCCCTCAATCACCGCCTGGCCGCCATAGATTTTCAATCGTTCTGCGTCATTGGACATGGGCTGGATTGTACCGAGCAGGCAGAAACTCGTCAACGCGGGTTGTATCTATGCCACAACCACATTAAGGCTGCTCAACCGGAAGCTCGACCAGCGTGCGGGCCGTGTTAATCAACTTCTTGTCGAAGGTAACGAATCTATCTCCTCTCAGAGCGGCCGCCAGATGCAAAGCATCAGCAAAATCGAGACCAGCCTCATGCCAGGTTAAGGCCTGTGTAATCCCATAACCATTTTCCAACTCTATCTGAGGTAGTCCGCCCAGCCTGCGCAGCGCCTGCACAATGGCGGCTGGCGTAAACCCATAGGCATAACGCAACACCCATTCCGTTTCTAAAATAACCGTCGTGGGCAAAAACAAGGTCTGTCCAGACTCAAACAGGGCGACAGACTGCCGACTCTGAACGGGATCATCCCCTACCAGCAGACGTACAATCACATTGGTATCAGGTGTGATCACCAGACGCCTCCGCTTTACACCGCTCTCCGACGCCTTGCGCAACGGCCTGCTCTAATTCGTCCAGACTTTTAGCCGGACCCTCATAAACCAGGCACCTCACCACATCGTGAAGCTGTGTAGGTGCAAAAGGGCGTTGAGCTCTGAGCAAAACACCATCTCCTATATCCACAACCGTAAACTCTTGTCCAACTTCCCAACGGTGCGCCTGTCGCACAGCTTTCGGAATAATCACTTGCCCTTTGCTTGAAAGTCTGGTTGTCTCCATGAAGCACTCATCCTGGTAAGAAAAAGGTAAGATATATTATATAGCATTAGTGGGCCGCCTTACTACCCTTAAAAAGTTGTGCGGCCTCTGACGTGTCGCCTTCACGGCAACCAATCAATGGTCAAAAGGCTCTTCAGCAGGGCAAACTCTGGATCACCTGTTACAGAGTGGCGACAGGATCACCCAACTCTGTATTTTCAAGCCCCGGCCGCCTGTTCTAGATGACAGGCTCTGATACAATGGGGCTGATCCGTGGATCGTCTACCAGGCATCGTGTATCAAGGTATATCAAGAAATCGGGCCATCTCAGCCTGTATTGGAGGCAATATGTTAGAGCTTAACAATCGTCTGCAAAAAGCCCAATGGGGGTGGCGGACTCTGGTCAGAACGCTGATGCTACTGCTGCTGTTGGCGGTCACCACCACCATCGGCCGTGCTGAAGCCCCTTATCCTTCCGCACCCCCTGGCCAGGACCCCTACGAGTACGCTGAATATCTCTTTCTTAGCCCTGATGATCCCCTGCCGAATGATTTCACCAACGACGCCGGCGGTTGGAAAATCACCAGCGCCCAAAGTGAGGACCCGGACATTAACCAGGCCCCCTGGGAACTATATGGGGTGATGGGGGCCAGCGTTGATCTGGCATGGCAAACGACAACCGGCCGGCCGGATGTGGTGCTGGCAATTCTCGACTCTGGCATTGAGTGGCAGTTTCCCCAAAATGATCTCGTCAACAAAATGTACCTGCACGCGCCAGAACTCCCCTTGCCCCTCGACTGTTCTGTCTACGACTGCAACAACGATGGCAGCTTCGATGTGCGTGACTACGCCGCTGATGCACGGGTCAGCGACCTCAATGGCAACGGCCAGATTGATCCCCAGGACTTGATCTGGTTGTGGTCAGATGGGGTGGATGACGACGGCAACGGCTATGTGGACGACATAGCCGGCTGGGATTTCTTTGCCGGCGACAATGACCCCATGGACGATGTGACCTATGGCCACGGCACAGGCGAGGCCAAAGATTCAGCTGCGGAAGCCAACAACGGGGGCAGTCTGGGGGTATGCCCTAGCTGTCTGTTCATGTCTTTGCGCGTGGGAGATAGTTTTGTGGTGGATATCAACCACTGGGCAGAAGCCATTCTCTACGCGGCTGACAATGGCATTGGCGTCATTCAGGAAGCTACCGGGGCGGTCAACCATTCGCGCTTCGCCCAGGAAGCCGTGGATTACGCTTATGCCCGTGGCGTGCCCATCATCGCCTCGGCCGCCGACGAATCCTCTGAGCACCACAACTACCCCTCCAACCTGGAGCGTACCATCGTGGTCAACTCCGTCACACGTTACGTAGAGGAAGGGGCGCTCGTGATGTCCCCCCCTTCCTATCTGTATTTCAATGGCTGCACCAACTATGGCGGCCATATCACGGTAGCTGTGCCCTCGACCGCCTGCTCTTCTGAAGCGACAGGGTTAGGGTCGGGCATGGCCGCTCTGGTGGTCTCGGCTGCCAGGAATGCCCACGACCAGGGTGTGCTGGAACCCTATCCGGGGGGGAGCGGCTTCATTCTGTCGGCCGGCGAGATCAAACAGATCATGACCCAGACGGCTGATGATATCGACCTGACCGGCCATTATGAGACGAGTGGGTTGCTGTTTCCTAGCCGACGCTATTACTCGCGGGAAGGTTGGGATCTGTACTTCGGTTACGGCCGGGTCAACGCCCACAGCATGGTAACCCGTGTCATGGAGGGAGCCATCCCTCCCGAAGCAGACATCACGGCGCCGCTGTGGTTTGAGATCATCGATCCCAACCAGGGAACCCTGAGCATTGAAGGGCGCGTAGCGGCGGTACGCGCCAGCCGCTACCGTTACATTGTCGAAGTCGCGCCCGGCGTCCAACCGGCCGAAATAGATTTTCGCGCCGTCTATCGTTCCCCTCTCCTCTTTGCCCCCCTGGAAGGGGAGCTCGGAACGGTCGACCTGGCGGAATTGGCAGCGCGGATGCCCTTTGGCGTGGAAGGGTCCCTGGCCGACCCAACCACCGGACGTGGGATGCCCAATAAGTTCAGCTTCACCGTGCGCGTGCAGGTGATCGACAACCATGGGCGCGTGGGCGAGGATCGTAAGAGTCTGTTTCTGTACCATGACCCCGATCTGGCGGCCGGCGCGCCCTTCTACCTGGCGGCCGGGGGCGAGGGCTCGCCCGTCTTTTTCGACCTCAACGATGATGGGCAGGATGAGCTGATCATGCCCACCAACAATGGCGTGATCCACGCCTTTCAGCCCGATGGCACGGAGCTACCCGGCTGGCCGGTGCACACCGACCCACAACCGTTGAACCTCGACGCACCCGCTTACCAGAGCGGCGAGATCACCTTGCCGGTGTACACACCCATGCTGCTAGGCTCCCCGGCCATTGGCGAGCTCGTCCCTGGTGAAGGATTCTCGGTTGTGGCCGCCGATCTGGAAGGCAAGGTGTATGTCTGGAACGCAGCCGGCGAGCAACGCGCCGGCTTCCCTGTCCAAACCAACCGCGCCTTCTCTGATCCCGCCATTCGCAACGAGAACAACCGACTGGAGTGGGCCATCAGCGGCGCGCCGGCGCTGGGCGATCTGGATCGGGATGGGCGGTTGGAAATTGTGGCCGGGGCCTTCGACCGCCATGTCTACGTTTGGAAAGATGATGGCTCATTATTACCCGGCTGGCCGGTGCTGGTGGTCGACCCCACCAAAGTGGCCTCCGTTGCGCCGGGGACGCACCAGATCACTTTCCTGCCCGATTCGGGCGTGCTAAGTGGGACACCTTTCCTGGTCAGCCCGGCCTTGGGCGACATCAACGGCGATGGCTGGCTGGAGGTAGTCATCGGGCGTAACGAGGAGTATGCCGAGGACCCCAACAACACCGTTGCCACCCTGCTGATTCGTCTCATCACCGAGGTGCTGGGGGAATCGCTGGCCAACGGGCGCATCCACGCCATCTGGCACGATGGCACACTGCACGATGGTGATCCTTCTGACGACGACGGGTTGGATCCCGACGCCTTCCTGCCTGGCTGGCCGGTCAGGGTGGGTTTTCTGGCCCCTGGCTTGCTGCCCACCGTCGGGGAAGGGCCAAATGGGGCGGCTACTCTGGCCGACCTGGACGGGGATGGCGCGGTCGAAGTGGCGGCTTTCATGGCGACGGGGCCGGCCATCATTTTCCGGGGCGATGGCCAGGGGTACTGGGGGCAGGATGGCTTCGGCAGTGATTATGGGCTGCGCGGTGAGCGCGCTTACTACGGCGCAGGCAACAACACAGAAGAGCTGGTGGCGCTGCCAGCCTTGGGCGGCGGTATCTTTGCCGACCTGGGGCGGGGGTTGAGCTACGCTGCGCCGATGGTGGGGTTGGGCCGGGCCCTGGAAATCGCCCTACCCGCTAATCAGATCACCAGCGACAGCCTGATCGGCGTATGGGACCTGACCACCCGTGATTTTGCCTACGGCTTCCCCCGTCACATGAATGACATGCAGTTCTTCACCACACCGGCCGCCATTGATTTGAATGGCGATGGCGTGGCCGAACTGATAGCCGGCTCAGGCGTTTACGATCTACACGCTTTCCGCAAAGATGGAGCGGAGCTATCCGGCTGGCCCAAGCTCACCGGTGGCTGGGTGACAGGCGTGCCGGCGGCCGGTGATTGGGATGGAGATGGTCTGGTGGAACTGGCGGTGGCAACCCGTGAAGGCTGGCTTTTCATTTGGGAAGGAACCGGCCCCGTTTGCTCCACTGATGAATGGCCGAAATACGGCCACGGCCTGCACAACGATTCCAATTACAGCTTACCAACCGGTTTGTGCCCGGCCCAAAGCGGCGAATAACGTTCAGCCAACATCACACCCCTGAGGGCGGTTGGTCGGCCGCCCTTAGGGGACAATCTCCACAATGACGCCCTCTTCGGCCCAGGCATACAGGTCGTTGATCTGTTGGTTGCCCACCAAAACACAGCCATAAGTTACCGGCGTCCCCAGATTGCCCGTCCACAACAAATTGCGCCCATCCCGCGTGGGGAAGCCGTGAAAGCCATTCATCAAGCCTGAGCCAGGAGCGGGCTGGTAGATGCCCATGAAGTAGGGCATATAGAGATCCCACTGGCTGGCGTAAGCCTCTGTCTCATGCGTTTGCACCTGAAAGACGCCGGGGGCTGTCGGGCTGTCGGCAATGCCGGTGCTGATCGTCCAATCCCATATCAGCGCTCCCCACTCGTAGGCCCACAGGCGTTGCTGCGCCAGACTGATGACCAACCGCTTGTGGCTCACCACCGGCAGCGGGATCAAGGCGTCGGGCGATGGAATGGTGATCGTTTGACCAGCGTACAAAGTTTCCAGGCCGGGGTTGGCGTCTTGAATCCAGGGATAGGGAATGCCATAATCGAAACCAATGCTGGAGAGGGTCTCACCGGGTTGCACGGTGTGCGTCGTGGGGTGGTGGTAGAGACGCACTTCCAACACGGCGGCCCGGCTCTCCACCGCCGCTTGCAAGCGGGCGGCTTCATCGGCCAAGAGGTAGCGCTCAGGCCCCAGGTTGGCATTGTGCGCCGCCAGATAAGCAGTTATAGCGGCCGGGTTGGCAACAACGCGCAATGCACCGGCCGTCACCTCGAACGTCAACCACTGTGCCCACTCCTGGGGGGCCACGCCCAGGGGCAACCACTCATTGCGCACGGGATCATACCCCTGCACTTGCAGCGGGGCATCCAACCACGCCTGCGCTTCTGCCAGCCAGGGGGAGACATCGACAACAGGCGCCTCCAGGGGCGTCACTACCAGGACCAGCTGGCGGGCGGCCGGGTTAGTCTGACGCTGCGCCTCCCATTGCGCCAGGGTAGCGGCTACATCGAGACGCCGGCCGGCCGCGGCCGGCTCGACCACCACCTGACCATTTACCCCTATCAGACGAGCATTGCGCGGGGGTGCGTCGATCTCGGCCGCCAGGCGGCTCAAAGTGGTCGTCGCCTGAGCGGGATCGTAATATTCCACCGGGGTGATGTCCAGGCGGTGGGTTAGCGCCGTGATGATACTCAAAGGATCATCCACCTCCCGCCCATAAGCGTAGGCCAGCGCTATGGTCGGGGCGACATCCAGCGTCACCCCCAACTCGCTCAGGGTAGTCGTCCACTGCAGGTCATCGGCCGTCAGGGTGACCTGTTGCAAAGTCCAGGTCTGGCGCAACAGGCGCTCGGCTTCAGCGCGGGTACGATTGCCAATCGCCACCCCGCCGACGTACACCTGACGGAAAATGTAATCGCTACGGTAAACCAGGGCGTAACCGCCAACCAGACCGAGCATAATCGCCAACAACGCCAACACCAACCGGCCGGCGCAACCAGAAGAGGCGACCGGTGGTGAAATGGGGGTAGATTGTTGTCGCGCCATAAACATCCGTCCTATCCATTGCCATCACAAACCCTTTAACCCCGAAGCGATGGCAAGCCAAAGCCTATCCCGTCTGCCCCACGCTTGCCAGACGAAAAAACCCCTCCGCCCACCAGGGTCGAGGGGTTCAAGTAGGCGAATACCACAACGCCCGACGGCCCTCGGTTGAGGGCCACACCGCGCCGACGAGAGCAGCTTATGATCGGCGCAGAAAGGCCGGGATATCGATGTTCTTCGAGGTGCTCAGCTTATCCGTTTGCTTCTCATCCGCCTGCCCCGGCATCATGCTGGGCGCGCTGGCGGAGCGCGACAACAGCTGACGCCGCGACGACTGGTCAAACCCCGTGGCAATGACCGTCACACGAATTTTATCCCGCATCGTCTCATCGATCACCGCCCCAAAGATCACATTAGCATCGGGGTGGCTCTTGGCGCGAATGATAGAAGCAGCTTCGTTGACCTCCAGCAAGCTCAAATCTGTGCCGCCGGTCACATTGAACAACACACCCCGCGCCCCATCAATCGTGATGTCGAGCAGACGCGAGTTGATCGCCTTTTCGGCCGCCAGGTGGGCCCGGTTTTCGCCGGCCGCCGAACCCACTGCCATCAGAGCCGAGCCGCCCTCAGCCATGATGGCGCGGACATCGGCGAAATCGAGGTTGATCAAACCTGGCACAGTGATCAGCTCGGTAATCCCCTGAATGCCCTGCCGCAAGACATCGTCCGCCATGGCAAACGAGTCCGTCAGCGCCACCCGGCGATCAGCCAGCTCCAACAGCTTGTCATTGGGGATGATGATGAGGGTATCCACCTCTTCTCGCAGCCGCTCCAGACCCGCATCGGCATTTTTGATGCGCGTGCTACCCTCAAAGGAGAAGGGGCGCGTCACCACGCCAATGGTCAGCGCGCCCTGGGTGCGGGCCACCCGCGCCACAATCGGGGCCGCTCCTGTGCCTGTGCCGCCCCCCATCCCGGCCGTAACAAAGACCATATCGGAGCCTTGCAACACCTCACGCAACTCATCTACAGATTCCTCGGCTGCCTTTTGCCCCTGGATGGGATTGCCGCCTGCACCAAGGCCGCGAGTGAGTTTCTCGCCAATGCGCACCCGTGTGGGCGCTTTGGACTGGAGCAAAGCCTGGGAATCTGTATTGACCGCAATAAAATCCACACCGGTGACGCCGGCCTGGATCATGCGGTTGACTGCATTGCTGCCGCCGCCGCCGACACCCAGTACACGAATTCTGGCGGTGTTGTGATACTCTGGCGTCTTTTGCATAGCATCTCCTGCTGTGGCAGTCGGCCTCATCATCCTTGTTTGGAAGCTAGAGGAGCGTGGCCTTGTTGCCCGGGCGTGGGTCGTAATGGCTGGCGAACTGTTCCAACGTGTCACGCATGACCAGCCACTTGTTCCCAAACTTGATGGCGGGCAGTTTGCCCTGGCGAATCAACCGACGCACTGACTCAGGATGAATCTTGAGCCGTTCACCGATCTCCTCCACCCCTACATACTGTGCCAGCAAATTTTCTTTCAACATGGTTCCAACGTTGCTCACTTATGCCCGCTGCAGCTGTGCGGGGTAATACAACATTATGTCCCTAACAATAGCGGGAAACTGTGCAACTGTCAAGCCCGACGCACCCTGGCCAAAGCCATGATGCCTGTCGTCAGATTGACTGTCTTTTGTCATTTCAGATATTGTCAGACCCTGCTACAATGGGGCTTAGGTCGGCTTCACCTTCAAGCCGCTGATGGAGCGTCAAGCCGGGTAGCGACGCGGCCGAATATTCCTGAGCTGTCTCCCGGCTTCCTCCTCGCCCACCCCACCTGGGGCCTTTTACCGCCGACGCCATCAGCCAACCCGACCTCAGTCTGTCATACTCTTCTGGCTTTCCACGCCATGTCCGCTCTGGCAGCGGGAATATGACGTGATAATAGGCAACCCATAACCCACTTTCATGACAAGGAGATGCTTATGATTCCCCGTTTTCGTGTTGCATCGTTGGTGGCTCTTCTTCTGTTGCTTATGTTGGGTCTGAGCGTTGTGCCCGGCGCGGTGACGCCGGCCGCAGCCGACCTCTTGCCCGACAAAGTTGAGCCTGATCTGTGGCAGGTTATCCAACAAGAGGGGCAGGCTGGCTTCTTCGCCATCTTGCGGGAACAGGCCGACACCTCAGGGGCCGTCGGCCTCAGCCGCAAGGTGGACAAGGGGCGCTTTGTCTTCGACGCCCTGCGCGCCACAGCCGACCGCACCCAGGCGGAGCTGCGGGCTTATCTGAGCGCCAGAGGGGCGGTCTTTCAACCCTATTACATTGCCAACGCCATCTATATTGAAGGAGATCGCGACCTGTTGCTGGAAGTAGCCGCCCGGCCGGAAGTAGCGCAATTGACGCTCAACCGTCAGTTCCAGGCCATCAACCCGCGCATCGCCGACGAACCCTTCGGCCCACCCTCTGTTAATACGGTGGAGTGGAACATCAGCTTCATCGGCGCCGACATGGTGTGGGATCAATATGGCGTCATGGGCCAGGGCGCGGTCATCGGCGACCTCGATACCGGCGTCGATTGGGATCATCCGGCCCTGATCGATCAATATCGCGGCTGGAACGGCAGCACCGCCGATCACAACTATAACTGGTGGGATGCCACCACCAGCGGCGCGGTGACGGTGCCCTACGATGATCACGGGCATGGCACACACACTACCGGCACGATTGTGGGGTACGCGGCGGCCCAGGATTTACATATCGGTGTGGCCCCTGGGGCCAAATGGATCGGGTGTAAAAACATGAACTCGGCCGGCTCCGGGTTCGACGCCTGGTTTCTGACCTGCTTCGAGTTCTCGTTGGCCCCCTGGGACTCCACCGGCCAGAATCCCGACCCGGCCCTGGCCCCGGATGCGCTCAACAACTCCTGGGGCTACTTTGGCGGCGGCAATCCCGTTTTTTACACCGCCGTTCAAAACCTGCGCGACGCCGGTGTTGTGGTGGAGGTATCGGCCGGCAACGAAGGCCCCTCCTGCGCCACCCTGCGCTCGCCTGGTGACTATGACAACACCTTTGTCACCGGGGCTACGGCTAACCGTAGTGAAACGCTCGTTTCCTTCTCCAGTCGCGGCCCGTCGGATCTGAACAGCAACATCAAACCCGATATTGTTGCGCCGGGTGAAGGGATCAACTCCTCGCTACCCGGCGGGGGCTACTCCGGCGAAACCTGGTCAGGCACCTCCATGGCCGGCCCGCATGTGGTGGGCGCGGTAGCTCTGGTGGTCTCTGCTAACCCGGCCCTGGAAGGTCAGGTGGATTTCATCGAAGACCTGCTACGCAACACCGCTTATCAGGGCATGCCCGACCCGCCCAACCCGGATAGCTGCGGCGGCATCGCCTACAATGTGGTTCCCAATCACATCTACGGCTGGGGACGCCTGGATGTGATGGCAGCGGTGACACAAATTGTCGCCTCTGGCCATATCCAGGGACATGTGTACGACAAAACAACCGGCAACGTGTTGGCCGACGCTCTGATTGACTTCGGCAATGGGCAAACGACCAGCACCGACGCCACCGGATATTACACCGCGACCGTACCGGCCGACACCTACACCGTCACCGCCAGCAAATATGGCTGGCTGGCGTTAGCCGTCCCCGATGTTGTGGTGGTAGAAGACCAGACGACGACCCAAGATTTCACCCTGGAGCGCGCGCCGCGCTACCGTGTTGGTGGACGCACGCTGGATGCCGCCACCGGTCTGCCGATTGGGGCGCACCTGGAGCTGCAATTGGGCGGCGTGCCGGTCGCGGGCACAGATAGCGACCCCGACACCGGCCGCTTCCTCATGCGGGTGTTTGAGGGAACCTACACCCTGGTCACCACAGCCGAAGGTTATAACTCCGACACGCAATCGCTGACGGTGGATAGCAATGTCCGCCTCAGCATTAGCCTGCAACCCCCCTGGAAAGTGGGCGCCAACTCCACCTTCCAGTATTGGCGCTTCGACGGGGAGTATTTCGACAGCGGCAACGGTCAGACGTATGACCAAAAAGTGTACTTCCTGGGCGGCCGAATGGCCAACGATGCCACAGACGGCACGGTGTGGCGCTTTGATCCCTTGGCGGGAACCTACGCCATGACCGGGGCTACTCTGCCTGTGCCCATCTCCAACTACACCGTCAATCTGGTGCAAGACAGCACCGGGCTGGGGCTATATGTGTTCGGCGGACGGGATAGCGCCGGGGGGATGCGCACAGAAGTGCAGGTCTACTACCCGGCCACCAACACCAGCGCCATCATCGCCACCGACCCCCTGCCAGGGCCGGGCCGCATTCCCGGCAACAGCGTGGTAGTGGACAACAAGGTATATCTCTTCGGCGGCTGGGATGGGGTGCAGATGTATGCCACCACCTATGTCTTTGATCCGCTGGCCCCGGCCGGCAGCCGTTGGACGCAGCTGCCCAATCTCAACCTGGCGCGTGGCTACATCATGGGAGCGGCGGTGGATGGCCGGGTATATGCCATCGGCGGCGACACCTGGGATGGCGCCAATCTGATAGCGCAGACCACGGTAGAAGCGCTGAACACCGCCAACACCGGTGCAGGGTGGAATGATGTTGGCGTTGCCGATCTGCCGATGGGCTGTGACGAAGCGCAAGCCTTTGGCTTCGACAGCTCCGCCACCCACGCCTACGCCGGCATGATCCTGACGGCCGGCTGTGGCAACTGGCCCGGTGAGTCAGTCGATTCTTTCGCCTACGATCCCACCGCCAACACCTGGGACGCTTCTTTCTCCGACCTCAACCAGGCGCGGCGCAACCATGCCGGGGTTTACATTCCGGTGGGAGCGCAGGCGGGCTTATGGGTCTTCAACGGCCGGCAGGGGGCTGACACCACCATTCTGAATTCGACAGAATATTATCCTATCGCCACACCGTGATCAGCCGGGTAGGTAGCGCCGCGCATTGGCCGCGTCGCTGTCATCTGGCCCTGGGGGAGTTCGCCGCCTACCCGGCGAACTCCCCTTTGTTTCATACCGGCCGGAAGTCAGGCGCGGTTGGGAAACCGCGGCGATAGGGTGCTCCCGTTTTCACAGGAGTGACGAACCACGAAACCCCGTTTTCACGGGGTAAGAACGCCAAGAAAAGAAAGGGAAAGACCTTCGCGCCCTTTGCGCCTTTGCGGTGAAAACAGGGAAACCGCGGCTACGAATAACGAATGGAAGCGGGCGCTTCTTTATACCCAAACAGGACAGGGCAACTTTACGGCCGGTGGTAAAGCCCCACCACACACACGGAACCTGGCCCCCCCAGATTATGCGTCAGGCCGCGTCCATTTTTGCCCACCGGGGTCTGGGTCAGACCGGCCCGGCCCAGCAGTTGCTCATAAATGATATAGGTCATGCGCACCCCGCTGGCTCCAATGGGATGCCCAAAGCATTTCAAGCCGCCGCTGGGGTTGACCGGCAAGTCCCCTTCCAGGCTGGAGCGCCCTTCACGAATGAAGGCTGTCCCTTCCCCCTTGGGGCAAAAGCCGAGGTCTTCGTAATTGAGGATTTCGGTGATGGTGAAGCAATCATGGACTTCGGCCACATCCACAGCGCCCACCGGATGGTGGATGCCGGCCGCCGCGTAAGCCTGTTGCGCCGCCAGTTGGGTCACTTCAAAGCCAACCAACGACTCGTTGCGCCGGCCGTAGCGCTGCACCGTGGTAGTCGCCATGCCGATAGCTTCGATCAAGATGTAGTCATCCGTCAGTTGGGGGGCGAGGTCAGCGCGGCACAAAATGGCCGCCGCTGCCCCATCGCTGGTGGGGCAGCAGTCGTACAGCCCCAGCGGCTCGCTGATCATGGGCGCTTTCAGAGCTTTATCCAGCGTGATCTCGCTCTGGAACATCGCTTTGGGGTGGCGTGCGCCGTTGTAATGGTTCTTGACCGCTACCCGCGCCAGGTCCTCACGCGACGCGCCGAACTCATGGAAGTAGCGTTGCGCCATCAGACCAAACATGCCGGGCGCGCTCAAGCCTTTCTGCACCAGCGGATGCCCGGTCGTCACCACCTGACGCACCAGGCTGTCGCGGGAACCCACGTCGCGCATCTTCTCGTTGCCCAGAACCAGCACCACATCGTAGAGACCGGCCGCCACTGAGATGGCCGCATGACGGATGGCATCCATACCGGTGGCGCAATAGTTGCTGACTCGCGACACCGCCAGGCCGGGCATTCCCAGAATGTCGGCCACAAAATCCCCGGCGTAGCCGGGGAAGCTGCCGCCGATGTTGGGGTCAAAGGTTCCCAACCAGGCCGCTTCAATACGATCCTTTTCAATGCCGGCATCCGCCAGCGCTTCATTGACGGCGCGCAACCCTTGCTGAGCGAAGCTCTGGTCTTGCAACGCGCCAAAGGGGGTACACCCCATGCCGATAATTGCCACTTTGTCGCGCAAGGCGTCACTATTCATACACGGCTCCTGTGAATGCAAAAAGCCCGGCCATCAGCGGTCGGCCCGCTCTTACTGTAACACATCTGCCAGCGGTTGGTAAGCTCGCGCCAGCTTTCTTATAATTTGCTGCGTCTGGGGGGAGAGAGCGGGCCAGATGATCTCCAGGTGCTTGAGGTTGACGGCCGGTAGGCCGGTGAGCAACTTGTCCGGGTTGAGATAGGGCAAGAACTGGTTGAGCTGACTGGCATCCAGCTGGTTGAAAAGCTGACCCAAGACTGGCCCCTCCAACCACAACCCAATCGCCACCGCCTGTTCCTGTTCCACCCTGGGCAACAGCTGGGCGATGATCTCCGGTGGGTAGTGGGCTGCCAGTCGCGCTGCTTCACTGGGGGCCAGACGGCGCAACAGACGCACCTGCCGTTCCAACGGCATGGCCTGCCCCACCAGAGCCGCCATATCGTAATAACCCGATGCGGCGATGCTTTGCATCAGCTCCAGTAAATAGGCATCGGAAAACTGCACTGCCGCTCGCACCATCCGCCCCTTGTCCAACATGGCGTAGGCAATCAGGACAATATCCCGTGGGTGGCCTAACTTCTCGGCTAAAGTCCTCAGTTTGGCAGGCGACAGGTGGTCGGCAAAGCCGGCCAGCAAGGTGTAATGCCCGGCCTGAGCCAACCGGCGTGCCACTCCCACCAACATAGCGTCGGGCGAGCGCTCCATAATGGCCGTCACCCGCGCCGGCTGGAGATGCAGGGCAACCTCCGCCAAAAACTCCAGACGCATGGCCTGAGCCACCTTGATTGCCTGGGACTCGGTGACGTAGCTGGTCATCTGAGCGGTGGCGCGGGGCCCTAACATGGTCTCTGCCACCTTAACTTTCAAGGCCGTTGGCATCAGGTTGGCAACGAAGGCCATCGCCGTGTAGAGGCCATCGCTTTCCGCTTCCAAACGACGCTCAATGCGCTCGGCCAGCGCGCCTTGCTCTTGCTCAGTCAGGCGCGCCAAAAAATCGGGGGCGGGCCGGCCGTCCACCTGCAACAACTGCTTCAGCCGGGGGTGCAGCCTGGGGTTCATTTCAGATCCGGGGTGACGATTTCCAGGCCCAGAATGCGGTCGCGAATGGCGGCCGGCAATTCCGCCCGCTTGCCCTCACGGTAGTTATAGGCCACGATGAGCCCATCCCCCACCGCCGCCAGACGGTTGTGCTTCTGGCTGACGACACTGAACTGCATCAGAAACCGGTCGGAGCTGAGCATGGAGACGCGCGCGCCCACAGC
Organism: Anaerolineae bacterium; assembly: GCA_034435495.1. GTDB lineage: Bacteria > Chloroflexota > Anaerolineae > Promineifilales > Promineifilaceae > DAOTXO01. The sequence goes on from DAOTXO010000009.1 coordinate 16,152, forward strand.
CACCTCGTCAGGATAAGCCAGGGGCATTAAAAAACGGCAGGAGGTGGTGGACAAAATAGGGCCTATGCCGCTACTCTCCATATCCTCCATCCAATCCAGGCGTTGAAAGTAAGCGATGCGTGCGCTTTCAAAGTAACGAAAGTAGACGATGTTGTTAACATGCTGAAAAGCGTCCATCTCACCCCAGGCCACAGGCAAGGTGATGACAACCGGAAACTCTTTCAATAATTGCATACAAAGTTATTCCTTCAGAAGCACGGTTAGGAAACCGCGGCTACGACGACAATTGACGCCGGACATTTCAGGGCGTCAGTTGTTGCCGCAGAAAGGCAACCACCATCTCATACGCCTGACGGGTGGGGTGGTCGGGTTGGTCGACAAAGTCACCGGCTAACACCGAATGGGCGCGAGGTGGAATGTGGTACGGATTGCCCAGCCGCGAATCTATCTCGATCCGCCGAAAGCGGTCGCCTAAAACTGCTTGTAAGGTATCGAAGCGCGCTGCCGGGCATAGGGGGTCGCCGGTGAAGCGCAACCCCACCACCGGGATATTTTCCGCCTGGGCACGCTGTTGCACCTTTGCCAGATCGGCCGGCGACAAATCTAGCGCGGCTTTAGCGGCCGGGGAGAGACCCACAGGCAGGGAGGGCTGGCTGAGAACGGGAGCCATGACGACAGGATCGACCATCAAGGCCAGGGCAAAGCCGCCGGTTAGACACATGCCAATGGCGCCCACCCCCGGCCCGCCGCAACGGGCATGTATCTCGCGGCACACAGCGCGCAGCCAACGGGTGATGGGACTGGCGCGCCGACGCGCCAGCAGATAAAACTCACGGCTGATGCACACCTGGACGGTGTAGCGCATCGACGCTGTGGTGTTCGGTTCGCCGAAGAGCAACGGCAGGTATACGGTAAAGCCTGCCCCGGCCAACCGTTCCGCCAACTGGACACAAGCTGGCGTCATACCTGGCAATTCGTGCATCAGCAAAACGGCCGGGCCGCGCCCGCGCTCATAAACGCGGTGGCGCATCCCCTGGGCAGCAAAATCAAAGTGGGTGAAACCAGGCAGGGTCATGCCAAATCACCTTCAGGCAGCGCGCACCCGGCGTGCCTTCGTTCGTAGCCACGGTATCCTTACCGCGTCACCTTCAGCCGGCGCGCACGCGGCGTACCTTCCAGGAATAGTGGGGCAGCCCCTTGCTGGTATGAAAAATGCGCAGGGCAAACTCCACTGGCGCGCCCACCTGCAACTGGCGCGGATCGCCATCCGTCGTCGGCACGGTGAGGCGCGCCCCTTCCGGCGTATCCACCGTGACCATGCCCACCGGCGGCAAGGGAGAGGGAATGGCCCACTCGGCAACAAAAGACGCCACTTCTCCCTGACCGCTCAGGTGCAGTGCCTCGAACCCATCTTGTGCCCCGCAATCGAAACAGTTGGGGCGGGCCGGAAACCAAACCGCTCCGCAGTGGGTGCATTTCTGGGCGTAAAATTGCAGCACATTGCGCCGCTCGCGATGCAACAACGGCAAGGAAGTCCAGGGATCCACTTCGGGCGGGAAAAGGGGCTTGTCAGCCAGGTTGTGGCGGAAAAATTGGGTCAGGGTGTAGGACAACATCCCTTTGTGTTGCAACCAGTCGCGAACGGTGCGCCGGGGTGGGCGCTGGCGTATGGCGTCTGTCACCCGAAACAGAAAGGCATCTGCCCCATCGCCATAGCTGACCAGGGCCAGCAAAGCGCCGGGCGCGGCCGACTCTAACAACAAGGCCAGTTGGGCGGGTGCGAAAGCTGTTCCCAAATTGCCGGCGTGCATCAAGAGATAGGGGGCCGGCCCGTTCATACCCATCTGCATGAAGGCCATCGCCAGGGGAGACTCTTTGGCGAACTTCATATAGGCGCGCCCTTCGGGCGTATACAGGGCCACGCCCTGAACGGCGAGGGGGTTTACACCGGTGGTCTCCAACAATCCTTGAATGGCGCGCTGGGTCAGGGCAAAGTATCCCACTTGTTGGCTGAAGGCTTCATCGTCGCTGCGCAAATATCGGTCGCCGGCCGGCTGCCAAATGTCGAGCGTGGCATCGCTGAGGTGATACTCCCCCACCAGTTCGGCGATCACCTCATCGCCGGAACCAACCAGCAGGGCGGCCGCCCCGGCCCCAGACAGCGCATCCAGCAACGTGCCGGGTTCCGGCCGACGGTCATCGGCCGCCGCCACCAGGATGCGTTGGGCTGCGCCGGCGCGCACAGCATCCAACCCGGCCGTGAGCGCGTTGGCCGAAGCACGCAGGGAACCGTTCAAATCCATACACCGCGCCGCCGTCACATCGCAGGCCGCCGCCACCACCGCGGCGCTGCTCTTTTCGCTGAACGGGGGGGTGGTAGAGGCGAAATAAACCCCCTCCACCGACGCCCGGTCGCGGCCGGCCAGCGCCACCCGCGCCGCTTCCACCCCCATCGTCACCGTATCTTCATCATAGCCGGCGATAGCGCTCTCCCCGATCAACAGGGGGGCCAGCGGCTCCAACTGCCACGCCTCGCCCATCGCCTTGCGCGCCAGACGATAGTAGGGAATATAAACACCAAAATCAACAATTCCAAGCATAGACGCCTTTGATGGAAAATGGGTTAGCGGTTTGATCGACCAGGTAAACGGCTCAACCTGAATGGACAGCCTCCAAAGCGACGCCAGATTTCACTCCGCGCTTCAACTGGTGTAACAGCGACCATTCAGACGCTCGCTCAGGCTGGCTGTTCAACTTCCATGGGGCTATTTCAGGCGTTGAACAGGCTGGGGAGTTTGGTCGCCAGCATGATGTTGCCTTTCACTTTCAGCTTACCCTGCATAAACGCCGCCTGAGCATCGAGTTTGCCCTGGGTGATGGCCCAAAAGTCAGCATCGGCGGCGCTGAGGATACACTCGGCCGCTTCGGAGACCCCTTGCGTGATGCTGCCCGGCGGATTTTTCAAATCCACCACCCAGGCAGCGGTTTGGTCGCCGGCCGTCAACTGAAATTGATAGATCGCCCCCACTTTCTGCACCACATCGGGGTTGGCGGCCAGCATTTGCTGCACAGCGGCAAAAAAGGCGGCCGATTGGAAAGTAGAGGCTGGTGTAGCCGTTGGGGTCGATGGCGTCGCCGGCCGGGTTTCGGCCGGCCGAAGCGTCAGCGCCGCGTGTGACAGGGCTAAGACATCTCGCTCCTTGATACGGGTGCGGAAGATGACCTGCGCGCCTGTGCGCCACATCTCGGTGACCAGCGTCTCGCCGGGGAAAACATGCCGGGCAAAACGCACCTGAATGCTCTGGAAGCGAGTGGGATCGTGATCGCCAAAGGTACGTAACACGGCGCGAGCGGCAAAGCCAAAGGTACACAAACCGTGCAAGATGGGGCGCTCAAATCCTCCCACAGCCGCCATGGCCGGGTCGATGTGCAAGGGGTTGCGGTCGTTACCGGAAAGACGGTAGAGCATGGCCTGGTCATCAGGGATGCGTTCCTCCACCACAGCATCGGGTAGGCGCGCCGGTGGCTCGTGGGTGGTTCCGGCCGGCCCCCGGTCTCCGCCAAAGTTGCCGATGCCCCGAATGAACAGTGTGTACTGATTGAAAGCCACCTCCTCACCCTGTTCGTCCCGGCTAGAAACCGCCAGCACCACCACCGCGCCTTTATCGCCTTTGTCGTAGACCTGGGCAATGTGAGCCTGGTGGGTGAGGGTGGCAGCGGCCGGCAACGGTTTTTTCAGCTCCAGATATTGTTCGCCATGCAACAACAACATGGGGTTAAAGCGCAAACCTGGCACATCCACGATCTTCCACAGCAGGCTAAAGCCAAACGTCACCGGATAGGTGGGAAAAACGGCAAAATGGGGATGTCCCTCATACACATAACGCAGATCATGCTCCCCAATACCCAGGGCATATAAAATGGTCTCACGGTCGTTGTAGGTGGTGGTCACCGGTTCAAAGCGGTGACCGAGCACGCGGTCAAGGTCAACAAAGGGGTTGCCGCGCCGTTGGGCCGTAGCCAGATTGTTCATAATGGGGGTGAAAGAGTCCTGGGCTGTGGTGGGGTTGGTCGCTTCGCGCCAATCATTGATTGTCTCCCAGCGCGCTGCGATATGCTCGATCTCCAGCGGTTGGCTGAGTTTGAAAAAAGCCCCCTGGGTGCGTTGCCAGCGCACGCGGGCCACCCAGCCGGCCCCCACTTCAAACAGCTCTCCATTGGCGGTGCAGCTGGCGTGGCACAGGTAGGCCACCAAAGGGGCGACATATTCCGGCCGTAGCGCTTCCACCAGATCGGGGGGCAAGATGGTTTCCGTCAGGCGCGAGCCGGCAATAGGGGCAATGGTGTTAACATAAATGTTGCGCTTTTGCCCTTCCAGCGCCAGGGTATTGGCCAGACCCAACAAACCGAGCTTGGCGGCGCTGTAGTTGGCCTGTCCAAAGTTACCGTACAGGCCGGCCGCCGAGGTGGTCATGATCACCCGGCCATACCCCCGTTCCCGCATGATGGGCCAGGCGGCGTGGGTAACAGCATACGCTCCTCGCAGATGGACCCGTTGCACCAGGTCCCAATCGGCATCGCTCATCTTGTGGAAGGTGACATCGCGCAAGATGCCGGCATTGTTAATGACAATATCCACGCCGCCGTAATGGTCAAGGGCTGTCTGGACAATTTTGGCCCCGTCCTCAACCGAGTCATAATTGGCAACCGCTTCGCCGCCGGCCGCTCGAATCTCCGCCACCACCTGATCGGCCGCGCGCGTGGAAGCCCCCTCGCCGGCCGGGCTACTACCCAGATCATTGACCACCACCTGCGCGCCGCGACTGGCCAGCAACAAGGCGTAGGCCCGTCCCAGGCCGCCGCCGGCTCCCGTCACAATGGCCGTTTTACCCACAAAATCCATTTTCCGTGTCATGCACCATTCCTCCAGGCAGGCAGCTCACCCTGCTCACACCATCGCTAGAAAGTCTAAAGCAAACCCGGCCAGATGACAAGCCTTCCGGCTGGCGGCTGACAGGAACACCATTTTGTTCTACAATCCAACCATGAATCAATGGATGGCTGATCCCCAATTCGTCAAAACCCACTACCGCACGCCCGAACATCTGGCGGTGCAAATCCAAATTCATAACCGGTACACCGTCCCCCCCCTCGATTTACCTCGTGCAGTGGTGGAGCAAATACCGTGGCGGGGAGATGAATGGGTGCTTGATGTCGGCTGTGGTAGCGGCGCATATCTCCGGCCGGTGCAAAAGCGCACCCCCTATTACATCGCCGGCGATCTGTCAACGGGCATGTTAGCCGCCTTGCCAACCCGGCAACGCCTCAACCTGGACGCCCAGGCCTTACCTCTGGCAACCCACCGTCTGGATTGCATTCTGGCAAACCACATGCTCTACCATGTACCTGATCAACCGGCCGCCCTGAGGGCCTTCGGCCGCGCTCTAAAACCTGGGGGGTATTTGCTGGCGGCCACCAACGGTCGGCATAACATGGCGGCGCTGCGCCAGTTGATGAGGGAAGTCGCGGCGACAGAAGGCGGTCTTGCCTCATCTCGTTCAGACAACGTAGGCGATGACGTCATGGATCCTACTGAGCGCTTCAACCTGGAAAATGGGGGGGCTATTCTGGCCCCCTTTTTCCAGCAGGTGCAGCGCGTCGATTTTCCATCCGCCTTTGTCTTTCCAGAGGCCCGGCCGGCCGTGGCCTACGTCAATAGCATTGCCCAGGGGATGCAACGCCAGCTGAACATTCCCCCTGAAAGGTGGGACGCATTCCTGGAGCGGTTCCAAAGTCGGGTGGAAGCGATCATCGCCCAGGCGGGCGTCTGGCATGTTCCCAAAGTGACCGGGGTCTTTGTGTGTCAGACGGCAACGGAGGTGATGGGATGGTAACGTCCATCTCTACCCTGCAAGCCACCCTGCGCGGCCGGCGATCCATCCGCCGCTATACGACCGAGCCTGTCCCCCGCCCCCTCATCGATCAGGTTGTGGAAGCGGCTATCTGGGCCCCTTCCGCTCACAATCGCCAACCGTGGCGCATGGCTGTGATCACAGCGCCGGCGCGACGCCAGGTGCTGGCCCAGGTCATGGGGGCCGAATTGCGTGCCGATCTGGCGGCCGATGGCCTCCCCTCTGAGCAAATCGAGCGCGACGCCAGCCGTTCCTACGCCCGTCTCACTCAGGCCCCCGTGATCATCCTGTTGGCGCTGACGATGGCGGATATGGATGTCTACCCTGACGGCCGGCGCAATCAACATGAATGGACCATGGCGGTGCAAAGCGTGGCCATGGCCGCCCAAAACATGCTTCTGGCGGCACATGCTCTCGGCCTGGGGGCCTGTTGGCTATGCGCCCCCCTTTTCTGCCCGGATGTGGTGCGTCGCACTCTCGATCTGCCAGCCGACTGGCAACCCCAGGGGTTGATCACGTTGGGTTTCCCGGCCGAAGAGCGCCACAGGACGCGCCACCCTCTGAGCAGCCGGGTGCGCTATCTGGATGCCGACGCGCTATAATAAGCTACCGGTCGGCATGAAACAGGCCATCCTAAGAAGGCTTATCACGAGGCGCGGTTGGTCACCCCCGTGAAAACGGGGGGCGGCTACGACCAACGAGAGCAGAGCGCCGGCCTGGTTCGTCGTAACGGCTTTAGCCGTGCTTTAGCTTCCGGCCGGCACTGGCAACAGCGGTTGGGAAACCGCGGCTACGACGCGCCGGCCTGGTTCGTCGTAACAGCTTTAGCCGTGCTTTAGCTTCCGACCGGCACTGGCAACAGCAGTTGGGAAACCGCGGCTACGACGCCCGGCCTGGTTCGTCGTAACGGCTTTAGCCGTGCTTTAGCTTCCGGCCGGCACTAGCAACAGAGGTCACCAGGTAGCATGGATCAATGGCAACTCTTTCACGGCCCTAATGCGGGCTACGTCTTAGAACTGTACGAGCTTTTCCGGGCCAATCCCCAGGCAGTTGACCCGGCCACACGCGCCTTCTTTGCGACGTGGACGCCACCTATGGGGGATGGCGCACCGCTGGCCCCCAAACCCCCGGCCCCTCAGCCCACCGTAGCCAGCGACGATAAAATTGCCGGCGTCGCCAACCTGGCCAACGCCATCCGTGAAGATGGCCACCTGGCTGCGGCTCTTGACCCCCTGGGTGGCGAGCGGCCGGGCGATCCAGGTCTGGACCCGGCCACACACCGCCTGGACGATACCATCTTGAGCCAGTTGCCCGGCTATCTGGTGGGGGGGCCCATCGGGGAACACTCCCTGAATGCCCTGGAAGCTATTCGTGCGCTGCGGCGCGTCTATTGCCACACTACAGGGCATGATTACGACCACCTGCGTATCCCGGCCGAACGGGAGTGGCTCAAAGAAGCGGCCGAAACGCGCCGCTACCATCCTGAACAAAGCCCCCTGGACGCCATGGCGTTGCTGGATCGCCTGACTCAGGTGGAAGGGTTCGAGCTATTTCTGCATCGAACCTTTGTGGGCAAAAAACGCTTCTCCATCGAGGGATTGGAAATGCTCGTGCCCATGCTGGATGAATTGGTGCAAAAAAGCGTCGGTCTGGATATTCACACCGTGCTGATCGGCATGGCCCATCGCGGCCGGCTGAATGTTCTGGCGCATGTGTTGCAAAAACCGTATGAAGCCCTACTGGCGGAGTTCAAAGACCCCTACCGGGATGAGCGCGGCGAGTCCATTTACGAAGGTTGGACAGGGGATGTGAAATACCACGTCGGAGCGCATTTACAGGTGGATGGGCGCGCCCTGGTGCTGGTCAAAATCGCCCCCAACCCCAGCCACCTGGAGCTGGTTAATCCGGTGGTGGAGGGCATGGCACGCGCAGCGGGAACGCGCGCTTATCAAAGGGGTGAGGCCATCTTCGAGCGCACAGCCGTGCTGCCGATTGTGATCCATGGGGATGCCGCTTTCGCCGGCCAGGGGGTGGTGACTGAAACGTTGAACTTCTCCCAGATACCCGGCTGGCGCACGGGGGGCACGATTCACATCATCGCCAACAACCAGGTGGGCTTCACCACGGATCCCTTTGAGACGCGCAGCACCCTGTACGCCAGCGATGTCGCCAAGGGGTACAAGATACCGATTGTGCATGTCAACGCCGATGACCCGGAAGCGTGCATTGAGGCGGCGCGGCTGGCTTTCGACTATTTGCGTCGTTTCGAGAAGGATTTTGTCATCGATCTGATCGGCTATCGTCGGCATGGTCACAACGAAGGAGATGAACCCCGTTTCACCCAGCCGATGATGTATCGGATTATTGAACAACACCCCACGGTGCGCCAGTTGTGGGCGCAAACATTGGAGGCGCGCCAACGCATCCCTGCATCAGAGGCACAGCAACACTTGCAGACGTACCTCAACCGTTTACAAGCCATTTACGAAGGCATCAACCTGGACGAGGATTTACCAGCTCCCACGCTGACGCCCCCGCCGGCCGGCGCCGCGCGTAAAGTGGAAACGGCTACCTCCATCAGCTTTTTGCGTCAGCTCAACGCCTCACTACACACTTACCCTAATTGGCTCCACCTGCACCCCCGCCGGGCGCGCATTTTTAAGCGCCGCCCGGCGGCTCTGGACGACGCAGAGGCGCGGCAGGTTGATTGGGCGCACGCGGAGGCGTTGGCGTTGGCCTCGATCCTGGCAGAGGGCATTCCCATCCGTTTCACCGGCGAAGATGTGGAGCGCGGGACGTTCAGCCAGCGCCACATGGCGCTGCACGACACCCAGACCGGTCGGCGCTTCATCCCTTTGCAGCACATCCCCGAAGCACGAGCAGCCTTTGAGGGGCGCAACAGCCCCCTGACAGAAAATGCCGCAGTCGGCTTTGAATATGGCTACAGCGTCCAGGCGCCGGAGCGGCTGGTGCTGTGGGAGGCACAGTTTGGCGATTTTGTCAATGGGGCGCAACCAGTAATCGATGAGTATCTGGCTTCCGGCCGGGCCAAATGGGAACAACTGCCCTCGCTGGTTTTGTTGCTGCCTCACGGCTACGAAGGGCAGGGGCCGGATCACTCTTCGGCGCGGCTGGAGCGCTTTCTGCAACTGTGCGCTGAAACCAATTTGCGCGTCGCCTACCCCACCACCGCCGGGCAATACTTTCACCTGTTGCGTCGGCAGGCGCGGCTGTTGTTGGAAGACCCTCTGCCGCTAGTAGTCATGACGCCTAAGAGTTTGCTGCGGCATGAGCTGGCAGCTTCATCGCTCCGCGAACTGGCAGAGGGGCGCTGGCAAGCGGTGATCGACGATACTACGGTTGCGGATAGGCGGACGGCCGTGCGCCGCCTGGTGATGTGCACTGGCAAGGTGTACACCGACCTGATGACCAGCCCCGACCGGCCGGCCGAACCCACCACAGCCATTGTGCGGGTGGAACAGCTATATCGCGTTCCAGAAGAGGAGCTAAGCGCCATTCTGGCGGGCTACCCCCAGTTGGAAGAAGTGGCGTGGCTGCAAGAAGAGCCGGCCAATATGGGGGCGTGGCGTTTTCTGCAACCCTATCTGGAAAAGATCATCGCCGGCCGCTACCCACTGCATTATATCGGCCGGCCGCAACGCGCCAGCCCAGCTGAAGGCTCTCTGGCTCACCACACCGTCAACCAGGCCCACCTAGTGCGCCAGGCCTATACACCCCTCGCCTGGGGGTAGCCTCGCGGTTAGGAAACCGCGGCGGTAAGGTGCTCCCGTTTTCACGGGAATGACGAACCGGGAAGAACGCAAAGTAAGGGCGGACCTATGTGTTCGCCCCTATGTGAAAAACCTTCGCGCTCTTGCCCCTGTTTTCACGGGGGCTTGGCGGTGAAAACCGGGAAACCCCGGCTACAGACGACCAACGGGGTTGGGATCAGCTACAATCATGGTATCATACCTTCCTGAAGGCGGTTGACCTTCAGGAGATTTTTCAAACCTCTGGGAGGCTGGCGTATCATGTCCGTTCCAATTATCGTTCCCACTCTGGGCGAATCGGTTGTTGAGGCCACTGTTGGCGTCTGGCACAAACAAGAAGGGGATGTCGTCCAGGCCGGCGACCTGCTGGTGGAGTTGCAAACCGATAAAGTTGATCTGGAAGTCAACGCCGATGCGGCTGGCGTGCTGGTCAAAATCGTGCGCGGGGAAAACGAAGATGTGCGGGTAGGAGATGTTCTGGGAGAGCTGGCCCGCATCGGGGAAGCCGGCACGCCTGTGGCTGCGCCGGCCGCCCCTCCGGCGACCGAGACCCCACCCCGCGCCACACCCGTGGCCCGACGCATAGCTGAAGCAGAAGGCATCGACCTCAGTCAGATAGCCGGCAGCGGCCCCAGCGGCAAGGTGACGAAAAAAGATGTGCAGGTTACGCCGGCCGGGCCGGGCGCTCCTGCACCAACACCTGAAGTGCCACCGGTTGTGTTACAACCGACCGCACCCCCCGCCACTCTGCCAGCCTTGCCCGGCCTGACCAGTCTGGGCCGGCGCGAAGAGCGGTTGAAAATGAGTCGCCGCCGGCGCACCATCGCCCAACGCCTGGTGGAAGCCCAGCATACCGCCGCCATGCTCACCACCTTTAACGAGGTGGACATGCAGGCGGTGATGGCTCTACGCGCTCGCCATAAAGAGTCGTTTCAACAGCGGCACGGCGTGCGGCTGGGCATCATGTCCTTCTTCACCAAAGCTGTGGTGGCGGCTCTGCACGCTTTTCCCCGCCTGAACGCTGAGATCGACGGGGATGAGATGGTGCTCAAGCATTACTACGACATCGGCATCGCCGTGGGCGCGGAAGAGGGGCTGGTCGTCCCTGTCATCCGCAACGCAGACCAGCTCTCCTTCGCCGAGATTGAGCAGCAGATTCGCGACTTTGCCGACAAAGCGCGTCAGGGCACGCTGGCGCTGGCGGACCTATTGGGGGGCACGTTCACCATCACCAATGGGGGCGTCTTTGGCTCCATGCTCAGCACCCCCATTCTCAATCCGCCCCAGGTGGGTATTCTGGGGCTGCACAACATCGTCGACCGGCCGGTGGTTGTGAAAGGGGAAATGGTCATCCGCCCCATCATGTACGTCGCCTTGAGCTATGACCATCGCCTAGTGGATGGGCGCGAAGCGGTGCAATTTCTCTATCGCATCAAGGAGTTGGTCGAAGACCCGGAGCAACTGCTGCTGGCCGGCTAAGCTTCCCGGCTGACATCAGCCGAGGTCAAGGCGCTCCCAACCGCGCACAATATCGTCTAGCTCCACCAGGTGGAGACCCTCCCACCAATACAGGTCGCGCTGGATGACACGCAAATCATCATCCACGGGAACCCCCTCAGCGCGCAGCAACTCCGCCTGGATATTGGTGGAAAACAAGGGGTTGATAATGCTGATGCGCCCCTGGCTGTTGATGACGCGCTGCCAGGGAATATCGGCGTAGGCCGGGTCGTCGGCGTGGTCTTTCAAGGCGTGCAGGGCGTAACCAACGGCGCGGGCGGCTGTCGGCCGGCCTAACATGCGGGCAATCTGGCCATAGCTGGCTACCTTCCCCGGCGGAATGCGCCGCACCACAGCGTACACCTGGTCGTAGAAATTAGGGGGCAAGGTCATACGGCGCTCCTATCAGGCGAAATAAGCCACCGCCCTGGCGATGCTGTCCTGAGGGCTGATCTCGTATTGCACGTCCTCCAGCCGGCCGTCCGCTCCCACCAGAAAATGGCTGCGGATGATGCCCAGGTAGGTTCGACCATACATCTTTTTCTCCCCCCACACCCCATACACCTCGGCTACAGCATGATCGGGGTCGGATAGCAAGGGGTAGGCAAAATGCTCCTGGCTCTGCCAGTGCGCCAGCCTGGAGACAGGATCAGGGCTGATGCCCAGCACCACCGCCCCGGCCGCCCGCGCCGCCGCCAGCTGATCGCGCAATCCGCACGCCTGGGCTGTGCAACCCGGCGTCTCCGCCTTGGGGTAGAAAAAGATCAACACCCGCCGGCCGCGCCAATCCGACAGGCGCACCATCTGACCATTATCGGCCATCAACGCAAAATCGGGAGCCACATCACCTATCTGCAGCATTGCGCTATCCTTATGCCAGCTGCGCCGGGACCAGCCCTGGCCTAAAAACCGAGGGCGCAGCCATCTTTGCGCGGCTCACTGCCGCCCAGTAAAACACCCGTCTCTGGGTCGCGCACAATCACCTGACCACCGCCATACTGCCCCGGCGGCAAATCCAACCGCAGCTGGTGCCCCCGCGCCCGCAACGTGTCCGCCACGTCGGCCGGCAACCAGCCGCCCCATGTTTCCAACCCCACCGTCTGGCCCTGGAGCCAGTTGAAACGCGGAGCCGCCAGCGCCGTCTGGGGGTCCATCCCAAAGGCCATTAAGTTCAATCCCACCTGGAGATGTCCCTGGGGCTGCATAAAGCCCCCCATCACCCCCAGACTGGCCCACGCCTCGCCCTGACGGGTGATGAAGCCGGGGATAATGGTATGATAGGGGCGTTTGCCCGGCGCAGCAACATTGGGATGCTCTGGTTCCAGGCTGAAATTAGCCGCCCGATTTTGCAGCTGCACACCGGTAACGCCGGCCGTCAGCCCACTGCCAAACCCCATATACAGGCTCTGTATCCAGCTCACCATATTGCCCTCCCCATCGGCCGCTGTCAGGTACACCGTATCGCCGGCATGGGGTGGGCGGCCCGCCCCCCCCCCGCC
>DAOTXO010000010.1:0-35976 GCA_034435495.1 Anaerolineae bacterium
GAATGCCCATCTTTTTGATAAATCCATACAACAGTGGCATATCATCTAGCCGCTCTACATTGATTGTTACCTCTGGCGTATTCATGCCGCCAATTTTACTATTTATCGCTCAATTTGAGCGAACATTGAGTTATTATACTTGAAATGCATGAAAAAGCGCGAAAGTATTGTGCTATCCAGGGGAGTGTGATAGTATTGCGCGCTGGCGTTGACACGCCGACCAACAATTTTATAGCGTGCGCGGCTTTCCGCTCTTGCCACTGCAAAAATAGGGAAGAGCATAGCTCGCCAGAGTTATTCCAAGGAAAGGAGATTGTGTAGCGTGAACCAATACGAATTAACCCTCGTATTTCGATCTAATGTGGAAACTGAACAGCGGAATGAAATCCTTGAACGCCTCAAGGGTTATATTCAGGCTGGCAACGATGCCCCGGCCGAGATTACCGTTAAGGAGTGGGGCAAGCGGCAATTGGCCTATCCCATCAAGAAGGAACATGAGGGGTATTATGTGTTCATGGAATGTGATATGGCCCCCCAGGCGGTTAACAACCTGGAGCGCAACATTTTGTACACCGATCAGATATTGCGCCATCTAGTGGTGCGCCGGGGGAGCTGAGCAAGTGAGTTGTGGCAGGTGAGCCAGGAGCGGTGACAGATGAATCAGGGTCTGAACAAGGTCATTTTAATTGGTCAGGTGGATGGCGCGCCAGAGTGGCGCTATACCCCCAATGGGCGCCTGGTGACCGCCTTTACCCTGGCGATGCACCAATCCTGGGGAGCGGCCGGCGGTGAACGGTACGAGGAACAGGAGTGGATCGGCGTGGTTGCCTGGGGCGGATTGGCTGAAGCGTGTCGCGCCCAGCTGAGCGACGGTCAGACCCTTTACCTGGAAGGCCGTTTACAAACCCGCCACTGGCAAGCCCCCAATGGAGCGCTCCATTACCGCACTGAGGTGATCGCCCAGGATATGATTGTGATGACCCCCGGCTTGCCCAGCCAGGCGACTTGACCCCAACTGCCCCCAGATCGGACGGATGATCCAGACACGGAGTTAAATCATGAGTGAAGAAACCCCTCGCCGCCGTTCCAACCGGCGCAACACGAACCGCATGTACAAAAAGCCGCGTTTTTGCGCTTTTTGTGTGGATAAAGTGAAGGAAATCGACTATAAGCAGCCCGACATGCTCAGCCGGTATGTCTCGGAGCAGGGGCGCATTCGGCCGCGCCGTCAGACGGGAACATGCGCCCGTCACCAACGTGCGCTGGCGGTGGCCATCAAGCGCGCCCGCCACCTGGCGCTGATGCCTTTTATCGCCAACGATTAAGCCGGGTAGGAACCTATGAGCAAACAGGCTTCTCCTCCCGACGCCACATCGCGGCAATCCCGCAAGCAAGTGCTGTTAAACCGCAAACAGCAGCAACAGTCTCAGCAAATCCGACTGACTGTGGCGCTGGTTGTGGGTTTTATCCTGTTGATTTTGGCGTTGGGCCTGATCATTGAATATGTAATCCTCCCTCCGCGCCCAGTGGCGTCAGTCAATCTGGAACAAATTTCCTTGAGTGACTGGCAAGATCGTGTGCGGTATGAACGAGCGGTGCGTATCGACCGATTGGAAAGCGCCTATGAGCAGCTGGGGGGCAATTCGCAACAGCTCCAGCAGTTCTTTGCGCAAGATTTTCAGCTGTTGCTCAGCCCACCCGCCATGGGTAACGCTGTTTTGCAGCAGATGATCAATGAGGCGCTGATCCGCCAGGCGGCGGCGGAGCGAGGCATCACCGTCAGCGACGCTGACGTGCAGCAAGAAATTGAAGCACAGTTCAACTACTTCGGAGGCGGATTACCCACGCCTTCAGCAACGCCGACGCAGACGCCGGTTCCAACCCCTTCGATTACACCCTTGCCGACTGCGACCGAAGCCGGAGTAACACCGGCCCCAACGACCACACCGGCCCCGACCCTGCCGCCTCAACCGACGACCGTTGCGCCAACGGCCACACCCGTTTCCCAGGAAGCTTTCAATGAGCAATTCCAAGAGCTGATAGAGACCCTGGCGAGCGCTGACGTGGACGAGGCTATGTATCGGGATATTGTCTACAACGGGTTGTTGCTTGAGCAGTTCCGCGAGGTTTTGGCGGATGAGCAGGGTGTGTCAGATAGCGAGGAACAGGTTAGCCTTTTCTTCCTGTCGTTTGATTCAGAGGTCGCTGCGGCGGAGGCTCTGGCTCAGGTGCAGGCCACTGGCTATTTGACCACCTGGAACACAATTCGCAGCACGACGCCGACCACGGCGACGGCGACGCTGGCGCGTGAAATTCAATGGGCCCCCCGACAGACGTTGGAAGATAGCTTTGGAACAGCCTTTACCGAGGCCGCTTTTAGCCTGGAGATTGACACCCCCAGCGAGGTCATCAGCAGCGAAGCGAGTTCCGGCCTGGTGCGGTACTATCTGATCAACTTGCGTGGGCGGGAAGTCCGTCCTTTGCCTGAAGCGACGTTGCGGGCACAACAGGATGAGGCGCTGGCCGCCTGGTTAGATGAGCAAAATCTGGCGGGTGGGGTGGAGATTTTCTCCTTGTGGGAATCCCGCGTGCCCAGCCGGCCGATTTTCCCGCCCTATCTTTTGCGCGTTGACGCAACCCCAACTCCCCCCCTTCTCTTACCGACGCCAACCCCATAGGTATGGAGTCGGGGTGAATGGTTTATTCCATTTCAGGGCCGGCGCAGGAATTGCCTGCGTCGGCCCTGTCGTTTTCATCATGTAGCTGGGGATGGTAATAACAAATGTTGTTGTTGTAATTCCCGCAGGAACAGGTGTAAATCAGCCGCCATCTCAACTGGTGGACCGGCGTATTGCTCTTGCAGGCGGAGGGTTATGTCGGCCGGCGTCAGGCCAGCGCAGATCCATTCCCAAATATCAGCCCCTATCAAGTTGAACACGCGCACCTTGCCGGCTACCGGATCGACCAACACCAGGCCATCCTCAGTGCGGCGAGCGATAACCTGGGGATTTGGGCGCAGGCGTATATCTTCCTTCACAGCGGTTGCATCCTTTTGAAACTCGTCCACACAAGATAGAGACCTATACAAGCGCTGAAGGCTGAGGCGGCCAACACCCACCAGCGGGCGCGCATGTGCTCGCCGGTAATCGGTTCATGCCGGGTGCGGGTGTTGTCAAGCTCCACATCTTCTAGCTGATAACAGTAGAGCTGACCCGTTGTGACAGCGCGGTCGATGTAACTATAGGCAGCGCCCCGCGTTGCTGAACCAGCGCTCTCGATGATGGCGGCGTTCAGAGGTTCATAAACTCCCGGCTGGGTGGGACAGCTGCTATCGGGCAAGGTCTGGCTGCGGTAGATGAAAAAGCCGGCCGTGTCCGTCTCAGTTTCTGTTTCCCAGGTGATGCGAATCGAAGGGGGGCGAAGGTATTCAACCAGTAGCAAGCCGGCGCCTAGGAGCAACCACAAGACGCCAATGAACACCAGCAGCCGTTCCGACGTACTGTGAGGGGTGTGGGGGGCAGTCATGAACGCTGGCTGCTAACCAGGCCAACCAGGCGCCCTAACAACCCATTGCGGCGCTTGGTCAGCCGTGGGTTGGTGTATTCATAGGAATAGTAGCGCGCATCGTAGTAGTAGTAACGATAGTAGCCGTCCCGCCCTGGTTGCGAACGGTTCAGCACGACGCCAAACAGATGCGCGCCCGTTTTCAACAGGCGCTCTTTGGACTCCAGCAGGGCATCGCGGCGGGTGGCGCCCACTTCCACCACCAGCATACACCCATTGACCTGGGGGGCTAAGATGGAGGCATCGGCTACTGTGAGCACTGGCGGCGAGTCGATGATCAAAAAGTCTGTTTCGAGTTTAAGCGCATCCAGGACCTGGGACATGCGCTGCGAATTTAGCAACTCGGCCGGGTTGGGCGGCAGCGGCCCGCTCGCCATAATCCGCAGGCCAGGGACGTTGGTTTCCTGTAAATGGCGGTTGATCGGCGTCTGGCTGTCGAGCAGGGCTGTGGTCAGACCCTGGTTGTTGGAGACCTGGAAAACTTTGTGCAACACCGGCCGGCGCAAATCGGCGTCCACCACAATTACTCGTTTGCCTGTTTGGGCCATGATCACCGCCAGATTTGATGAGGTGGTAGATTTGCCCTCCCCCGGCGAAGAGCTGGTGACCATTAAGCTCTTCAGCCGATCATCAATGGCGGAAAAGCTCAGATTGGTGCGCAGCACGCGATACGCTTCAGTGATAGGAGATCGCGGCGTATGGGAAGTGACCAGCCGATCGGCCGGGCTGTTGCCTTTGATATAGGCAATGGCCGCCAGCGTGGATAATTTGGTCTGCTCAAAAACTTCATCTGGCGTTTTGACCGTGTCATCCAGATATTCGATCAAAAACACGATCCCCAGAGCCAGAAAAGCGCCTACCACCGTTGCCAGAAGTGTGTTGGGAATGATGCGCGGCGAGACAGGCATCGTAGGGGTCTGGGCCGGTTCCACCGGGTAGATGTTGCTGATCGACCGCGCCTGTTCCACGCGCAACGTCTGTAGATTTTCAAAGGCATCGGTGTAACGTACCTGCGCCTGATTGAGCGCTAATTGGAGGGCGGAAAGTTCTGTTTTTTCGTCTGGCGTATCGGCCGCCCCAAACTCATTGATTTGCCCTTGAAGATCGGAGACATTTTCCAGGAGCGGCGTTAGCTGATTTTCCCAGTTGTTGATGGCTTCGGCGAAACGCTCGCTTTGTCGCTCTTGATTTTGTGTGCTAAAGACTTCACCGATCAGATTGGCGATCTGGGCGGCCC
This sequence comes from Anaerolineae bacterium, assembly GCA_034435495.1. GTDB lineage: Bacteria > Chloroflexota > Anaerolineae > Promineifilales > Promineifilaceae > DAOTXO01. The sequence continues at coordinate 4,802 of DAOTXO010000010.1, forward strand.
GTACCGGGTCGGTGTCTTCCACACTGACGATGATGATTTGTGTATCCAGCGGGGCGGAAACGGAGACGGTGCGCGCCAGATTGTCTGCCAGTTGGTTGATCTCAACGGTATCTTGCAAGGAGGGGTTGAGTCGCTGCACCACCTCCGCATACACCGGGTGAGTCTGAATCAGCTCCAGATAGGTCAGGGTTAATCGTTGTTCCGTCAGCAGATTGGCATAGTCTGAATCGCGGCCGGTGGGGGCGTTGTCGATCAGATAGCTGGCGGAGGCGCGGTAGACAGGCGTCTGGCGTGAGTTGACAACGTAAGCGGTGACTCCGGCCACCAGGCTACCCAACACAATGGCCCATAACCAATGGCGAATAAGAGCAATGTAACGCTTGATCTCCATTACGGTTGTGATTCCTTGTGTGGGTCGGCCGGCGCACGGGCTGAACGCCAGACGAGGAGGATCAGGGCGGCCCCTATCCCTATCCAGACGATGGCTTCCCACAAGGTGCGGCTGGTTCCAATCAATCCCAACGCGGTTAACCCGATACCGACCAGAGTATAGGTGGGTGAGAGGCGAGTTGGCGGCGTGTTATAGGTACGCGCCATGGTGGCCAGCCACCGGTTGTAACTGAAAACAGCTAGCAAAAGGGAAAGCCCGACGATCCAACAACTGTTCCAGGCAACAGACGCCCAATCAATCATTGAGAACATTATAACATGGCTGCATATCCCTACAAAGCTCCCTGAGGTAAAATTGGCGTGAGAGTTTATGACCGGCCGTGCTCTTTGGGGTACAAGGAGTGGCTAGTTAACCCGGCTGAAATAGGGGAGGCCATTTATGGGTTTGTCCCCTTTCGATACAAGGAGTTGCTATGGCGAAAGCACAGACGCGGTATGTCTGCCAGAATTGTGGGCGCACGGCTTCAGCTTATTTGGGGCGTTGTCCGCAATGTGGCGAATATGGCACGATGCAGGAGGAAGCGACGGAGAGCGCCGCTCCTCGCGGCGCGCGCGCCGGCGTGAGCCGTCGGGCCGCGTCCCCTCAGCGTTTGGCGGAGGTACGCTCAGATGGTTTGGAGCGCCTGGCTTTGCCGCTGGTCGAGTTTTCGCGGGTCTTGGGCGGGGGGCTGGTGCCCGGGTCGTTGGTGCTTTTGGGCGGCGACCCCGGTATTGGCAAATCGACTTTGTTGCTTCAGTTGGCCTGTCAGGTTGCCAATCAACATGGCCCGGTGCTCTATGTATCGGGTGAAGAGAGCTTGCAACAAATTAAGATGCGGGCGGAGCGGCTTGGTCTTCAGGCCCATGATCTCTTTCTGGCGACCGAAACCGGGGTGGAAAACATATTGGAACAGGCGCGCACGACCCAGCCGCGGCTGATGGTGGTGGATAGCATCCAGACCTGTGTGACCGAGGATTTGAAGTCCACGGCCGGCAGTGTGACCCAGGTGCGGGAGAGCGCCAGCCGCTTTCAAGAGCTGGCGAAGTCGAGTGGGACCTCCATTTTTCTGGTGGGGCATGTAACGAAGGAAGGGGCGATTGCCGGCCCGCGTGTTCTGGAACATATTGTGGACACGGTGCTTTATCTGGAGGGCGACTCCTACCATAAATACCGGCTACTGCGCAGCGTGAAGAATCGTTTTGGGGCTACCAGTGAAGTGGGCGTCTTTGAGATGGCGCCTGAAGGAATGCGCGAAGTCCTCAACCCCTCGGAGATGTTTCTGGCGGAGCGACAGATCAACGCTTCTGGCTCGGCCATCGCTGTGACATTGGAAGGGACCCGCCCGTTACTGGTGGAGATTCAGGCGCTTGCCAGCCCAACCCCCTTTCCTAATCCGCGCCGCACCACCAATGGGGTGGATTACAACCGACTGTTGCTTCTGACAGCGGTGCTGGCGCAGCGGGTGAAATTGCGCCTGGCGGACAAGGATGTTTTCGCCAATGTGATTGGCGGATTACAGATCAGCGAGCCGGCCGCTGACCTGGCGATTGCTGTGGCGATTGCCAGCAGTTTGCGCGACCAATCGGTGCATGCCGACCTGGTGTGTGTGGGGGAAGTGGGTTTGAGCGGCGAACTGCGGGCTGTCAGCCAGGTTGAACTACGCTTGCGCGAGGCGGCCAAACTGGGTTTCAAACGTTGTTTGATGCCCTATCGTCAGGGGCGACAGATTAAAACCCCCCCGGAAGGCTTGCAGATCATTGGCTGTCGTTCGGTAGATGAGGCGCTCCACCACGGCTTGCTCAAGGAGTAGAGCCGGATTGGCGGGTGTGGTTAAGGTACCAGACCAGCACCCCCAGCGCCAGCAACGAACCAAATAGCCCCATGAAGGCGGGCGCTAAGGTTTGCGAGTCAGCGGCCGGCGGTGGAGGGGTGGGGATGGGCGTCGGAGGAGCGGCGTTGACCACAGCCGCAACAGCCGGGGGGTTGGCGGCCGGGGTTACGGTGGGCACAAGCAGCTGGGTGGGTTGGGGTGCAGCAGTGGGTGTTGGGGTGGCGACTGGCGGCGGGGCCGGTAAGTCGGTCGACCCGCCCTGTTCCACTGGCGTGGGCAGCGCGCCAATCACAACCTCCTGACCGATTTGCAGCAGCGAATCAGGGTTGAGACCACTGGCCGCGTACAACGCTTCCAGCGATAGGCCATAGGTGAGGGCAATACCTAGCAGCGTATCCCCGGCGCGCACACTGTGGACATAGCTACCATCCTGGCGCAAGGTGGCCTGGGCAAATTGTGGGGGGATCGACCCGGCGGTTACGCCGCCCGGCGCGCTACCCACCTGAGCCGCTCCTATGGCGCTGACATCGGCATAACCCAAGATCAAGGGTTGGTTAATGCTTAGCAACGCCTGGTCGGCCGAGAGGCCATTCAAGGTGTAGAGATTGTCGAGCGTCGTCTGGAAGCGGGCGGCAATGGTGAACAGGGTATCGCCGGATTGGACATAGTAAATGATGGCTCCGCTGGCATCTGGCGTGGGGGATGGAATGGGGCTGGCGGTGGGGGTGGGAGTGGGGGAAGGTCCCGGCGTTTTGGTGGGGGCCGGCGTGGGAGAAGGGCCGGCCGTGGCCGTAGGCAGGGGCGGCGGCAAGGCAAGGCTCCCGGCTTTGTACCCGGCCGCCAGTTGCGCCGTCAAATCCAGATACAGGTTACCGAACTCCAGGCTGGGTTCCAGGTTAGAGCCTTCCGGCCATTCATTGAAGGTGCTGATGATGAGCATATCCGGGGCGCTGGCTGCCGCACCGCTGAAGCTCAACTGATAATAGGCTCCGCCAGCCCGGTCGCGCACAAAGGCATCGGGGCGGTTGAGCAGGGTATCGTTCCACCCCGGCATGGCGGTAGCCACCCAATACTTGAAGCTGCCATAGGCGCTGGCTGCTGCTCGCGTATTGGCGGCCCAGGTGGCGGCGACTCCGGCCGGGTTGTCCGACCAGGCAGTATTATAGAGATGCAAGCCATTGAACACAGACAGGTAGTCGGTGTTGCCACCTTCTGCAATCCAGATGGCGGTGTGATGGGGGTCAGTGGCCTGGCGAATGGCTTCCCAATCCGCCACTGATAGTAGCCAGTTGGCCCAGAAGAAGATAACCGGTTTGCCATCCACTCGCAGATAGGCCGGGTGGGTGGCGTGGGTGGCGAGTAAGGTGTTCAGGGCGTTGATGCGATCCTGGTTGCTGCTGAAAAAGGGACTGCCTGTTTCAAAGTCAACGGCTGCTGTGAAGCCGCTGGCCGAGGCGATGTTGAGCAAATTGACGAAGTTGGTTTCTGTTTGTTGATTGGGGTCCGGGCCGTACCAGCTTTGGACAAAGCCATCGATGCCAGCCGCCTGGGCCTGGCTGACATGAAACTGAATCTGACCGATGTCGCTGGAGTAATAGGGGGCAGGGTGCGTGAACGGAGTTTTGCCCGGCCCAAACGAGCTGGGGTCAAACCAGGCGTAATAGAAGGCCAGCACCAGGCGTGTTTGGCCTTGCGCCTGCACCGGAACGGGTTGCCGGCCGGCCGTCGTCAGGCCGCCTATGAGCAAGATCAGCAAGAACCACAATCGATGAGCAAAAGGGATAGAACGTATCATAGTCGCGGGGCAATTATACTGAAGCCGGGCGACCTCAAAATGAGAATCCTCTGAACACGCTGGGCCGGGCTACGGCAGGGGCGGGGAAACGGATGCAACTTACCTGCCAGAGGGGCGTATAGCAAGTAGATTAGACCATTGAGGATGATGACATGTCTGCCACACAGTTAACACGCAGTGAATCCAACAAAATGATCGCCGGGGTGTGCGGCGGGTTGGCGGAATATCTCAACCTGGACCCGGTTCTTGTCCGGCTGGCCTTTGTGGTTTTGGGGCTGGCTTCGGGCATGGGGTTTCTCATTTACCTCATTCTCGCCATCATCACGCCGACTGAATCCCAGGTGGGCGTGAAGCCGGCCGCCTACGTGGAGCGAAACCTGCAACAGCTGGGCGACTCTTTCAGTCACAGCATTGAACAGGCGCGCAACAACCACAGCGCTCCTATGGTGGCTGCCGGAACGCTCATCATGCTGGGGTTGTACTTTCTGTTGCAAAACTTTGGGCTACAGATCAACCTGGGCCTCTTCTGGCCGGTAGTCATTATAGGGTTGGGTGTCTGGCTGTTGTTGCGTCGGCGCTCGAATAAAAGCGTCGATTAAGCAGCTTACGCCACGGTTGCCGTCACCTGGCTGGGTTGGATGGCTTGAGAATGGAGAGCGGGCAAGATGACGGTGAAAGTCGAGCCTTGCCCAACCTGACTTTGTACCTCCACGCGCCCTCGATGGGCGGCGACAATCGATTGGACGATGGACAGACCCAGGCCAGAGCCGCCGGCCCGGCGAGTGCGGGCTTTGTCTGCCCGGTAGAAGCGGTCGAAGATGTGCGGCAGGTCTTCTGGCGCAATGCCAATGCCAGTATCCACCACCGTCAGGCGCGCTTCTCCCATCTCATGGGTCAGGCTCATGGTCACCCGTCCCCCTTCGGGAGTGTAGTTGAGGGCGTTATCCACCAGATTCAAGACGACTTGTTTGAGCCGGTCGGAGTCGCCCAACACACACACCTGATCCACTTCCGCCAGTTCTAAGGCAACCGGCCGGCCCAGGCCTTGCGCCTGGCGATAGACATCCAGAAAGATGGTATCCAGCTCCACCCGTTCATGTTGAATCATCACCCCTCCCACATCTGCCCGCGCCAACGCCAGCAGATTGTTGACCAGGCGGGTCATGCGTTCCAGTTCATCCCCGATGATGCCCAATAGCTCCGGGTCATCCTGACCCATATAACGCATCAAATCCAGATTGCCGCGAATGGTGGTCAGGGGGGTGCGCAGTTCGTGGGAGACATCCGCCAGAAAGCGTTGTTGGGTGCGAAAAAGATTTTCCAACCGCTCCAACAGATGGTTGAAAGCTCGCGTCAACTGACCGATCTCGCCGGGTTGGTTATCATCTGGCAGCCTGCGGCTGAGATCATCCGCGCTGGTAAGTTGCACCGCCAAAGCGGACATGTTGTTCAACGGCTGCAAGATATTGGGCATCAGGAAAATGGTGATGAATATCGTGCTGGCCAGGGCAGCAAGACTCAATAGGAGGATCACCGTTGTCAGACGCACATTATCTCTGACGTCTGCCATCAGCTGTCCCACCTGGAGATAACCGATGGTGCGCACGGTGGTGCCCAGATCAACCTCGACCGGCACAGTTAGAACACGCAGCGACTCATTCCCCAGGTCGAGGGTGTTGATCGTGGGTGGATCGGCGAAACCGTCCTTATCGAGCACCTGATCCGGGCTTATGTTGGCGCTGCTGGTCACGGTGTGCAAGTTGGGGGTGACCACAACGAAAAAGGTGTTGGCATATTCCAGCGAGCGTAGACGTTCTGGCACCTTGACGGCGTTGATGTCGGTGCGGCTGGTGGCGCGGGCCTGCCGCAGGGCTTCACTGGCGATGGATTGCAACTCTCGATCAATCCGCGCCCGGATATTGAGGGGCATCCCCAGGGCTGCTAAGGAGAAAAGGGCGAAGCTGACCACCAGCAATAAGCTGAAAAAGACGCTCAGCTTGAATTGTAAAGACACACAAATCCCCCATCGGGGCGGCCGGCGCGGCTACTCCTCCCGGAGAACGTAGCCAATGCCGCGCACCGTGTGAATCAGGCGGGGCTGGTCGCCGGCCTCTGTTTTCTGGCGCAAATAGCGCACATACACTTCAATGATGTTGCTCTCGCCGCCAAAATCGTACCCCCACACCCGATCATAAATAACATCCCGCGTCAGGACGCGCCGGGGGTTGCGCATGAAGAGTTCAAGCAATTCATACTCTTTAGCGGTCAGGTCGAAGATGTGATCCCCGCGCCGCCCCTGACGAGTTCCGGTGTCCAATTCCAGGTCGCCAAAGCGGTATACTTCTGGCTGCGTTGGTTGGGCGCGCCGTAGCAAGGCGCGAATCCTCGCCAGCAACTCGTCGAAGGCAAAAGGTTTGACGAGATAATCGTCAGCCCCGGCATCCAGTCCATGCACCCGATCTTCGATAGCTTCCTTGGCGGTGAGCATCAGAATGGGGACATCCCCACCGGCCCGCAGCCGACGGCAAACCTCGTAGCCATCCAGACCGGGCAACATAATGTCCAGCAAAACGAGATCCGGCGGATGTTTGCGCGCCATCTCCAGGCCTTTAAGACCATCTTCCGCTACATCAATGCGATACCCTTCATAGGTCAATCCCCGTTGCAGGAATTGGCGAATGCGTTCTTCGTCTTCAATGACGAGTATTCTCGGAGCCATACAATTTTCCTTCATGTAAGCCAGATGACAACAGTGCAAGTCGGCCGTCTCTGGCTGAAGCTGAAATGTGCCGGCCGAATCCACAGAGCGACCGGATAAGCAACGCCGATAAAGTAGCATCAGCTTGCATGTTGATTATAGTCTGCCTGTAGAGTGACGCAAGCGGCAGCGATTTTGTTCCCGCCGACAGCCCACCTCCCCTGTTCGGCGCGCTCTTTTCCTCTGCGTCTGGCTCTCACTCGCTTCTCAGGCGGAGAAACTGGCGGTCGTGTGGTCGTCAGTCAGTTGTCTGAAACAGGAACGATATGAGCCGGGGAGGGGCGTTGTCATCGTCCATATGCCACCACTCTTGCAAACGTTGCAGGTGCAAGCCGTGTTGTTCAGCCCCCTGCCAGAAGTCCGAGATATGGTGCACAAAGGCTGGAATCTCGATCTGGGTATGCGCCGCCTGGAAAACAGCTTTTTTACCCTGGTACTGGCGAAAGGGGTGGAGCTCACTGATGAAGAGATGCCCGCCGGGTTGCAACACGCGCCGCGCCTGGGCAAAGATGAAATCGAGTTGGGCTATATGCTCCAGGATGAGATTGCACACCACGAGATCCATCGTCTGCGCCGCACACGGCCAGGGAGAGGTGATGTCGGCCAGAGTTAGCAGGATATTGGCTGCGTGGAGACGCGCTTGCGCCTGACGCAGCATCCCAGAGGAAAAGTCCAGCCCACATACGCGCCGGCCGATGGAAGCCAGAAAGGAGCTATTTTTACCCGTGCCGCACCCCAGTTCCAGAATGGAGGTGGGGGCGAGCGCCGCCAGCACTGCCTCGGTCACAGCGTGGTCAAGATCGCGCGTCAGATTGCGATCCACATCATAAGTGGGGGCCCAACGGCTGTACGCCTGGCGGATGTCCATGGTTGCCTGCCCAAGCTGTTCCTGACAGGCAATGATAACGCACAATTCCAGCCTGGCAACATGACCCGGCCGGGGTTAGAACTGCCTCGTCGAGCCGGCCGATTGGTAGGCAGGCTTTGTGAAATTTGTTATAATCTTGCCCAATTGGCAGGCGCACGCCTGTACATAGAGGCTGCGCTTGAAGCAGGTTAGCCTTTTATGATGGGCAAAGCTATGCATGTGGATTCGGCCGGCGAGTTGTATTGGGATTCTACCTATGCCATTGTGCAGGCCCTGTTGCAGCATCACCCCTCGCTCTCGCCCGAGCAGCTGGGTTTGCTGGAGATGGCCGGCCTGATCGAGCGTCTGCCCGGTTTTCAAGATGACCCCGCTCTGGCAACGGAACGCATGTTGCTGGATATTCAGAACGTTTGGTACGAGGAGATCGTTCAATGAGTGCCATCCCACTTCAATCAGACATCCCGATTCCTGAGGAAGTGTCGCGCAACGTTTTTATCACCAGTCTGGATAAAGTTTACAATTGGTCGCGTAAAAATTCCGTCTGGCCCATGGTCTTTGGTCTGGCGTGCTGCGCCATTGAGATGATCTGCACCGCCTCCAGCCGTTTCGACCTGGCGCGCTTTGGCATGGAAGTGTTCCGCGCCACGCCGCGGCAGGCCGACTTGATGATCGTCTCCGGCACTGTCACCAAGAAGATGGTTCCGACGATTGTTCGCCTGTACAACCAGATGCCAGAACCGCGCTATGTTCTCAGCATGGGGGCCTGTGCCAACGGCGGTGGGCCGTTCAAAGAAGGCTACAACGTCGTGGATGGCATCGACAAGTTCATTCCAGTGGATGTGTATGTGCCGGGTTGCCCACCCACCCCCCAGGCGCTCATCTATGGCCTGATCAGTTTGCAGGAAAAGATTGATCAACAATCCCTGACGACCGTTCCCTGGTATCGCAAGAACGACCCCACCGTGGGAGTTGTGCCGGTGCCGGTTTTGGGGCCTGACCTGGTGGACTTGCGTCAAGTGGCGATCATTCGGCGTGAAGCGGCCAGGGCCGAGGCGTAAGCGCACAGCCCTTTAAGGGTAAGCCAGGAAGGGAAAAAGGATTTGTGACCATGAGTGAACTTGATGTTGAAAGCGATCTGGCGTCCACCATGTACGCCACCCCACAAGAAGAGGCGGTCGCACGGCTGAAAGAAAAGTTCCCGCAACTGATGGACGATACGCGCCCCGGCTTTACCGGCGTGATGACGCCGGCCGATAAGCTGGTGGAAGTCGCCCTGACGCTGCGCGATGAGTTGGGTTTTGACTATCTGTCAAGCGTTACCGGAGTGGATTTGCTGGAAAGCGACCGCATGGAGGTCGTGTACCATATTTATAGCATCGATAAGGGTGGTAGCGCCGTGGTCTTGAAAGTGCAGACGGAGCGTCAGGAAGCCGTTGTGCCGTCTCTGACCCCGGTGTGGCCGGGGGCGGATTTTCAGGAGCGCGAGGCGTGGGATTTGTTGGGGATTCGCTTCGACGGCCATCCTGATTTGCGTCGCATCCTGATGTGGGAAGATTTTGCCGGCTATCCGCTGCGTAAAGATTGGCGCGAAGCGTTTTATGAGGAAGGTGTCAAACCCTTTGGCAGCCGCTGGCCGGGCGGGGATGTGGTGCGGATGGAGGAGCTGAATCCATTTGGCAAAAATGTGCGCTACCCCGCCGGTTGGGTTCCTACCGGGGATGAGTACGATGTTGAAACCAATATGTATGGCATTGTTGCTGCTGCGCCAGATGCGACGGCCGGCCTCAAAACGGATAAGGTCACGGTCAACATGGGGCCGCAGCACCCATCCACCCACGGCGTTTTTCGCATGGTGGTGACGCTGGATGGGGAGACGATTTTGGCTTTGAAGCCGGTGATGGGCTATCTGCATCGCAACCACGAGAAGATCGGCGAGCGTAACACCTTTATTCAAAATATCCCCTACACCGACCGTCTTGATTACCTGTCTTCGATGTCGAATAACCACGGCTATGTGTTGGCGGTGGAGAAGTTGCTAGGGGTGGGGGTTCCTGAACGAGCGGAGTGGATTCGCATCTTGATGGTGGAGTTGACCCGTATCGTCAACCACTGTTGGGCATTGGGATTTTTGATCAACGACCTGGGCGCGTTCCAGACGCCGATGCTGTACCTTTACATTGAGCGCGAGCTGGTACTGGATTTGTTTGAGGCCACGGCCGGTTCCCGCATGATGTGCAACTACATGCGTTTTGGCGGTCTGGCTTATGACTTGCCGGCCGAAGTGCGCGGTCAGCCCACCCTGGCTTTTCTGGATGAGCTGGTTAACGAACGTCTGCCGCGGGCGGTCGACGAATTTGAGGACCTGATCACCAACAACGAAATCGTCCGGGTGCGCACCGAGGGGGTGGGGTATCTGTCGCCGCAAGACGCCATTGCCTACAGCGCGGCCGGCCCTATGTTGCGCGCCAGCGGGGTAGCCTACGATGTGCGCCGGGCGGAACCGTACTCCTATTACAACCATCTCGACTTTGACATCGCTGTGCGCTATCACGGCGATATTTACGACCGTTACCTGGTGCGTCTGGATGAGATTCGCCAGAGTTTGCGCATCATACGCCAGCTATTGCCTTATTTGAAGGAGACTCAGGGCGGGCCGATTATGTCGGGCAAGCCCCAATATGCCGTCCGCGTGCCCAAGGGCGGCGAAGCCTACGGCCGGGTGGAGAACCCCAAAGGGGAGTTAGGCTACTACATCACCGCCAAACCCAAAGGCTCGAACCCGGAACGATATCACATCCGCGCTCCCAGTTTCATCAACCTGACGGCGCTGGAGCAGATGAGCATCGGCCATAAAGTGGCGGATATTGTGGCGATTTTGGGTAGCATCGATATCGTCTTGGGTGAAGTAGACCGCTAAACAAAGGCGGCTTGAGGAGCAACTATGTACGGAGTAGGAATCCTGCGAGGCCTGGCGGTGACGATGAAGCATTTTGTGGTCACCTACCTGGATGACATTAAATGGGCAGCGCGTGGTGGGCGTTATTACAACAATGAAGCGTTGCAAGTACGCCAAAGTTTGAAAGGGCGTGGGGCGATCACGGTCAATTACCCGGAGGAGAAGCTGCCTGTGCCGGAGCGTTTCCGGTTTGTGCCGTTTCTGGTGACGGATGATCCGCTGCCCGGCCAGCTATACGGCAAGGATTGGTGTACCTCGTGCGGCATTTGCGCCAAAGTGTGCCCGCCGCAGTGTATCTGGATCAAGCGGGGTACGTTGCCCAACGGCCGGCCGAACCCGGAACCGGAAGAGTTTTATATCGACATCGATATTTGCATGAATTGTGGTTTCTGCGCCGAGTTTTGTCCTTTCGATGCCATTAAGATGGATCACGACTATGAACTTGCCAGTTTCGACCGCACCACGGCCCACATTCATGACAAGGCTCGTCTGAGCAAGCCCATCAGTTATTGGCGTGAGATCGCTCCCACCCGCGCCCAGGCGGAGGAACAGCTTCGCCTGGAAGAGCAGGCGGCTAAGGCGAAAAAGAAAGAAGCGCGCGCTTAGGCCGCGACAGCGATGAGAAGATAAGCGACATGGCAGGCCGGCCGGCCTGCCATGTGATTTTATAAAGGATGTTCCATGTTTGGTCGCCAAAACAATCCCCCAACTGTGACAGAGGAAGCGGTCAAAGCTGCCCTGGCAACCGTGATAGAGCCGGAGCTGCATCGTGACCTGATGGCCCTCAATATGGTGCGCGACTTACAGATCACGGGGCGGGACGTGGCCTTCACCATTATGTTGACCACCCCGGCCTGCCCGCTAAAAGGTAAAATGGAGGCGGACTGTCGCGCCGCCCTGGCCCAAATTCCCGGCCTGGGGCAGGTGAAAATTCAGTTCGACGCTAATGTGCCGATTGATAAGCGCATTAGCAATATCGGTCAGAACTTTCGCAACACGATTGCTGTCGCCAGCGGCAAGGGCGGGGTGGGCAAATCCACCATTTCGGTCAATCTGGCTATTAGTCTGGCGCAGAGCGGGGCGCGCGTGGGGTTGTTGGATGCCGACATTTTGGGGCCTAACATCCCCATTATGATGGGCCAGGACAAGATGCCCCCGCCGCGTAACCGCAAGATGGTCCCGGCCGAGGCGTATGGCGTCAAATTCATCTCCACCGCCTTTTTGCTCAAGCCAGATCAGGCTTTGGTGTGGCGTGGGCCGATGTTGCACAGCGCCATCCGCCAATTCCTGACCGATGTAGAGTGGGGCGAGCTAGATTACCTGGTGGTGGACTTGCCGCCAGGCACCGGCGATGCGCAGCTCTCTCTCTCCCAGGCCTTGCCGGTCAGCGGGGCCGTGATTGTCACCCAGCCGATGCAGGTGGCCGCGGCCGACGCCTTGCGCGCCGTGAAGATGTTCGAGCAGCTCAAAACGCCAGTCGTCGGTGTGGTGGAAAACATGAGCGGCGACCTCTTTGGATCCGGGGCCGGCCAGCGCCTGGCGACGGAGTACAATCTGGAGTATCTGGGTTCTATTCCCCTGGATGCCAGAATCCGCATTGGTGGAGACAGCGGACAACCTCTGGTGGTGGCCTACCCAGAAGCTGAAGCGGCTCAGGCATTTCACGCCCTGGCCTCGAAAGTGGCAGCGCGCATCAGCCTCCTGACCTTGCGCAATCAGGGCAACTTTATTCCGATTGAGTTGATAGGCTAGATGTTCTGGCGTAGCCCAGGTGTATAATGCCACCCTGCTTCTCAGCCCAGAGGCTGGGTTTTGGGCCGTTTGGCGTTCTTGTCCCATATTGGCTACACTACAGGGTAGAGAAGAATCATGAGTACACTTTCTAACCCCGATACGCCTGTCAGTAACGACTATGTGGGTGTCCAGCTGCAAAAGCTGGGTAAAGTGTACCACTTCAAGCTGGGTGGTCTGAAAGAGGAGATCACGCTCCACGACTATGTGATCGTTGAGACGCGTCGTGGCCGCCAGCTAGGTCAAGTGGTGCACTTTGTTCCCCCCGATGACATTATCCGACGCAAAGGTATTGGGCCGGTGCAACGCAAAGCAACCCCGCGCGACCTGGTATTACAACAGATCTGGCGTGGCAAAGAACTGGATGCGTTGATCACCTGCCGTGAAAAAGCGCACCACCAGGGCATCCGCGACGCCAAATTTGTCAAAGCGGAATACAGCTACGATGGGGCCTGGCTAATCATTGCCTACACCACCGAAAATAAGAAGCTCAATCTGGAAGGGCTACAAGCGATTTTGGGGCGCGCCCTCAAAACACGCGTGGAGCTACAACTGGTGGGGCCGCGCGATGTGGCCCGCATTTTGGGCGGCTATGGCGCCTGCGGCGGGCCGCGTTGCTGTTCCACCTTTCTGACGGAATTCAGCCCGGTTTCCATTCGCATGGCAAAGGCCCAGGGCATCTCCCTCAGCCCCAATGAGATCACCGGCATGTGCGGCCGGCTGCGCTGCTGTCTGGTTTATGAGTATGAGCAGTACGTCGAGGCCAGAAAAGCGCTGCCCAAAGTGAATAAACGCATTGGCACGCCTCTGGGCGAAGGAACGGTCAAAGATGTCCGCGTGTTGCGCGACTCCGTTCTGGTGGAGATCAAAGGGGAGTTGCACGAAGTTTTGCGCCAGGATTTGCAACCGCTAGAAGAGTTGGAAGCGCTGAAGGCCAAGGCCGCCGCCGGTTGTTCCAAACATGAGGGTGGCGGGTGCGATTGTGGCGCACGTAGCGCCACAGAACAAGATGGGAACGACATTGTCGCGGACGCCGGAGGTGATTGGGTAGAAGATGGAGAGATCTAACCCCCTGTTGCGCGATCACGCCTGGGCGCTGGTGTGTGAATTCGTTCAGGATGTCGGTTTACGCCGCCACATTTTATCGGTAGGGGCCGCGATGCGCGACTACGCCGGCCGGCTGGGAGAAGACGCCGATTGGTGGGAAGCGGTGGGATTGCTGCACGATTTCGATTGGGAGATTCACCCCACCCTGGATCAACACCCGATGTTGGGTGCGCCCATCTTGCGCGCACGGGGCTGGGATGAAGCGATCATCCGCGTCATTCTTTCCCATGCCGAAGAGGGTACAGGGGTAGCCCCAGAAAAAGTGGTGGATTTCGCCCTACTGGCGTGCGATGAGATCACCGGCCTGATCCTGGCGACGGCCCTGGTGCGTCCCAACCGCAACTTGTTGGAGGTGGGGCTGGATTCGGTGAAGAAAAAATGGAAAACGCGCCAGTTTGCTGCTGGCGTGGACAGGGAACAGGTTGTCCTTCACACGGCGGCTTTCAGTCAGGTTGCCTTTGCCGGCCAGCTGGAGCTGTGGACGCATGTCGGCCATGTGCTGGCCTCCATGCAGAGCATTGCCCAGGAGTTGGGGTTGGCGGGGAGCTAAGATGAGTCAGGCGGACTATTTGACGGTTGCCGAGGCGCTGCGACGGATTCTCGATCAGGTCGCGGTGCTGGAAGCGGTACGCCGGCCGTTGTTGGAGGCGGTGGGCTCTGTGCTGGCAGAACGGGTGACGGCGCACGATAGCTTGCCGCCCTTTGCCAACGCTTCGATGGATGGCTATGCCGTGCGTGCGGCTGATGTGGCGACGGCGACGCCTGCAACGCCGGTGATTTTGCAGGTGGTGGGAGATACGCCGGCCGGCCTCTGGCCTGATTTTGTGGTGGCTGAAGGGTGTGCAGCGCGCATCACCACCGGAGCACCCTTACCGCCCGGCGCGGACGCCGTCGTGCCGGTGGAAGAGACGAATGAGCCGTGGCGCGACCCGACCCGCCCACTGCCAGCGCAGATTCACATTCGGCGCAGCGCAGTGCAGGGGGCGTATATTCGCCATGTGGGGGAAGATGTCCAGGCGGGCCAGGTCATTTTGGAGCCAGGGCATATTCTCCGTCCCCAAGATGTGGGAGCGCTGGCGTCGCTGGGTGTGAGTCGGGTGCGGGTGGTGCGGCCGGCGCGGGTAGCGCTGTTGGCCACCGGCGATGAGCTGCTGGACATTGACGAACCGCTCCAGCCGGGTAAGATTCGCAATAGCAACAGCTATGCCCTGGCAGCGCAGACGCTGGCCTGTGGGGCAGAACCGGTGCAGCTGGGGGTGGCTGGCGACCGTGAGGCGGATGTGCGGGCGCGTCTGCAGGCGGCTCTGGAAGCGCGCGTCGACCTTTTTGTCAGTTCAGCCGGAGTGTCCGTTGGCGCTTACGATGTTGTGCGCCATGTGCTGGAAACGGAAGGGGAAATGGGTTTCTGGCGGGTGCGGATGCGCCCCGGCAAGCCTCTGGCTTTTGGCCGTTACCAGGGCATACCCTATCTGGGACTACCCGGCAACCCGGTCTCGGCTATGGTGGGGTTCGAGCGTTTTGTGCGGCCGGCGTTGCTCAAGATGATGGGGCATACCCATCTAGATCGCCCCCACGTCACGGCGGTGTTGCAGGAAAGCCTGCAATCGGATGGGCGTGAAAGTTATCTGCGGGCCCATGTATGGCGCGTAGGACAGGAGTATTATGCCGTGACCACCGGGGAACAAGGGTCCCATTTGCTCGGCTCCCTGGTCAAAGCGAATGCCTTGTTGATTGTGCCGGAAGGGGTGAAGAATGTTCCGGCCGGGGCACACCTTTCAGCTTTGATGTTGGAATGGCCGGGGAACGTTTTTTAAGTGTTCAGCCAGATGGCACAAAAAAACGAGACCGCAGGTGATGCGGCCTCGCTTTTTGTTATCGAAGGCCTGAAGGAGGGAGAACGGCCGGCGATGAAGTTTACTTGTCGCGCGACATCTGCAAGGTGCGATTGATGATGTCCCGTTGCACGGCGCGGCTTTTCTTGCTCTGGCGGCGCTGTTTGCCGCCGCGCCCACCCCGGTAGTCGCTGCCCATCGCTTCGCGCAGAGCGATCTCCATAGCGGTGGGGATGTCTTCATCTTCGTCTTCCCAATTGCTCTCGTCGAGCGCTTCTATATACTGTTCGACCTGGGCCCTGGGGGGGGCGAGCAGCGCCTTGACGCTCAGGTTGATGCGCCGTTTGCGTTTGCTGAAGCTCAGAATTTTCACCTGCACTTCGTCACCCACTTTGAGCGCCTGGGAGGGGTGTTTGACATAATCGTGGCTCAGCTCGCTGATGTGGGCCAGCCCTTCTTTCTCCGCTCCGATGTCGATGAAGGCTCCGAAGCTTTCCAGACGGGTGACTTTGCCGGTGTAGACCTGACCTTCCTCCAGATCAGACCACTCCACCGCCAGCGGTTGGAGCATGGTCACGATGATTTGCTTTTGTTCGGGGTCGACTTTCTCCACCCACACCGTGACCTCATCCCCCACTTTGAGTATGTCGGAGACGCGATTCACACGCTCGTTGCTCAGAGAGGAGATGTGGATGATGGCATCGACGCCGACGCCAATATCGATGAAAGCGCCGTACAGTTCGATGCGCTTCACAACACCCTGCACCCGCGTTTTGCGTTGCAAGGTTTCCAGGGTGAGGGGCGCGGCCCCTGCTACTTCAGCCATGTTGATGTACCCTCCTCAGGTTGTGAGTTCTTCTTAAACGAAAAGGCCTCCATCTGGCAGTTAAGGCGCGCCTGTCCACGATGGGTGTCAAGTGGGGTCAATAGGAGTTGAAGCCGGGTCATGCCAGATCGAGGTGCTTGATTGATGTGCCTATAGCCTGTGGGTAAGAGGTTGTTGCAATCACAGGCAAGGCTTCAAATTTTATCGTACCCTGAAGTTGAAGTCAAGCCTTGTGGTTTTTTTCTCACGAGTGGCGTTGATTGGCAGCGCGGTGGTCGGCTTGCCTCCCTGGCAGTGGGCCGGATAAAATATTGCCATCCTTCCAGTTTGTTCAGCCGCTTTCTCTTGTCAGACATCTTGACATGAGACCACCCCTCTTGTAACATGTCTGTCAAGTATATGGTTCCACAATAATTGAGCGACCAGAGTGAGCGTATTGAGTCTCTATTATATATCAGACAACAAACCCGAACTTCTCCCAGAGTGGGCTTATTTTTTTATGCGGCTGGGTCAATTGATTGCCACGTCTAATGATGGCTATCGCATTATTGTTGGTTTAGCGATCCCAACTCGTGCATTTGCTTGCGGTTTAGTAGCGGTCGGGATTGTGCTTGCTAAAGCGGGTAATAAAAACTTCATCGATGCAATTCAATTAAAATATATCCGTGATTTAAAGCCAGGTACTCCTGTCTATATACGCACTGACGCAAATAGAAAGCTACGGGGAGTCGTTAAGAAATTCGGAGAATTCAATGGTCAGGAATTCATCTTTATACAAACAGGCAAATCTGAGGAGCGAGGCTATCCACTTAATCGTTGCGCATCACGCATAACTGTTTCAGAACGAGAAGTGAAATTACCTAAGTACCAGAAAAGGGGGCACTCAATAGAAGCTCCCAGCGATTTTCTCGAAGGTTGTTTGGGAAAGGGCCTGGCAGAATACCACATCCGGGATAGTTCGTTTGAAGCTTTGTTGATTGGTAAAAAGTCAGTTTTGGAGAAAGAGGTGAACGCCCCGCTCTTTTTCTGCGAGGAATCTGGCAAACCCTCTAGTGCAGGATGCCTGCAAGAAATTTTGCGTGTAAGGCAATTCTCCGGTACAAACAGATCATATCGTACACAGTGGGTATCATCGTCTAATATAAGCTCAGAAAAAGACATTGGAGCCCCCCCCCCTCTTGTAGTTATTTTCGATGGTGCTGCTGCTTACATAAAACTTAACCACCAGTGGCGGTCTGCGCATCAAATTGCCTTGCTAGATAGGACAGAACGTCAGTTTATTGATGCAGTTGAACTGCTTAATCAAAATTATGCCTATCGCTTGGAAGACATTCCCGAACTACCTATAAGGATTCCAAATGGAATCGAATTAATGGCGTATAAGGCAAGTGTCTGATGAGAACATCTTTATTCCAAGACGTTGACATTCTTTACAGAAAAAGTAATTCTACTCTCGTTACCAGACATAGAATTGAACATCTTGCCTTGGGCAGGTATTGTGTTGGTCTCGACCGCTTTCACTCAAGGCTTAATAATCTGGTTTGTGAAGACTACTGGCGAAAATTTTTAATTCCATTAAAGCGTCTCCGGTTTGAGCTATGTGCTGCCCCCTTTCCCCAAGACTACCGACTTAATCGCATCTCTACTATTCTAGAGGAGTTGCAATACCACTTACGATTTTGTCAAAGACTATATCCCGATTTAACAGAGTCTGCCGTTACTATTTTAGATCTACTCAAAGAACTTCTCGAAGATCCCAGGGACCGGCTTCTGGAAAAATTGGTGGAATTAACAAGCACCGAAGAAAAAGTGGCGTGGGTAATTAAAGAATCACGCTTGATTCCCTACGTTGAAGATCTGGTTAGCAATTTTAACCTTCGCGATCTGAGTCCCATCCACCCGCTTCAACTTAAGAACTTATGCTGTTATGACCAGTTGTTAATCATTGGCCCTTCGTGCTGGTTTCCTGAAAGTGTCTTCACCGCCCCACGGGCCGACCGGATCGGTATTCTAATCTTTGATTGGATTAAGGACAGATGGAAACCACAAAATGTGTTTGTTAGCCCGCACAAATCTTCTGGTGGCTCAAATAGAAAATATATCACTATACAGGAACACGAAACCAGCAATCGTTGGGATTATATTGATCCCGAAAACCTTCTGCAGATTGTAGATAGGGCCTTATCTATGATCTCTAATCTAAATGAGGAAAAACTGGATGAATACGAAGGCGTTGTGGCTAGGTGTATCTTTCTTGAGGGCGATTGGGCTGTGTTCATCGAGGCGAGTGAAGGGGCAAAAACTTTAGTTATTGACCCTGATGAAGACACAGACGACCGTATTGCCCGCGTATTTGTCAAAGATATAAAACGAGGTATGTTCATTTTGGTTAGGACTGGAGGCGGTGGCGATTACATCGTTCCAGTAGCAGATAAAATTATGGGTGACGAGGCCCAACACGCACGCGCGTGCCAGAAACGCTGGAAAGAGTTGCTGCGGAGTCATGTAAAGAGAAACGGTCTTTTGGAAACAAGTGTTGACTTGCTTGACCTTGGTTCGGATGTGGCAAATGAAGTAAATGTTCGCAGTTGGATGGCACCCAGAAGTATCCGTACCCGGAAATACAACGATTTTGAGGCGATAATGAAACTTGTTGGTTTAGAAGATGAGGCCCAAGAATACTGGACTATCATGGAATGTATTAACCGCGCCCACCACAAAGCTGGCTTTGAGATACGCAATTTGCTATTTGACCAAGTCAAAGACCTCAATATGGAAGAGTTGCAAAAACGAGGCAAGATGCATTTTAAATTATCTGGCGAGGATGAAGGAGGCCTGACTGCTTTTCGAGTTGAAAGTATACTGGCTGAAACTATTGAAGTGCCTTATTCGCGAATCGGGCAACCCTTTAAATTGGAAGATCAGCTATGGCGCGAATGATCCCAGCCCAAATCTATAAAGGTATTATTCTCGAAAAAACTTTACGAACGTAAGGAGTCGGATGTATGTCTAAGCATATCACAAACAGGCATCTGGTCTTAAAAGCTCTAAGGGAAGAACTGGTTGGCCCTTCATCACAAGGCAAGGAACTTGATTGCTCACCGATTCAACCCTTTGAGACTGCAAGAGATTCCTATGGCCCTTGGAAGCAAAGAGAAAACGGAGAAGAAATACTGCAACGCGACCCGCCAACCAAACGGTACGGTATTGGTATTTTGTATCCCTGGCAAATCATCGCAGATGATACGACTGAAGATGCGGGAAGTGCTGCAATTGGATTGCTTAGCCGGGGTGAAGAAGCTGGCTACAATGTGGATAGTGCTTTAACATATGAGGGAGCTACGGATATTGAAAAAAGTCTATCTAGAGACGGAGGCTTTGATGATGGATTAAGTGACCTCGATCTGTCAACTAGCAACACTTACCGCCCAAGTAGTATGGGGATTAGTTTCCTGGCAGACTTGCCGCCTTGTTCCAAAGTTATTGTTGAAGCCTCGCTTGGCCGATACCAGCGTGTCAACGTTAAAGTTGAAGAGCATACTTCATTTTGGTGGTTGAGAGTTCCTATTTCGTTTATAAAAGAATTTGATGCAGACGTAATTTGCAACAATCGTAACGTTAAATTAGAACAAAGGCTCAAGCCTGAAGAAAATGGTGGCCCCATTGATTTGCGAGTCGAGTTATATGCCCGTCCTAATCCTCATAATGATAACCCACGCCAAAAACTTATTACTGTTTGTCTTGTTAACCGCACCGACCCTCACAGCAGCCACCACGATGAAATTTGCATTTTCCAATCAGCTTTTGATGTCAAGGTTTTCTCCCCAGATGGAAGTAACCTTATCATGCCATATCCGGAAGCTCCAGGTGATGTGTTAGACAGTGAAGAAAAATCGTTGGCTTTGTTGTACAAAAACCACCAAACTTATGCTGTCGGGCATGGTTGCGCTGCGGATTGGGGGTTAAAAGACAGTAGTGCGAAGGTGAAAAAAGTGATGGCTCAATGTTTGCCGGTTTTTGAAACACCTAGCACTACTCCAGAAATAGAAGATGAAGCTGGCAACCCTATTAAAGTTGCGATGATTCCACTGGCCGGTTTAGCGCCTGGCAAGGATGGGTTTGACGAGCTTGAACATGTCATTGAATTATATGAAGCCTGGATTGCCCAAAAACGCATCCAAATCAGCAATCTTCCTGATAGGTTGCAGCGAACTGCAGACGGACATTTGGAAAATTGCGCCTATTGTGCCTGGCGTATGCGGGAGGGTTTGGATTATCTTAAGACTAACCCTTTAGCGTTGAGAGCTTTTCGGCTTGCTAACCACGCAGTCCTGGTACAACAACTAACCAGAAAAGACCTTCGCATTGCTTCATACGATTATAAAGCAAACCGCTGGAATTTCTCGGATATCTACCGTGAGCCTGACGTTGGCAATATAGAATCTGGGCAAGGACAATGGCGCGCTTTTCAGATTGCCTTTCTACTTATGTCGTTACGCTCATCAGTTGAAGAGGATGATGAACACCGGGAGACGGTAGAACTCATTTGGTTCCCCACTGGTGGTGGCAAAACTGAAGCTTATCTTGGTCTGGCGGCATTTACTTTGTTTATGAGGCGGCTCCAAGATCCTAATGATATGGGTGTTCACGTTATCACCAGATATACGTTGCGCCTGCTAACAGCGCAACAGTTCCAACGTACATCTAAGCTCATTTGTGCTATGGAATATATCCGGCAGCAAAATCCTGATTTAGGAGAACATCCATTTTCCATTGGCATTTGGATAGGGGGCAGCAACACTCCCAACAGCCGCAAAGAAGCTATTTCTATGCTTGCCCAACTTAGTAAAGGGGATCGCTTCACTGAGAACAAATTTGTCCTTGGGCAATGCCCGTGGTGCGGCGCGCAGATGGGACCTGTACGCCAAAAGACAGGGCGAAAGTGGGAAACTAGAATTGCAGGCTATTCGAGAAGGGTGAACACAGTTATCTACCGCTGCCCGGATAGTAACTGTCGGTTTAACCCTGGGCTACCTGTGTACGTGATTGATGAGGATATCTACGAAATTAGACCCTCGATTGTGATTGGAACAGTGGATAAATTTGCGATGCTTGCCTGGCGCCCTGAAGCAAGAACATTGTTTGGCATTGACAGTGATGGAAGCCGGCAACACTCACCGCCCGGTTTGATTATTCAAGATGAATTGCATCTCATCTCTGGCCCGTTGGGTTCGATGGTCGGGCTTTACGAAACTGTCATTGAGGAATTATGCACCGACCGCAGGCAAAATAATGTAATCCGGCCCAAAATTATTAGCTCAACGGCAACCATACGCCGTTATGCCGAACAGATAAAGGCTCTCTACGGGCGCGAAAAAGTTATTCTATTCCCACCATCTGGTCTGGATGCCGCCGACTCTTTCTTTGCCAGATATGCCAGAGATGAGTTCGGAAAGTTACAACCGGGCCGGATGTACGTGGGCGTACATGGGCCAGGGTTAGGTTCGCTTCAAACTGTGCAGGTGAGGACGTTTACCTCGTTGATGCAAGCCCCGGTAAATATGCCCAACCTTGTAGAACAAGACCCGTGGTGGACAGCGCTCATATTCTTTAATAGCTTGCGAGAGCTTGGCACCACCTTGTCTTTATTCCAATCAGACATCCCCGACTACCTAAAGGTTACTGCCAACCGACTTGGTATTCCCTACAAAAATATGCGCAAGTTGCGACGTATTCGGGAATTGACCGGAAGGCTTAGAAGTGATGAGGTTCCAGAAGCTATAGCAGACCTCGAAATTGCCTGTGATAACCCAAATAATATGTGCCCTGTTGACGCCTGTTTAGCCTCAAACATATTGGAGGTTGGAGTTGATATTGACCGTTTATCAGTGATGGCTGTTGTCGGCCAACCAAAATCAACCTCGCAGTACATTCAAGTGACGGGACGGGTAGGCCGAAGTTGGTGGGAGCGTCCCGGTCTGGTTGTTACTATATATACCGCCTCCAAGCCGCGAGACAGATCGCATTTTGAAAAGTTTCGCAGTTACCATGAACGACTGTATGCCCAAGTAGAACCAACCAGCGTCACCCCCTTTTCTCCACCTGCCCTTGATCGCGCCTTACACGCTGTAATGGTACTCTATATTCGCCAATCTGGAGATGAAACCATTATTCGAAGACCTTACCCCTCTCCAGATAATTTGATTAGAGAGTTGAAATCTATCCTTTTATCCAGGGTAAATGCCGTCGACCCGGCCGAAATTAAAAACTTTGAGCGGATATTTGAAAAACGCGCTTCTGAATGGAAGCGATGGAAGCGGACAGTATGGGAGAAGAAATCGGCGGAAGACAATTTCTTGCTGCGAAGCGCCGGTGATTTTGCAGATGGCGATAGCAAATTGTTCTCCTGGCCTGTCCCCACTTCTATGCGGAACGTTGATGCTGAGTGTCAGGCTGAAATTACCCAGCTCTACCTGCTAGCAGAAGAAAATGAGGAAGGATAGATAAGATGGCAAAGAACCCGATCCGGCGCTCCCAACTTGTTACCCCTTTTGGCGTGGGAGCTATGATCGTTGTCCAAGGAGGGATTGGACTGCTCACCGCAGGACTCGATCACTGGTACAAGCGCGAAGATGGCATCGTCGGTGTGGTAGAGGATGAGTACATTATTGAAGAGTGGCGGTTGCAACACTTGTTGCGCGTCGACCATTTCCGATTACCTCCCGATTATCGGGAGCCGTGGCGCTATGATAGTAGCACGCCTAATATCGCTTTAACTGTCCCCTTTTTGCGTTTCCCAAGCTGGCATTTTTGTCCCTGGTGTGATCGGTTAGACGAAAGGCCTTTATCGGAACGGGGACGCCCCAGGTGCCCAGACTGTAATAGAGACCTGTACCAAGTGCCG
The DNA here is from genome assembly GCA_034435495.1 of Anaerolineae bacterium. Classification (GTDB taxonomy): domain Bacteria; phylum Chloroflexota; class Anaerolineae; order Promineifilales; family Promineifilaceae; genus DAOTXO01. The sequence continues at coordinate 27,900 of DAOTXO010000010.1, forward strand.
TTTGTTTCCATGTGTGAAGCCGGGCATTTGCAAGAGTTCCCTTGGCGCGAGTGGGTTCACCGCCAGAGATTTCCCACATGTGACGGAGTACTCCGTCTGAAAGCTACAGGTAGCGTGACGCTTTCAGGGCAGAGAGTAACTTGTGATAAATGTGATACTAAAGGACGTACTTTATCCCAAATCACAAGTGCTTATCCTGATGGCTCAACCTATTTGAGCAAAAACCTTATAGAAGACGATAATGACTTTTACTGCCCGGGCCATTTAACCTGGCTTGGAGAAGGTGCGGAAGAAGAATGCACAGCCCATCTTCGCGGCTCTCTTCGCAGCGCGGCTAACGTATACTTTGCACACGTTAGCAGTTCTATCTACTTACCTCGGGGCACTCGTTTTGTTTCCGACGAGTTAATCAATTTGCTCTCTAACCCACCTATCTCAACCACTTTAAAAATCGTGCTTGATGCGCTTGGAGGCATTGAAGTCACTGGGAACCTAGAAAGGGCGGTTGAAGGCGTTGTCAGACAAGCACGATACGCTCCCAAACTCGAAGTTTACCAAAGTAAACAAATTGTTGAAGCGGCCCGAATTGCTTTTGGTGCGCGAAAGCAAGATAGTAATATCGGGGATGATGAATCCATGATGGCCGCCGAAGATTTCCGGCGGGAAGAATACAACGTTTTGCGGGAAAGCATGGATGAGGAACTTTTGCGGATCAAGTCGACCCGTCTGCAAGATTACGACCCAGATATTGCCCAATACTTTTCCCGGATTATGCTGATAGACAAACTTCGGGAGACGCGAGTCCTCACGGGCTTTTCCCGTGTTTTCGCTACCAATAACCAAACATTGGCTGAACGTCAGGCCATGCTTCGGAGAAATGCCCCCCCCGGGGACAATTGGTTACCGGCCTATGAAGTTTACGGCGAAGGGATATTCTTTCAATTTGATGAACAACAACTTGCAATTTGGGAACAACAGCCTGAGATTCTATCTCGTATTGCAGTATTAAATAGACGCTACAGAAGCGTACAGGAAAACCGACGCTTGAGTGAGCAGCAAGTTACCCCCCGTTTTGTTTTGTTGCACACATTTGCTCATATTTTAATAAATCGTTTAACATTTGAATGCGGCTATAGTTCCGCCGCCTTGAAAGAAAGATTGTATGTATCTAGCAATCCTGCTGGTTGGATGGGTGGGGTGTTGGTTTATACGGCAGAGGGTGATGCCGAAGGGACAATGGGCGGGTTGGTACGAATGGGCAAGCAGGGGTATATTGAGCCTGTTATTAGGCGGGCCTTACAAGATGCCACTTGGTGTTCAGTTGACCCTGTTTGTACTGAGATTGGTGGCAGCAGCGGGCAAGGGCCAGATTCTTGCAATCTGGCGGCTTGCCACAATTGCGTTTTAGTACCTGAGACAGCTTGCGAGCAATTTAATCGTTTCCTTGATCGGGTAACGGTTGTAGGGGATACGTATAATCCTCAACTGGGATATTTCAAAATTCACCGACTTCTTTGAGGGAATTTCATCCTGTGGAACGGATACCGTTGTTATCATTTTTCTCGGGTGGCGGCTTTCTTGATTTGGGGTTCGAGCAGGCCGGTTTTGATATTCTCTGGTCAAACGAAGTTCACGAATTGGTTGCAGATATGTATCGTGCCGGAATATCTAGCTGGCGACAAGCCATGAGGCGCGTCAATAGTAAGAAATCCCCTCTGGTTAATCAATCCAGTATCGATACCCTAACCAAACGGATGATTTTAGCGGAAGCGTTTGGCTCAGTCGTGCCTGAATGCTTTGGCATAATTGGTGGGCCACCTTGCCAGGATTTCAGCCCAGCAGGAAAAGACCTTGGGGCCGAGGGGAATAGAGGTAGGTTGACCCAAACTTTCGCTAACCTTGTATGTGATTTACGCCCCCATTTTTTCTTCATGGAAAATGTTCCGGGCTTGGTTAGAAAAAAACATCTCGAATTTTACCGACAAGTCGTTAAGCAACTTGAGAATGGTCAATTAGGGTATATGACCTCGATGAAAGTTCTAAACGCTCTGGAGTATGGTGTTCCCCAGCACAGGGAACGCCTTTTCCTCATTGGTTTTAGGAAGGATATTTTAACGAGTGAATATTCACTATCGACTCTATATGGGCAAAATGAAGATTGGTTTCCCTGGCCCCATCCCCAATATAAAGGGGCAAAAGATTTGGCTTGGCCAACAACTAGCCCTTTTGGATGTGAAATGTTACCCGCTCCTTCTGGTATTCCCCTAGAATTAACTATAGGCCACCTTGTTGGAGATAATGCCGAACAACTCCCCAATGGGCAGGAAGTATTTACACCACGCTCAAAAAAATTCACAGAAATCAAGGAGGGAGATGTATCTGGAAAGTCATTCAAGCGGTTGCACAGATACCGTTACAGCCCAACTGTATGGTACGGTAACAATGAGGTTCACTTGCATCCCTGGAAACCAAGACGGCTCACAGTAAGGGAAGCTCTGCGTATTCAGAGTGTCCCTGATGAATATATCCTGCCTCCTGAGACTTTTCTATCTCATAAATTCAAGGTTATTAGTAATGGCGTCCCCTCCTTATTAGCCCGGCAAATAGGCGATGCTTTATTGAAATACATAACGGACCAAATGGACTTTACCCGATTTTTAGACCATCCCACCATGCATAATCAGGGACCTGGTTAGCGATGAAGCGTAGCCTCAAGCTTGAAGAGTTGTTGCTGGCTGTGCTGGCTTTTTACCTTTTTCTACCGTTGGGGTATGCCTGGTGGTGGTTTCTGGTTTTCTTTTTGACGCCCGATCTGAGTATGGTGGGGTATTTGCTGGGTCCGAAGGTGGGAGCGTGGAGTTATAATCTGGTGCATCATAAGGGAGTGGCCGTGGCGGTGTTTATCCTGGGGGCCCTCCTGTCGATGCCGGAGGTGCAGGCGGCCGGGTTGATCTTGCTAGGTCATTCGAGTCTGGATCGGGTGTTTGGCTATGGTTTGAAATATCCAGATAGCTTTCACCACACCCATTTAGGCCGAATTGGGGGTGCAGCGGTAAGATGAAAGAGGGTTTCATTGCGTTGGAATTTAGTCAGATGCCGCCGGCCGAGATGGAGCAGCGAGCCGAGGCATTTTATACCTTGATGCGGCGACGACGCACGGTGCGGGATTTTTCTGACCAGCCTGTGCCGCGCCAGGTAATCGAGGCGTGCCTGCGCACGGCCGGCGTCGCCCCCAGCGGGGCCAACAAACAGCCCTGGCATTTTGTGGTGGTCAGCGACCCGGCCGTCAAACAAGCCATTCGTCTGGCGGCCGAGGCGGAAGAGCAAGCGTTCTACGGCCGGCGCGCCACGCCGGAATGGCTGGCCGACCTGGCTCCCCTGGGTACGGATTGGCAAAAGCCGTTCCTGGAAACGGCTCCCTATCTGATCGTTATTTTTGCCCAAAGCCATACACCCCTGCCTGATGGGAGTGTCAGCAAACATTACTATGTGCAGGAGTCAGTGGGGCTGGCGACCGGTTTTTTAATTGCCGCTTTGCATGTGGCTGGTTTGGCGACGCTGACCCACACCCCCAGCCCGATGAAGTTTCTCAATCGCATTCTAGATCGGCCGGGGCACGAACGTCCTTTCCTTATTCTTGTGGTGGGTTACCCTGGGCCCGAGGCGACTGTGCCTGCCATCACCAAGAAGCCATTGGAAGAGATGACGACCTGGCTGTAAGATGGCGTTCGGGTCTCAGCCGGTCGCAGCGTGATCGGGGCGGGGCGCAGTGGGGAACCCGCGTCGCCGCCAACGCGGTTGGTTGTCCAACACCGACCGGGCCACACGCATTCCCCCCAGAGTCACGCCGGCCGTGGATTGGCCGGGGAAGATGCTATCTCCCACCAGCCAGACATTGGGCAGCCCGGTGTCTGGCCCACGCGCCTCGAAGAGCGAGGTTTGGGGAAAGCCGCCCACCATCCCCTGTGGTCGGCCCGTCCAATGGGCGTAGGTGATGGGCGTGGCAGGCAGCACCAGCCGGGCAGCGCGTGTCAGGCCGGGGAGGGCGCGTTCGGCAGCTGCCAGCAGGCGCTCCATGTAGTGGGCGCGTCGCTCATCGTAGGCGGCCTGGGCGCCGGGTTGCTGATGGAGCTGTTGCCACGGCTCAATGGCGGTGTGGGTGGAGATATTCACGGCGCGCATTCCGGCCGGGGCGCGGCTGGCGTCGTGCGTCGGGGAGAGGGTGATAAAAACGGAGTTGCCTTCTCCCAACGGCCGGTCGGCATCCACAATCACTTGATGGTGGTTGACCCCATCGGGGGGCAGGGCGGCCGCTTCTACCCCCAGATAGAGCATGAAAGCGCCCCAGGTGGGGGAACGGCCGGCCACTTCGCGTTGCAGCCAGGGCGGCACCGTGTCGCCCAGTAGGCGCGCCAGCCCCCAGGGAGTGAGGTTGGCGATCACATAATCGCACGCCAGGCGTTGCCCAGAGCGCATCCGCCGGCCGCTTTGATTGGTATAGACAGCCACGGCCCGCCGGCCGACGACCTCGATCCTATCCACCCGCTGTTTGTACTCTACGTTCCCGCCATGCCGGGTGATCCAATCTACCAGGGTGTGGGCCAGCTGGCCGATGCCGCCTCGCACATCCATCACGCCACGACGTGGCAGATCGAGAGCGGCGCTGCCGTAGAGGGCGTTGGCGTGCTCCGAGGTGGTCTGGGCGGAGATGAGCAGGTTGGCATCCACAAACGTTTGGAAGAGCGGGTTGCCGGCCGGCAGCAAGTCTGCCACACGACGCAACAGGTGCGGCGCGGCCCCTAACGTCTGGGGGCGCAGGGCGCGCAGCACAGCTGTCAGATCGTGCGGATTAGCCGGCGGCCAGGGAAAATGACGCTGAGCCACATCCCAGGCCAGGGCGGCCAGCTTTTCCTGTCGGTGCCAGAAGGGTTCGGCGTCGGGGAAGTTGGTCTGACGCTCGCCCCGCCAGCGAACCGGGTCGGCCCATTGAGTGACCTGGCGACCATCGGGCAGATGCACCACCCAGGCCGGGTTAACAGATTGCACCGGCCACAGCAGGCCGAGGCGCTTTGCCAGGGTGTCGTGCGGACCACCGGGTTGGAAACCGCCGGCCAGGGTCGCCCCGGCGTCGAAGCGATATCCCTGATAGGAGAACGTGCCGGCGCACCCACCTGGATAGGTTTGGGCTTCCAAAACCGAGACGCGATGGCCCGCCTGCAACAACAGGGCGGCGGTCGTCCGGCCGCCGAGACCGGCCCCAATGACAATGGTGTGAGGGGAGGAAGAGGGCATAGGCCGGGGGGGAGGGTTATGCTTTGGGGAACCAGGGCAGAAAGGCGTTGGTGCGCCGTACATAGTCGGTGTAGCCCGGCTTGGTTTGGGTTAACGAACGCTCCAGCAAGGCCACACCGGAGACGCGCAGCAGCAGATAGGTCATGATGACCGCTCCCACGGCGGCAAGAAAACTGCCGGCCGCCAGCGCCATCAAGCCATAGCCCCACCAACAGGCAGCGTCACCGAAGTAGTTGGGGTGGCGAGTGTATCGCCAGAAGCCGGTGGTGAGGAGTTGGCCTTTATTGGCCGGGTTGGCCTTGAAGCGTAGCAATTGCCAGTCGCCGCCCGCCTCGAAGACGAAGCCTACCAGCCACACGCCTACCCCCAGGTAGTCGAGCAGATTGAGCGGCCCCCCTTGAATTTGAGCGCCCAGGAGAGTGGAGGAGATGAGCCAGGCCAGGGTGGCTTGCAGCCAGAAAACCTGGAACAGGCTGATCCACCCGTAACGTTGTGGGCCATAGCGCTGACGAAACGCCTGATAGCGGTAATCTTCGCCATGTCCCCAGTTGCGCCACAGCAGGTAGAGGGAGAGGCGCAAACCCCAGATGGTGACGAGACCCATCAAGAGCCACTGGCGCGCCGGGTGGCCCTCTTCGCTCTGACTGAAGTAATACCAACCGACCAGAACGAAAGCGCTGCCCCAGACAGGATCGACAATGCTGGCGTTCTTAAGATAGAGACTCAGCAACCACAACACCGTCATAGCGCCGAGCAAGATGCCCCAGCCGTTTAGATAGATGTTCCAGAATGTTGCCCAATGCTCCATAGGATGGCCTCCTCAATTATGGTTGGGTGCTTTCAACGTTGCACGCCCCGGCGGGTCGCCAGCTGGCGATAGGTGAACAGGGCATACAGGCCGGCCGGATTGAAGAGCAAACGCGCCAGCAACCCGCGCCAGCCATTAGGGTAATCGTACTCAATGTGTTCTTCAATGCGAGTACGGCCGGGGCTTTCCGGTGTAAAGCGGTGGGTGTGACGCCAGCTAGCCAGCGGGCCGCTGGCCTGCACGTCGGTGAAGCCGTGCGGCCCCACCTCGATGTGACGAGCGCGCCAGCGCAAAGGCAGGGGGCCAACCCAGAGGGTGAATTCTGCCACCATCCCTTCCACCATAGGCCCAAAGTGATGAATCTGCACCCATAGGGGTGGGGGGGTGAGGCGCTTCAAAACGTCAGTGCTGTGGTGAAAGGCGCTGACTGCTTCCAGCGGTGCATCCACAGTGAAGGTATAACGGAAAACAGGCATGACCGGGTTGTCCTCATAGCTTAATCGGTGGGCAGGAGAGCTCATTCTGACCGGCCTGCCCAATGCTCCTCAGCATACACCTATCGATCAATCGCGTCAATTTAATTGTCGGACCGGCGTGGTAGACCACTGATCGGAAGGCCCTATCTGCTGCGCAGGTAAGTCGGGTGTTGACGCGGGAAGGGAGCAGACCGTAGCCTGCTCCCTCAACCCAAACCCAATGGAGAAGAAAGCGTTCTGTCTGGTTATGGCGTGGGTGGCAAAAGCACCGCGTCGATGACATGGATGACGCCATTGCTGGCTTCGATGTCGGTGATGACAACCTTCACCGTGCCATTGAGAACAACCCCGCCTTCTTGCACGGCGATGGTCACATCCTCGCCCAGCAGGGTTGTCGCTCGATCCAGGGTGACAACGGTCTCGGCCAGGACTTTGCCTTCGACGACATGGTATTGCAGCACCTGGGTGAGCGCCCCGGCCGGGTCGGCCAGCAAGTCATCCAGGGCGCCGGCCGGTAGGGCCGCGAAAGCGTCATTGGTGGGGGCGAAGACGGTGAAGGGGCCGGCCGTCGGGTCGGCAAAGGTTTCCACCAAACCGGCCGCGCTCAGAGCTGTCACCAATGTGGAGAAGTTGGCGTCGCCGGCCGCAATATCGGCAATTGTGCCCATTTCCATCGCCTCTTCGGCCGGGGGCAGCAGGACCGCATCGATGACGTGGATGATGCCATTGCTGGCTTCGATGTCGGTTACAACGACGTTGACGTTGCCGTTCAACAGGACACCCGTCCCCATGACTTCAATCGTCACGTCCTCACCCAGCAGGGTTGTCGCTCGATCCAGGGTGACAACGGTCTCGGCCAGGACTTTGCCCTCGACGACATGGTATTGCAGCACCTGGGTGAGCGCCCCGGCCGGATCGGCCAGCAAGTCATCCAGGGCGCCGGCCGGTAGAGCCGCGAAAGCGTCATTGGTGGGGGCGAAGACAGTGAAGGGGCCGGCCGTCGGGTCGGCAAAGGTCTCCACCAAACCGGCCGCGCTCAGGGCCGTCACCAGCGTGGAGAAGTTGGCGTCGCCGGCCGCAATATCGGCAATTGTGCCCATTTCTTCTTCCATCTCTTCTTCCATTTCTTCTTCCATCACCTCGGTAGGTTCGAGGGTGGGGGCGGTAGTGGGGGCGGTGGCCGGCGTAGGTTCGGGGGTGGCGGCCGGCGCACAGGCGGCTAAAACAAACAGCAAGGCGAGCAAGAGCGCCAGTTTACGTGAGGTATGACGAAGCATGATACGATGTTCTCCTTTGTTCTATTGAATGCCGGTGGGCCGCTGACGGCGATTTGCTGAGCTGGGGGCCACACGGTATGGACAAAGCTTAACAAAGGACTATAGCGTTGTCAATATTTTGTACAGATATTTAATAGTTTCGCAATATTTTGCACAGATTTGTGAGAAAGAGTCAAGATAGCGCCAGCCAGAGGAGTTTTGGGGAACGCAAAGGGGGGCCCATG
>DAOTXO010000011.1:0-11623 GCA_034435495.1 Anaerolineae bacterium
ATTTGCCTGGTCATGGACAAAGCGTCAACCAGATGTCGCACCTCGATCTACGCCAGATAGCGGATGATATGGAGCGCCTCATCGTCTACCTGGGATATGACCGGGCGCACGTTTGCGGCTTCAGCGGGGGCGCTTCGGTCGCCCTGTTTCTGGCCTGGCGTCACCCTCAACGTCTGCGTTCGCTCATCCTGGTGAGCAACAACTGGGCGCGGGACGAAGTGCGCACCGGCCCAACACGTTTCTGGGACCCGGCGCGCATCGCCCAGGAACAACCCCGCTGGTGGCAGGCATTGCAAGAGCTACACCGGCATCCGCCGGATCAGCTTTTGCAATGGTGGGAGGAGGAGGATCGCATCCGTCCCGACTTCGATCCCGCTATGTTGGCTCAGATCACCCAGCCGACGTTGGTGGTGGGCGGAGACCGCGACCCCATTATTCCACTGGAGCAAACCATCAGCTTGTATCGCCATCTGCCCAATGCTCAGCTGGCGATCCTGCCGGGGATCGGGCATGGGATTCCCCAGCAACAGGCGGATTTTTTCAACGCGCTGGCGCTCAACTTTTGGCATCGGTTGGATGAGACGGAGCCAACTTCCCCGGCCGGTCTATGAGAAAAGAGCCGCTTGATTGGCCGGGGTGTGTTAGAATTAGATAGGCACACTGTCGAAGTGTAGAAATTGGAGCAACCTATGACCACAGAAGCAGAACATCTGGCGCACTTTGAAGCCCGCATTGCGCGTGGTGAGAAGATCGAGCCTGGGGATTGGATGCCGGCCGAATATCGCCGCCAACTGATCCGCATGATCTCCCAACACGCTCATAGCGAAGTGGTGGGCATGTTGCCAGAGGGACAATGGATCACCCGCGCCCCCAGTTTGCGGCGCAAGCTGGTGTTGATCGCCAAAGTGCAGGATGAGGCTGGTCACGGCCAATATCTTTACCACGCTGCTGAAACCCTGGGCGCAACCCGTGAGGAGATGTTGGAGGCGTTGCTCACCGGCAAGGCCAAATACTCCAGCGTGTTCAACTACCCGACCCTGACCTGGGCGGATGTGGCCATGATCGGTTGGCTGGTAGATGGCGCCGCCATTAAAAACCAGACCATGTTGGCCCAGGCCTCCTATGGCCCCTATTCGCGGGCCATGGTGCGCATTTGCGCCGAGGAAACATTCCACCACAAGCAAGGGAAGGAGATGATCGTCCATTACGCCACCCAGGGCACACCGTCCCAGCGGGCCATGGCTCAGGACGCGCTCAACCGCTGGTGGTGGCCGTCTTTGATGATGTTTGGCCCCCACGACTCCGATTCGCCCAACAGCGAGACCCTCATCCGCTGGGGCATTAAGACCAAGACCAACGATGAGTTACGTCAAGAGTTCGTAGATGAAATGGTGGAGGAGTTCCGCGCTATCAACTTGCAACTACCCGACCCGGCCCTGCGCTACGATAGCGCCACCGGTCATTGGATTCATGGGCCGATTGATTGGGATGAGTTCTGGCGTGTGGTGCGCGGCCACGGCCCATGCAATGCCGAGCGCCTGGCAACGCGTCGCCGGGCGCACGATGAGGGATTGTGGGTGCGTCAGGCCATGGCAGGCTACGCCGCCCGGCGTATAGCAATGGCCGATTGAGCGCCCACAGTGGGAGCAGAGAGCAAGTTATGAACGATACCCAATGGCCTCGTTTTGAGGTCTTAAAGCAAGACGCCCCCGGCAAGCCCCATCAGGCGGTAGGTTCCGTCCACGCCCCCGACCTGGAGATGGCGCTGTTGATGGCGCGTGATGTTTTTGTGCGCCGGCCGCGTTGTCATAGTTTGTGGGTTGCCCCGGCCGAAGCCATTTTCTCGGTCACGCAGGAAGAGCTGGACGCCCACCCCCCCTGGCTAACCGCTCCGACCGCCGCTGAAGCGGACGAAACAACCTACCTGGTCTTTCGCAAAACCTCCCAGCGGCGCTCCATGACCTTTGTGGAGCATGTGGGGGATGTAACCGCCTCCTCGCCCCAGGCGGCGCTGCGGCTGGGGCTGACGCGTTTCGCCGCCGTCCCGACCTGGGTGTGGTGGGTCATCCCGGCCGGCGCGGTGGCTCAGAGCCAGGAGGAAGATAGCGCCAGCTGGTTCGAGCCGGCCGATGACAAAACCTATCGCCATCAGTCAGCTTATGGGCTCGTCAGCCCGCGTCGTCAACGGCGCACCCCGGCCGGCCAGGAGTAGAAGGTTCATCATGCTCGATGCTGTATTGCAAAACTTGTTGATCGCCCGCCTGACAGCGCTGGCGGATGATGAACTGATTTTAGGTCACCGGGACGCTGAATGGACGGGCCATGCCCCCATTTTGGAAGAAGATATTGCCCTGGCTAACATTGCTCAGGATGAATTGGGGCACGCCAGCCTCTACTACAGCCTGATGGAGAGCCTGACCGGGGTGGACGGGGATCAGATGGCCTTTTTGCGCGAACCGACCGCTTTCCGCAATGTGCAATTGGTGGAGCTGCCCAAAGGGGATTGGGCCTTCACCATGTTGCGCCAATATCTGTTCGACGCCTACGAATGGGCTTTGCTGGAACAGGTAAGCCATAGCGCCTACACCCCCCTGGCGCAAGTCGCCGCCAAAATGATGAAAGAGGAGCTATACCATTTGCGCCACACCCAGGTCTGGGTAGCGCGGCTAGGTCTGGGCACACAGGAGTCACACCGCCGAATGCAAACCGCCCTGGAGACGTTGTGGCCTTACACGGCGCAGCTTTTCACCCCACTACCGGGTGAAGCTGGATTGGTTGCCGCCGGCTATATGCCTGATCTGGCGACGGTGCGCGCCCGTTGGGAGGAGGTGGTGAGTCGACACCTGGCGACCGTAGATTTGCACCCTCCTACTGCTCCGCCCGTCCTGGTCGGACGTGACGAGCACACCCCCCATCTGATCGCGTTGCTGGCGGAGATGCAGGCGGTGGCCCGCGCCGACCCGGAAGCGACCTGGTAGGTGATGGCCAGCCGACAGGACAAAACCATGTCACCCATAACCGCCGAACAAGTGTGGCGTGCTTTGGATCAGGTGGTCGACCCGGAAATCCCGGTCGTCTCCCTGGTGGAAATGGGCATCATTCGGGATGTCCGGGTAACTGACGGGCGCATTATCGTCACGATGACCCCCACCTTTTCCGGTTGCCCGGCCCTGGTGGTGATGCGTCAGGCGATTGTGGAACGACTGTATGAACTGGGAGCGGCGGCGGTGGAGGTGCAGACGACGCTGGCCCCAGCCTGGAGCAGCGATTGGATCACCGAGGAAGGACGGCGCAAGTTGAAAGCTTTTGGGCTTGCCCCTCCGCTGCGTCACGCCGGTCAGGTCACCCTGACATTTTTTGAGCCAGTCACCTGCCCGCGCTGCGATTCGCCCCATACCAGCCTCACCAACAGTTTTGGCTCCACCCTGTGCCGCGCTATTTATTACTGCCACGACTGCCGCGACGCCTTCGAGCTTTTCAAAGCGCTGTAGGTTCGCGACGCCCCGGTTTGCTTATGCGTTGGCTCTTCCTTGCCGGCCTGGCCCTTCTCCTGGCAACGGCTTGCCGGCCGGCTCGCACTCCCATTATTTCCACACCCGTCGCTGACGCCACTCTGGTAAGCCCTTTGGTGACGGCCGTGGTGACGCGCTCCACCGACCGGGCCGCTTTCCTGGGCGCCCCCTATACCATTGCCGTCATTGTAGCTACAAGTGGGGAAGCGGCTACGCTGGGGCAGCCTCAGGCGTTGGCGGCCCAATTTCTGTCCCAACAGCTAGCGGCCGACGGTCTCACCGGCCCAGATAACATCTTACACCCGGTGGAGGTTGTGGTGGTGGACAGCCGTTCCACGCCGCCAGGAGCGGCCGCAGCCTGGGACACTTTGCAGGCGCGCGGGGAGATGACCGTGGTGGTTGGGGGCACAACGGAGGCCGAGGCGCTGGCGCTGGCGGAACGGGCCGGGGCACAGCAAACGCCTTTTATCTCCCTGGCCCACACAGCAGCTGATAATCAGGACGGTTGGGTTTTCACTGCCCAGGCCGCCCCGGCTTTGGCCTGGCAAGCGCCGCTGGAGTACCTGTTAACGCAAGGGGCGACGCGCCTGTGTTATCTCGACGCCCACCCCCTGGACACGCCAGACACACCTCAACAGCACCTGGCTGCTCTGCAGGCGGCCGGGTTGCATGTTGTGCTGCACCAAACGCTGGCTCCGGAAGGAATAGACGCAACTCAGCTGGTCGCGCTGGTGGCCGGATGCGATGCTGTGGCGCTCCATGCCCTGCCAGCGGCTGCCGCCCAGATTGTCCTGGCGCTGCGGTCAACTACAGCCGTCCCGGTAGTCGGGCTGACGCCGGCCGTTTGCGCTCTGACCTTTGTGCAACAGGCCGCAGCGGCAGCGGAAGGCGTCGTGGCCCCTTGCCCGCCGGTGGCGCTACTGGACACTCTGCCGGCCGAATTCCCCGGCGCATCGGCCGCCCGCGCCTATGCGGCCCTTTACGCCTCCGTTGAGAATGGTGCGTCGCTTGAAGCGGCCAGCGGTTATGCCTGGGATGCCCTACAAGCAACCCTCTTTGCTTTACAACAGTTAGAAGATGGCCTGGATATGAGCGCCCGCCGCGCCGGGGTTCGTCAGGCGCTGGCAAACCCCGACGCCGGGTGGGCGGAAACGCTTCATACACCATTGCCTCTGGGGCGAGTACAGGCCGGAGCCTGGATCCATTGGCCCCCACCACGCTGGACGCCGTAAGCAGCATGGGATATGTTATAATCCTTCTGTCCAGGCAGTGAGACCAACGAGGTGCAAGATGGCGCAGGTTTTGAACATACGGCGAGGCTACTACTTTGAAGAGTTTAATGTGGGCGACACTGTTGTAACCAATGGGCGGACGGTGACAGAAGCGGATATTGTGCATTTCGCCGGTCTATCGGGTGACTTCAACCAGATTCACACCAACGCCCACTTTGCCGCCCAGGATACCTTTGGGCAGCGGGTGGCGCATGGGCTGCTGGTGCAGGCCATGTCCACCGGTCTGGCGGTGGCGTCCGGTGTCATTGAGGGGACGGTCATTGCGTTTCGTGAGGTGAGTTGTAAATTTAGTCTGCCTGTTTTCATCGGTGACACGATTCACCTTAAATTAGAAGTCCTGGAGAAAAAGGCCTTTCCGCGCCTGGGGGGCGGGAACGTGCGCCTGAAATTCAACGTTATCAACCATAAAGGCGAAACAGTGCAGCGTGGCGAATGGGTCATGCTGATGAAAAGTCGCCCGGTGGAGAATAACCCGGCCTGAGCAACGCCGACGGTAGCTTTTATGACCCAGTACGCGGATGAGACCAGCGACCCGCAGGCCATGACGCCTGAACCCGCCGCCACGCCGGCCGACCCGACCGCGCCCACCCCATTGCCGGAAACAGTGTCCCTGCTGGATTTGATCCGTCAGGCGGGTGGGTTGGAGGAACAACCGGCCGTTCCAGCGCCTGTCATCACTACTCCACCTGCAGCGGCGGCGGCTAACAACGTGCCCCCCCCTCTGGTCCCGGCCACGATTCACAGAGCTTCCCCAGCCGCCTCGACTACGGCCCAGGCTACGCCCATGCGCCCCGGCCACTTCCAACCTACCCGTCGCCCCCCTGAACAGGATCACGAGGCAACGCGGGTCAATCCAGCGCTGGCTTTTCCCGGTCAGACTCAGGCGGCCACGGTTCGGCCGGCAGCGGCTGGCACCGCAGCGGCGACAGCCCAGATGGCGCGGCCGGCGCGTCAGGCGCCGGCCGACGCGGCCGCCACGCGCGTGGTGGTCTCTTCCGTGGATCAGCGTCGCCAGGCCCCTCGTCAGGGCGGCAGTTGCCTGGGACGCCTCATCTTAATTGGCATCTTTCTGCTGTTGGTCGGCATGACGCTCGGCCTGGCCGCGGCGAGTATTGGCTACATCCTGATCGCGGGCGATTTGCCGCCGGTGAGTGAGCTACGCAACCGCACCAGCACCTTTGAGACGGCGCGCATCTTTGACCGCAATGGCAATCTGCTCTATGCGCTGGCAGATCCCAACACAGGTAACCGGACCTATGTGCCCCTGGCGCAGATCGACCGCGACTTGATCAACGCCACTATTGCCACAGAGGATGCCCGTTTTTACACCAACCCCGGTTTCGATCCTATTGCCATTGCGCGGGCCATTGTCGAGGCAGCGCGAGAGGGGGATGTGTACGCCGGCGGTGGGGCCAGCACCATCACCCAACAGCTGGTACGCGCTCTCCTCCTGGGGGAGGACGAGCGCACCGAACGCAGCTTCGAGCGCAAGGTGCGCGAGATCATCCTGGCCGCGGAACTACACCGCAACCCCGATTACACCAAGGATGATATTCTGGAGCTATACCTGAACGAAATCTACTATGGCAACCGCGCCTATGGCGTGCAGGCAGCGGCGGAGACCTACTTCAATAAACCGGCCGCTGACCTGACCCTGGCGGAAGCCTCGTTGCTGGCCGGCCTGCCCCAGGCCCCGGCTTTGTGGGACCCCATCACCGCGCCAGAGCTGGCCCTGGGCCGGCAGTCGGAGGTATTGGCGCTGATGGTGCAGGAGGGCATGGTCTCCTTTGCCGAGGCGCAGGTGGCCTTGAATGAGTCGGCCGCCACCGTCCGCGCCATGCAGCCGCCGCGGGCCACCATCACCCACCCCCATTTCACCCTCTATGTTTTGCAGGAGTTGGAGGAGATTTACGATCCCCAGGCGATTTATCGCGGCGGCCTGCGCATCTTCACCACCCTGGATCCCAACCTGCAACGTCTGGCGGAGGAGATCGTGGCCAGCCAGCGCGCCAATATTCAATCGGCCGGCGCCAACAACACCGCCCTGGTGGCATTGAACCCTACCAGTGGGGAAATCATCACTCTGGTGGGTAGCGCTGATTACCACGATGAGAGCATCAGCGGACAGGTGAACATGGCGCTCGCGCCCCGCCAACCCGGTTCCACCATTAAGCCGTTTGTCTACCTGGCGGCGATGGAGCAGGGGTGGACGCCGGCGACTTTGATTTGGGATGTGCCTACCCAGTTTCCGGATGGGACGAACCCCCCCTATGAGCCGAAGAATTTTGACAACAGCTTTCATGGGCCATTGTTGGCGCGGCCGGCGTTGGGTAACTCGTACAATATTCCGGCCGTCAAGACGCTGGAATACGTGGGGGTATGTCCCTTCATCCAACGGTCAAGCGCCTTTGGTCTTGGGTTGCAAGATGAGGGGTGCGACACGCTGGGCGCGCCGCGCAACTACGGTCTGGCGCTGGCCCTGGGTGGTGGGGAAATCAGCCCGCTGAACATGGCCACCGCCTACGCCATGCTGGCGAACCAGGGGCGCTATCTATCGCCCCACACCATCACCCGCATTGAAAATAAGAACGGCGAGGTGCTGTACCAATACCAACCGCCCGATCCCGCCAGCACCCAGCACGCCGCGCCTGAACACGCTTATCTGTTGAGCCATATTCTGTCAGATAACACCGCCCGGCTGGAGGAGTTTGGCCCCAACAACTTTTTGACCATTCCCAACCATCTGGTGGCAGCTAAAACGGGCACATCGGGCACACATGAGCTGGATGTGCGCGACGCCTGGACAATTGGGTATACCCCCAACCTGGCGGCGGTGGTGTGGGTGGGCAACACCGATAATGAAGTGTTGGCTCCCGGCCAATCCGGTTATCGACAGGCCGCTCCTATTTGGAATAGTTTCATGAACGCTGCCCTGACTAACCAGCCACCGACGCCGTTCAATCGGCCGGCCGGCGTGGTGGAGCTAGAAATTTGCGCTGATTCGGGAACCCTACCTACGCCTGATTGTGCCAATCGGCGGATGGAGCTGTTCAGCCAGGCCCAATTGCCCTTGTCTGCCGACCATCATTTCACCCGTCGCACCCCGATTGATTTATGGACCTACCGCGTCGCCAACGAATTTTGTCCAGAGACGGTGCAGGAAGTTCCCTTTTTCAATTTGCAGATCAACGCTCGCCCCGATGTCCAGGCGCGTGATCAGCAGAGCATCGTGGCCTGGTTGCAGAACACGCCTCAAGGGCAGCAATGGTTACAGCAGCAAGGCATCACCTTGCCCTTGAGCCTGGCCCCCACCGAAACCTGTTCCAGCGACATGGAACGCCCCCGTGCCACTATGACAGAACCCGTCACCGGCCAGACGGTGACAGAGTTGGTGCAGATTGGCGGCCAGGCCTCGGCCCCCAATTTCAACGGCTACGTGTTGGAATATGGTGAAAGCCACGATCCCCAGGCTTGGGCGCCCATCGGGCCAAAGGTGGATACGCCAAATCTTGGCGGTCGGCTGGGTTTGTGGGATACAACGGGTGTTCCCGGCGGACCGGTCACTCTGCGTCTGCGCGTCTTTGGGCCAGATAACCGCTACACCCCCGACTTCGACCCGGTGGCGCTGGAAACACGTGTTTTGTTGACGCTGGTGCAACCGACGGCGACCGCCACGCCCACCCCTACCGAGACGCCCACGCCAACAGCGACCGCTACCGATCAGCCTACTGAAACCCCCACCCCTACGTCGCCTCCCACCGAGACCGTTATCCCCACCGAAACCCCGACCCCAGAGGTGATCGGCGTCACCCTCCTTCCCCCTGTCACGCCTAGCCCCTCACCTTATCCGTAGGAGGCTGAAGCGTGAGAAGGGCTTAAGGTAGTGCTAAAAATAGCGCCTGGGGCTACCCTAGGCATTATACGTGGCACTCCTCAGAATTTTTACCCACTTACAGGGGTGAAAATATTAGCAGCAGGCATTTGTTCCCACGTCTGTCCTTCTAATAACCGTCCTTTTGTCTTTTTTTGGGGACCGCCCCACTGCTTGAAAAAGAACGGAACGTCGGCTTGTAAGCATTGTTGCCGGATATCGACCACCCATTCACCAGACATGGGTCTGGCTCCTGGACCGGACTCCCCACCCACAATAACCCAATCAATGCCTGTTAAATCCAGTGCTGGCAGCGGACCTAGCAAGGGTTCCAAGGATAAAAATTTGACGTAGGCTCCGGTTTGGCGCAGGTGATTGATACGGTAACGGTAGGTTTCATTTTCAATACTAACCCCCATCCAGACATTTGGGGGCCATTCGAGTTGAGCGTTTAGCTCCAGCAACCGCTGGGAGCGTTTGGTCAACACCTGAAAACGATGCCAGTGGGCGCGGCGCATAACGTTTAACAACTGGTGGATAAAAGTAAGGGGCACGTCGGCATGGAAAAGGTCGCTCATTGAATTGACAAAGATGAGCATAGGCTTCTTCCAGGCTAAAGGGCGTTCCAGCATATGTTCGTGTAACGTAAGTTGAAAGCCCCGGGCATAATTAGGTTGTCCCATGGCTTGTAGTCGGTGTGCCATCCGCTCAGCGTAACAATGTTTACAGCCGGGGCTGACTTTCGTGCAGCCTGTCACAGGATTCCAGGTTGCATTAGTCCATTCTATGGTTGATTGTGCCATGCGCACCTCACTTACGCAGAATGTCCTGAGCAATTTTCACAGCCAGTTTTGCCCCCTTGGGATTACCAGCTGCAAAACAAAGCAGATAGAGCGGATTATTACGGGAGTTGTACAGGGCTAATGGCTCCTCGGCGACACCAGCAAAGATGCTTTTCAGCCTCAAGACGAAATATTTCCCAATTTGCTCCAGATTCACAACTTTCCTCAGGCGTGTTTCCTCACCGAAGAGTGTTGGTTTGGTTTCGGTTTGGTAGAAGGCGTCAAACCAATCTGTTGTACCAAACAATGTGTCCAATCTTTTTCTCAACACCTCGTCGATCTGTCCGTCCCGACGTAAAAGCCTATTAACGGCAACACCTAGAGGAAATAGGAGCCAGAGATCAATGGCTTTGGTATATGCAATGGCTTCGATAGTTTTCCATTCCACTTGCATTCCAAATGGGTCTAAAAAGAGGACAGCTCGATGATCTCGCCAGTTACACTTCGAACAACGATCTTGCAGGTAAGGATTACAATCATCCTGGACGAGAGTAATATCGGTCTCAGGGAAGTTATCTTTCAGCCTTTGTAGGGTATGAAATCGCCCTGGGTCTTTTTCAATGAAAATATACTTGTTGAATCTAGGCTGTGGTTGCAATGCAATTTGGGCAGAGCCTTGTAAAAATGTCTGAGCATCATGTTCCATGAACTCAGGAAACATAGGATCAGCGGGTCTCTCCCCTTGTTTTTGGCGATATCCTGTACCGGCAAATGCATCAATGTAAGCGGTGCAAAAATGTTGTTTCCTTAAAGCGGTAGTGTAAGCGTTCAGGTATTTTCGGATTCGCTTTAGCTTTTCCTCAGTCCAGTCCCCGCCAAATAACTGCTCCTGCATTATTTTTCCTCCACACCCAACATCATTATAAAACAACAGAACACATGTTTCAATCGCAATTTAACAATCCATCATCAAGCCGGGCTTATTGCATTCAATAACTGTACAAAATCGTAAACCTGATCCGAATAACACCTGTATAACCTTTACGCCCAGCAGATCAGAGCTGCCCGTGATTAAATCCATCACCTTCCTCATCAACGACGCGTGTGGTCTATGGCTCTGTTGGCTGATTTGGGTGTGTTGTAGCCTAGTGGACCGCATTGCTTCTAACAGGAACAAGGCTCCTGCTTTGCTGAACTCGTTGGAGGAGACGTTGGCAGCTGTAGCTTGACGCAGGTGGGCAAAACGCGCTGCCCGCGCCTCTTTATACTGTTGATACGCCTGGTATTCAGCGTAAGATACAATGGCAGCCATAGGTTTCGATCACCACCCCCTCTCCCTGCGTGCGAGCCCAATCGATCACTTCACGTATGTTTCTCTGTAGTTCGGTAGATATTACGGTTTTCATAAAGGGCGCATCAGGCAGCCAGCCTGATGCGCCGGGAGGAGAAGGGACAGGGGAGCAGTGGCTCAGAAGGGCCAGTCGCGTAGAATGCGCTCTGTTTCCTCAGCATGCCCCATCTCATCGCGGATCATATCTTCCAGCTGCACCATCAGGCCTTTATCGCCATACACTCCAGCTTCTTCGGCGCGCTGGGTGTAATCGCGGCCGGCCTGTTTTTCCGCTACCAGCACCGCCTCCAGCATTTCATGATTGTTGCGAGCGGCCGGCACTGATCGAGGCGTGGTGGTTGGCTCACCGCCCAAGGCCACGATTTTGTTGGCCAGGAACTGAGCGTGCAGCTGCTCATCCGCCACTTCAGCCAGGAAAAATTGAGCCAGTTGGGGGCGATAGGGGCCGGTAGCTTTGGCGGCATAGGTGATGTATTGAATGATGGCGCCGAGTTCACCGGCCAGATCGTCATTCAAGTGAGCGATCAACGTTTGTTTGTCCATGGATAACTCCTTTGTGAGTTGGTGTCAGCAACGTAAATGGGGAATAAGTGGGGTTGGATAGCATGGCATTTCCCGCCGTGTTTGGCTAACTGAATTATAACAGCTTGCTGGGCTGCTGTCAGATGTCCTGAGGCGCACGGCACATAAGCGTTTCAATAGAGCCGGCCGTTCAACCCTCAACCCCTTTTTGACACCCTATTGACACCATTTTGTCGCCGATCTATAATGTAAGAGCCTACCCCCTTCCCGCTGGCGGGGGGGGGGGGGGGGGG
>DAOTXO010000012.1:0-18639 GCA_034435495.1 Anaerolineae bacterium
GGCCGGGCGCAGCCTCACGGGGGCGCCCGGCTTGAACGATGAACCCAACCGCCGCATGGACACCCACGCCCAGCCTGACGCTCCGTATGTACACCTGATTGACGATGTCGCTTTCCAACCTGTCTTTATCTTAGGCCGTGCGCGCTCTGGCACAACCCTGTTGCACCAGCTGATCGCCAACAGCGACCGCTTCAACTACGTCTCCGCTTACCACGTCATCAAACATAACCAGATTTTGCGCAACCATGTGCAGGGTGAAGAAGCGCAGGTGCGGGCCGAGCTGGCGCGCCTGTTCGAGTCGTTACGCCTGCAAGACCGTGAGATCGACCATATGGGGGTCACGCCAGACACGGCTGAAGAGTACGGCTTTGTCTTGCACAACGCCGCCTATCCCCGCTTCTTCAAAGTGGATGGCCCATCTTACAAGCGCGTTTTCCAGAAATTTATGATCAATCGTTACAACGAGGCGCTCTTTCTGGAATTTTGCCGCAAAGTGCAATACACTGCTCCCGACCCCGGCCGGCCGCTGCTGCTCAAAAACCCCGGCGATTACCTCGACTTTCTCAACCTCAAGCGTCTCTTCCCCCACGCCCGGCTCATTTTCATCCACCGTCACCCGGTGCATGTCCTCAACTCCCAGATCAAAACCTCGCGGGCCGTTACCGGCCGGCGCAATGAATATTACGCCCTGATCGACCCCACCTACGCCAACCTGCACACCCGGCCGCTGCGACTGGCTTTGGCGCGCTTTTTCGCCCAAAGCACCACCGGCGTCGGGTTGCGCACCATGGCCCGCACCGCCCAAAAAATCCTCAACGATTACATCCGCAACATCCAGCAGCTTCAACCGCAGGATTATGTCGCTGTACGCTATGAGGACCTGGTGGCGGACACGCCAGGAACGTTGCGCCACATCTTTGACTATTTGCAAATGGAGCCGCCGGCACATTTCACCTATGATCTCATCCGGCCGCGCCCGGTTAAACTCCTGCCGGAAATCCAGACCAACTATGCGGCCATTTGCGACATCCTGCGCGAGCCGATGCGCCATTTCGGTTATGAGCCTTAGAACGCGCCGGGCGATAGGGAATAGGAACCTAAAACACTATGCGAACGGAGATGGATTACGATCAATCCATGGGCGGGCCTCTGGCTCGTCGTTACTACGGAGACAGCGGTTTTTTCAACTACGGCTATTGGGAACCCCACATCCACAGCCAGCGCGAAGCCTCTGAAAATTTAGTGGAAAAGCTGTTAAGCTACCTTCCCACCCAACAGGGCACGATTCTGGATGTGGCCTGTGGGTTGGGCGCTACGACGCGCCACCTGTTGCGCTACTACCCGCCGGCCGCCGTGACCGGCATCAACATTTCCGAGGCCCAGCTCAGTCAGGCGCGTCAGTTAGCGCCGGGTTGCACCTTCCTGCTGATGGATGCCGTCAACCTGCAGTTCCCCGAGGCTACCTTTGATGCCATTATATGCGTCGAGGCGGCGTTTCATTTCAACACCCGCGACCAATTTTTGCGCGAGGCGCACCGCGTGTTAAAACCTGGGGGCTGGTTGACCCTGTCCGATATTCTCTCCCCCCAACCCTCCAGCCGCACCCAGCGGCGACTCCATCGGGTGGAGGCCAACTACGTCCCCAATCTGGAAGCGTATCGCCAGCGCTTTGAGGCGGCCGGCTTTGCTCAAACCCAGGTGGTAGACGCGACCGAAGCGTGTTGGGGCGGATTTAAGCGCCATCTTCAACGTTGGCCGCAAGAGGAACGCGCCGCCGGGCGACTTTCCTGGGGCGACTACTGGCGGGCCAGACTGGGCTTTCGCCTGGTCATTGCCACTCGCCAACGGGCGCTGCGCCACTATGTCCTGGCGGCCGCTCAAAAGTAGCCAGCCAGGCCTCGACAACCGGCTCGGCTAACAGCCGGCCCTGATAATCCATTTATGACACGTTCTGATCGTACCCGGGGTATGCGCGGCCGGTGGGCCGAGTTGTACTATGAAGGCAGCGGCTTCTTTAACTATGGCTATTGGGAATCCGGCCTGGAATCCCAGGCCGTAGCCTGTGAGAACCTGGTGCACAAGCTGCTCGACTTTATCCCCCACAAACAGGGACGCATCCTGGATGTGGCGTGTGGATTGGGCGCAACCACCCGCACCCTGTTACAATATTATGCGCCGGCCGACGTGGTGGGCATCAACATCGCTGAAAATCAGCTGGCTATCGCCCGGCGCAATGCGCCCGGCTGTACTTTTCTGTTGATGGATGCCACCCGTTTGCAATTCGACGAGGCTTCGTTCGACAACATCCTCTGTGTTGAGGCGGCCTTTCGCTTTAACACGATGGATGATTTCTTCCGCGAAGCGTTTCGGGTATTAAAGCCGGGCGGACGGCTGGTCCTGTGTGATATTTTGCTCGACAAACCCAAAACACGGCTGCAAGCGCGCCTGCGCATTCCGGCCGGGAATTATGTAGCCGATCTAACCGCCTATCAACAGCGTTTTGAAGCGGTGGGCTTCACCCAGGTGCAGGTGGTGGATGCCACCGAACCTTGTTGGGGCGGCTTTCGTCGCCACATGCAGCGCTGGCCCCGGCAGGCGTGGCGCAAGGGGCAACTGGGAGCGTGGGAGTATGTGCAGGCAGCGACCAGCTTTCGGCTCACCACGCTGGCTTTGGGGCGAGCGGTGCGTTACTACCCGCTGGCAGCGGCCGTCAAACCGCTTTAAGCCGCCGCTTTATCTCCCCGGCGCTCGCCCAACAGGATGACTTTATACGTGCGCCTGGTCAGGTGTGGCGGCCCTTCCCCCTACCCGGCCGGGACGTGCGTCGAATCTTCAGGATGACTCTATGGACAAGATCGAATACCTCCGTCAAATGCGCATTCAATCTCAGGAAGGGGGTGGCGCAGAACGCATTGCTCGCCAGCGCCAGGCTGGCAAACTCACCGCACGCGAGCGCTTGGATCTACTGCTCGACCGCGGCTCGTTCCATGAAATCGATGCCTTTGTCGTTCATCGCGAAACAAACTTTGAGATGGACAAACAAAAATACCTGGGGGATAGCGTCATCACCGGTTGGGGCACGATTGACGGCCGGCTGGTGTACGTCTTCAGTCAGGATTTCACCATTTTGGGCGGTAGTGTTAGCGAAGCACACGCAGCCAAAATTTGTAAAGTGCAAGATTTGGCATTGAAGAACGGCGCGCCCATCATCGGTATCAACGACTCCGGCGGGGCACGCATTCAGGAAGGAGTGGGTAGCCTGGGTGGGTATGCCGATATTTTTTTGCGCAACACCCTTTCCTCCGGCGTCATTCCCCAGATCAGCCTCATCATGGGGCCATGCGCCGGTGGGGCTGTTTATTCGCCGGCCCTGACAGACTTTATCTTCATGGTCAACAAAACCAGCTACATGTTCGTGACCGGCCCAGATGTGGTGAAAACCGTCACCGGTGAGGATGTCACCTTTGACCAGCTGGGTGGGGCCATGGTGCACAACGGTGTCAGCGGGGTGGCGCACATGGCTGCCGAGTCGGAGGAAGATTGCCTCTACATGGTGCGCGAGTTGCTGGCCTATTTACCCTCCAACAACATGGAAGACCCCCCGCTCAAGTCCACCAAAGATGACCCCTTTCGGACAGAGCAAAGCCTGAATACATTGGTTCCCGACAACCCCAACAAGCCGTATGACATCAAGGATGTGATTCGCCTGATTGTGGATGATGGCCTTTTCTACGAGACGCAGGAGCACTATGCGCAAAACATTGTGGTGGGGTTTGCCCACCTGGGCGGGCGTAGCATTGGCATCATCGCCAATCAACCGGCCGTCCTGGCCGGTGTGTTGGACATCAACGCCAGCACCAAAGCCGCTCGCTTCATTCGCTTCTGCGACGCTTTCAACATCCCCCTGCTCGTCTTTGAAGATGTCCCCGGCTTCATGCCCGGTGTTGATCAGGAGCATGGCGGGGTGATCCGCAACGGGGCCAAACTACTCTATGCCTTTTGCGAGGCGACTGTGCCCAAGATCACCGTCATCACCCGCAAGGCTTATGGTGGGGCGTACTGCGTCATGAACAGCCGCCACATCCGCGCCGACCTGGTGTTGGCCTGGCCCACGGCCGAGATTGCGGTCATGGGGCCGGATGGCGCGGTCAACATCATCTTCCGCCGCGAGTTGGCCGTGTCGGCCGACCCGGCCGGCCGCAAAGCAGACCTGGTGCAGGACTACCGCGACAAGTTCGCCAACCCCTATGTGGCGGCCGGCCGCGGCTACATTGACGACGTGATTGAACCGAGTCAGACTCGGCCGCGGCTGATCAACGCCTTCAATATGCTGCAAAACAAGCGCGACATCAATCCGGCCAAAAAACATGGGAGTATTCCCCTATAACGCCGGCCGGCGCGTCTGAGACCCATTTTAAGCCGTCTCAACTTTGCCGCCGACCTCGCACGCTTGAATGGCATCGGGCGCGCCGGAATGTGTCGGACACCCCGGCCATAAGGCCTTGCCTACGTCAGTCGGATAACCGGGCCTTTCAGGCCGGCCGGCGTGACCACACCTGTACCAACAACGCCCCCCCAGCAACCAGGACGATCCCCAACCCCTGCCTGAGGGTGAGCGGTTCATCCAGGAACAGCCACGCCAGAAGCGCAATTTGGGGCAACATCGTGTTGTTGATCACGCTCGACTCGACGGCCGTCAGGGTGCGCAGGGTGTGGTTCCACAAGGTGAACGCCAGCGCTGTGTTGACCACCGCCAGCCAGCCGATGATCAACCAGTGCTGAAGGGCCAGCTTCCCCAGGCCTTGCGCGACCACCCCACCCCCCAACAAAAAGACACTGCCGATACCCATGCTGACCGTGGTGACAAGCATGGGGGGCAACCCGCTGTGGTGATTGACGCGCCGGCCCAACACAGACGAAGCCGCATTGGCCAAAACGCCGGCCAGACCTGGCGCCAGGCCCAACACCTGCCCCCCAGGCACTGACCAGGGCAAGAAATAAATCATCGCCCCGAGTGTGGATACCAGGATGCCACCCCATTGAGAGCGAGAGGGCGACTCGTGGTTGACAACGCCGCTCAACAGCGCCGCCACGACTGGCGAAAAATTGAGCAGCAAGGTCAAGGTGGCGGCCGGCAAAAAGCCAAGCGCCACAAACTGCAGGCCCTGGGTCAGGGTGTAAAACACCAGCCCTAGCAGGCTGAGCTGGCCCCACAGGGCGCGGGAAAAGCCTCGAATGGCGCGGCGGTGGGTCGGGTTGCTGAGAACGAAGGGGAGCAAACACAGAAACGCCAGGCTGTAACGCAGGCCGGCGAAGGTGACGGCCGGCAAACTGGCCTGCAAACCCAGCTTGATCAGCACCCAAGAGGTAGACCACAGAAATGTCACCAGCAAGGCTTGCCAGACGGCCTGGGTATGTTGCCTGGCCGCGCCTGGTTGGTTATACACCATGACTGTCTCCCAAATTAAGCTGACTTGCAGACCGCGCCACCGGCCGGATACCCGGCCGTTGAGCGCTCCCTCTGCCCCGGCCCGATCCCTATGCCAATGGGATTGACGAATGGCGGCGCGCCTTTGGAATGAGCCGGGGTGCTTCCTGTGCAACCCGTGACAACACGCCCCCGGCTTGCCTTGCGGGTTTATTGTATAGACCAAAGGCGGGATTGCAAACCGGTCGCGCCTTGTGCTCAGCTCGCCGTTCACGCTGCATCCGACGGCCATGCCTGGTCAGCGTCACCCCGGCCGGCCACAGACATGCCGGATGTGAAAAATGACACCAATTGGTGTCATAATCATACCATTTATGAATCATATTGATACCATATTGGTTTCAGATGGTTGCATATTCCAACACGCTCTTGACACCCTGTCGTTATAGTGGTACAAATTGGTTGCGATCTTATACCAAATTGGTACGATAGTGGTATCAGATTGATACCAGATGATACCGATTCATCGGTTGACCGGCTCTCAACACCAACTACCGCCGGCCACCAACGCCATTCAAGGAGCGCAGCAACATGGACAGTACCCCCCCCAGGGTGTTTGCCGTCGTTAATCAAAAAGGTGGGGTGGGCAAAACCACCACCGCCGTCAACCTGGCGCACGGTCTGGCCCGGCGCTGCTATGAACGCCAACCGGCCGGCGGCCGGCCGGAGCAGGTGTTGTTGATCGACTTCGACGCCCAGGGCAACTGCGCCCACTCGCTGGGGGTTTACCCCAACGGCAAAAACCTGGCCCATGTCCTCAGCGGGGCCAGCGGCGTGCGCGACAACCTGCTGCTGACAGATCGCCAGGCCGACGGTCTGTCACGACCCAACCTGTGGTTGATCCCATCTGACCAGGAACTGGCGCAGGCTAAAAGCCGCCTGATTATGCAGGAGGCGGTGCACAACACCCTCTCGATGATCGACCCCACCCAGCGCAGTGACGAGCGGGTTCCCCTGGTGCAGGTGATGCGCGAACGGTTGGGGGCGATCATGTCGCTCTTCCGTTATGTCATCATCGACTGCCCGCCGGCGCACGATGTTCTGATGAATGCCGTCTACGACCTGGCGGACGCTGCCATTGTGCCGGTCAAGGTAGATTATCTGAGCACCATCGGGGCGCGTCAGAACATTGAGAACATTCGTCAGGCCCAACTGGCCGGCATCGCCATTCGTATCCACACCGTCATCCCCACCTTCTATGTCAAACGCCAGATTCAGGACAATCAGATCTTAGAAGCGTTGCAAAACGCCTATGGGGTTCAGACGGTCGCCGAACCCATTCCCCGCAACCAGACCGTCGCCGAAGCGGCCGCCTCAGACGGCATGACCCTGCTGGAGTACGCGCCGGATTCACCGGCCGCCCAGGCTTACACAGCCCTGGTGGAGCGTATTTACCATGAGCGATGATCCCTTAGATTTTCTCAAAGCGATTGGCGAAAGTGAAAATCAGGCGCGCCGGGCGACGCCGCGCCGCAAGCAACTGACCAACCCCCTGGAGGTTGTACCCACCACCGAGGTGCGCCGGGCGCTGCACAGCGAAGGCAAAGACCCCTCTATGGTGGGCCAACAGTTGCGCCGCAGCATCCTGATTCCGCCGGAGATGGATGACGAGATCAACCGCGTCTGCCGACGTTACAACGTCAAAAAGATGGAAATGCTACGCTACCTGATCGCCAAAGGGCTGGAGCAAATCCATCGCGGCGCGCTGGAGGGCAATCTGGTTCCCCGTGTGACGATGGAGCTGCCCATGCCCGATTGGAAAGGGAAGTGAACCACGGAAGGCACGGAATATACAGAAAATACGCTGGAGCGCCAGCTTCCTGCCAGCATCGCGGCCGACATCCCATTGCCTGCATCATGCCCCTCATCCTATAAGATTAAGAAGCGACTATGACAACGCAACTACCTGAGCTCAACGTGGTCGAACAAAAAGAGGTCATCTTCTACGAAGATACCCTCACCGCGGTGCGCGCCAGCGACGGCGTCATTTATGTGCCGGTGCGCCCCATCTGCGAGATGCTGGGGGTGGATTGGTCAGCCCAACGCAAACGCATCGCCCGCGACCCCGTGCTAGGCCCGGCGTTGCAAGGTATGGTCGTAACGACCACCCCTGGGGGAGCGCAACTCACCAGCTGCCTGCCGCTCGACCTGATCAGCGGGTTCCTTTTTGGCATGAACGCCAGCCGGGTGCGCCCAGAATTGAGCGAGCGCCTGATTCGCTACCAGCGCGAATGTTACAAAGTATTGGCAGAAGCCTTCCAGGAAGGGCGTCTCACCGGGGAGGGGGATTTAGAAAGCGTGCTCCAAAGCAACTCCCCGGCGGCGCAGGCCTACCAGATGTTGGTTGCCATGACCAGGCTGGCGCGCAACCAGCTGCTTCTGGAAACGCGGCTGGACGAACAGAGCCAGCGCCTGGACGTTATCGGCACACGACTGGAACAGTTGGAAAACAACCTGGGCAGCTCCAACCGCACCGTCTCAGAAGCCCAGGCCAGCGAGATCAGCCAGGCGGTCAAGGCGGTCGCCAACGAATTGGGCAAACGCAGCGGCCGGAACGAGTATGGCGGCGTCTATGGCGAGTTGTACCGCCGCTTCGGCATCACCAGCTACAAACAGCTGCCGGCGGGTCGCTTTCAAGAAGCGCTGACCTTTCTCAACACCTGGTATCAAGGCCTGATAGACACAACCATGCCTTTTTAAGCCGGGGGCAGGGGGCAATAATTTCGCATAGTACGACGAGGTGAGAGCAAAAAGATCCATACCGTCCCCATCCAACCTGGGGGGACGTTGCTGGTGGTGTTTTTCGTTGGGAAAGAAGCTGGCACTTCGTGTAGCCGTGGTTTCTCAATCGCGGTGCAACGGGAAGCGAAACTTTTGCGTCCCTGACGCCTTGGGTTATAGTTCAGCTATGCTCCACCCCGATCTTCCTTCGCGTTCTTTGCGCCTTCACGGTGCGTCATTCTGCTCTGGCAAGGCTTAAGGAGAAACGGTATGTTCCACAATCGATTACGCTTCACCATTGGATGCCCAGCCCTGTTGTTGGTAGGGTTTCTGGCCCTCACCTGGTCTGTCTATCGCGCCACCCCGGCGCAAGCCACGGCCGAACGCGGACGCCTGACCCGGACGATGGAAGCTTTTCTGGCTGACCAACAGCCGGCCGAAAACCGTCCCCCTCTGGCGTTCACCCCCTGCATTGATGGGTTTGCCGACATCTATCCCTGCTCCAACGTTGACCTCCTCTCCTTCATTCCTCTGAGCACTTTCTCGGCCACGGCCGGCAACGACAGTTGGGGATGGACCGACCCCATGACTGGGCGAGAATATGCCTTAATGGGCTTGAACAACGGAACCGGCTTCGTGGACATCACCGATCCCATCAATCCCATCTACCTGGGCAAGTTGCCCACCCACACCACCAGTTCCAGCTGGCGCGATATCAAGGTGTACGCCGACCATGCCTTTGTAGTCAGCGAAGCCAGCGGCCACGGCTTGCAGGTTTTCGACCTGACGGAGCTACGCGATGTACCCGCCCCGCCGGTGACCTTCAGCGAGACCGCTTTTTATGGCGGCTTTGGCAACGCCCACAACCTCGCCATCAATGAAGATACCGGCTTTGCCTACGCTGTCGGCACATCCACCTGTTCGGGCGGCTTGCACATAGTCGACATCCAGAACCCAACCAGCCCCATCTTTGCCGGCTGCTTCAGCAGCGATGGCTACACCCACGATACCCAATGTGTGGTGTACACCGGGCCGGATGCGACGCGCCAGGAGGATGAGATTTGCTTCAATTCCAACGAAGACACCCTGACAATTGTGGATGTCAGCAACAAGGCTGCGCCACTGCAACTCTCGCGCACCGGCTACCCAGGGAGCGGGTACACCCATCAGGGGTGGCTGACAGAAGACCAACGCTATTTTTTGCTGGATGACGAACTGGATGAATCGAACTTCGGCCACAATACCTATACCTATGTATGGGATGTCAGCAATCTGGAAGAGCCGATCTTGTTAGGGCATTACACCGCTCCGGTGGCAGCCATCGACCACAACCAATATGTCAAAGGAGATCACACTTACCAGGCCAACTATCGCAGCGGTCTGCGCATTTTAGACATTACCGGCGTGGCGGATGTGAACCTGTTTGAAGCCGGCTACTTCGATATTTACCCGACCAGCAACAGCGCCAGTTTCAATGGAGCCTGGAGCGTTTATCCTTACTTTGAAAGTGGGGTGGTGATCATCAGCGGCATTGAGCAAGGGTTGTTTATGGTGCAACCCACCCTAGCAGCTGAGTTTTACTTCCACGAGGATGACACCTTCCTGGAGGTCTGCGGCGATGGCGCGGATGCCGCCTTGACCACCGTCCTGGATCGCAATGGGTATACCGGTCAGGTGACGTTGAGCGCTCTGGGTCTGCCGGCCGGGGCCACCCCAACCTTCGACCCCAACCCCATCGACATCCCCGGTGACAGTTTGCTGACGGTGACGACGACGGGTGTGCCGGCTGGTGTGTACGACTTCAGCCTGTTGGGGGATGACGGCGTGCTGACCGATACCCTGAGCATGGCGCTGCAAGTGGCGGACGCGCCCCCGGCCATTCCCGACTTGTTGACGCCGGCCGATGGCGCAACCAACCAACTGACCCAACCCACCTTCACCTGGAGCGCCGCAGAGCAGGGGCATAGCTACACCATCGATATCGCCACTGATCCTGCTTTCAGCAACATCGTGCTTAGCGCCACACTGGAGGCCACCACCTACAGCGCCACCGAACCCCTGGAACCCAGCACAACCTATTATTGGCGTGTCAGCAGCAGCAACGTGTGTGGTCAGGGGGGAACCTCTGCCGTTTTCAGCTTCACGGTGCGTGATGTGCCGCCCATCCTGCTAGTGGATGACGACGACAACGGCCCTGATGTGCGCGCCTTCTATACCGCCGGCCTGGACAGTCTAGGGGTAGCTTACGATATTTGGGACACCACCAATAGCGACAATGAGCCCGATAGCGCCCAGCTCGCTCCCTATCGGGCTGTGATCTGGTTCACCGGCGATGAGTTCGGCGGGGCGGCCGGCCCTGGGGCGGCCGGTGAAACCGCCCTGAGCGCCTGGCTCGACGCTGGCAACTGCCTTTTCATCAGCAGCCAGGATTACCATTATGATCGCGGGCTGACCAGCTTCATGGCAACCTACCTGGGAGTGGGCAGCGCCACGGATGACATCAGCCAGACCACTGTGACGGGGCAGGGGGCGCTCTTTAATGGCCTGGGGCCTTACGTTCTGATTTACCCCTTCACCAATTACAGTGACCGTATTTTGCCGGCCGTTGGCCAGGCCGAGACCGCTTTCATGGGCAATCAGGACAGCGCGGCCGTCTTGCGCGACAACACCCTCTACAAAACTACCTTCTGGGGCTTCCCCTGGGAGGCGTTACCCACCACCACCGCCCGCGACGAAACCCTGGAGCGGGTAGTGGATTGGTGCGGGGTCGCCGCCGATACTGGCCTGCTGGCCGGTCAGGTGGTGGATGCCACAAATGGGGATGATCTGGCCGGTGTGCTGATCACAGCCATGGCCGGGGTGGATGTCTTCACCACCAGCACCAATGCCGATGGCGAGTATGATCTGGCCTTGCCGGCCGGTAGCTACAGCGTGACGGCTGAAAAAGAGGGGTACTTCCCAGAGAGCGTCAGTGATGTGGTCATGGTCGTCGGCGACACCACCACCCAGGATTTCAGCCTGACCCCGATCACTCCCGCCATCACCCTGAGCAAGACGGTCAGCCTGGATGGCAGCTGCGGCGCGGTGTCTGAGATCATGGTGTTGCCAGGGACGACGGTCACCTACTGCTTCACCGTTACCAACAGCGGCAATGTGACCTTCACCACCCACGATCTGGTAGATGACCAGCTGGGTGTGTTGCTGGACGACCTACCCTTCGTCCTCAACCCCGGCGCGGAGACCAACCTCCTGGCCAGCACGATGATCAGCGCTACGGTGGTCAATACGGCGGTGTGGACTGCTTCCGATGGCGAGAATAGCGCCGAGGCTTCGGCCACAGCCACAGTGGAGGTGGTGGCTCCAGGGGCTATCTTCTCGCCAGCTTCGCACGAGGTGGGCGCGCCGGGTGCAACGGTGACCCACACCTTCACCCTGACCAACAACGGAAACATCACGGACAGCTTTACCCTGACGGTTAGTGGCAACACCTGGATGACCACCCTTCTTGAACCATCTCCCGTGACGCTAGGGCCGGGGGAAGCCAGTCAGCTGGGTGTCATAGTGGCGATTCCCCAGACCCCGGCCGTCCGCGATGTAGTAATTGCCAGCGACGTTTTTACGCTGACGGCCACCGCCAACCTGGTTCCCTCGGTTAGCGCCTCCGTCAACGGGGAGACAGCCGCCCAGGTGAACGTGGGCGTTATGCTGAGCGGTGACTCTCTGGTAACCGGCCTGTGGGGGGACACCATCACCCACACCATTCAGGTGACGAACCTGGGCAGCTATACCGACACCTTCACCCTCACGTTAGGCGACCACGCCTGGTTCACCATTGTTGGCCCCAGCAGTGTCATGCTTGGCCCCGGCCAGACCGGGCAAACGACGGTTGCTGTCACCCTTGAAACCATCGGCAGCGACGCGGTGGTGCTGACCGCTGCCTCGGCGCTTGACCCAACCACAACGGCGAGCGCTACTTTGACCACCCGCACGTATGGCATCTTTGCGCCGGTAGTCTTCAAACGCTAGGCCGGCCGGCGAGGGCGCGGCTCCCGTTTTCACGGCTAGGGGCGAACCTGCGTGTTCGCCCCCCGTGTTCACCCCCGCGCCCTTGTCGCCGACATTGACGGAGCCTCCCATGACCCCAGAAGCTGTTCAGCGCCAGCCCGAAACCACCGCCACTTCTTTTACTGAGCCGGTTGCCCCGGCTCCTCACCCCCGTGGAAATGGGAGCCGCGCCCCCTATGACCCAGGCGTCCATTGGTTATGGGGCATGGGGCAGGCTTTCTGGCAAGACCCGGCCCGCGTCTTGGGTGATCTGTTGGCGCGCTACCCGGAAGTGGTACAGGTGCGCTTTGGGCCGCTCAAACCTTACCTTGTCAACCATCCCGATATTGCCCGCGAAGTGTTGCGCCAGGATGTGAAGCTCTACCGCCCGCTGGATGCTTTTTATGATATTGTGAAGCAGGTGGCCGGGCTGAACCTCTTTACCGCTGAAGGGGCGTATTGGCGGCAGCAACGCGCCCTGATGTCCCCCACCTTTCACCGCAAGCATATCGCCCAATTTGCCACCATCATCACCGATGAAGCGCATAAGATCGTGGGGCGCTGGCGACCGCTGGCCGGCCGGGGGGTGATGGTGGATGTCAAACAGGCCATGCTGGACGCCGCCCTGACCATCATTGGGCGCTCCCTGTTCAGCATCGATCTGCGCGCCAGCCGACGCGGACGCCAGCTCAGTCAGGCCTTGACCTTTGGCGGCCAGTACATTCCCTACCGCCTGGAACACCCTCTGGCTGCGCCGCTCTTCATCCCCACCCCCATGAATGTGCGCTATTGGCGGGCACGCCTGGACGCCGGCCGCATTGTCCAGGCTCTGATTCACGAGCGACGCCGCCGGCCGGATAAGCCCCACGATTTCCTGCAACTGCTGCTGGAAGCACGTTATCAGGACACCGGCGAGGTGATGTCAGATGCTCAGCTGGTGAATGAGGTGCGCACCTTTTTCTTCGCTGGTCATGAATCGTCGGGCATGACACTGGCCTGGACTTTTTACCATCTTTCCAAAAGCCCACATGTGGAGGAGAAACTGCACGCGGAACTGGCCGGGGTGTTGGCTGGCCGCACCCCCACCGCCGATGATCTACCCCACCTGACCTACACCCAACAAATCGTGGAAGAAGTCACTCGTCTTCACCCACCCGGCTGGGTGTTGTTGCGCGAAAGCATGGAGCCGACGACACTCGGCCGCTACACGGCCGAGGCCGGTGCGCCCATTCTGCTGGCAGCCTACAATCTCCACCGCCATCCCGACTATTGGGAGCGGCCGGAGCAGTTTTATCCTGAACGCTTTGACCCCGCCAACAAACAGGCGCGCAAAGCCTATTTCGCCTTTGGCTCCGGGCCGCGCAATTGCATCGGCAGCGCCTTTGCTCTGATGGAAGCCACCCTCCTGATCGCCACCATGGCGCAACAGGTGCGGCTAGAGACCGCGCCGGAATACGTCGCCCGGCAACATTTTGTCTTTCCCCTGGGGATCGAAGGGCCGCTGCCTATGCGGGTTATCAACCGTTCCCGTTAACAGCCGGGTGAGGGTGGAACCACGCCAGGCATCGGAATATACCGACAACCCGGCTGACCCAAACGTTTATCGGAATGACGCACCGCGAAGGCGCAAAGAACGCGAAGGGGGCAACAAATGGGAACGAATAAACGAAGTTCTCATCGCGAAGGCGCAAAGAACGCGAAGGAAGGGAAAGGGTGAATCGGCGCGGTTGGGAAATCGCGGCTACGGAGCGCGAGCTGTCGGCCGGCCCGTCACTCCCGTGAAAACGGGAGCATAAACAATGAGCCTGCGTTCAAAGTATTGTTCACTCTCCCATTTTCACGTATAGGGGCGAACCTGTGTGTTCGCCCATGTGTGTTCGCCCCGTCACTCCCGTGAAAACGGGAGTACGCCGCTTCTGGCTCGTAGTTCCCGCTTTAGCGGGTGCTTCGGCCGGCCAACGGCTAAAGCCGTTACTACGAACCGTCACTCCCGTGAAAACGGGAGCGCGCTGCTTCTGGCTCGTAGTTCCCGCTTTAGCGGGTGCTTCGGCCGGCCAACTCCTGTGAAAACGGGGGCTGCGTGTCACAAAACAGCGCTGCGTGGTGTTTAGAAGGATTATGAAGCGCAGTTGGGACACAGACCACTAATATGGCGCTTGTGAGCGAGAACGTCAATCGCCTCAGTCTGAGCCAGGAAGATGAGTTCGATGCCCTCTTTCTAGCCCACTACGACCGGGTCTACGGTCTCCTGTACCGCCTGGTGGGCACGCGCAGCGAGGCTGAAGACCTGGCGCAAGAGGTGTTTCTGAAGCTATATCAGACCCCTCCGCGTCGCTCCCGTTTTCACGGGAGTGACGGGCCGGACAACAACGTCAGCGCCTGGCTCTACCGCGTGGCAACCAACGCCGCCTACAACGCCATCCGTGGTCGGACGCGCCGCTGGCGACGGGACTGGCTGTGGCTGCCGGAAGCGACCGAGGCCGACGACCCGGCCTACCAGGCAGAGCAGCGCGATGAAGTGCAGGCCGTGCGTCGGGCGCTGTTGCGGCTCAAACCTGAGCAAGCCCAGCTTCTCTTGCTGCGTCAGATGGGTTTGAGCTACGCCGAGTTGGCGCAGGCCTGTGATGTACAGCCAGCTTCTGTTGGCAAGTTGCTGGCCCGCGCCGCCGAGGCTTTTCGTCGCGCCTATGCGGTTCAACCCTGAGGGGGCGAACACGCAGATTCGCCCCTACACGTGAAAACGGGAGCGGCGCTGAGGAGAAGGGAAAAGATGCACGAGCCTGATACCCTGCAAGATGTCATGACCCAACTGGATGCCCTGACGCCGCCGGCCGGCGACGCCAGACCGGCCGCGCCCCGCGCCTTGCTGCGCTTCCACCACCAGCTGGCTCTGGCCAGGTCTCAACCTTTATCGTGGAGGATGATCCTTATGCAACGTTGGAAACCGGCTCTGGCCGGCCTTGCCACCCTACTCGCTCTACTCTTTGTCTTCACTTTTCCGCCGGCGCGGGCGGCCGCCAGCGAATTCCTGGGGCTATTCCGCGTCAAGAAATTCGCCCCCATTTCCATTTCACCCCAACAACTGGCGGCCCTGGAAGCGATAGCCCAAGAGGGCATCTTCCCCGGCCAGCTCACTTTTGAGGCGGGCGACCAACCCCCGGCCACTTACCCCCACATCAGCCAGGCGTTGCAACGCTTGCGAGGGCCGGGCTTCCGCTACCTGGATGCGCAGGCGGTGCTGGGGCAACCGGATGAGATTGCCATCCAGTCCGGCGGTCAGGCGACGCTGGTGATCGATCTGGCCGGGGCGCGCGCCTTGCTGGAAGCGGTGGGTGGTGACCCGGCTGTGTTGCCCGACAGCCTGGAAGGCGCAGAAATCGCGGCCCGCCTCTATAACCAACTCCTGCTCAGTTGGGGAGATGTCATGATGGTTCAGATGTCTGCGCCAGTCGTCAGCTACCCGGCCGATATCGACCCGGCCCTCATTGGTGAAGCGCTGCTCCGTTTCCTGGGCATGAGCGACACTGAAGCCTACCGACTGGCGCGTAACATCGACTGGACCAGCACCCTGATTCTCCCGTTGCCCACCACCCTGGCCACCTTCACCGAAGTGCGCCTGGGCGAGACCACTGGCCTGGCGCTGCAAGCGGTCAACGAAGATGCGGCCTTTGTGCTCTGGCAAGAAGGGGAGACGCTCTATCTTCTGGGTGGGCCGGGGCAGCAGGTGGATGATCTGCTGAAGCTGGCTGACGAGATGAAACCTTATTATCGTTAAGTTTGGGAAAGTCCTTGTTCGGTTCGGGATGGTCACCCTGTTGGGCCATCCCGGCCCGTCACTCCCGGGAAAACGGGAGCGCACCCAGTTAACGCCACGACAACCGGCGACTCCTGTTATGAACGCAGCCATTGAGGCCCATCATTTACGCAAAGAGTACGGCCCTAAAGTGGCCGTGGCCGATCTCAGCTTGCAGGTGGAGCGAGGAGAAATCTTTGGCTTTCTGGGCCCCAACGGGGCCGGCAAAACCACCGCTATCAAGATGTTATTGGGACTGACCCGGCCAACGGCCGGCGACGCCCATCTCCTGGGTCAGCCCCTGGGAGATCGTCTGACGCGGCGCAAGATCGGCTTCCTGCCCGAACATTTCCGCTTTTACCCTTGGTTGAAAGCGGCCGAGTTTCTCGACCTCCAGGGCAAATTGTACGGTATGTCCCCGGCCCGGCGTGCGGCTGTCATCCCGCGCATGTTGCAACGGGTGGGGTTGGGCGACCGGGCTCAAACGCGCCTGGCTGCTTTTTCCAAAGGCATGACCCAACGCATCGGGCTGGCCCAGGCCTTGATGAACAGCCCAGAGCTGGTCTTTCTGGACGAACCTACCTCTGGCCTGGACCCATTGGGGCGGCGCCTGGTGCGCGAAATGATCAATGAGCTGCGTGATCAAGGGACAACTGTCTTCCTCAACTCCCATTTGCTGAGCGAAGTGGAACAAACCTGCGACCGCGTGGCCTTCATTCGCGAAGGGCGTGTGCTGGAAGTGCACCGGCTACAGGACCTGGAGCAGGGAGCTGTGGCGGTTAAATTGCGCGTGGGGGATCCTTCAGACGGGCTGATGGCGCACCTGGACACCCTGACCCAGGAGCGTCGGTTGGAGCGGGACGGGACGGTGCATCTGCTGTTGCCCAGCGAGGCTGTCATCCCCGAACTGGTCAACTGGCTTGTGGCGCACGGTCACAGCCTTTACGAACTCAGCCCCCAGCGTCTCTCCCTGGAGGAGCGTTTTTTGCGCGTCGTCGGCGAGCACAGCGGCGACGTGACCTGATTGCCCATCTATGTCCATTTTCACCATTGCCCAACTGACTATTCGCGAAGCGCAACGCCGGCGCATCTTATGGGTCGCTCTCATCATGGGTGTGCTTTTTCTGGTCGTCTTTGGGGTAGGGTTACATCTCATCTGGCGCGAATTTGTGGACGCCAACCCCCTGGCCGAATCTGAGTTGAACACCATCCCGGCCACTTTCCTGACCATGGCCGGCCTGTATGTGACGAACTTTCTGGTGGTGATCATGGCGGTGCTCATCTCCGTGGCTGCCATCTCCGGCGAGGTGGAGAATAATCTGGTGGATGTATTCGTCACCAAGCCCTTGTATCGCTGGGAGATCATCTTGGGCAAATGGTTAGGGTTTGCCGTGATGGTGACCGCCTACAGTCTCTTTCTGGCAGGAGGGGTATTGCTCATCAGCTACCTGCGCACCGGTCTGGCGCTGCGTCAGCCGGTCGAGGGCATGGCGCTATTAGTCCTCAATTCCCTGCTCATGCTTTCCGTCAGTATCGCCGGCGGGTCACGCCTTTCAACCTTAGCCAACGGCGTCTTAGCCTTCATGTTATAT
Organism: Anaerolineae bacterium; assembly: GCA_034435495.1. Classification (GTDB taxonomy): domain Bacteria; phylum Chloroflexota; class Anaerolineae; order Promineifilales; family Promineifilaceae; genus DAOTXO01. The sequence goes on from DAOTXO010000012.1 coordinate 17,639, forward strand.
GGCATCGCCTTTGTTGGCGGTTGGGTGGAGACAGTCGGCGGGCTTTTGCGCAACGAAACGGCCGTCAATTTGGGCATCCTCGCCAGCCTGATCATGCCCATCGAGGCCCTGTGGCGCAAAGCCGCCCTCATCTTTGAGCCACGCCTGCTCGGCAACCCCAACTTCGCCGGCCCCTTCGCCGTCGCTACCGAACCCAGTTCCCTTATGATCGGCTACGCCCTCGTCTACCTGGCCAGCCTGCTGGGGTATGCGGTGTGGCAGTTCAGCCGGCGGGATTTGTAAGCAGCCGGAGATTCAGTATACACGCCGGGGCTAATGCTCTGTGACTGCCTTTGAACTAAATAAACTACCCCTGACTTCTAATCCCTGCTTTTGCTAACAGCTTCTATCCTCGCCCAATCCTCAGCGTTTGTGGGTATAAACTCTGTTAAGCAAAGTTGCCTCAAGCCCTTGACCAAGGGATGCGCTTACGTTATCCTAATTTTTTAGATTCCAAACAACGCCGCTTGTCAGGCGGCGCATAAGAGGGTTTCATGATAGGATGTCTGGTTCCTGCCGGGGCCAGACAGGGGGTTGGTATGTTATTTCACTCGACAGCGCGTCCCTCCCGGAACACGACGCCCATCACGTGGGTGGTCATCTTCACGCTCTTGACTCACACCCCGGCCCCCAGCCCGTCACTCTCGTGAAAACGGGAGCAGCCACCCCGCCGGAGCTAGAGCCGGCCGCAAGATAGCCATGCACGATCCCGATATGGGGGATTGGGTCTACCAGTACGACGGGGCGGGGATGCTCATCGCTCAGGTGGATGCGCGCCAGCAGGCGGTCAACTTCTACTGCGATGCCCGGCTGCGCTTGAAGGGACGCACCAGCCTGACTGGGACTGATAGCTACGCCCCGGCTGTGACCTACAACGCACGCGGGCAGGTGGTGCGGCTGGAGCGGGGCAACAACCGCGACACCCTTCACACCTACCTGGGGGCGGAGGGCAACTACCGGCT
>DAOTXO010000013.1:0-8981 GCA_034435495.1 Anaerolineae bacterium
CGCCGCGCCGATCATTTACGGGGCAGTCAAGAGTTGGTACACTATAATCACACACGACACCTCGACCGCCCCTGTGGGGCCTCTGTCGCTGAAACCTGATCAACCGTGTGCTGGAAAGTTATGGCCCCTGAAATTGATCGTCTGGAACCAGGCTCTTCCGCCCAACGCGGCGGCCTGACGCATCAGGCGATTGAGGATTATCTAAAAAGCATTTACCATCTGGCGCAGACGGAGTCGCCGGTCAGTACGTCGCGCCTGGCTGAGGAGCGAGAGGTGAAGCCGGCCTCGGTGACAGGAATGCTTAAGCGCCTGGCGGATTTACACCTGGTGTACTATGAAAAGCATCGAGGAGTGACGTTGACGCCGGCCGGTGAAAAGATCGCGCTGGAAGTGATCCGCCATCACCGCCTGATTGAGCTCTATCTCATTGAAGCCCTGGGTTTCACCTGGGATGAGGTGCATGAACAGGCGGATATTTTGGAACATGTCATCAGTGAAAAGCTGGAAGAGCGCATCGCTGCGGCTTTGGGCTATCCCCAGTTCGATCCCCATGGCGCGCCTATTCCATCCAAAAGCGGCGCTGTGGCGCAGATCAATCACTATCCCCTGACGGAGCTGCCGGTTGGGGTGGCCGGCCGTATCTCGCGCATCGCTGACGACAGCAACAGCGATCTGCTGCGCTATCTGGCGGAACATGGCTTGCGGCCGGGGGTGATGGTGGAGACGGCCGCCGCATCAGACACGGCCTTGATCGTGCATGTAGGGAATGTGATGCAAGTGATCGAGCGGCCGGCCGCCCAGGCGGTGCTGATCGCCCTGGAAGAAGGGCCGTTTGCCTGAGGCCCTGATGCGTGGCATAGGCGGGCAGCGTTACTTAAGAATGTAATAGGTGCCCTTTTTGGAGCCAACTTTCAGCAGCAATCCCCGGCTGACCAGGTCGGCCAGGTCGCGGCGTAACGTTTCCGGTGAAATCCCGTCACACAGGCGTTGGTATTCGCCGTTGGTGATGCTGCCCTCACGGCGCACATAATCCAACGCTTGCGTCTGGCGTTCGTTCATGTTCTGCGTCCAGCGTGGCAAGGGGCTATCTTTGATGGCGTTGAAGAGGGTGACTGTAAAGGAGTAACCGGTATCACGAAAATGGGGCGGCGGATGACCCTGTTGCACCATTTCTTCGATCATGCGGTCAATGCCCAGCCCTAACTCCTCAATATACCCCCAATAATAAAGACCATTCACCAGACGTGGATTACGCGAGAAGTGATCATCCACCAGATTGTCCAGCGTCATGTAGCCGGGTAGACCGCCGGGGCTGATCACCTCCAGACGGTCGTTGTACATGCGAATCTCAATTCGTCGTCCCTTGATGCGATAGTCGCGGTGGCAGACGGCGTTAATGATGGCCTCGCGCACAGCAAAACGAGGATACTCCACCCGCTCTTCTCGCTCCAGGCTGGGGATGGTGGCCCCCCGGTACATCTCAGCGTAAACCAGATTCCAGGCGCGTTCAATGATGCGGGGCAGTGGGCCGGTCAACTCCTCACGCCGGCCGTACCCGGCCGCTCCATCTTCGCCGCGTGGTTCATTGTTGAGAAAGCGGACAAATACCACCCCACTCTGCGGCGCAAACGCCTGGGGATTGCGCCCAAACAGCAACAAACCAGCCATGGTGGGGTGGCCCTCGCGGTCAGTTGCCCCAATCTCGAACAGGAATTGGGGCAACGACTCCACCTTGGCCGCACCGCGCGCCTCCCGCTTGCCCAGGTATTCATTCAAGATCAGGGGATCGAGATCGGCCGCATGAGCGCCGGGGACGACTTCCGCTTCATACTCCATGGGCTGGTGGCTGCTGGCCAAAAAGGCCAGCTCCTGCCCCGTCATGAGACGATTGTCCGTCCCGTGGCGTACCAAAACGCGCCCATCGCTCAAACTGTGCAACTGGGGGCTACGCGGAACGCGAATGCCAATGAGTCGGGTATTCCCCCGTTCCACCCGTTCCCATTGAACGATAACAGGCGGGCGGCATTGCAACACCGCCTGGCGTAAGGTATCCTCCGCCTCCTGATCCCAAATGGGATTGACCAGGTCGCCATCTTCGTTCAGCCCCAGAATCACCATTCCCCCACCCGCATTGGCGAAGGCCACCAGACACTCGGCCAGACGCTGGGCGTCAGCCTGGGGCAGGAAGGCAAGTGTGGGGCCAGGCTTCGTGAGCATGGGCAGAAGGCCACACAGCCTAGCTCTGGCTGCGCATTTGCTCGAACTGCGTTTCCAGCTCGCGTTGGGTCTCTTCCATGGCCTGACGTGCTTCGCGCAACGCTTCTTCCCAACGGTGGATAGCATCGGCGCGCAGTTGCTCACCCGAAGCCGGGGTGAACAACAAGGTAGCGGCTGCCCCCACCACAGCCCCACACATGGCCCCGGCCAAAAAACCAAAGAGTTTGTTCATACGCATCACTCCTCAAACATAAGCTGACTGGCCCCCGGCTTGCTAAGCCTTGCCCATGGCCGGGGAGAGTAGCCTGCTCTCCCATCATTATACCAAAGTCTGTCCAGGTGATGACGTTGCTGCCGGTCGGCGCAGGCCGGCCGATCCAACCAGGCGGCCGGAAGTGGTATAATGCCCACCAGCAAAGGACGAGGATCAAGGTTATGTCAGAATATCTTTCCCTGACCCCGGAAGAAACAGACACCCCCGACACCTGGCGACTGGTTACCAACTTGCGGCTGACAGACGGGCCGGCCGAAACCTATCTGACACCCGAGGCGCTGGCGGCCGGTTCCCCTTTGGCGCAGGCGCTGGCCGTGATCCCAGGCATTGCCCGCCTGCGTATCGAGGGGGATACGGTGTGGGTGACACGCCAACCTGATTATGAGTGGTATCTGATTATCGAAGATATGACGGCCGCCATCAAAGCATTCTTCCTCTGATGAGGGTGCGCCTATGCCTACCGCCCATTCCCCCTCCCCTCGTTTCGTTTTGGCTGTCCTGTCTTTTGGCGTCCTGGTAGCGGCCGACGATCTGACGGTCGTTGCCACCATGCTGCGGGCGATTTTATTTGATCTGGGCCTGGCTGTGCCGGCCGATCTGGATCGTGCCGCCTGGATTGTCAACGCCTATCTTATCGCCTATGTGGCCGTCATGCCTTTCACCGGACGATTGTCCGACCGGGTGGGGCGGCAACGGGTGTTCATGGGGGCGCTGGTGGTGTTCATGGTCGGCTCCATCTGGGCCGCGCTGGCCCAGGGCTGGCCCGCCTTCATTGCTGCCCGCGCCCTGACCGCGCTGGGGGGTGGGGCCATGGTTCCTGTCAGTCTGGCAATTGTGAGCGACCTCTATCCTCGTCAGGAGCGGGCGCGCGCCCTGGGCATTCTGGGGGCGGTGGACACGTTGGGCTGGGTATGGGGGCCGTTGTACGGCGCGCTGTTGATTCGTTTTCTCGACTGGCGCTGGCAATTCTATCTCAACATTCCCCTGGGTCTGATCGGTCTGCTGCTGGCCGGCCGCGCTTTGCGCCAGCTACCCCCACCGCAACGCGCCTTCCGCCTGGATTGGCCCGGCGCGCTGGCGTTGACGGCCGGCCTGATCGCCCTCAATGTCGCCCTGCTAGGTAGCGGAGATGTGCAACTGGCCGGCGGCTTTGAGGCCCTGACCCCGGCCGACCGCCTGGAGACGGGTTGGTTCTATCCTGTGGCCGTTGCGGCGCTGGGCGCTTTCTACCTCTGGCAGCGGCGGCTGGAACAGCGACCCGATGGCGCGCCTCTGATCGACCTGAGGCTTTTCCGGCGGCGCAACTTCGCCCCGGCCCTGGCTATCAACTTTGGCGTGGGCAGCATCTTGATCATTGCCATGGTCAATGTTCCCCTGCTCATCAATGCCCTGGAACCTGAGCCGGCGGCGGCCGCCCTGCGCAGCGGCCGCCTATTGAGCCTGATGACCGGCGCCATGGCGCTGATGGCCTGGGTGGGGGGACGAGTGGTTGGGATGGCCGGGTATCGGGCTGTCACCCTGGCCGGTTTGCTGGCGTGCGCCATAGGGTTGGGCTGGATGGGGGCCACCTGGAACCCCACCACTCCCTCCAGCATCATGGCGTGGCATCTGGCCATGGTCGGCAGCGGTCTGGGTCTGGTCATCGCTCCCATTGGCGCGGCCGCCATCAACAGCGCGCCGCCCGATCAACGGGGCATCACCGCCAGCCTGGTGCTGGTTTTGCGCCTCATGGGTATGAGCGTGGGGTTGTCCGCCCTGACGGCCTGGGGGCTGGAGCGGTTCATCATATTGCGGGATCGACTGGTATTGCCTGCCCTGACCGATCCTGGCTACACCCAGGCCCTGATCGAAGGTCTGATAGGCGTCACCACCGCTGTCCTGGCGGAGACCTTTCTGGCAGCGGGCGGCATCGCCCTGGGGGTGTGGTTCATCGGCTGGTTCTTGCGCCCTGATGCCTCTGCCGTGACTGATGCCCCCACCCTGTAACCTTCTCACAACCATTTCTTTAGCCGCTTATCAGCCAATTATGTTAGAGTAGGCGTATTCGTTCACATATTGCCGGCCGGCCTGGCGGCCGGCGCAGATTGTCTATCAGGAGTCAAGCGCATGTTGTTGAAAAAACGGAAGGGGTGGGAAATTCCTTCCTCTGAACTGACCCCCCACCATCTCTATCTATCTCGCCGGCAATTCATGCTGGGCGCGGCGGCGGTGGCGGCCGGCGCCGCTCTGGCTGCCTGCCGGCCGGAAAACCCCAATGCTCCCCGTGGCCGCGCCCCCACGACCGGAGAGGAAGCGGAGCTGTTGGGCGGCGGTCAGGTGAGTGCTGTGACTGACGAACTGGGCGACAGCCTGACCGATTTTCAGGACGTGATCACCTACAACAACTATTACGAATTTACCACTGACAAAGGCCGGGTGGCCGACCTGGCGGCTGAGTTTCGCACCTCCCCCTGGCAGGTGACGGTGGGGGGGCATGTGCGCAACCCCGGCGTGTACGACATTGAGGATTTGCGCACCCGTTTCGACCAGGAAGAGCGCATCTACCGTCTGCGCTGCGTCGAGGCGTGGTCGATGGTCATTCCCTGGGTGGGTTTCCCCCTGGCTAAACTGCTCCAGGAAGTGGAGCCAACCTCCCAGGCCCGCTATGTACGCTTTGAGACGCTCTATGATCCTGAGCAGTACCCGGCGCATCGCGCTGTTTTCAATTCCTTCCCCTGGCCCTACGTGGAAGGGTTACGCCTGGATGAAGCGATGCACGACCTGACCCTGTTGGCGACCGGCCTCTACGGTCAACCCCTGTTGCCCCAAAACGGCGCGCCGGTGCGTCTGGTTGTACCGTGGAAGTATGGCTTTAAGAGCATCAAATCCATTGTGAAGATCGACCTGGTGGAGGAGATGCCCACCTCTTTGTGGATGGCTTCCGCCCCTTCGGAGTATGGCTTCTATGCCAACGTCAACCCGGCCGTCAACCATCCACGCTGGTCGCAGGCCACCGAACGACGCATTGGGGAACTCACCCGCCGGCCGACGCTGACCTTCAATGGTTACGGTGAGCAGGTGGCCGCCCTCTATGCCGACATGGACCTGCGCGCCAACTTCTAAAAGCTCATGACAGTTAGAGAAACACACGCGCAAAAACGCGCCCGGCAGGCGCGCTGGGACGCTGCTCTGGGGGTGGTCGTCCATGTGGGGGCCTGGCTTCCTTTGCTGCTGTTGGCATGGGATTGGTGGAACTGGCAGCTGGTTGACCCCATTCGCGAGGCGACGCTGCGCACGGGCAAGCCGGCTATTACCCTGCTGATGCTATCCTTGCTGATCACGCCCCTGGATATCGTGTTAGGTTGGAAACGCCTGCTGCCCTTGCGACGCACTCTGGGGTTGTATGCTTTCATGTATGTGTGCGTCCATTTTCTGCTTTTCGTGGGGTTGGATTATCAATTCGATCCCGCTCTGATTGGGGATGCGCTGTTCGAGAAACGCTACGCCCTGGCCGGCCTGGCTGCTTTCTTGCTTTTAATTCCCCTGGCCCTCACCTCCAACCAGTGGTCGATGCGCCAGTTAAAAAAGAGATGGAAGCAACTCCATCGTTTGGTCTATCTGGCCGGCGTCCTGGCTGTGGTGCACTACATCTGGTTGGTCAAGCAAGATTATCTCGAACCCATCCTGTACACTCTGGCGCTGGCTTTGATGTTGTTGGTGCGACTCAAACCGGTGCGGCAGCGTCTCATTCGGTGGCGGCAACAGCGCCAACAGGCGCGGGTGATTACCCGACAGGCATAAAAGACGGATCACTCTCCGCCCCGATGCACCCTGTGCAACCCTTTATGTGTGAACCTTTCCGGCCGGCCTGGGGTCTGAGCAATCCCCACGCTCAGACTATCGCCGCCAACTTTGTGCGCTCATCACGTGGCTTGCGCTTCAGCCGCGAACGACTGACAACGCCAGATGGGGATTTTGTCGATCTCGATTATGCCGATACACCCCATCTGCGGTGGGAGACGGCCGATAGGGCTGCTCCGATTGGCCTGGTGTTGCATGGCCTGGAGGGCAATGCACACCGCAGCTATATGCGGGAAGCCTATCGCCAGCTGGCGCAACGGGGCTTGCGTCCGGTGGGGCTGAACTACCGCTCGTGCAGCGGTGAACCGAACCGCACTCCCTACACCTACCATGCCGGCTTCACCCCCGATGTGGCGCTGGTGGTGGCGCACCTGACCAACTGCTACCCGGATGCACCTTTGGGATTGATAGGCTTTTCGTTGGGGGGCAGCATCCTGTTGCGCTACCTGGGGGAGGATGACGGACAGTTGCCGGCGCAGCTTCAGGCGGCGGCCGCCATCTCACCTCCCTACGATCTGGCTGCCAGCGCCGGCCCTTTCAACGAGGGAGCGGGCCGGTTATACGCCCGCCGTATCCTGCGCTCCTTGCAGGCCAAAGTGTTGGCCGACCCGCAGCGCTGGGCCGGGGTGGTGGATAGGCACGCCATCGTACGCGCCCGCTCGGTGCGTGACTTCGATGTCGCCTTTATCGCGCCCGTCTTTGGTTTCCGCGATCTAGCCGATTATTATCGGCAATGTAGCGCTCAGCGTTTTTTGTCTGGCATTCGCCGCCCCACTCTTTTGCTCTCAGCCCGCGACGATCCCTTCTTCACGCCTGAACTGCCTGAGGAACTGATTCGAGCTAACCCGGCTTTACAGGCATGCTTTCCGGCGCAGGGTGGGCACGTCGGTTTTCTGGAGGGGTGGGGGCGCTTTTGGGCCGAACGCCAGGCGGCTCGCTTTCTGGCGCACCAGCTGGCGCGGCGCTAACCAACCTCAACCGGCCGGCAGTTTGCCCGTTGCCCCTAAAACCCAGCGCATACAGCGATGAGGAAAGTCAGGCTTGAGAAACATCATCGGGCAACCGCCGGCGATGACATTTAGCCCCTGACTTTGGCCATAACGGGTCGCCTCGTCTGAGACGCTGCCAGTTCCAAAAGAGCGATGCATCCAGACGTGGTGGATGCCCAGCTCGACACATTCCTGCATCACTGCCTGCGCGGCGGCCGGCGGGGTGGCAATTAAGACTGCCTCGACGCCGCCGGGAATGGCGTGCAAGTTGGGGTAACAGGGGGCGTTCCCCTCAACCCGCTCGGCGTTGGGGTTAGCAGCGAACACCTCGTAACCGTTATCGCGGAACTTGCGATAAATAAGATTGGCCGCCTCAGCGCTATTGCGTGAGACGCCGGCTACAGCGATGCGTTTCTGGGCCAGAAATTGATCGACACGTGTTTGGAGGGATGGCATAAATGGCTCCTGGCGGCCGGCCGCACTCTTGACGCGACCAGCAGCTTACCCCATGTAACGCGGCATCACATGACGCCACCTGAAAGTTTGACCTGATGGTGGATGACGGAGAACGTCCAGGATATGGCGTATCTCCACAGCTTACTCCGTCGAACACCTTCTTACCTTTATTGTAGCCGATAGGCCGGGAATCTGAAAGTATTCGCATGGACGCATGAAATGTGTAACGGTTCGGTTGTCATGTCCAACTGATAAAGCTGGCCTGGGACTTTTAGATTAAGGCGAGCTTGACAGCCGGCCGGACGTATGGTATCTTGATTTTCAACTTGTATAAGCCAACGCCGCTTGCCAGGCGGCGCATAGAGGGTTTCATGATAGGATGTCTGGTTCCTGCCAGGGCCAGATAGGGGGTTGGTATGTTATTTCACTCGACAGCGCGTCCCTCCCGGAACACGACGCCCATCACGTGGGTGGTCATCTTCACGCTCTTGACTCACACCCTGGCCCCGGCCTTCCTGCCGCCGGCCGGCCCCCAGCCCGTCACTCCCGTGAAAACGGGAGCAGCCGCCGACGCTGACTTATGATAATGCCGCCGGCCGCAAAATAGCCATGCACGATCCCGATATGGGGGATTGGGTCTACCAGTACGACGGGGCGGGGATGCTCATCGCTCAGGTGGATGCGCGCCAGCAGGCGGTCAACTTCTACTACGACGCCCGGCTGCGCTTGAAGGGACGCACCAGCCTGAGCGGCGTTGACCCGGCCACCTACGTGCGGCCAGCCGACCCCTGTCCCGAAAATGGGACCTGCGCCGCCTACGAGGTGCAGCATTATTATGATGAAGCCGGGCATGGGGCGTCGCTGGGACGGTTGACGCGCACCCTTCTGCCATGGGGCAGCCAGAGTTGGGTCTACGATGCCCGCGGCCGGGTGACAGACGCGACGGTCAGCTATACGGCCGGCCCCAGTTACAGCCAGAGCAACAGTTACGACAGCCTGGACCGCTTGACCAGCCAGGTCACCCCTAACGGGGAGGTGCTCAGCTTCAGCTACAACCGCCAGGGGGCCATCGCCAGCCTGACTGGGACTGATAGCTACGCCCCGGCTGTGACCTACAACGCACGCGGGCAGGTGGTGCGGCTGGAGCGGGGCAACAACCGCGACACCCTTCACACCTACCTGGGGGCGGAGGGCAACTACCGGCT
>DAOTXO010000014.1:0-1770 GCA_034435495.1 Anaerolineae bacterium
GACGTCCCAGGCGCACTGGAGCCACCTGGCATGAAGACCAGCCTTGAAGCGGTTGTCTTGACGCCAGAGATTCAAAACAAGACGACGGACAACAACGAGATCGGCGGCAGTGCGGCCCAGACGGACGCGATGATGGGCCTCACGAAAGGCCACATCCAGCAGTTTATTCTCAATGGCCCCATGACCACGAATGTAACTCAGATGAGACCTGGTATACTCCGTCAAAGCTGAAAAAACGTTAACATTGGCGTTTAGCGCCCGGCCGGGACTGACCTCAGGTAAAAGCTATCCAGCCTGCCATCCCGTGGCCGGGAGTTGACTTTTCACCCTGGCTATGGGAGAATTTAAGCGTCCGGCCGATAAGCCCCCGTAGCTCAGAGGATAGAGCGTTGGCCTCCGGAGCCAAAGGCCCGTGTTCGAGTCACGGCGGGGGTATCTCCTTTTTCCCCTTCACCCCGGCAGGAATGGCCCTCTCATTTCTGGGGCGTGGCCCAGGCTGACGCTTCCAACGCCTGGCGTACCTCTTCTTCCAGCGTGGCGCGGGAGGGGCGCTGACGCCCCAAACCTTTCAGGCGCTCTGTCAGAACTGCAGCGACGCGCTGCATCAATTCCTGCCGTGCAGTGGCAGAGAGCTGTTCCCCACGCTCAAACCAGACGACGGCGGCATACCCCAAAGCGACGGTGGTTCCGCCAGCGACGGTGGCCGCCACCAACCAGCCCGGCGGCCCGCCCACCTTCGCCAGCTGGTAAAAGAGCGTGCGCCCCATCATGCCGGCCCCCAAAACCCCCAACAACTCGCGCGCCCGCTGCAAAGTCAGCGGGTAATTGTAAATGCGGGCAATGCCCAAAACCAGTGAACTTTGAATGGCCAACAAAGGCACAAAGTCAGCCAGCGGAATAGGCGTCAGGGCCACCAGAGCAGCCGTGGAGGCCGCTCCGCTGATGGCGCGCCAGGCAAGTTTCCAGCGATAAGCCGGCAGGGTCTGGCCCAAGACTGCCAGCAGGGCCGGGTCGGCTTTGACAGCCGCCAGCACTACCCGCTCCAGGTTGTAACCGGAGATGGCGGCCGTGGGCACGATCTGGGCCGGGGCAATATCCAGCTGTTGCGCCGCGCCGGCGACCAGCTCTTCCTCTGCTTGACGCACCTGATCCATCTTGTTGAGCACCACAATGTAGGGCTTTCCCAGCATCGTCAGTTGGGCAAATAGCTTCTGCTCTGCCAGATGAATGCCCTGCACCACATCGAAGATGATGATCAAAAAGTCGGCTGTGCGCGCCGCCTGCAAAGCCTGCACCCGCTCCTCCTCCGCGCCGCGCCCCACCGCGTCTGTCCCCGGCGTGTCAATGACGGTGAACAGACCGGCATCCCCGGCCTGTTGCGTTTTGGTCGTGCCCGGCAAGGGGCTGACTACGGCCGGCGGCTCAGAGGGTTGGATCAACTGGTTGTAGAGGGTGGATTTCCCCACATTGGTTGGCCCAATAATGGCAACCTGCTGTTTGGCCCCAAAGGCCATGGCCAGCTGCACCTGGGAAAGCTCCAAAAGCTGACGCCAGCGGTTTTTGTGCCGGCCGAAAAGAGGCAAAAACGTCACCAGATTGTCGCGCACATCGGGCGGCAGAGCCTCCCACGCTACTGCCAGCGCCTGGCGCGTGGCGGCGGGAAACTCCTTAAAGAGGTCGTCCACAGAAGTTGCAGCAGATTGGGTCATAGGGCCGGCCTTCTTCCTAAAGGCGCGCTGCCAGACCTCGACGGGCGAGGTATGGCAGCTG
>DAOTXO010000015.1:0-68995 GCA_034435495.1 Anaerolineae bacterium
GGGCCAGCCGCCGGCCGGCGCGCCGGCCCGATAGGGGGTGATGGGGTGTGTTCATCTACTCTTCCAAACTCCTCATAGATTACCCTCCTCATAGCGCGCTTCCAACGCCAGCACCTTGTTGAGTCGGCGCACAAAGCGCTCATCCGCCTGAAATGTCGCCGCCAGGAAGCCTTGCACCAATTGCCAGGCCAGGGCCGGCCCTACAATCTGGCCGCCCAGACATAGGATGTTCATATCATCATGCTCCACCCCTTGCACGGCGGAGTAAATGTCGTGGCACAGGCAGGCGCGCGCCCCTTTGATCTTGTTAGCGGCGATGCTGGCTCCCACACCGCTGCCGCAGAACAGAATGCCCTTAGGCGCGACGCCGGCCACCACCGCCTGAGCCACGGCCTCCGCCGAGTCGGGGTAATCGTCGCTGGCGATGTAGCTGTGCGCTCCCACATCCACCACTTCATACCCTCCGGCTTGCAGGCGGGTTTTGATTGTCTCTTTCAGTTCAAATCCGGCGTGATCCGCACCGATGACCACTCTCACTCTAGTCTTTCCTTCGACATAGCCTTGGGCCAGGCCTTTACTTTATACCCCAATTATATGACAATAGAAAAATATGAACCCACTGCTGCAACTCCACGCCTACGGGCAAAGCTTTTGGTACGATAACATGCGCCGCCAATTCCTGCTGGATGGAACGCTGACCCGGCTGATCACCCAGGATGGTTTGCGCGGCGTCACCTCCAACCCCTCCATTTTCGAGAAGGCCATTGGGGAGAGCCAGGATTATGATCTCGCCATCCGGGGTCTGGCTTTGATTGGGGTGAAGACCCAGACGCTATACGAAGCGCTGGCTATGGCTGACATCCAGATGGCGTGTGACCTCTTTGCCGACCTCTACGCCGCCTCGGAGCGACAGGATGGCTTCGTCAGCCTGGAAGTGTCGCCGCATCTGGCCCACGACACCGCCGGGACGCTGGATGAGGCCCGGCGTCTGTTCCACACCATTCAACGCCCCAATTTGATGATCAAGGTTCCCGCCACCCCGGCCGGTATTCCGGCCGTGCGTCAGCTGATCGCGGAGGGGGTGAACGTTAACATTACGCTCATGTTCAACATGGCGCATTATGAGGCGGTGGCCCAGGCCTATATCGATGGGTTGGGCGTCTGGCTGGCCGGGGGTGGCGACCCGATAGCTGTGGCTTCGGTGGCCTCATTCTTTGTCAGCCGGGTCGATACGGCGGTCGATAAAGCTCTGGCGGCCCTCGGCGCGTCGGATTGGATGGGCAAGGCGGCCATCGCCAACAGCAAGCTGGTGTATCAACGTTTCCGCGAGATTTTCCACGGGCCGACTTTTGCGTCGTTGCAGGCGGCCGGGGCGCGGCGGCAGCGGTTGCTGTGGGCGTCCACCAGCGCCAAGAATCCCGCCTATCCAGATACGCTGTATGTCGATCATTTGATTGGGCCGGAGACGGTCAACACCATGCCCCCCCCAACGGTGGATGCCTTCCGCGACCACGGCCGGTTGGGCTACACCCTGGAAGCCGGGCTGGACGAGGCGCGCCAGACGCTGGCCCACCTGGCAGAAGTGGGGGTTGACCTGGAAGCGATTACGCAGCAGCTCCAGGTCGAAGGTGTCCAGGCTTTTGCTCGTTCGTTTGATTCCCTTTTTGCCACCCTGGAACAAAAGGTCGCAGCGCTGGCGTAACATGTCCGCCTCCGGACGCCCCGCCAGGCGCGGCAAGGGGACGGGAGTTGTCCATGCGCATCGGTCTAGTCACCGCTTGTTATACGCCGGTTATCAACGGTGTCACGCGCATGGTGCAGCTATATCGCCGTGAGCTGACAGCACGCGGCCACGAAGTTACTGTTTTCACCTGGGGTGATCCCCAACCTGATGATGACGCCGATGTGATGCGCGCTCCAGCCTGGCCTCTGGGTGCAACTGGATACTATGTCGGCCTGCGCCTCCCTCAGACGCTGCAAGAACGCCTGCGGCAGCAAGATATTCTTCATGCCCACCATCCGGTCATGGCGTTGGAGATTGCGCACCGTTATGCGGCCGGCCCGGTCGTTTTCACCAACCACACCCGTTACGATCTCTACGCCGAGGTTTACGCCCATTTGCCGCCGCCATTGGCGCGGCTCACCTTGCGCCGTTTGTGGCCGCGTTTGACGGATGATAGCGATGTGATCATTGCCCCCTCACCCAGCTTACGCGCCGTTTTGCAACGTTTTGGCGTCCAACGTCCGATTGTGGTGATTGAAAACGGGGTAGATTTGGCCCCCTTTTCTTGCCCGCCTGCACCGTTGGATAAAGCGGCCCTGGGGTTGCCGGCCGAAGCCACGCTGATGATCTACGTCGGCCGGTTGGCGCGGGAGAAGCACCTGACAACTCTTTTGCGCTCTTTTGTGGCGGCGCGTCAGCACGCCCCTCAGCTGCACTGGTTGTTGGTAGGGGATGGCCCTGAGCGTGCGGCCCTGCAGGAGGCGGCCCAGGCGGCCGGCGTGGCACAGGTAGTCCATTGGGTGGGGGCGCTACCGCCCCAGGCGGTGGCCAATTATCTGGCAGCAGCCGACTTTTTTGCCACAGCTTCCACCACCGAGGTACATCCCCTGACGGTGATCGAGGCGCTGGCAGCCGGCCGGCCGGTAGTCGGCATCCGCTCCCCCGGCCTGGTTGACATTGTGACGCCCGGTGAGGATGGCTGGCTGGCCGATCCTGGGGAAGATGATCTGACGGCCGGGCTGGTCATGCTGGCGACCCAACCTGAACTGCGCCAACGCCTCTCCCAGACAGCGCGGCACACTGCTCAACGCTACAATATTCAGCGTACCATCGAACACACCCTGGCGCTGTACCAGCGTCTGCGCCGCGAGCGCCCTGATCGGCAACGCACCCGCCCACACGGCGGGCAGCATCGGGTTTAGAATCTGTGAGCGCGGCTACGAACTATCTGATTAGGAGACGACGCTCGATGTCCATTCCGGTGACTTTGGATCCCTATCGTATTCGTTCGCTCTTTCCTGCTCTGGCTACGACAGTTGCCGGCCGGCCGGTCATCTTTCTAGACGGGCCGGGGGGCACGCAGGTTCCCGAATCAGTCATAGACGCTATGTCAGGCTATTTGCGCGCTGGCAGCAGCAACCTGAGTGGAGCCTTTGCCGCCAGCCGCCGTACCGATGCTGTGGTGGACGAAGCGCGTTGCGCCATGCAAGATTTGTTGCACGCCGGCCGGCCGGAGGAGATTATCTTCGGCCAAAACATGACCAGCCTGACCTTTGCTCTCAGCTGGGCGCTCAGCCGTGATTGGCAGGCGGGTGACGAGATCATCCTCACCCGGCTGGATCACGACGCCAACATCACCCCCTGGACGCTGGCGGCCGGCGAGCGCGGCGTGGGGGTGCGCTGGCTCGATTTCAACCCGGCCGATTGCACCCTGGCGT
Organism: Anaerolineae bacterium; assembly: GCA_034435495.1. Classification (GTDB taxonomy): domain Bacteria; phylum Chloroflexota; class Anaerolineae; order Promineifilales; family Promineifilaceae; genus DAOTXO01. The sequence continues at coordinate 3,442 of DAOTXO010000015.1, forward strand.
TGCACAGCCTGCCTGATTTGCTCACCCCGCGCACCCGTCTGCTGGCTCTCACCTACGCCTCCAATGCTGTGGGCAGCATCACCGACATCCAGACGGCCGCCCATCTGGCGCACAATGTGGGGGCGTTGGTGTATGTGGATGCGGTACATTTTGCCCCTCACGGTTTGATCGATGTCCAGGCGTTGGGGTGTGATTTCCTGGCCTGTTCGGTGTACAAGTTTTATGGCCCTCATACGGGGGTGTTGTATGGGCGCTACACTGTGTTGGAAGCCTTGACGGCCTATAAAGTGCGGCCGGCGCCCAGTTTGCCGCCGGGTAAATGGGAAACCGGTACCCAGAGCTTTGAGAGTCTGGCCGGGGTGACCGCAGCTGTGGATTACCTGGCCGGGTTGGGAGGGGCGGAAGGCCCACGCCGCGACCGCTTAGAGCGTGCTATGGGGGCGATTCAGCAATATGAGCAAGCTATCAGCCAGCAATTCTTGCAGCTGGCGATGACGGTGCCTGGTTTGCGGGTCTATGGCGTGACGGATGTAGAAAATTTGGCTGCCCGTACCCCTACCTTCGCTGTGGCGCTGGCCGGCCGCACGCCGGCCGAGGTGGCAACCGCGCTGGGCGACCAGGGCATCTTTGTCTGGCACGGCCACTACTACGCCGTAGCGGTGATGGAGCGGTTGGGGTTGTTGGAACAGGGCGGATTGGTGCGGATTGGCTTTGTGCATTACAACACGCCAGAGGAAGTGACGCAGGTTATCGCTGCTCTGCGTGAGCTGGCCTCTGGCTGATAGACCCGAGACGATAAAGGTCTGGAAGATGTTTATGGTCTTGGTTTCCCGGCTTTCAGGCCGGCCGGGAGCCGACGCTCCGTTTTGTTGTTACCGCAAAGGCGCGAAGGGCGCTAAGGCCTTCCCTCGTTCATCGTAACGGCTTATAAGAAAACAAACCGGCCATGAGGTGGAGACACCAGGGAATGAAGGCCCTTTTCTTTCTTGGCGTTCTTTGCGCCTTAGCGGTTTAACCATTATGCCGGCCGGGAGCCGACGCTCCGTTGGGCGTTTTTTACCCCTCAACACCCATTGTTGTGGCGCGCCCCCGGCTGAACACCAGCTGACGCAGCTCCTGTAACTCTTGTCCCCCTAGCAGCCAGTTCAGGCCGATATAGGCCAAACCCCCGGCCGCTATCGCCGCCAGCAGGCCCGGCGTGGCCGCCAACGGTAATCCCTTCACCCATAACATCACACCGCTCATTCCGGCCGCAGCTGCCACATCTCGCCCCAGGGCGCGCAGCAGTTCCCCTTCGCCTAAATCCCCCAGCTCGCGCCGGTTGAGAAAGAACAGAGCGATGGCCAGCAACGTAAAAGCTAATGTGCTGGCCAGGGCTAACCCATTCACGCCCAACGGCCGGACGAAGAGATAAGCCCCGCCGATAGCCACGACAGCCCAGCCCAGATAAGCCAGCATGGGGGTGAAGGTGTTGTGCCGGGCGTAGAAGAGGCGAGCCACAATCTCCAACGATGCCTCGCTGACAATTCGCACACTCAGAAAGGTCAGCACGCCATACACCAGGGTGGTGGCTTCAGCATCGAAAGCGCCGCGTTGCAACACCAGGGCCAGGGCCGGCTCGCCTAAGATGACCAGACCAACGGCCGACGGAATGGTCAGCAGCCACACCACCCGTAAGACGCTCATGGCGGTGCGCTTCAAACTCTCTATGTCGCCGGCGTTGTATAGTTCCGCCAGGGTGGGGAAAACCACCAACGCCAGGGCTGTGCCAAAGAGCGTTTCAGGCAGCTGCATCAGGGTGAAGCCATAGAAATAGCCTGAAACGCTCCCCTCCGGTAGCCGCGACCCCAACCGTACAATGAAGAGGTCGGCCGCCTGAATCGCCCCCAACATCACCACCCGCGGCCCCATCAGACGAACGATCTCCTGCACGCCGGGATGCGCCAGAGTGAGGCGCGGTCGATACCCCAGGCGATGACGCGCCAGGGCCGGCAGTTGGATGCTAATGTGCAACAGCGCCCCAATCACGGTTCCCCATGCCAGCCCATCGATTCCCAGCGTGGGCACAAGGGTGAACAACCCGATGAAGTAGCCAATGTCCAGGGCGATGGGGGCCAGGGCCGGCAGGGCAAAATGTTGGTGGGCATTGAGCCGACTGCTCAACACCCCACTGATGCCAAAGAGAATCGTGTTCAGAAGAATAATGCGCATCAGATGGGCGGTCAACGCCTGTTGCTCGGGCGGGAAATCGGGGGCCAGCAGATGGCGCACTACCAACGGGGAGGCCAGAGCAGTCAGGATGCACACCCCGCCCAACACCAGCAGCACCAGGGTCAAAATGGTGTGGGCCAGTTGGGCGCTTTCGCGCTGGCGCTCACTGGTAAGATATTGCGAGTAGACGGGAATGAAGGCCGCCGTCAGCGCCCCCCCGGCCAGCAGGACAAAAAAAACCTCCGGCAACTGATTAGCAGCAGCAAAGGCATCCGCCTCCGGGCCGGCGCCAAAAGCGTCGCCGACCAGGATAATGCGCACAAAACCGGTGGCTTTGTTGAGACCAAAAAAGAGCACGACCACCAGGGTGGACTTGAGAAGATGCCAGGCGCGATTCATAGGGCGGGAATTGTAGCCCGCCCTTTTCACCTACGCCACACGCCGACTATTTCTCATAGATAGCGTAATATTTCGCTTTCTAGCTCTGATCGACCTTTGCAATCTCCTGTTTTCATGATACAACCCACGTTACCTATGACGACTTTATTAGAACGGGCACGTACACAGGGCACGCCGTTGATTGAAGGTGGGCAGGTTACCTTTGTCTGGGAGGGGGAAATCGCCCCTCATCTGATGAGCGACGCTACCAGTTGGTGGGACCCAACTCAGGCCCCGCGTCTGGAGCCGGCCGGCCCCGGCGTATGGGCCATAACCCTCACCCTGCCGACCGACACCTTTCTGGAATATGCCTTTGCTGTCGATCCCCAGCCCGGCGAAGATTGGAACACCTGGCGCGCTCTGGACCCGCTCAACCCCCGGCGTAAATGGAACGGCATCAATGCAGACAACAACTATGTCCATTTACCGGAAGCGCACCCTACCCCTTTGATCCGGCGGGCCCGGGGTGTGGCGCGGGGTCAGCTGACCCGGCACGTTGTCAACACGCAAGGGCTGGCGGCCGGCGCGCGTCGCGTGGTCTATCTCTACCGCCCGGCTGGCGCTGAACCGACGCCGCTGGTTTTGGTTCTAGATGGGGTGGATTACGTGCGCCAGGCCCGTTTGCCGGTCATTCTCGACAACCTCATTGCTCAGGGCAAAGTGCCTCCCCTGGCGTTGGTCATGCCGCAAAATGGGCGCAGCGCCCGCATGGTGGAATATGGATGCAGCGAAGTCACCTTCGGCTTCTTTTACGCTGTTTTGCTCCCCCTGGCGCGGCAACACCTGAACCTGATCGACATTGAACGCTACCCCGGCGCGTATGGCGTCATGGGCGCTTCCATGGGAGGTTTGATGTCGCTTTATCTGGGGTTGCGCTTTCATCACGTCTTTGGGCATGTTCTGGCCCAGGCTGGCGCTTATGCCCTGCACGGCCTGGACACCATCACCTTTCAGCTGGTGGAACAGCAGGTCGCCGCCCCTCAACTGAAAATCTGGCAAGATTGCGGCGCATTTGACTTTTTACGCCAGCCCAATGATCGCATGGCCGCCTTGCTCGCGGCTCAAAACTATCGCACCACCTACCGCAGCTACCACGCCGGCCACAACTACTATGCCTGGCGTGATGTTCTAGGGGAAGCTTTGACCTGGTTGTGGGCTTAAAATCCCACCGCAGCGCCGGCGCCCGGCCGGTCTGGAAACCCACAACCACCCGACAGCAGACGAAAAGCTAAGATGACACGCCAAGATGCCAGGTCGCCCAGACAGGATGAGACGCAGAACGTTGGGCCATTCAGCCCCCACCTTTCAGCCTTTATCATTCCCATGAGACGCCGGTTTATCTGGTTGTTGCTGGCGCTGGCCGCTATTTTGTTTTTCGCTTTACGCCCCAGCCCATCGACGCCCCGTTTCATTAAGGCGGCCGGCGCCAAAGGGGCTATCCTGGCGACCCACATGCTCACGCTGGGGCCGGCCGAGCAAACGGTGCGTGACCTGGCGCTGGCGGATGCTCGTATCCGTGACCTGGCCGACAACCAGACGCTGCTTTTTCTCTATGCCCAGGAGATGGGTTTTGCCGAGGCGGCCTCTTATCGTCAGCAGGGGTGCCAGGCTTTGAACTGCACCCACCTGGTCTTTTACAACCCGGTCGCCGGGGGGACAGTGGAGGCGATTTGGAACGAGACTTCCCAGCTGTTGCTCCATGCCTGGGCTGACCCGGCGGCGCGGCCGGCCGCCAGCCCCTATCTGTTGCCGCGCATCGTGGCCGTGGCGGCCGCCGACCCCGACGTGCAGGCTGTGTTGGGAGATATACGCAAGGCGGAAACCGCCATGCTCCCCATCTCCACCTGGCTGACAGATGACGCCTGTGAACAAGATTGGTGCGTTGATCTCAGCTTCCACGATCCGGCCGGCAGCGGGCGCATCTTCCATGTGGTGGTCAATGTGCAGCAGGAAATGGTGGCCCGCACCTTCTACACCCGTTCCCGCGTCGACCGCTTCTATCAGACCCCCCCAGAACTCGACCCCAACGCTCCCCTCTACACCGACGGTTGTCACAGCGCCCACGACTGGGAAGTATGTTGGGAGATGACGTCCCATGATGGGATCAACTTCTACGACGCCCGCTTCAAAGGGCAATCCATTTTCACCAGCGCCAAAATCGCCCAGGTGGAGGCTTTCTATCCCAGCTGGCCCGGCGGTTATCGCGATGAAATCGGCTTTGGGGCCAGCGTGCCTCCCAAATTTGACACTCGCCTGACCAACTTCGATCAGGGCTTCGAGGTACGCCAGCTTTTCACCGAGCCGTTTAACTGGCCCAATTGCATCTGTTGCTATCGCTACGAGCAAATTGCCCAGTTCTACGCCGACGGTCGTTTCGATCTGCGCTTTGTCTCTCAAGGGCCGGGCTGCGACGATCTTTCGCGTTACCGCCCTTTCTGGCGCATCGCTCTGGCTCTGGGGGAGAACGATGACCCGGATGCGGCCTGGGTGTGGCAGGAGACGGCCTGGACGCCATTGGAACAGGAAGCAGAGCTGCCCTTGTTTGAAGATTTGTCGTTGGAGGGGCAAAAGCTGGCGACGTTTGATGATCGCCTGCATTACCGCTGGCAACCTGAAGCCAACGATCCGCTGGGACAAAATGAGGGGCGACTTTTTATCTTGCGCGCCAACCCGGACGAGGGAGATGGCCCCATCCTGGCCGGCCCGGCCGACACCTACCGACCGCCGCGCCAATGGCTGGATGCTGAGTCGGTGACAGATGGGGAATTGGTGGTCTGGTATGTGCCCACTCTCTTTACCAAAAAGGGCGGCCCCTGGTGGTGTATGCCTGACCCTGAGCCAGAGTTCTCCCCTTGCGAAGCGATTTTGTCGGCTGTGCCTGATACAGAAATCCGACAGCCGACAGCTGAAGAGCTGACGCAGTTACAGGCTACCCCCACCCCGGCCGGCGGGGATGCTGCGCAATTCCCATCCGATGGGGTCGCCGTGCGCCCCACCCCACGACCGGTCATGGGTGAGACGGCCGAAGCCATCATCCTCAATGCCGGCTGCGGGGCCTGTCATGTGATTGGCTCATTGGGCGAGGCGGGCAAGGTGGGGCCAGACCTGTCCAATATTGGCGTTCTGGCCGGCCAGCGGGTGCCCGGCCAGCCGGCGGTGGAATATCTGCGCAACTCGATTTTGTACCCCGATCTCTTCCTGACGGCCGACTGTCCCAATGGCCCCTGCGTAGCCAACGCCATGCCTGGTGACTATTACCTGCGCCTGACAGACCAACAAATTGACACCCTGATCACCTTTTTGCTGGAACAGCAAACCGAAGCTCATTCTGGCACGCCATCGCCCATTCAGGATGGTGATCAGGCCGCGGAGGAGACAGCTTCCGCAGCTGACCCGGCGACTCCAACCCCGACCCAACGCACCTGGGGTTGGTCGCTGGCGCTGGGGTTGGCTGTTTTCATTTTGGCGGCGCTGTTCATTTTAATCCGGATTGGGGCGCGCACGCAGTAAAGCGAAACGCCCGGTGAGCGCCCAAAAACTTGTGCGTTGCACCCGCTTCAGCTGTCCAGACCGCTAGAGCAGTTGCTATGAACGAAACGGGATGGGTTATTCCTCGTACCGCTTTAACACCCGCTCGATTTGCCGGCGGGCATCCGCCTGGCGCAGATCAGCCCGTTTATCATACTCCCGCTTACCCCGCGCCAGGGCAATTTCCACTTTGGCCCGCCCATTCTTCAGGTACATACGCGTAGGCACACAGGTCAATCCTTTTTGAGTCAGACGGTTGACGATGCGGGCGATCTCCCGTCGGTGAAGCAACAATTTGCGCGGCCGCACCGGATCATGGTTCTCGCGATTGCCGTGGGTGTACTCCGCAATGTTGGCGTTCACCAGCCACAGCTCACCCTCCCGCGCCTGGACATAACTCTGTTGCAAGCTCACCTGATGCGCACGCACCGACTTGATCTCGGTGCCTGTCAGCGCCAGACCGGCCTCGAACAGCTCCAGGAACTCATACTCATGCCTGGCGCGCCGGTTGCGCGCCACGACGTTATCGTCGAATCCTTTTTTCTTGCCGGCCATGCTATGTTTGCCGTGTGTTGGCAGAGTGGGTTAGAAACCCACCCCAACTTACTGGCCCGTTTGCAGAAACTCGATGGCGCGCTGCAACTGAACGTCATCTTCCCCGCCCAGTTCCAATGGCGCGCCTTCAACATAAATGTCAGGCGTGACGCCAACGCCATCAATCACCTGATTGCCCGGCGAGTAGAAGCGGGCTATGGTGATGCGAATTTCGGAGCCATCTTCCAGGGTGATGGGTGTTTGTACCGAGCCTTTGCCAAAGGTGTTGGTTCCCACAATTGTGCCGCGCTCCCGCTCTTGAATAGCCGCCGCCACCAGCTCTGAAGCGCTGGCGCTGTCTTCGTTGACCAACACCACCAGGGGGATTTCCTCAGCCAGGTCTCCGTTGCCCGTCTCAAAAATCTCTTCATTACCGTTGCGGTCGCGTTCAACCACCACCACACCTTCGGGCAAGAAGAGATCGCCCACCGCCACCGCCTGGGTCAGCAACCCCCCGCCGTTGTAACGCAGGTCAAAGATGAGAGAGGTGGCTCCATCCGCCAATAGCTGCTCAATCGATTGTTCCAGCTGCTCGGTAGCCAGTTGGTTGAAGCTGAGCAGTTGGACATAGCCAACATTGCCCTCATAGAGATTGGACTCGACCACCGGAACCAGGATGCGGGCGCGCACGATGGTGACATCGAAAGGTTCCGGCGTCCCTTCGCGACGAATGGTGAGGGTGACGGGCTGACCGGCCGGCCCGCGCACCACCGCCACCACCTCATCTGTCGTCCAGCCGGCTATTGAGACGCCATCCACCGCCAGCACGATATCCTGGGGCAGCAAACCGGCCGCCGCGGCCGGCGTGTTGGGGATGGGGCGGGCAATGTAGAACTCACCGTTGTCATTTGTGCCCACGAAGGCTCCGATGCCTTCAAAATCGCCTCGAAAACCATCCCGAATGCGTTCCGCTGCCTCGGCCGGGTAGTAAATGGTGAAGCGGTCGCCCAATGTCTCCACTGCGGCCGCGATGATGGTATCGCGCAGGAACTCGTCGGTGGGCAAGTTGCCGTCGTAGTTGTCCTCGATCAGCTCCCAGATTTCAAAGAGCATGTCCAGGTCTTCCGGCGTAAAGTCGCCTGGTTGCCCTACCTCGGCCGGGGTGGGGCGAGGTGTGGGAGTAGGGGGCGGGGCCGGGGTGGCTGTCGGGACGACCTCGCCATCGACTGTCACCAGTCGTGTCACCTCGACGGTGACGATTATCTCGACTTCGCGAGTGACTTCGACAGTTGCCGGTTGCGGCGCAGCATCGCGTGCACAAGCTGCCAGAGAGGCGAAGGCCAGCATGAGAATCCATCCATATAGAAAATAGTGCGCCCGTCGAGACATAATGTGTTCCTGTGCTTTGAGTTAGGGATCGAGTAACTTCCGTGATTGTATGCCGGCCGGGAGCCGGCGCTCTGTCTTAATCAAGTTGTGTCAGGGTTGTCCTTGCAAATAAGCCACGGCGCGCTCCAGGGCTTCATCCTGGCCGGCCGCCATCGCTTCCTGACTGGGAATGACCTGAATATCAGGCTGAAGGCCATTGTGATCGATCTGTCGTCGCGCCGGGGTGTACCAGCGCGAGGAGGTGACATGAATGGAAGAGCCGTCGCTTAGATCGTAGATCAGTTGCACCGACCCCTTACCAAAAGTGGGCGCACCCACCAAAATGGCGCGGCCATGATCTTGCAACGCGCCGGCCACAATTTCAGATGAGCTGGCTGTGCCGGCGTCCACCAACACCACCAGCGGCTCATTCGGCGCGGCCGCCTGCTGGTTGGCATATTCCACCCGTTCCCCTTCGTTGCGCGAGGCTTGTAAGTAAATAGCCTCATCTGTCAGGAAGACCTGGGCCACCTCCACGCTGGCGCGCAACAACCCGCCGCCGTTTTGGCGCAAATCAAGGACGAAACGCGTTGCCCCGGCCGCCTTGAGCGCCGCTACTGCTTCGGTCACTTCTCGCCCGCTTTGTTCCGAAAAGCGCGTCAGTTGAATGTAGCCGATGCGTTCATCTTGGGGCAACCGGCGATAGGTGACAGAGGGAATGAGCACCTCCGCTCGCGCCAGGCGCACTTCGCGCGGGGTGCTTTCGCCGGGGCGTTGAATGAGCAACACCACTTCCACCCCTACCTCACCATCCAGCCGGGCTTGAATGGCCGCCACCGGTTCATCGGGCAGAATGGGCGCGCCATCCACGCTGAGCAAAATGTCGCCGCTCAACAGGCCAGCTGCGGCGGCCGGGTTGCCGGGGATGGGTTCCAGGAGAACCTGCCCCGCTTCATCTCGTTGCAAGCTGACGCCAATGCCGCCGCGCAAGCCGCGCAGATTTTGCCGCTCTTCCTCGCGGGCGGCCGGCTCCACCAGGAATGTGTAGGGGTCATTCAGCTGCCCAAGAGCTCCTCGTATCGCGCCGTAAATCACCTGGCGCATGGGGGGCAACTCGCCGTAAAAGTTGGCAGCAACGTACCCCCACGCTTCGTGTAGGAGTTGGAAATCGGTTGGCGCACCCGCGCTCGACCCATCGCCCGAGCGAGCCGCGACCACATCCCGCGTCAGGTAGCCGGCCGCAAAAGCCGCCACAGCCATCAGCGTGACCACCCCAGCTGTCAGAATATTACGTAAATGATGGCTCATCATGCTTCAACCAACATGATAGGCTGGCGTGAAGCAATTTCCACTTCACACCTGAGTGACCATCGCAGCGATCAACGTCACGCCCATCTACAATGAGTTGGAATTGTAGCACAGCCCAAGATAAACGCGCAGATAGCATTCCTATCTCTTGGGATTGTTTTAGGCTACAATCACCTCTATGCTACGACGTTGGGGCCTATATCTGGTGTTGGTAAGTTTGATCTGGTTGGGGGCGCAACCTTCGGGCGTGGCGGCTCAGGCCGCGCCATTCTATGCAGCCGAGGCTCAGGCGTTGCTGGAGCAAATGAGTGTGGCGGAGCGGGTGGGACAACTTTTCCTGATCCCGTTTTATGGCGATACGGCCGGGGCGGATAGCGAGATCGCCGACCTGATTGTGAACCATCACATTGGAGGCGTGGTCATGTTGACGGAAAACGATAACGTCACCGATTTGTCCAACGCTCCTTTGCAGGTAGCACGCCTGAATCAGCAGTTACAAGAGCTGGCGCTACGCCCTCTGGCGGAGGATTTGACCAGCGACCCCGATCTGAGCCAGGGGTTGCAACAGCCGCGCACTCCCATTCCGCTTTTCATTGCTTTACAATATGAAGGGGATGGCCCGCCCCACTCTGATTTGTGGCATGGTTTGACGCCTATTCCCAATCAGATGGCGCTGGGCGCTACCTGGGAGCCGGAAAATGCCCGTCTGGTGGGCGAAATCGTGGGGCGTGAGCTCAGCATTCTGGGAGTTAACCTGTTGTTGGGGCCGTCGCTAGATGTGTTGGAAAACCCTGACCCCAATAGCCCCAGCGATCTGGGGACGCGGACATTTGGCGGCGATCCTTATTGGGTGGGGTTGATGGGACGCGCCTACACCCAGGGTGTACAACAAGGCAGCCAGGGCAGCATGGCGGTTATCGCCAAGCATTTCCCCGGCTATGGGGGTAGCGACCGCCCCTTGAACGAGGAGATCGCCACGGTGCGCAAATCGCTGGCCGAACTGGAACAGTTCGATCTGGCGCCCTTTTTTATGGTGACGGCTTCTGATCCGGCCCTCACCGCCACCGTGAGGGTTGATGGCTTGCTGACGACGCATATTCGTTACCAGGGGTTGAGCGGCAACATTCGGGCCACGACTGCGCCGGTTAGCTTCTCACCCACCGCGCAGGCGGAGTTGATGGCCCTGCCGGAGCTGGCTGAATGGCGTGCTCAGGGTGGCATTGTGGTCTCCGATGCCCTGGGAGTGCAGGCGGTGCAGCGCTTTTACGACGATACAGGACAGGAGTTTCCGCATCGGCAGGTGGCCAAGGATGCTTTTCTGGCCGGCAACGATCTACTTTATCTGGCGGAATTTGCCCTGGCAGCCACACGCACACCAGAGAGTGAAAATGCCAATATTCGGGATACCATTGCGTGGTTTCAAGAGCGCTACCAGGTGGAACCGGCTTTCCGCCAGCGGGTGGATGCGTCGGTGTTGCGCTTGTTGCAGTTGAAATTGCGCCTTTACGGGGGTGAGTTGGATCGTGGCTTTGAGGCCCCGATGCCGGAAGTATGGAGCGCCTTGCAGGAGCAAAACGCATCTGTGTTGGTCTCGTTGCCCTCCCAGGCCTTGACTTTGATCTCGCCTCGTCTGGATGAGCCTTCGGCCGGTTTGCCAGCGCCGCCGATGGCTGATGAGAACATCGTCATCTTCACGCAGCTGCGCCTGGCGCAGGCTTGCAGCGCCTGTCCGCCGGAACCCTATCTGGCGCCTACGGCCTTGCAGGAGCGTATTCTGGCTCTCTATGGCCCTTTTGCCAGCGGCCAGGTGGCGCCTAACCGGATTCGCAGCTTCACCTTTGCTGATCTGAACGATTACCTGGATGCTGGCGGCGCGCCTATCGTGTGGAATCCCCCTACGCCTACCCCCACCCCCGACCCCCTGACGACGCCAGACGCCGCCGCGCCAACCCCCACAGCGGCCCCGCCGGCCGAACCGCCGCCAGCTTTCCTGGTGCAAGAGGCGTTGCGTGAGGCAGATTGGTTGTTGTTTGCCTTGCTCGACTCGCAGACAGACGTGGAGGCTGCTTCGCTCAATGCCCTGCAGCGCATGTTGAGCGAGCGTCCCGATCTGGCCCGCAACCGGCGGGTGGTGGTCATGGCCTACAACATCCCTTACTCGTTGGACGCCACCGACATCAGCAAGTTGACAGCTTATTTTGGCGTCTACAGCAAAATCCCGGCTTTTGTCGATGCCTCGATCCAGGCGTTGTTCAATGACATCACGCTCAACGGTAATCCGCCCGTGAGTTTGAATGGAATTGGCTACGATCTGTTCCGTGTGACACAGCCCGATCCACAGCAACAGCTGGGTCTATTTATTTATCGTGACGGGGAGCGACTGATGCCTTCGCCTAACCAGCCGGTGCGCCTGGAACCGGATGAGACGGTGGAGCTGCGCACCGGTGTGATTGTGGATCATAATGGTAACCCGGTGCCGGATGGGGCGGTGGTGCGCTTTATCCAGGAAGATTTGACGGAAAACTTGTTGAATGTGGTCACGGAGCGCACGACGCAAGGGGGGGTAGCCTCGTTAGAGTTTTTGCTGCCGGATCGGTTGGTGGGGCGTATTCGGGTGCGCTTGTCGGCCGGCGAGGCCAATCGCTCGGATGAGATTTATATTTTGGGCAACGAGGCGCTGGTGATCACACCCACCCCTCAACCGACACGCACGCCGACCGCTACCCCCACGTTGACGCCTTCTCCTACTGCCACGCCTTCTCCTGTGCCCAGCCCCACGTTAACGCCGACGCCCCCGGCCCCTGCGCCAGAGCGGGTGGTGGCGATTCCATTGGCCAGGGTGCAGACCTTATTGGGTTTCCTGGGGGGCGTGTTGGCTACGGTTGTTCTGGCGCTTTTGGTTATGAGCCGCCGCCCGGTTGCTCTGACCCGCCAGGTGCGGCAACTGTTGTGGGCGCTGGTGGCTGGGCTGCTGGCTTACAATTATCTGGCCCTCGGTTTGCCTGGGATGAGCTGGTTAGGCCAACCCAACGCCGGTCTCGGTTTGGCCGTGACCTTCGTGGGTGGCGCGGCCGGCTTCTTTCTGGCGCGGCGCAGTGCGTAGGGGTGGATTCATGTTTCCACCCCTACGCGCCGGCCGTTTCTCCTGGCCGTTTATCAGCAGCTCAAAAACATATCGCGCTGAATGATGACGCCGGCCACGATGGTAATGGTGTCGGAGGCGGGTGTGCAGCCCGGCGCGGAAACCACGAAGAAGTAATCGCCGGCCGGCAAGCCCCCCACCGCATACTCCCCATAGATATTGGCCTCCGTCGAACCTGTCACTGGCCCAAACCAGGAAACCACTGCGCCGGAGACGCCAACATCACCCATAATCCCGCCCTGAGTGGCGGAGGGGGCATCCATGATGAGGGTGCGATAGCTGTTATCTTCGGCAAAGACAGCGCCGGCGCTCCATAACTTCCCATCGCCTATGGCAGTGACGGCATTCGACTGACCTCCATTGGTCATAGGGGCAGGCGCTTCGCGCCAGGTCTGGCCGTCGTAATGCAGGATGATGGGGCCATAGCCGCTGGTTCCCACCGCCCATACATCATCTGCCGCCACCGCTTCTACGCCGTAGAGCACCTGCCCCGGCAGGTCGAAACGTACCCACTGACTACCGTCCCAATGTTCCGCCAGCGCCTCCCAGACCAGATAGTAGACAAAGTCGGTGATCGACGCTCCCACCGCCCAGATATCATCGCTGGCGACGGCCGAGATGTCTTCCAACGGTAGACCGATCTCCTGACCCTGGGGCGGCGAGCTGGGAACGACGCTCCAGGTTAGGCCGTCGAAGTGACAGGTGGTGGCAGCGCCAACCGCCCAAACATCGTTGGCGGCTACGGCTGTAACTCCTTTCAGGGGAACGCCGCAGCTGTTGTCTACCGTGCTCCAGGTCATGCCATCCCAGTGTAAGATCGTGCTTCTGGGGATTAGATTGGTGTCCCAATACTCGCCTACGGCCCAGATGTCATCAGCGGCAACGGTGTCGATGGCAAAAAGCTCATCCACATACGGGCCGCCGGGGTTGGGCGTGGGGACGAAAGACCAGGCTATGCCATCCCAATGGAGCATCACATTTACCGAGTCCAGGTTGGCTGGACTGCCGGAGGAACCGACAGCCCATACATCGTCGTCCGCCAGGGCCGCTACGCCGTTCAGGGCGGCCCCATATTCCAGATTGGGGCTGGGCACCAGTGACCACACCGCCCCATCCCAATGCAAGGTCAGGGATGAGCCATCCACGTTACCCACCGCCCAGATGTCGTCCGGGCTGGCGGCCGAAATATCGCTCAGGACATTGCTGCCCACGCCACCATTGGCGCTGGGGATGACCTGCCAGGCTGCGCCATTCCAGTGAGCGACCAAGGTGGATTGGCCGCTGACGGCCGGCCCTCCCTGCCCAACCGCCCAAACGTTGTCGCCCGCCTGGCCATCAATCCCGTAAAAGATGTTCAGCGCAGGATCAGGGCTGGGACTGCTGACTACCCGCCAGCGTGCGCCATTCCAGTGTAGGGCCAGCGTGTTCCATTTAGGCCCATCGCTGTAATAACCGACGGCCCAGATGTCATTGGAAGCCAGAGCCTTCACATCGTGTAGGTCGGAAAAGAACCCAGGTGGGGTGGGGGTATACACGCGCTGCCAGCGGCTGCCATTCCAACGCGCTGAGAGCAAACCGGAGCTGCCATCGCCGACGGCCCACACCTCTTGACTGGAGATAGCCGATATAGCGCGAAAGCTGGAGTTGGTCCCGGCGTTGGGCGAGGGTATATGTTGCCACATGGCGCCATCCCAATGCAGGCTGAAGGTGTCATCACCAGCCTGGCCTACGGCCCAAATATCGTCGGCGCTAATAGACGCCACCGCGTTCAGCTCGGTGTACTCATTGGGACGGGTCGGGCTGGGTATTACGCTCCAGGTGGCCCCGTCCCAATGCAACGTCAGGGATTGGGACACGCCGCCAGAGGCAAACTCGCCCACGGCCCAAACATCGTCGGCGGCTATGGCGGTTACGCCGTAGAGTCGGTTGAATGTGCCTGGATTGGGGTGAGTGACGAGGTTGATGCTGTTGCCATTCCAATGCAGGATGAGAGCCTGACCACCCTGATTCCGGCCGCCCACAAACCAGACGTCGTCGGCCGCCAGGGCTGCCACCCCATACAGTTCAGCCGAGCCAACGCCGGGGGGGAGGTCGACGAGCTGCCACATGATGCCATCCCAGTGATGGATGGCCGGGTCGGGATAGAGAAAGTCGCCGAAACTACCCACCGCCCAAATGTCGTTCGGGGAAAGGACAGCCACGGCTTGCAACTCGTTGGGCGCAGCGCCGGCGTTGGGAGTGGGAAGTGTACCCCAGGCGGGTGAATCTACCTGAGCGCCGGCCGGCATGGAACTGACGACCCACAACGGGATGAAGAGACATAGAAGCCATAAGGCCAGAGGGCGGATGATCGAACGCCGAATCAACATCATCATTTCTCCTCTTCTGATCTGGGAGTACGGTCGATGCTATCGCATCTGAGGCTGCGAATTGCTCACCAGGATAACGGAGAAATGTTAAGTGGGGGTTACGAAAGGATTACACCCTGCCCTTATGGGGCGGCTTGAATCAGCGTGCCGGGGGCTGTGTCGGGGTGACGCAAGGCGTGGTGCAGCGCCCCGGCCGTCAGGCCAGAGAAGATGCGTATGGATAAACCCGGTTGCTGCTGCGCCAGCTCCACCATCTGCTGGACTTTGGAAGCCATGCCGCCGGTGACATCCGTCCCCCGCGAACCTTTAAGGACGGCCTGCACGGCCGGCAAGCGCTCCGGCGTGATCAGGGGTATCACCTGACCCGTTTCATCCAGCACCCCCTCTGTCTCCCCGGCCAACAGAAACCAGGCCGGCCGGAGTCTGACCGCCAGATAGCCCAACACCTCTTCAGTAGAGATGATGGCGCTGCCGCGCACCTCGTCGAACGCCACATCCCCATAGAGCAAGGGGACAAGGCCGGCCTGCAGCGCCGCCTGCACCGGTGCGGTCGCCAGGTGAACCAGCGCTCCGTCGTGACAGACGGCCGAGGCAGAAGGTTGCAAGGTGACAACCGGCGCGCCGGCCGCCAGCAGCGCCTGACGGGCAGCGCTGTTGAGCCGCGCCGCTGCGTCGCTCACCTGAGCAAAACCGGCCCATTCCTCCGGGGTGTTGGCCCCCCAGCGGGTGCCATAGCGCGCTGCTGCCACATGACCAAAGGAGCCGCTGCCATGACCGATGACCAGTTGCCAATCGGGTTGCGCCTGGCGGGCTGCCTGAATCTCACTTGCCAGCCGCGTCAGTACGGCCGGCCGAATCTGTTCTACCTGGGTTTTATCTGTTAAAAGCGAACCGCCTAATTTCAAGAAAATGAGCATAGCCCGCATCAACCTTTTGGCTCTCTGGTCGTGGGTTGCCTCTTACGTCGCCCCGACGTGGAAATGAGCCGTTAACGCCGCCACCGCCTGCTGCGGCGAGGCGACGAAAGTCAGGAGGTGAGCATGGGCCGGGTTCATGTGTGGCGACTGCAAAAAGGTTTGCAGCGTAGCCGACCACAGCTCCCCCAACAGCACAATCGGGCGAGGCGGGATTTCCTCCACCTGGACAAAGTTCCACACCAGCGCCATCTCTCCCAATGTGCCCACCCCGCCGGGCAGGACAATCACGCCGACGTTTTGGGTGGTCAGGTGGTGCAGCCGTTGCCACAAGGTCTCGTAGCGGATCTCCTCGCCCACCCAGGGGTTGGCACGCGCCGGCCGATAGCGTTCAATCTGAGCTGATGTGACGCCGATGACATGCCCCTGGGCCTCGGCCGCTCCGCGACTGACCGCTTCCATCGTGCCCATATATCCCCCGGTGGCGACGGCAAAACCGGCTTCAGCCAACAGCCGGCCGGTCAGCCGCGCCTGTGCATATTCCGGGTTGCCAGGCTGGGGGCGAGAACTACCAAAAACAGCGATAATAGGGCTGATCATTTTCTAGCGGACGCTCCTGTCTTAATCCTTTCCAGGTCTTCCGTGGTTAATTCCCTCCGGCCAGACCTCGCACGCCGGGCAGGCTGTGGGCGTGGCGCACGGCCTGGCGAATGGCAGTCGCCGTTAGCTCCGCCCCCATGTTGGCTACCCAGTCAAAGTCCGCCTCCACCGTGCCGGTGGAGAGGGCAAAAGCGGTGTCCCCGTCGTGAGTGGTGTGAATGGGGCGAATGGCCATGGCCAGGCCATCGTGGGCGCGCTGCGCCAGACGGTACGCCTCCACCTTGCTGAGACGAGCGTTGGCGGCCACGACGACCAACGTCGTATTGTCCAGGAAGAGGTTTTCCGGCCGGCGGCCACGAAAGAGGCGATAAGGATTGGTCTCTACTGCCCAGCGCCCATCGGGCAGCTCCGCCCCGGCCAACACCGAACCGTCAGCGTTTACCACATCTCCCACAGCGTTGACCACGGCCGCCGCCACTACCACCAGCTCCCCTTCCTGAGCGCTGGCAAGGCCGAAGCCGCCTTTCATAGGGCCGGGGAAGCCATTCCACTTACCCACCGTGACGCCGGCCCCGGCCCCGATGTTGCCCTGAGCGTCGTTGTTAGGCCGGGCGTCCAGACAGGCAGCGTAGCCCATCTCCGGGGTAGGGAAAACTTGCCCCCGACTGAAGAAGAGATCGTACACCACCGCCGCCGCCACCAGGGGAATGGGGCGAATGGGGGTGGTGTGGCCGATGCCACGCTCCGCCAGGTAACGCATCACCCCATCAGCGGCGCTGAGGCCAAAGGCGCTGCCTCCCGTCAGGAGGATGGCGTTGATGTCAGAGGTAGGCTTGTCGGGTTCCAACAGGGCCGATTCGCGACTGCCCGGCGCCGGCCCGCGCACATCGGCGCTGACGACTGTTCCCGGTGGACAGAGAAAGACCGTGCAGCCGGTATGATGCTGCGCATCGGTGGCGTGACCAATATGCAGGCCAACAGTGTTGATCGGACTCATGTAGTTCGTAACCCCGGTTTCCCTACCGCGCTCATGCCCGTTCGCCCTCATACGCCGCCGAAGACAAAGACCAACTGGCCTACACCAGCCAGCAGCCCCAAGACGCCGCCCAGGGCGATGAGTTTGATTTCATCTTCCTGGAAAGCCGGCCGCAACAAATTTTGAAACTCAGCCGAAGAGAGGGCGCGCATTCGTTCCACCATCATCGCCTTGACGATTTGCGCCCGGTCGGCGTTGAAGGCCGGGTCATCCAGCGCCAGCCGGCCGGCTTCAATTGCTTTGCCTGATCCCGCCTCTTTCAAGGCCACATACTCATCCACCCCCACCGTCAGCAGCACCATCGGTTTGACAATCCCCACCACCTCGTCAATTGCCTGGCGGATGTGGCGACGCAACAGGGCATGGGTGTGGGCCGACCGTGGCCCATCCAGCATGGCCCCGGCGATGTTGCGCAATGTCAACACCTCTTCAGTCACAATGCCACACCAGATGTCTGCCACTTCATTTTGACGCTTGAGAAAGAGACCCTGGAAGGTGAACGGGCCAATCCGCCGTGGATTCAGCGGCTGAAAGATGAGGCGCAGAGCCAGCCAGTTGGTGGCGTATCCCACCAACAACCCAAACAGCGGCAGCGTCCACCATGTCGGCAGCACCACCCAAAATACCAGCTGAATCAGCCCGAAAAGAAAGCCAAAGTAGAGACCAGAGCGAATCAAAAACTTGAACTCCTCGGCGCCACACTCCAGAAAGATGCGATTAGCCAGATTTTTATCCTGTTCCACCTGTTTCACCACCGTATCTTTCAGGTCCAACATTTCATCCAGATGTTGCCCCACATCCTGAGTGATGCGCGCTACCGTGCCCGGCAATTTCTGGCGCAGCATGGCGTAGACAACGCTCTTGCCGGCATTAGGCAACATCTCCCACAAGCGGGGGTTGTCCTCGCGCATAATCTCGTCGGTGTAGCGTTCGATACGCGGCTCCAGGGTTTGCACCAGATGGGCGCTGATGCGTTCCGGGGCCATCGCTTGGTAAATATCCTGCAAAGTTCCCAACTTCGCCAGCACCTGATCGGTGGCGATGGCTCCCATCTTGGCGGCTTTGGATGGAATGATCCCCTGCCAGCCCAGAAAGGGGGGCTTGCCAATGGGTTCAACCGGGTAAAAGGTCATCTGAATCGCCAGCCAGTTGGTGAACCAACCGATCAATCCCGCTGTCACGGGGATGCTGGCTAATTTCCACCAGTCAGGGTTTGAGAACAGTTCTTCTAACATAAAGGGAATTAACGGCTGGTCAGGGTTGAGCCGGGCGCTGCCGCCGGGTACGCCAGCCCTTCCAGGGCAATGTGAACGCCGGCAATAATCAGGTGGTGTTCGATGGTGTGCATACGGGCCTGGAAGCGTTCCAGGCTGTCATGGGGGTGGATGGGAACCTGGGCCTGGATGAGGGGCGCGCCGGCGTCCACTTCGGGGACGACGACATGCACCATGCAGCCGCCATGCTCAACTGCGCCCGCCTGATAGGCGGCGAAGGTGCGCTCGATGGCCTGCACGCCGGGGAAGGCCCCAGGCAAGGCCGGGTGCAAATTGATCACCCGCCCCGGAAAAACGTCCAGAAAGGCCGGGGAGAAAATGTGCATCCAGCCCGCCAGAACAATCAGATCGGGCGCATAAGGCACGAGGCGGCCGGCCAAATCAGCGTCGTAGGCGGCGCGAGAGCGGCCGGCCCGGGTGTACGCCTGCAAGGGAAAGGTGAGAGTGGGGAGGCCGGCCGCTGCCGCCCGCGTCAGACCATAGGCTGACTGACGGTTGGAGACAACCAGAACAATTTGGGCCGGCAAAACGCCGCTGGCGCAGGCGTCGATCAGGGCCTGTAAGTTGGAACCGTTGCCGGAGATGCACACGACCAGCCGCGCCTCAGGCATGGATGGTCACTCCTTCCCGGCCGGCGGTGATCTCGCCCACCAGATAAAGGGGAGTCACGACGCTTTGGGCCAGCGCCACGTGGCCGGCCGGTACGACCACCAACATGCCCAACCCCATATTGAAAACATGAAACATCTCAGCCGTGTTAATCTGCCCCAACCGTTGCGCCAGGCCAAAGATGGGCGGCTCCGGCCAGCAGCCGCGCTCGATGATGGCCCCCAGACCGGCCGGCACAATGCGCGGTAAATTGTCCACCACGCCGCCGCCGGTGATGTGGGCCAGACCGCGCACCGCCACCCCGGCGGCGCGCAGCGCCAGCACCTCGGCCAGATAGGAGCGATGGGGAGCCAGGAGAGCATCGCCGACGCTGCCACCCAGGTCGGGATGGGGCGCGAGCCAATCCAGCTTGTCCAACACCCGGCGCAACAGGCTGTAACCGTT
The DNA here is from genome assembly GCA_034435495.1 of Anaerolineae bacterium. GTDB lineage: Bacteria > Chloroflexota > Anaerolineae > Promineifilales > Promineifilaceae > DAOTXO01. Next base: position 23,217 of record DAOTXO010000015.1, read on the forward strand.
GGTATGGGGGCCGGAGGAGGGGAGGGCCAGAATAGCATCGCCGGCCTGAATATGTCGCCCATCAACAAGATGCTCCCGTTCGACGACGCCCACGATGGTTCCCGCCAGATCAACCGCCCCTGGGGTGTAGACGTCCGGCATCTCCGCCGTCTCGCCCCCCAACAGGGCGCATCCATTGGCGCGACAGGCGGCCGCCACGCCGCTCACAATCTGGGCCACCTGCTCTGGGGCCAGGCGCGCCGCTGCCACATAGTCCAGAAAGAAAAGCGGCTGCGCTCCCTGCGCCAGAATATCATTGACGCAATGGTTGACCAGATCATGTCCCAACGTATCCCAGCGCCCCAGGCGGGCTGCCACCTGCGTTTTCGTCCCCACGCCGTCGGTGGAAGCCACCAACACCGGTGCGGCCATTCTTTGCAGCCGGCCGGCATCGTACAGCCCGCCAAAAGCGCCCAGACCCGCCAGCACCTCCGGCCCATACGTAGCGACGACTGCCGCTTGCATCAATTCCACCGCCCGCCGGCCGGCGGCAATATCCACCCCCGCCTGTGCGTAGGCATCCAATGCGCCCATTTGATCTCCTGCTACCACACCATCGTGAGCCGACCGGAACGGCCGGCCGACCGCTCTCATTGTATTCTGGTTATCTTGTGCAACAGTTGTGCATGGCCTGGCTCCTGAAAGACAAGCGCGACCACGGCTGAAGAATCTAAAATCATACTCCCTGCATCTCGTAGCCCAAGATAGCTTCCTCCTCTTCCCGTCTTAGCGACACGCCGCGTTGGTCAGGGGGAATCAACGGCCACACCTCCTCTTGCAGAAAGGTCAGCAAGCGCCGGGCGTTGTGCTGCGCACCCAGGCGCAGGGCCAGACGCGCCTGACGCTCTTCCAGCGCCTTGCGCACCGCCTCCGTTTTGGATTCACCGGTGAGCTGCACCAGCTCATCCAGTAATTTTTCTACTGCCTGGTTCTTGATGTTCAGCGCCATGCTCGCCTCCATTGTCTGGAGTATTCTGGAGTATAAAGAAAAGGGTGTGTTTCCGCAATGATTCTTCATTTACGACGAACGATGAGCATGTATTGGCCTGATTTCGCGCCCAGGGCCCCGGCCATCAAACGCGGATCGATGCCTTGTTGCGCGAGACGCGGTGGTTCGTAGTAACGGTTTCAGCCGTTGGCCCCGGCCATCAAACGCGGATCAAGGCCTTGTTGCGCGAGACGCGGTGGTTTGTAGTAACGGCTTCAGCCATTGGCCCCGGCCATCAAACGCGGATCGATGCCTTGTTGCGGGCCTATCTTAATTCTTAATATGGAAGCGCGCCCAGAGTAGCCGGGGGCGGCCGGAACACGGGAAGACAGGGTCAGGGGGTGAGGTGGGCGGCCAGCCAGGCATCGAAGGTGGTGGGGTCCAGGGGGCCGAGGCGACGTTCCACCATCTGGCCGGCCGGATCAATGATGACCGTTGTGGGCAGGCGTAACGCCTGGTAGCCGAGAATGACAGCGTCGTCTGGCTCCAGCAACAGAGGGAGAGTCAGGTTGTGTTGGTGTGCAAAGGCGGCCACCTCCTCCGGTGATTCACGCAGGTTGATCGCCAGCACCGTCAGACGGCCGGCGTACTCCTCCCCCAGCGCCTGCAGATAGGGCATCTCGGTGACACAGGGCAGACACCAGGTGGCCCAAAAGTTGACCAGCACCCACTGTCCGCGCAGATCGCTCAGGCTGATGGGATCGCCCGCCAGGGTGGGCAGCGTGAAATCCGGGGCCGGTTGCGCCAGAGGGGTGGCGCTGGGTAAGGGGGGGATGGTTGGCGTAGGTGGAGGCAGGGTGGTCGGCAGCGCTGATGGAGATAGAGGGGCAGCCGGCCGGCACGCCGCCAACAGCAGCATAACGCCGAGCCATACGATCCCCCCACGCCGCCAGTTAATTGGCAAACAGTTTATCCACCACATGGACACGGTACGCCATCAGGGCGGGCAGGACGCCGGCCGCCAGGCCTAACAAGGTGGGCAGGAGCCAGAGAAACAGCTCAATGCTGCCGACAACCGAGATGGGAATGGGGATGGCAGATTGACTGGTCACCCCACGGGCGATGAAAAAGGCGGCCCCATAGCCCAGAAGACGGGCGAAAAGCGCCCCTAGTACCGAGACGATCAGCGCCTCTGCCAGCACCATGCGTACAATCGACAGCCGGCCGGCCCCCAGCCCTCGCATAATAGCAATCGTCTGCTCACGCGCCAGCGTGGCGCTGTAGACAGAAAGCAACACCGTGAGCGCCGCCATGACGGCCGCCACATACCCCACCACGGTCAGCACCCGTTCCCCCTGACGCAACAGATCAAACAGGCCGCCTAGCTCCTGACCGGGGAAAGCTGCCTGCGCTTCTGTACCCAGGAAAAACTCCTGCCACAGGGTGTTGGCATCTCCCAGGGCGGCCGGCTTCACCAAAATGGCGGTCAGTTCATCTGGCTCAACGGCCCCAATATCCTCCACCCGGAAGGCCGTCGGCTCTTCCCCGGCCGCTTCCCCCTCGTCAGCGTGGTCTTCCCCTTCCTCCTCCTCATGTTCGACAGCGTGCGCCTCCCAAACGCTGGCTACACTGACAAAAACAGCGTTATCGTAGGGAGTGTGGGTAGGGTGCAAAATGCCGACCACCGTGAAGGGGTGTTCAGCGTGTACATCCTGGGCCAGCCCGCGCTCCACCCCGTGAGCAGCGGCAAATTGATCCCCCAGGCCCAGCCCCAGAGCAGCGGCGCTGTTAGCCCCCAGGACGGCTTCAAAATCCTGCTCGAAGAGGCGGCCGGCCGCTACCTGGAAAGCCGGCGGTTCGTTCTCAGCCCGCTTGAGCTCGAAGAAGGCGGATGAGACGCCAATGATACGCGCCCCGCCCACATTGTCCGCCAGAGCAATGGGCACAGCCAGCGCCACCCGCGGGTCCTGGCTCAGACGCTCGTACAGGCTGAACTCAATGGCTCCAATGGGCGTCCCCTGGAGCAAAATGGTGTTGAGCACCAGCTGTTGGGCGCTGCCTTTGGGGCCAATGACCAGCACGCCAAAGGGATCGCTGGCCTGGATGATGCCCTGGCGCACCCCGGCCCCCAGGGCGGCCGTGGTGACAAAGAGGGCCAGGGCCATGCCCATGACAGCAATGGTGATGGCGGTTTGTACCTTGCGCGTCGTGATGTTGCGCCAGGCCAGGTTAAGGTCGTAGAGGAGGGTAGCGTAACGGTTCATCTCAGGCGTGGGGGGCGGCCACCAGCCGGCCGGCTTGTAGGTCGAAGATACGTCCGAAGCGGCCGGTGAGGGCGGGATCATGGCTGGAGACGATCAGGCTGGCGTTGTTGGTCTGGCAACTCGTTTGCAACAACGTCATAACCTGTTCTCGCGCTTCCAGGTCGAGGGCGGCGGTGGGTTCGTCTGCCAGCACCAGATGCGGCCGGTTAGCCAGGGCCCGGGCGATGCCCACCCGCTGGCGCTGCCCGGCGCTTAGCTGCGCCGGCCGATGGGCAGCGAAAGGAGTCAGACCCACAGCCTCGATTAGCTCTTGGGCGCGGCGACGACGTGACATAGGGCCCACGCCGGCGAACGCCAGAGGCATCATCACATTCTCCAGGGCGCTCAACATGGGCAGCAAATAATGGTTCTGAAAAATGTACCCGATGCTTTGTCGGCGCAGCTGGTCACGCGCCGCTTCCGACAGGGCGTAGAGCGACTGACCGGCCATATAAACGGCCCCCTGGGTGGGATGCAGCAGGCCGGCGATGATGTTGAGCAGGGTGGTTTTACCGCTGCCGCTGATGCCGCGCAACAACACCTGCTCGCCGGGGGCTATTTCCCAGTGTTGGATATCGCGCAGCACCGGCCGTTGTGCTAGGCCCGGCGTGTGATAGGTATGAGAGAGTTCGGCTACCAGGAGGGTCATGCTTTCCTTGTCCACATGTGATACTTTGTATCAATTATAATCATGAGAACCAGGATGACAAGACCATGACACTTATTTGAGGCAGGAAAAGCAGCAATGGCTGGGGTCTGGGAGCTGAGCTGCACGCGGCCTAATAGCCTTCGATGATGGTGTAATCCTGGGCATAGATGCGGATCAGGCTGACCATGCCCGTCTCCGGGTCGACTGATTCGCCGATGTGCAGTTCGCCGACGACGCGCAATGGTTGCAGCGTGAAGGGCAGTGCGCCCGTTTCGTTGTACACCTGAACAATGTCGGGAACCCAGCTTCCCACGCCGGAGCAGTAGATGCAGCCCATGATGGGGACGCGGGTCAGCTGGAACCAGTCCAGGTCCAACTTGAGGGGCGGAGCCATATACCCTTCGATGATCACCGTGCGCCCATCCAACGCCAGGAGCTTGTCGGAAAACTCCGGCAATTCATAGGCCCAGGGTTTGAAGTTGACATAAAACTCATCAAAGGAGAGCGGAATGGGGCCGCTATCGGGCAGGGTGACAGGATGCACCGGCGTCACCTGCAAGGCTACATCGGCCGCTCGCACTTGTTCATAGGCGTCGCCGGCGGCCAGATCGATCAGCCAGGGGGTAGGGGTGGCGTTGGGCAGATTTGTCGCCGGCGTGGGCAGGGCGGCAGCCAGGTCGGGCGGCAATGCGCCGGGGATGTGGGTGGGCAAGGCGGCCGGGATGAGGGGCGCGGCAGCGGCCGGCGTGGAGGCGTTATCGTTGGGGGTGGCGGTAGCGGCCGGCTCGGTGGGACGCTCCGGGGCGGGCAACGAACGCAGGCCGTCAGGCGTTGGGGGCAGGGGGGTTATCTGAGAAAGGGGCGCGGCCGGCCCGCAGGCGGTCAAGAGCCAGAGCACAGCGCCCCATAGGGGGAAGGCGATCCAACGTGAACGAAACATAGAGCAAACTCCTTCAGGTTGCTGTGCGCAGCCCAGCCCAGGTTAATCTGTGGTGCTGGGCACAGCGGCGACCGGCCGGGGGGCCGTTTGTCGCCACAGCAGCGCGCCAGGCAACAGCAAAAAAGCGGTCAGACCCGCCCCCAGCCAGTGAGGCAGGACAGGGTTGGCGTCAAAGATGCCGCCGGCCACGGCCGTGCTGATGATGATGGAGAGACTGACCACCGATTGGAACAGGCCCAACACCCGCCCTCGCTGGTTATCTTTTACCAGCTGCGTTGCCAGCGCCTGGACTGGTGGCATCAAAAAGCCCATGCCGGTGGCGAAGAGCAACGAGCCGATGGCGGCCACCCAGGGTAGCGTTGTCACTGCATAGACGATGAAGCCCAGGGTGCGCAGTCCCATGCCTAGCATCGCCAGAGCCGGCTCGCCCAGGAAGCGCACGGCACGCGGCAGCCACACGGTTTGGGTTAAAAATTGCCCCACGCCAACGAAGGTGAGCAAAACCCCGATGCCCAATTTGGTCAGTCGTGGATCAGTATTGGCGAAAAGCACCTCTTTGCCGTAGAGAGCAAAGGTGGCCTGCAACAGCCCCAGGCCAAACTGACCCACAAAAGCGATGGTTAGCACCATCAACAGGGGGGAGTTGCTCCAGACTGCGCGGAAATCGAGCGATTCTCCCCGGCCGGTGCGGTTGAGCGTGCGTTGTTCCTGGGTTAAGCTCTCGTCCAACGTCATCCAGGTCAGTAGCACCACCAGGCCGGCCGCCACTGCTGCTACCAGAAAGGGAGCCTGGGGGCCAAGGGCAGCCGAGAGACCACCCCCTAGCGCCGGCCCAAAGATGAAGCCCAGGCCAAAGGCAGCGAAAATCAACCCCAGCGATTGAGTGCGCTTGTCGGCCGGGGTGATGTCGGTGATATACGCCTGAGCCACAATGATGTTACCGCCGGTGACACCGTCGAAGATGCGAGCCAGGAAAAGCAACTCCGGCGTCTGGGCCAGGGCAATCAGGACAAAGCTGATAGCAGTGCCAATCTGGCTGACAATCAGCACCGGCACGCGCCCATAGCGGTCGGAGAGCCGGCCGATGGTGGGGCCGGCCAACATTTGCGCCGCAAAGAATGAGGAGATCAGCAGCGTCACCGCCTGGGGGGAGAGAGCAAAAGTTTCCTGGGCATACAGGGGCAAGATGGGCAGGATGAGCGACGCCCCCAACATCTGCACAAAGACGATGAGCAAAATGGTCAGCAGGCGGCGATCCAGGTGCGCCAGACGTTGTTTCATGTCCGGCTCCTTTGCCGTTGGGCCAGGTCATAGGAACGGCGCAAGAGCATGACGGCGCGTTCTACATCCGGCGCGCCGCGCAGATAGATGCTGACCCAGCCGCTGTTGGGCAAGATGTGATGACGTTCAGCCAGGCCGGCCGCCACCACTTCCTCGCGCACACGGGTGGGAAAGGGAATATCCACCAGGCTATCCCCGTGAATGTGTCCGATCTCTCGCTGACCAATACGATACTCCAAACTCCCAAAACGGTGGGGAAAGGCTTCCACCCCTTCCCAAAGGGTGACCGCCTGGGTGATGGTTTCACGCGCGCCTGCCACAGCCATATTTGTCCTTGCCTTGCCTCTCAGTCGAGTTGACGATGGGGTGTAGCATCACACTCCTTAGACAACCCTTGACAGGTAGATCATACATCCATCCTGGCGCTGAGGATACCTTTTCAAGGCTTTCCTAACCCTTTCTTACCCGGCCGGCCGTGCGCCTTTTCCTGACAGCCGGCCTCCGCTATAATGGGTGAAACCAGATGGGCTGCTGTCGGCCCTCTGCATGATATATTACGCCCCCGTAGCTCAAGAAGGATAGAGCAGCTCCGTCCTAAGGAGAGGGTTAGCCGTTCGAGTCGGCTCGGGGGTATTCATTTGGGTTGCGGGGCGGTTCGCGAACCGCCCTGTTAGCTGTCTATAACGTATGAGAACATGATCGCTGCCAACAACCACGAGTTGCCTATCCCCGGCTTTCGCTCCGTGCCGCGCACGGGGGTGATTTATGTCATGCACCGCGCCGAGGAGGCGGGCTTCACCTATGACAACCCGGCCTGGGCCAACCTGGGTCAAGGCTCGCCGGAAACGGGGGATCTACCCGGCGCGCCGCCGCGTATTGAACATATCCTCATTTCTCCCACCAGCCGCCAATATAGCCCCATTCCCGGCTACCGCGAGCTGCGTCAGAAGGTGGCGGATTTTTACAACGCCGTTTATCGTCAGGGCCGACGTTCCCAATACACCTACCACAATGTCAGCATCGCGGGGGGCGGCCGGCAGGCGTTGACCCGTCTGGCGGCCGCTTTGGGCAGTGTCAACATGGGGCACTTTCTGCCCGACTACACGGCGTATGAGGAGTTGTTAACCGCTTTTCGCGGTTTCATTCCCATCCCCATTCTGTTGCAAGCGGAGGAGGCCTATCGCATCACCCCCCAGGCTTTGCAGGACGAAATTTTGGGCCGGGGGCTGACGGCTATTTTGGCCAGCAACCCCTGCAACCCCACCGGACAGGTGGTCAAAGGCGCGGAACTGGCTGCCTGGGTCGACCTGGCGCGCCATACCCAATGTACCTTCATTTTGGATGAGTTCTACTCTCATTACCTCTACAGCGACAATGGGATGCTGACCCAGCGTCTGGTCTCGGCCGCGGCCCACATTGACGACGTGGAGCGTGACCCGGTGGTGATTGTGGATGGCCTGACAAAAAATTGGCGCTATCCGGGCTGGCGTCTGAGCTGGACGCTGGGGCCGGCCAGCGTAATTGACGCCATCGCCAGCGCCGGCTCTTTTCTGGATGGCGGGGCCAACCATCCCTTTCAGCGCCAGGCGTTGACTTTGCTGGAACCGGACCTGGCCTGGCAAGAGACGCAGGCCATCCAGACTGCTTTTCAAACCAAGCGGGATTACACCCTGATGCGCCTGGCCCAGATGGGCATCAGTTGCGATGCGCCGCCAGAAGGGGCTTTTTATGTCTGGGCCAATCTATCTGCTCTGCCGGCTCCGTTGAACGATGGCCTGACTTTTTTCAAGGCGGGTTTGCAGGAGAAGGTGATCACCGTGCCCGGCATCTTTTTCGATGTCAACCCCGGCCGGCGTCGCGCCAACGCCCGCTACCAAAATTACTGCCGCATTAGCTTTGGCCCTGAGATGAGCGTCTTGACGCGTGGGCTGGATGCTTTGGAGCGGCTCATTCAACACCCCCACCCCACCCCCTAAACCCCTCCTTCCCTGATCCATGCACGCCTTCATCCTGGCCGGGCGGCGGTCGCCGCGTCTGGCTTACCTCGCCCTGGTGGTGGGTCTATTTGCTCTGGGGGCTTCCCCCATCTTTGTGCGCGCCGCCGATGCTCCCGGCATTGTCACCAGCTTTTACCGCATGTTGATTGGCCTCATGGCCCTGACCTGGCCATTGTTGCGCCAGGCGCGGGGGTGGTCGGCCTGGTCGCGGCCGGCCGTCAACGCAGCCTTGCTGGCCGGTTTTTTCTTTGCCGCCGACCTGGCGCTGTGGTCGACCGGGGTGGTGTTGGGGGATGCTGTGGGACCAACCCTGCTCTCCAACACAGCGCCGGTGTGGGTGGGCATCGCCACGCTGTTTTTTTTCCGTCGCCCTTTGGGGCGTCGTTTCTGGCTGGGCTTGAGTGTGGCGCTGGTGGGCGCGGCCGCCACTCTGATCCTGGGGCAACAAGAGCGGCCGGAACTGGGGCTGGGAAGCTTTTTAGGGCTACTCTCCGGCATTTTCTACGCCGGTTACTTTGTTGCCACCGAGCGCGCCCGTCAGGCGCTCAACAGCGCCCTGGCCTTTGGTTTGAGCGCTTTGATCTCCACCCTGGTTTTGCTGGCAACTGCGCTGCTGCTGCACCTACCCCTGAGCGGGTTTGACCGCCCTACCATCCTCAACATCCTGGGAGCGGGCGTGGTGGTGCAGATCATCGGCTACCTGGCTATCAGCTACGCCCTGGGGCGGCTGCCGGCCACGCTGGTAGCGGTCACTTTGTTGGGGCAGCCGGTGTTAACGGCCTTGCTGGTGGGGCCATGGCTGGGGGAGCCGGTCACAACGGCCCAGGCAGTGGGCGGCGCGTTGGTTTTGGCCGGGGTGTGGATTGTGCAGCGGGCGCGCCCATGAAAAAGAGGCGGCTCAGGCAGGAACCTGAACCGCCTCGTTTATTGGGGCAGGTAGCCGGCCGGTAACTGACCCGGCCACGCTACCTTATCCACCGCAGGCAGGCAGGGAAAGCTCAATCCCATCCACATTGCTGATGGTGTAGCCGTCCGCGCCCACCCAGTAAGGCGTGGGGTCGACCGTACCCGTTGTCAGGTTGTAGATGTAGATGCCCGCCCCGTTGCCGGCGTAATCATCCAGCGCCAGGTAGATATCCGTACCGTTGCAGTGCGCCCAGGCCCCTTTGATGTTGCCCAGCCCCACGCTTGAACCATCCAGGAACATTTCCCACGTTCCCTGCGTCAAACCGCCCCAGCCGGTGTTGATAAACTTCAACAGATCCTCGCCGTCGCCGCTCAGACCAGACACGCTGTACGCGCCGCTCGTGCTCATCAGCACCCGTCCATCGGTGGAGAGCGCCAGGGCATCCAGGTCCTCGGTGGCCGTGGAGAGATCGACATCGGAGCCATCAAACTGATAGCGGAAGCTGTTGGTGGTGGGGATGTAGAGAATAATGTCGGAGTCGTCAGCTGTGTGGGGTGTGCCGGGAATAGCCACCGGTTCGAGATAGGACATCATGATGCGCCCATCCGCCAGGAAGGCGAAGCCATTCAGGTTGCCATTGACCAGCGTTGTGGCATCATCCACAAACATCGACCAGGCGTCGGTTGCCTGATCATAAGCCAGGATGTCGCCGGAGGTGTAGGCCACACCATCGACTGTGCCGCTGCCTGTAGGGCTGGTGTAAATGACTCCCTCAGGAGCCGCTCCGCCGCAGGCTGCGCCGCTGCCGCGCACCACAATGTCATCGAGATGCCAGCCATCATCCACCACACTGCCATCGGAAGTGAAGCGGAAACGCACCCGTGCGCTGGCCTGGCCGTCCAGGCTTGGCGTCGCCAGAGTGATCTCCTCCCAGGTGCTGCTGCTGCCATCGTAGGCGGCGACCTCGGTCCAGGTGCTGCCGCCGTTGGTGGAAATCTCCACCCGGCAGTAGTCGTAGCCCGCTTCGGTGTCGCAGATCTGCCAGAAGTTCAGCTCCACGTTGGTGTAGTCGCTGAGGTCGAGTACCGGCGAGGTGAGGGAGGTGTTGCGGTTGTTGCTGTAGTTCCCGCCGGGACTGTCCGTCCAGGAGTTGGATGGACTATGAGCATTCTCGCTGGTGATGGCCCAGGGCGTGGCAGCTGTCCAGCCGATGTTGCCCGATTCCACGTCGTCGCTGAAGGCGGCGCAGATGGGGGTGAGCGAGAAGTTTTGGGTCACCGTCTGATTGTCCACCACGGAGATGTCGTTGACGGTCTGGTCGGCGTGGTCAGCGGCCGAAGCGGTGACATCGTAGGTACCAGCCACCAGCAGTAACTGATAGAAGCCGGTGATGGGGTCGGAGGTGGTGGAGAAGCTGCCGGCCGTCACCGTTGCGGCCAGCGGCGCGCCGGTTCCCGCCTCGGTGACAACCCCCTCTATCTTGGGAGAGGTGATGGGGTCCAAAATGTAGAGGAAGGCGGCGCTGACAGGCCCCCAGTTGTTGTTGATGTCTCGGCCGCGCACAAAAATGGTGTGCCGGCCGTTGCTCAACCCGGTGGTGTTGATGGTGGCGGTAGCCCCTTCCACTTTGGTGTTGAAGCTGCCGTCGGATGGGGACATGGAGATGGCGACTGCGCCGGCTTCCCAAGGTGGGGTGTCGATGTAATACTCGGCCGCGCCAATGTTTTGGGTTGGTTCCGTGCCATTGGCGTTGCTGTAGCGCGTGTCGTCCAGCGTCGCAGCCAGAGTGGCGGAAGCACCGGGAGCCACTGCGCCGGGGGTGACAGCCACGTTGAGGGCGTCTGGGCCGGCCGCGGTCAGATAAGGCGTCCGCGCCACCTTAGCGGCGTAAATCAACGCCTCCATGTTGTCGGGCAAGATGGTGTTTTCAAAAGTGGAGCAGCTTTGGAAGAAGGCTGTGCCCAGTTCAAAGGTGTAACCCGCCACTCCCAACTCACCGTAGATATGATCATCCGTCGTACCGTCGGTGGGGTAGAGGCCAATGGCCTGCTCCGGGTAGTAATCGTTGTAGTAGGCAAATTTGCGCCCTAACGTTTGCAGGGCGGTGCTGTTGGGGGCGGGCGTGGTGGTGAAACCCCAAGGCCACAGAACCAGCTCGCTGTAGCTGTGGATGTCCAGATACACACCGGTAGCGTCGGCCGGGGCAGGGTCGCTCAGGTCAGGCCCGCGTTGGTCGGGGAAGATGGCGTCCATGTGGTTGATGATCGCCTGGGTTTCCGGCTCCGAGCCGGGTGAAGCTCCGCGATAGGTCTCACTGCACTGGCTGCCGCTGGAGCCGCCACAGCAGCCCCATTGGAAGACGAAGTTACGGTTGAGGTCGGCCCCACGTGAGTTGGTGTTGGAGCAGTAGTCGTTGTTGGCGTTCTTGCGCCACAACAGCCCTGTCTCCGCTTGCTTGCGTCCGTCTGGGTTGGCCTGAAGCATCAGGTGAATATCGTGGTGATCCAACAGCCAGGTGGCGTCGGCGTCGATGCCATAGTTATCGACCAGGTATTCGGCAAAGCGGGTGTTGAGCTCGGCCGGCGTGTATTCACGGGCGTGGATGGCGCTGGTGATGAACAGCTTGGGTTTGTCAGTGGGGTCGATGTTGAAGTTGGTCAACCGCAACACCATCATGTCGTAGCCACTGCCAGGAAAGCCCTGGCCGGGGTTGACTTTTTCCCAGGAGTCGCCGACATCGATCCACTCCGCTAGATCGGGATGGGCCGCCACAATCGCCAGCGCGGTGTCGAAGGTCTCTTCCACCGTGCGATAGCAGGGGTAGCCCGGAATGCCGGCCAGCTGTGTGGGGTCGCCGGTGATGACGCGCTGGACGGAAGCGGTCAGGTCCGGGTCAACTTCAACCCGAAACCCTCGCTGCTCCAGGTCGCGCAGTTGGGTCGGGGTGGCGTCAATGATGAGAAATTGCTTGTCGAAGTCAACTTCCCATACAGCGCGCTCGGCGGCATATTGAATTGCCTTGACCGGTTCATCAAAATAAGCACGCACGACCACCGTCTCCTGGTTGACGATCTGCGGCTCCTGGGCCGGGGAGGGGCGCGGTGTCACCGCCAGAACCGCCACCAGAAGGACGCTGAACAAAGCAAACGTCAGCAAGGTACGTCTCGTCATAAGCTCTCTCCTTAAATAAGGAACATGGGTTTCAGGCCAGAGGCCATAAAAACGACTTGGGACAGCCGCCCCTCAGAAAGAAGAGCGGCTGTCTGATGCTTTGCCCTTGTTAGCGGGTTGCGCCGTCGGTTAACAACGACCAGGCGGCCGGGATAGAAAGGCCGGGCAGAGTGTGCCAGTCGATGCGTGCCATTTCGCTGTGGATGACGTCGGCCAGTTCCCCGCCATCATAGGCGCGGTCCACCTCTGCCAGCTGTCGCAGAAAACGGTGGAAAGTTGTGACATCGTGCCATGTCAGGGTGGGGCCGCCCTCCGTTTCGCCGGCCGCCAACGCCTGCACCCCGTCGCTCAGATCGCGCAGCAGCCGGCCGGCTGTGGCGCGTAGTTCAGGTTCTCGTACCAGCAGGTAAGTGATGCGTCCTCGATAGGTCGCGTACAACTCATTGTAATGTTGCCCCAGCGAGCTATCGGGCAGCACCTCATCCCGCACACCGTAGAGGGCGTCGGTCAATGCCTGGGCGGCGTTCCGGTCTGGGAATTGGCCTCTGTCGTTGAGCACATAGGCGGCGGTGCAGCTGCTGCTGTCGGGCGTGAGGTCGAAATCTTGTTGCACCACATCACCGTTGTTGACAGAGATGTCGTTGGCTGTGCCGTCGCTATAGCCGGTGGCGCTGGCGACCAGATCATAGACGCCGGCCGGCAACACCAGTTCATAATAACCGGTCAGAGGGTCGGTGTCGGCCTGGTACAGCCCGTTGGCGGTGACAGTCGCGGCCAGGGGCGCGCCGGTGTCAGCGTCGCGCACATAGCCTTCGATGATGGGGTTGGCTGGCCCGCCACCCACGTAGAGGAAGATGGCGCTGACCACCCCCCAATCTCCGTCGATATCCTGACTGCGCACAAAGAGCGTGTGCTGGCCGTTGGAGAGGCCGCCGGTGTCCAGAGCGGCCGTTATCCCCTCCGTTTTGGTGTTGAAGCTGCCGTCACTGGGCGACATCGGGTGGGCGACCGCTCCCGGCAGCCAGGGGGGCGTGTCGATGTAATACTCGGCGGCGGCAATGTTGTGGGTCGGTTCCGTCCCGTTGTTGGCGCTGTAGCGGGTATCGTCGGCCGTGCCGCTCAGGGTCACCGGGTCGCCGGGGTTGATGTTGTTGTCAGAAAGCGCCAGCCCCAACACTTCCGGCCCGCCGGGCAGCAGGTAGGGAGCGCTCGCGCTTTTGGCGGCGTAAATGAGAGCAGCGAGATTGTCGGGCAAAATGGTGTTCTCAAAGGTGGTACAACTCTGGAAGAAAGCCGTCCCCAGTTCAAAGACGAAACCGGCCACCCCCAATTCACCGTAGACGTGGTCAATCGTGGTGCCGTCGGTGGGGTAGAGGCCAATGGATTGCATCGGTTCATAATCGTTGAAGTAGGCGAATTTGCGTCCCAAAGTGCGCAAATCAACCCCGTTAGGCGCTTGTGTGGCGGTGAAACCCCACGGCCAGAGCACCAGCTCGCTGTAGCTGTGCAGGTCCAGATAGACGCCCATGGCGTCGGCCGGAGCGGGGTCGGTCAGGGCCGGCCCGCGCTGATCGGGGAAGATGCTGGTCATGTAGTTGATGACCGCCTGGGTTTCTGGCTCGGAACCGGCCGCCAGCCCGCGATAGGTTTCGCTGCACTCGCTGCCGCTGGAACCGCCGCAGCAACCCCAGAAAAATTCAAAATTGCGGTTGAGGTCGGCCCCGCGTGAGTTGGTGTTGGAGCAGTAGTTATTGTTGGTGTTTTTACGCCACAGTAGCCCCGTCTCCGCCTGCTTGCGCCCATCCGGGTTGGCCTGGAGCATGAAGTGAATATCATGATGGTCGAGCAGCCAGGTGGCGTCGGCGTCGAAGCCGTAGCTGTTGATCAGGTATTCGGCAAAGCGGGTGGCGAGTTCGGCCGTCGTGTACTCACGGGCGTGGATGGCGCTGGTGATGAAGAGCTTGGGCTTGTCGGTGGGGTCCAGGTTGAAGTTGGTCAGGCGCAGCACCATCATATCATAGCCGTTGCTGGGAAGGCCCTGGCCGGGGTTGAGCTTTTCCCAACTGTCGCCCACATCACTCCATTGGGCCAGGTCGGGATGCGCCGCAGCCAGATCAGCAGCGGAGGTGTAGGTTTCTTCCACCGTGCGGTAGCAGGGATAGCCGGGAATGCCGTCCAGTTGGTTAGGATCAGCTTCGGTGACGCGGCGAATACCGGCCGTCAAGGCCTCATCCAAGCTATAGGTGAAACCACGTTCGGTCAGGTCGCGCAGTTGGGTCGGGGTGGCGTCAATCACAAACTCCCCCCGTTCCCAATTCACTTCCCACACTGCGTGTTCGGCGGCGTATTGAATGACGGCAATCGGGTCGGTGAACTGGACGCGCACCACCACGATGTCGGCATTGGCGACCGTGGGTTCCTGGGCTGGCGCGGCCGGCACACCGACGCGCAACGTCAACACGAGCATAGCTATCAGGATGACGAGAAAGAGTAGTGGACGACGAGGCATGGGCAGCTCCTGAAAGGGATGTTAGATGGGTGACAGCTCAATACCAGGAAGTAACCAGCCTGGTATGGTGGGCCAGGAAGAGGGTGGTTCCACATCGGCCGGAATCTCCTGCAAACGCTTCTTCATTGTAATGGAGTTACGCCGCAGCCACAAGAGTTTGAGGCAAACCCAAGCCAAAAAGCTGCGGGTGTCGGGGCGGCGTTGCCCCGGTCAGACAAAGTAATGCGCCAACCACGCGTCAGCCTCGCTCAAATCAATCTGCATGGCGGTGCGCAACAGTTTAGGAATGCTGAAAACATCATTGAAACGGATGGGCTGGTCAAACTCCGGGTCGAGCCGATAGTAACGGTCACGCAGCAATTGGCGGCACTGGTAATGTACCAGAGGACTATCGGCGCTCATGATGGCGCTGAGGATGCGATAATCCAGCGACCACTGTTTCCAACCCCAGTCGCCGCTATCCTCGACAGGAATGGGGTTAGGGCCATGGCCGGTGCTAATGGAGAGCAGCGCCACATCTTCCAGCCGTTGCCGGCCGGTGCGTTCATCCAGCGCTTCGGCCAGGGCGCACAAGCTGGGGTTGACGGCCGCCACACCGCCGTCAATATGCCCTTTATAAATAGGAAAAAAGACGGGGTAGGCGCTGGTGGCCATCGCTACATCCACGGCCAGCGTGTCGTGGTCGCCGGTGGGGCCGGGGAAGTTGTGGAAAACTTTCACCGTGGCGCGCCGCAGGCGGTCGGGGTTGGTGACGCCGGTATCCAGGTTGAAAGCTACCACCACCACTTTGCCGGGCAAATCTCCCAGCGTCATATCGCCAAACATCTCACGCATGAAGCGTTTCAGGTTGTAATTATCGTAATGCGCCTGGGTGGTTATATCGGGCGGCCGGGCGGCGTCTAGCAGCAGGGCCGGGCCGCGTTCTAAAAAAAGTTGGCGCATCTGGGTGGGGGGGACGGCAGCTGCCAGACCTAACGCCAATACCCCGCCAATGGATGTGCCGGCGAAGAGATCGACTTTTTGCAACATGCGGGGGTGTAACCCCACAACACGTTCCAGTAATACGGTGGTGGTCAGGCCCCGAATCCCACCCCCATCCAGGGATACAATGCGGTAAGTCACAGGCAGAAGTCCTACAAGCTCATGGATCGATACCGATGCTGTGGAGGGTAGGTACACCCTCGTGACAGGTGGGATTGTACCCCATTCACGCCAACACGCATATCATCCAGTTTCGCTGAGGCGCAGCCGACAATTTACGCTGCACCAGTTCCGTGATACCATCCATACCTATGTCTGGGTTCGGTTTACAACCTACCAAAGTTTGTCCGGTTGTCATACGTGACGTGGGGTTGGCGCTGGAGGTTCTCGCCTTTCGCCATCCGCAGGCGGGCTTTCAACTGGTCAAGGGAACGATTGAGACGCACGAACACCCGGCGACCGCGGCCGTGCGCGAACTGGCGGAAGAGGCGGGTTTGCACGATGCACGGGTGATGCGGGCTTTGGGGGTGTGGCCGGCCGACTACGAGGAGCAAATCTGGGCTTTCTATCACATCGCCCCGGCCGGCTCCTTGCCGGAAACCTGGAGTCACTTCACCAGCGACGGCGGCGGCCATCTCTTTCACTTTTTCTGGCACCCTCTCTACGTCGCGCCCGGTGATGGCTGGCATCCCGTTTTTGTGCGGGCGCTCTATTATTTGCAAACTCAGTTCATGATTGAAGGAGCCACCGATGATGTTGGACAGGCCGGAGCATGAGGCCGGCCGTTATCTCATGCGGCAATTTGACATAGCCTGGAAGCTGACCCGTTTCCACCTGGAAGGACTCACGACACAAGAGTGCCTGTGGCGGCCGGCCGGTCGCGGCCTCCATGTATCGCCGGGACCCGACGGCCGGTGGCAGGCTGACTGGCCGGAGCATGAAGGCTATGACATCGGGCCGCCGAGCATGGCCTGGCTGACGTGGCATATCGGCTTTTGGTGGTCGATGACGCTCGATCACTCCTTCGGTGCGGGCCTTCTGTCGCGTCAGGATGTGGCCTGGCCCGGTTCGGCCGATGGCGTGCGCGTCTGGCTGGAGCAGCTACACGCGACCTGGCGTGAGCGTCTGGAGCAGATGACGGATGAGGAACTGCGCTCGACAGCGCGCACCCGCTGGCCCTTTGACGGCCGGCCCTTTGGGGATGTGGTGGCCTGGTTGACTCTGGAACTGACCAAAAACGCGGCCGAATTAGGTTATGCCCGTTTCTTGTATGCGGTGGCGGCCGGCGCGCAACAGCCGCCCTCTTCTGACGTATAGGGCATAGTTGAAACCAATACGCTGTTGAACGGACAGATAAGGAACAAGCATGATGAGCCGAATACAAAATAGTTGGGCCCTGGTGCAGGCCAGTTGGGGTGTTCTGCACGCTGATCGTGAGCTGTTGGTGTACCCGATTGTCTCCTTTTTGGCGTCGCTGGTGGTGCTGGCAACCTTTCTGGTGCCCATGTTCCTGGCCGGTGTTTTCGATTCCGCTGTCGGTGTAGAAATTGTCGGCCCTATCGTGGGGTTTGTATTTTATGTGGTGATGTACTTTGTCACCATCTTCGCCAATGCGGCCTTGGTGGGAGCGACAATGATTCGTCTCAAAGGGGGGGACCCCACCCTGGCCGATGGCTTTCGGATCGCCTGGCAACATCTGGGATCTATTTTGGGCTATGCTGTAATTGCCGCTACGGTGGGTGTTATTTTGCGCACTCTGTCGGAACGGGGCGGGATCGTGGGGCGGATTGTGTCCGGCCTGGTCGGTATGGCCTGGGGTCTGGCGACCTTCCTGGTGGTGCCTATCCTGGTGGTGGAAGAGGTGGGGCCTATCGAGGCAGTTAAGCGCAGCGCCCGGTTGTTGAAAGAGACCTGGAGCGAGCAAATCGTCGGCAATTTGAGCATTGGCCTGATTTTTGGTCTGCTGGCTTTGGGGGTGATCCTCCTGGGCGTCATCCTGCTTATGGTCTTGGCCCGGTTACAGAACGTGGCCGGATTGATTACGGTCGGGGTATCCCTGGTCATCGCCCTCAGCGCCCTCGCTCTGGTGGGAACAACCCTCAGCGGCATCTACGCCGCCGCCGTGTACCGCTTTGCCACAACGGGCGACGCTGGCGGTTACTTTGATGAGGATATGATCAAAGGCGCTTTCAAACCGGCGCGTTAAAAAAGAGGGCGGTTGGACAACCCAACCGCCCCCTTGGGCCGGCCCCAGACAGGTGGGGGAATATCGCCCCCACTCCCTGGGTAAGCGGTCTTTTAGTCAGGCCAAACGGCGCTGACGCTGGAAGCCACGTAGTAACCATTACCGCTGACGACCACGAAATTGAAACCAGAACCCGTTGAGACAAAGTAGGTTTGGAAACGCTGCCGGGCGGCGTTCCATTGGCGCACCCACATCAGGTTGCCAATATCATCCGCCAGCGAGGCGGCGTCTGTCAGATAGGTCACGTCCAGCGGGATGATGAGCTGGTTCGTGCCCACGACCAGATTGTTGACCACCGAGCCGGCCGCCGGCACATCCCCCACCCAGGTGATGACCCCCGGCAAGGACGCATCCCCCTCCACCCGCAGGACAAAGCCGGTGGGGACAGGGAAATCGGGGCCAGTGCCGTTGACATAGTCACGAGTGACCCAGCTTTGGGTGGCGGCGTTCCAATATTGCAGGCGGGTGACGCCTCCGATTTCGGTTGCCACTTCATCGGCCGTGTCGATGTCACCCAGGTTCAGGGGAATCGTGATGACGCTCCAACCCGGTTTGACCAGCCGGTAGTCGATCTTCCCCACCGTGTTAGAGGCAGCCGAAACAACATCCAACCCATTCAAGGCGCGCACCAGATAGTAATAAGGTTGCGGCGGGAAGCTGATGACGCCAGCGTCGGTGTAGCTCAGTTGACCGCCGAAGGTTTCGGGCATAAGGGTAGCCAGCAAGGTTGCGCCGGGGTCATTGGCCGCGAAGTAAGGCGTTGGGCTGCGCCACACTTCATAAGCCACCGCCAGCTCTGCATCGCCGGCCGTATCCTGCGTTACCGGCGACCAGGAGAGGGTAATGTCACTGCCGCTTTTGGCAATGCTCACGGCCGGGGCGGCCGGGGTGTCTATTTCCGCTTCTTCCAGCAAGATCACGCCCCAGTTGGAGTTAACCGTGACGCTCACCTGCCCGCCGCTGACGGTGACGGTGCCGCCATTGAGCGCATCCACCAGGATGGCGCCATCGGGAAGGTTGTAGGGCGCATCGTTCAGGCCGCTCAGCGTGACGGGGTGGTTGGTGTTGGAGCGGTTCAAGACCACCAGGGCTGTTTGGGTGGCGTTGGTGCGAGCGTAGCCATACAGCTGTTGGGCATCGTCGATCACCATTCCATGCACGACATCCCCATCTTGCAAAGCGCGGTAGCTGTGGCGAATGCTGGCCATCTGGCGGGCGTGGTCATACAGGCCGGCCGCCTGAGCGGTGGCGTCGTAGCTATAGGTGCTGCCGCTGGCATCCGGCCAGGGGAAGGGAATACGGTTGTAGGGGTCATCTTCCCACTTGTCATTGAAATACACCCCGTCGTGGTTGAGGCCAATTTCATCCCCATAGTAAAGCGTGGGCGCGCCCACATAGGTGAAGGCAAACAGCCACCACTCCTTCATGCGTTGCACGGCCGCCCCGTCATTATCGTTGTTGACCTTGCGCAACAGGAAGCGCAGCCGGTTGGTGTCGTGCGAACCTTCCAGGTTCATCATCGCCTTCAACGCTTCGGCCGGGTAATCTTCCCAGATCGACATCAGACGGGCGTTGAACTGGGAGGGGGCCAGGTGGCTGATGGCCCCGCTGGCGCTGCCATCATTGCTATCGTTGTCCTCGAAAACTGTGCCGCCGGTGCAACCTGAACCCGAACAACCGGTAAAGAGCCAGCTCAAGAGGGCTGAACGGAAGCGGTAGTTCATGACACTGTCCCACTCGTTGCCCAGCAGCCAACGGCTGGCGTCTTGCCACTCCTCACCCAGAGTAAGCGTGTCGGAATCGACGGCGCGCACCGCGCTACGGAACCCTTCCCAATAATCGTTGGAAGGATCACACGTCAGGCCGCAATCCACATCCCCACCCACATCGAAGCGCCAGCCATCTGCCCCCTGGTCGATCCAGTAAGGGCCGACGGAACTGAGACCATTATCCCAGAACAGGTCGCGCACGTCGGGATGGCTGACCACCAGCTTGGGCAGGGAGCCAAAGCCAAACCACGCCTCGTAGGTCTCTGTCCATGCCCCGCCGGGGTCATCGGCGTCGTCAGCGTCGCAGCGGTCGGTGTCACCGTTGGCCGGATTGCCAATGTCAGGAATGTAGTACCAGTCACGATAGGGGGAGTTGGGGCTTTCACACGCGCCGCTGTTGTCATCCACCCCCGGCCCGTCGGGGCTGGTCAGGTTGCCGGCCGCATCGTAGCGGCTATAACGATCAAAGTAGGTGCTGTCGGAGGAGGTGTGGTTGAAGACGCCATCCAAAATCAGGCGAATACCGGCCGCCTCCGCCTTGCTCGCCAGCTCCTGGAACGTCGCCAGGTCGCCAAAGTCCGGGTCGATCACCAGATAGTCGGCCGTGTCATACTTGTGGTTGGAGGGCGAGAGAAAGATAGGATTGAGATAAAGCGCTGTCACCCCCAGGTTTTGGAAGTAACCATCCTCGATCTTCTGGATGACGCCGCGCAGGTCGCCGCCATAGAAGTTGTCGCCGTAGTAGTTGAGGCAAGAGGGGGTGTAGGTTTCGCGGGGGTCGCAAATGGTGTAGTTCCAGTCCGCCTGGTTGGAGCGCACAATCGCTCCATCTTCGCGGTCGTAGGAGAAGCGGCCGGCCGGCGGGTTGTTGCTGGGGTCGCCATCGCGGAAGCGGTCGGGGAAAATGTGATACACCACCGCCCGCTGCATCCAGGAGGGCACGCTGAAGGCGGGATCATAGACGGTGATCTGGTAGGAGCGCGAATCATCGTAATTGTCGTTCACGGAGCCATGCCCACCGCCGTAGAACTGCACCTCATCATCTACATAAAAATCCTGGTCGGCCGGCCCACAGGTGAAGTTGCCGTGGTCGTTGAGCTCAAAGAAGTAGTACACAATTGTGGGTTGTGACCCAACCGGAATATCAGCAAACCAATAGTCATAGACAAAGGGATCGGTATCGAAGGAGCCGTCCCAGGCCATATCGTAATAGGTTTCCGTGTCAGTGCGGTCATCCCAGACACGTACACGTGCGCTGGTCAGGTCGCTTTGGGCAACGCGCAAACGTAGCTTAACGGTGGTATCGGGGGTGGTTGGCCCGAGGCTGGAACGGTAGTCACTGTCGAATGAGTCGTGAAGAACCTCATTCCACCAGATGTCACAGTCGGCCGCCGCTTGAATGCCGGGCGGCGTGGATTGGGCAGCGACGGCGCTGCTGACCAACAGGGTTGCCAGCAGAAGCAACAGGGCAAGCCCGGTGCGATTGACAAGTAGACGGTAGGTGGCGTTCATGAGCCTATACTCCTATGATGCGGGTGGGAACCGCGTTACAATAGTGGACGGAAAGCGTGAACAGACGCCTGAAATTGTATAAGATTTTGTTGACTTGTCAACAAAATCTCTCCTTTGAGGAGCAGCCATTGAGGATGTTACCCGAACAATTGATCGCTCATATCATCACCCAATTTGGCGGCCGTCTGGCCGGTAGCGACGCTGAACGGGGAGCGCAACTGTGGCTGCGCGACTATCTGGCCCGCGTGTGCGATGAAACCTCGGTACACGCTTTCACCGCGCCCCTGGGGGCCAAATTTGGCTCCTTAAAACTTTTCTGCGCTCTTTTTTACCTCAATTTGGGAGTGTACTGGCTTTCCCTGCCGGCCGCTGCCCTGTTGGGCCTGGTCAATGGGGTGGTTTTCTTGGGACACTTCGTCACCTACCGCGACTGGCTCGATCCCCTTTTCCCGCGCCAGGTTTCCTTGAATGTGGTGGGCAGTTTGCAGCCGGCCGGCCCCCAACACGGTGTGATCGTCCTCGCCGGCCACATGGACAGTGTGCAGGAGTTCCAATGGTGGTATCGCCTGGGCCACTGGGGAGTGGTGTTGTCGGTGGTGGCCGGCTTTGTCATCGCCTTGCAGGGGGTGTATTACCTCGGCGTGTGGTGGAGCGGAGCGGCCCCGGCCGGCGCGGCCGCCTGGGGTTGGGGAGTGTTTCTGGCGCTGGCCCCGGTGACGGTGACCTATTGGGCGATACATGGCCGGCTGGTGGTGGATGGGGCGATTGACAACCTGTCGGGCGTGGCGACAGCGGTCAGTGTGGTGGAGCATTTCGCCCGCGCCCGGCAGCAAGGGGCGGGGTTGCAGCATACCCGCCTGGAGGTGATCAGCTTTGGCAGTGAGGAGCCGGGTTTGAAAGGTTCCCAGGCCTATGCCATCGATTTTGGGGTGCATCTGCGGGCGGCCGGGGCGGTGATCATTAACATTGACTCGGTGCGCACGGCCAACCAATTTTACATTGCCAACAGCGAGCCAAACGCCCTGGTGCGCTATCCGCCAGCGCTGGTGCGACAACTCCAGGCCGCCTTTGCCGCCTGCGAGACGCCGGCTGTGGTTGCGCCCATCACTGTGGGGGCTTCTGATGCCGCCAGCTTTGGGATGCGTGGATTGCCGGCGGTGTGCCTTTTTGGCCTGGACCCGGGGCGACTTGACCCGACCTACCACACGCGGCGGGATCAGTTGGAGAACCTCGACCCACGCGCCATGGATCAATTGCAGCAGGTGTTGATTCATTTTGTCGCCGCCCAGGATCAGGCGTATGCGGCGGTGGGGTAGTAGAGCCAGATGGTTGTTCAGTGGAAACGGAGCGCCGGCATCTTGCCGGCAACAGTTGATTAAGGAAGGGACGCATGATGTATAGGTGGCTTTTTCTGTGTTGGATGTGGTTGGGCATCGTTGCCGGTCACGCGCCGGCCACAGCTCAGGGTGTCATTTATCATGTCGCTGTGACTGGCGACGACGCTAACGATGGCAGCAGCGGCCAGCCCTGGCGCACGTTGCAACATGCCGTGGACACCATCGCCCCCGGCGACACCATCTGGGTACACGCCGGCACTTACGCCGGGGCGCGGATTGAAAACTCAGGGGCGGCCGGGGGCTGGAAAACATTGCAAGCTGCCCCCGGCGAAACGGCCATCATCAACGCCCCCGGCCCCAACAACGCCCATGGCAGCCTGTTGGAACTGGAGCGTTGGAGTGGACGGGGGATACACCATTGGATTGTTCAGGGATTGGAGGTAACGGGTGGAGATTATTGGGGCATTGATGTGCGCGGCTCGGCGCTCCGGCCGGCCAGTCGCATCATCGTGCGTGACAATCGCGTGCATAACAACGGTTGGGCGACCACTTCCTCTGGCATCTTCACCGCTTTCACCAACGACAGCCTGATCGAGAACAATGAAAGCTATGCCAATGGGGAGCATGGCATCTATTGGAGCAATAGCGGCGACCGCCCTACCATTCGGGGCAATCGCCTGTATGACAACCAAAACTGCGGCCTGCACATGAACGCCGATTTGAGTCAGGGCGGGGATGGCTTGATCAGCGGCGGCATAATTGAAAACAACCAGATCAGCAACAACGGCCTGGGGGGCTGCGCCGGCATCAATATGGATGGCGTCGCCTTCAGTCTAATCCGCAACAACCTGCTGTATGAAAACCACGCTGGTGGCATTGCTCTGTTCCGGCAAGATGGCGCGGCCTGTTCGCATGATATTCGCGTCTTCAACAATACCATCGTCCAGGCAGTGGATGGACGCTGGGCCATCAACATCACCGACAGCCTGGGCAGTGGAGCAGGGTGTGTCAACAACCAGGTGCTGAACAACATTATCTACAACCAACACCCCTGGCGCGGTAGCATTACCATTCCCCTGCCCGGCTTAAGTGGTTTTGTCAGTGATTACAATGTGGTAATGGATCGCTTCAGCGCCGATGATGATAACTCCATCATCAGCCTGGCGGAGTGGCAGGGGTTGGGTTATGACCTGAACTCGTTTATTGCCACACCAGAGCAGCTGTTTGTGAACCCGGCCGGCCAGGATTACCATTTGAAGGTTGGCAGCCCGGCGCGAGACGCTGGCCTTGTTTTGAGCCTCGTTCCGTTTGATATCGAAGGCGTCGCCCGCCCCCAGGGCGCGGCCTATGACATCGGCGCTTATGAGGCCTTGCCTTAAGTGACCAGGGAGTAGACCACCCGGCCGCGCTTGAGCACGGTGTGGGTCAGGTTGCCGCCGAAGCGGTAACCCAACATCTGGTATTGGTCAGCGTCTAAGACCAAAATATCCGCCTGTTTGCCCGGCTCCAGGCTGCCGATCTCCGCCTCGCGCCCTATGGCATGGGCGGCATTGAGCGTGGCGGCCACCAGCGCCTGGGCCGGTGTCAGACGCAAATAGCGGCACGCCAGGGCGATGATGAACTGCATCGATTCGCACCAGCAGGTGCCGGGGTTGCAATCTGTTGCCAGCGCCAGCGCGCCGCCGGCCGCCAAAATGGCGTGGGCCGGCGTGTAAGCGTGCTCGCCCAGACCAAAGGGGGTGCCCGGTAGCGCTACGGCGACAGTGGCCCCTTGTCCCAAAGCCTGGATGTCTGCCGGCGGCGTACACACCAGATGATCGGCCGAGACCGCCCCTAGCTCCACCGCCAAAGCTGCACCCCCCAAGCCCACAAACTCATCAGCGTGTAGCTTGAGGCGATAGCCCAATGTTTGCGCCGCCCGGAGGATGCGGCGCGTCTGCCCCAGGTCGAACACCCCCTCTTCGCAGAAAACGTCGCAGAAGAGGGTGTGACCATGTGTTTGCATCCAGCGCTGGCCGGCCGGCAACATCTCCTGAATGATCAGCTCGATGTAAGCTTCTGTCTGGCCGACGTATTCGGCCGGGGTGGCGTGCGCCGGCAGAAAGGTAGGCGTCAGTTCGATGGGCTGGGCCGCTGCCAGCGCCAGAATGGCATCTAGCTGTTTCAGTTCGGTGGTTGTCTCCAGGCCATAGCCCGTTTTACATTCCACGCTGGTTGTACCGTGCGCCAGCATCCGTTGTAGCCGGGGCAGGTTGGCGGCCACCAGCTCTTCCACAGTGGCCGCCCGTGTCTGGCGCACAGTGGACATGATTCCTCCGCCAGCCTGCATGATCGCCATATAGCTGACCCCGGCAATGCGCTGCTCAAACTCCACCGCCCGGTCGCCCATCCAGGGCAGATGGGTGTGGGGGTCGACCAGGCCAGGCGTGACGCAACGCCCGCCGACGTCCAGGGTGCGCAGGGGACGGTAAGCGGCGCGCAGGGCGTCGGCCGGGCCGGCCGCCACAATCCGCCCCTCCGCCATGGCAATGGCCCCACCGGAAATAAGACCCAACTCCCCCAGGGCCGGGCCGCATTGCGGCCGGCCGCCCGACGCAGACGGAACGATGCACAACTGCCCAATATTATCCAGCAACAGTTCTACGACGCTTTGCATAAGATGGACCCTTTCTTAACGAACGGGGCGCAGGCTGCTTGTCCAGCGCGCCCACTCTCCAGGTAGCCACGCCCCCGACTTATTCCTGTACCTTGACAGCCCGGTAGAATGGCTGTGGCAAGGAGCCAGCCAATGAGCTACAATTCAGGCGTGCTTGGGAGCCGACGCCTCTATCCTTTGTGCGCCTCACCGCCAGCCTGGCGCACCACCCACCCCGCCGGCTATCCCACCCGTCTGGTTTATGAATGACTCTATCAACCTACTCGAAACGTTGCTCAAACAGGCTCAAGAGCGCCTACCGTCTGAACTAACCAGCTTGCGACTGCCACCGCCCATCTGGCATGATATGCAGGGGGAGATGGTAGCTTTTTCGGCCGAAGCCGGCCGGCTGACCGCCCGTTTTCCCTTACAGGCTCGCTACCAAAACCCTATGGGGTACATGCAGGGTGGCATGATTGCCGCCGCCATCGATAACACCATCGGCCCTCTCAGCTTTGTGGTCGCCCCGCCCAGCGTGACGCGGACGATGGAGATCACCTACCTGCGCCCAGTGCTGCCAGACTATGCCTACATCACGGTGGACGCCAGCCTGGAGGCGCAAGAGGGCGAGAAGTTGCTCTTCAAGGCGCAGGTGCGCGATCCCCAGGGCAAATTGTTGGCGCGGGGGCGCGCTACCCATTGGGTGATCAGCGCTGTGCGCCAGACCGCCCCGACTGACGCCTAGAAACCCGCTCGTCGGCTGCTCTCATCGACAACAGCGCTTACCAGCTGGCGCATCTCGTCCAGCAATGCCGCCAACTCTTCCCGCCACTGAGCAGCCAGCGCCTGATCGGCCAGCCCCACGCTGTTCACCCGCACATTGAGCGTGGCAGCGCCGGCAGCGGCCTGGGCCAGGTAAGCGGCCGAGGCCGCGTCGGTGACAGCGTTGAGGTTACCAATACGCACGATGGCCAGCGCCAGCCGCGCCACCTCCAGGCTGATGTAGGCTACCTGCCGGGGCACTTCGGCGGCGCGCTGTGTGGCAGCTTCCAGGGCAGAAGCACGAGCCTCGCCTGTTAGCAGTTTGTCACGGTTGACGTGCATCAACCCTTCAAATGCTTCAGCGTCGGCGGCGATGGCGTCGGTCAACTTTTGCCGCAACGTTTCCGCTTGCTGCCCAATTGCTTCTGCCTCTTCATGCACCTCGCGATACTTTTTGCGCCCCACTGTCAGGCTGGCCACCATCTGTACCAGCGCCGCCGCCAATGCACCGGCCAGGGCCGCTGACGATCCCCCTCCCGGTGTGGGGGTGGAGGCAGCTGTGGCCGCAATGAAGTCATTCAGCCCGGCCCCGGCCGGCGAGCCTGCTTGCAAACGGTTTTCCAAAATCTGGCTATCGTGCAGGTTGTCGAGTTGCAGATACCATTGCGCCGCATCCACCAGCGCTTTTTGGGGAATGAGCCCCACCAGTTCAGCGCGGGTGATGGCAACGCCGTAGCGCGCTGCTTCGCGCCGAATCGCTTCCTGGACGCGGTGCAGGGGGGTGCTGTTGAAGTTGGTGAAGTTCATGCTGACCTGGGCCTGCCCTTCCACCAGGAAACCGCGCGCCTGGAGGTAGCGAAAGCCGCCGGTTTGATAGCGCAACCCGGCCGCAATCGCTTCGGCAATGGCAACCTGGGCTGTGCTGAGGTAGACGTTGTAGGCAATCAGAAAGTGGCGCACGCCGATGACCGTCGCGCCCCAGGGGGCTGGGCGGGCCGGGCCGGCGTCTGGTTCACGCGCCGGGTCGCGCCCCACCTGCGCTTTCCACGCTTCATACTCCCCTTTGCGAATGTCGGCTAACAACTCCCGTTCCGGCCGGCGCGCTGCATAGCCATAGTAGTAGACCGCCACCCCCAAATCCTGCCCCACACGCTCTCCCAGGCGATAAGCGACCGCTTTGCAATCTCCCAGCGAGGTGTTGCGCACAGGAATGAAGGGGCAGACATCGGTGGCCCCAATGCGGGGATGTTCTCCGCGATGCTCATCCAGGTTGATCAGCTCTTTGGCGCAGGCAATGGCCTGGTACGCTGCCTCCTCGACGCCGGCCGGCGACCCCACGAAGGTGATCACCGTGCGGTTGTGATCCGGGTCAGGGCTGACATCCAGCACCTGCACCTCCGCCACCCGCCGGATGACATCAGCGATGCGATTGTAGACCTCCGGCCGGCGACCATCGCTGAAATTAGGCACACATTCGATGATTTGTTGCATCACTTCCTATCCTTGTTCTTCAGACCGGCGGCCTTGTGGGTCGTTTCTCATCTGACATGACAGCCGTTGGGCTCCACGCCGGCGTGTGTTATAATGAACAGGCCAACATCAATCAGCTGGATGAGGAGTACGGCGCATGATAGCCATCGCTAACACGCCTGACGAGACCTTGCCGTCAGACGCTTTCTTTAACCATCTGGCCGCGCCGGATTTTATGTCGCAGCTTTTTCACGCCGTGTTAGAAAAAACAGGCTCAGTGGAAGAGGCGCGTGAAGCAATCCGGGTGGCGGCTACGGTTATTTCCCAACTGGCAGACGAGTCAGGGGAAGCGGTCGATGCTATGTTACAGGAAGTCATATAAGACAACCTTCTCTCACAGATTGAATTTAATGTGAATAATGTCCCCATCTTGCACCAGGTAGGTTTTGCCTTCCAGGCGTAAGACGCCGGCCGCGCGCGCCTGGGCCATCCCTCCCGCCTCCATCAGATCGTGGTAGTGTACCACCTCAGCGCGAATGAACCCCTTGGCCAGATCGGTATGAATAGCCGCTGCCGCGTCTAAGGCGTTATCACCCGCCTTGACCGTCCAGGCCCGCACTTCATCTTCGCCCACAGTGAAAAAGGAACGCAAACCCAGTAGCTGGTAGCTTTCCCGTATCACCCGATCCAGACCCAGCTCGGCCACGCCATATTCGGCCATGAAAAGCGCCAGCGCTTCGATGTCCCCATCGGGGCCGCTCAGCTGCGCTAGTTCCATCTCCAGCCGGCCGCGCAAATTGACCACCCGACTGGCTGGCGTGTCGTAAGAGAGCCTTACTTTTTGTTGCTCGTCCCCAATGTTGATCACAACCAACACCGGTTTCAGCGTCAGGAAGCCGTAGCCGCGCAGGCTTTTGCTTTCCTCGGCCGTCAGTTCAGGCAACAAGGCGCGTAGCGGTCGCTCGGCCGACAGCGTGGCGTGCAGGCGCTCAAAGAGCGCCAGGTCTGTTTGCGCCTCACCTTTGTTCTTGAAAGCCCCTTTGCGCAGCCCCTCTTGCAGCCGTTGCACCCGGGCATCCACCTGCACCAGATCGTTGAGCAGAAACTCGGCGTCCAGCGTTGCCAGGTCGCGCGCCGGATCGATGCTGCCTTCCAGGTGGGGCTGGTTGTCGTCTTCAAAGGCGCGCACCACATGCACAAAGCCATCCACCTGCGCCAGATGGTTCAGCAGCGGCCCGCTGAGACCACCGCTCTCACCGATGCCCTTTTTTAGGCCGGCGATGTCCACATAGGCGACGCGGGCGTAGGTTGTTTTTTGTGGTTGAAACAAGGCCGAGAGGGCATCTACACGCCCATCGGGGACGTTGACGCTGGCCGTAACCGCCTCAAAACGCCCACCCATGCTCTGTCCGGTGGGGGCGCTACCGCGCGTCAAGGCGTTGAAAACAGTGGTCTTGCCGGCGTTTGGCAGCCCAATAATACCCAACTTCATACATCTGTCCTGTTGGTTGAATTCTGATAGCTTGGCTATCCAAAGGGTAATATTAACAGCAAGCGCCCAGACTGCCCATGATCGCGACTATGGCCAGTGTGAGAATCAACCGGTTGGATGGGAGATCTGGTGGATGGGAGGGAAGCGGGGCGTAGGCAACGAAAAGCCCTGAAGAAGAGAAACTGCATTTCCAGCTTGGTTGACTTCCGTCAGCAGGTCTCGGGTTTCTTTCCGAGTCGTCTTGTTATAGCTGGGAACTATCCCTCTAAGCTTCAGGTTAACCTGTCACGGCGTGGTAGGCATCAACCTGTTAGGGCCGGGGATAATGGTCACACTTGTTGGCTTATCTGGTACGCGATCAGGTCATGGAAACGGGGCGATAAACGCCTCTAACATCAGCCTGCCACGACTCATGGTTCACTTGATAGGTGAACAGGTTTGTATTTGCTTGTTAAACCATGCCAACAACTGCGTGCAGCGCCTCTGCCTTCAGGGCTTCCGCTACTCCTCTGGAACATCATGAGTGTTCCAGGAAGTTGATCACAGTATAAACGAAACGTTAACGACTTGTCAATACTTTTTGGGGCCGATTTTCTCACGAGTATGAACTGACAAAGCAGCAGCCAGATTTCACCATTTACTTATGGTGGTTGATTTTTGTTGGTTACGTTCCCACATTGAACAGAGTGTAGAATCGTCCGCAGCGTTGATCCACGAGGTAAGTTAGGTAAGCTTCTGTCACTAACATGGGGTGGAAACCTCGTGAGCCTCCACGGCATTTCTGAAAACAAGAGAGGCGTTACTCATTAGACCTATCAGGTGAAGGATAGAATGCACCTGGTTGTAAGGTGATCACCCTGGCACGGTCAGCATCACCGCGCTTTTTGGGGGGTGCTCTCAGGGAATAACCTGAACAAAAAAATGACAACAATACCCGATTGTCAATCCTCTCCAGTACCTTTAAGCTTGTTCTAACCTACCCACACTCTGTAACCTTTGGAGGAAGAAAGATGACAACTGCTACCAAGAGTGTAGCTGAGCCTCGGGTGATATCGCGCACAACGCGCATCGTATTGTTGAGCATTTTGGGCGGCATGTTGATGACCAGTTTGTGGTCGTTCCGCTTTGTGGATTCGGTGATTGGCGACAACATTGCCAACACCCTCCTGGGCTATGATGCCAAGGAGACGCCCATTGTGGGGGCGGTAGCTGGCGCATTTTTCGCCTTTGTGTCAGGCCTAGCCTGCACCTTTACCGCCTGCAACATTGCAGCTTTTAGCGCCATTGCACCCTTGACGGGTGAGAAGCGTTCTATGGGCAATGCCGTGAAGCCTTTGTTGTATCTGACGGCCGGTCTGGTCAGTGTGGCGGTTGTCTATGGTATCGTCGCTGCTCTGATTGGCCCATCCATTCCGCAGCTGTCGGCCGCCCGCATCGGCGATCCTGAGACCGGCTTTCCGGTGCGCCTGATCCAATCCAGCGTGGTTTTCGTTGGGATTGGTCTGGTCTTTGTGGTGTGGGGTCTGATGACTATCGGCGTGGTGCGCAACCCATTTGCCGGTCTGGCTGTGCGTTACCCCTGGGCACCAACCGTTTTCATGGGGGTGCTGATCGGCGGCTTTTTGATCGGCCGGCCGTTCCCCCTCTTCCGCAAGATGTTTGAGTTTGCAGTTGCCACCCAAAATCCGTTATATGGCTCCCTGGCCATGACTCTGCAAGCGCTGGGGAATGTCTTGATCATGGTGGCGATGTTCTTGCTGCTCACTTATGGCACTGGCGGGCGTTTCGAGCGTTGGCTGACGGCCAAACCGGGTCGGGTGCAAGTGGTGACAGCCATTGGCTTGATTGTGGGCGGCACCTTCTTTGTCACCTATTGGGGGTTGCGGGTTCCCTCCATCTTTGGTTTTGGCTGGTGGCCTTACATCGCGTGGTAAAGTGTTTGGCCAGGCTGATGCTGCCAGCTGCCTGAACCGGAACAGGTTGGCCGGCCACCCGGCGCAGGTGGTTGGATAACATAGTAGAGGGTGCACCTACCCACCAGGTGCGCCCTCTTTCCTTTCCTCTGGATGGGGCCTCACGCTCGTTGCAGCAATCCTTTCAAGAGCCACAACGCCACAAAGGAACACCCTACCAGGATGACGGCCAGCGTCAGAGCCAGGTCTAAATCTAGCTCGAAGCCGAGGTAGATAGCCAGGGGCATGGTTTGGGTGCGCCCCGGATAGTTGCCGGCGAAAATGATGGTCGCGCCAAACTCCCCCAGGGCGCGTGTCCAGGCCAACACCCCACCGCCTAACAAGGCCCGACGGGAGAGGGGCAGGGTGACATACCAGAACACCCCCCAGCGGCCGGCCCCGTCCATTTCGGCCGCCTGCTCTAGCTCCGGCTCGACGCTGGCAAATCCAATCGTCGCCGCTTTGAGAAAAAGAGGGGCGGCAACAAACATTTGGGCCAACACCACGGCCGCTGGTGTGAAGGCGATATGTAGATTAGCCGCTTCCAGGTAGCTGCCCAACACACCCCGCCGGCCGAAAGCCAGCAACAACGCCAGACCGGCTACGGCCGGCGGCAAAACAGTGGGCAGATCAATCAATGCTTCCAGCAAGCTCTTCCAACGCATCTGGCGGCGCGCCAGCAGGTAGGCCACCGGAATGCCCAAGAGGATGGTCAGCGCTGTCGCCAGCAGGCTGGTGCTGAGGCTGATCTGAATCGCCTGACGCACGGCCGTCTGACCCAGGTTGGCCCAGATGACGGTTGGCGATGCGCGCCCCAGCAGCGCCGCCAGCGGGAGGAGCAGAAAGATGAGGAAGGGCAGCGCCAGCCATGGCCAGCCGACGGGTTTCCAGACACGGGGACGTGGGGAGGGGGATGACATACGGGAGAAGGTGATGTCAGGGTTGCACAGGTTGGAACCCGTAGCGGGCCAGAACAGCCTGCCCGCCCGGCGAGAGAATCAGGTCGATGAAGACGCGCGCCTCGGCCGGGTGAGCGCTATCTTGCACAGGAGCAATGGGGTAAAGGGCAACCACGTTCAACTCATCCGGGATGTCGATCTGTCCCACCGACGCGGCGGCCGGGGGTTGGATGTCGTTGGTGTAGACGATGCCCGCATCCGCCTCTCCCAGGATGACTTTGGCTAAAACAGCGCGCACATTCTCCTCGTAGGAAACGACATTGGCCAACACCGCCTGACGATATGGCGTACCGCCGGCCGTCTCACTTTGAGCCGCCTGGTCGAGGAAGGTGAGGCTGTATTGGCCGACAGGCACGGCCGGCGCTGCCAGCACCAGCTGCAAACCAGGCTGGGCCAGGTCGGCCAGCGTTTGCACTCCGGCCGGATTGTCCTGGGGGTAGATCACCACCAGGCGGTTGCTGACAAAAGGTTGGATAGTCTCTGGGGCGATGCGGCCGGTCTGCACGGCGTTGGTCATCTGGGCGGTGTTAGCGCTGGCAAAGAGATCGGCCGGTGCGCCCTGGGCCAGTTGTTGCGCCAGTTGTTGCGAACCGGCAAAATTGAAGCTCACCGTCACGCCGGGGTTATCCGCCTCAAAACGCGCCCCCAATTCCTGAAACGCTTCTGTCAACGAGGCAGCCGCAAAAACAGTCAACGTGACCTCCCCGGCCGGCGGCCGGCAGCCGACAAGGGACAAGAGCAAAATCCCCAGCAGCAAACTGCGATAACCGATCAACATGGTTGACTCCGCAAGGGTTGACTATGTTGCGCAGGGGCGACTGACTGGTATTGGGGTTTTGGACGCCCGAAAAAGAGCTCCGGATCCCTAAGTCTTGGGCCACATCGTCCTTGAAGATATAGATCTGATTACACCTAAAACCTGCCTATACATCCAGGTTGCGGACTTCAGTGGCGTGGGTGGTGATGAAGCGGCGGCGGGGGGCGACTTCGCTGCCCATGAGCATGTCAAAGGTCTTATCCGCTATCATGGCGTCGTCGATGGTCACCTGGAGCAGAGTGCGGCTCTGGGGATCCATCGTCGTTTCCCACAGCTGATTGGCATTCATCTCGCCCAACCCTTTGTAGCGCTGCACAGAGAGCTTTTTACCCCTGAGCTGGCTCAACAACTCCAACTGTTGCCCCTCCGTGTAAGTGTAAAACTGATCTTTGCCCACGCGTACCTGATAGAGGGGTGGCTGGGCGATGTAGAGATGCCCCTCCTCGATCAGGGGCGTCATGTAGCGAAAGAAGAAGGTCAACAGCAGGGTGCGGATGTGGCTGCCGTCCACGTCGGCGTCGGTCATGATGATGACGCGCCCGTAGCGCAGGTTGCTCAGGTCGAACGATTCACCAATGCCAATGCCTAGGGCGGAGATAAGCGCCTTGACCTCGTTGTTGGCGAGAATCTTATCCAGGCCGGCGCGCTCGGTGTTCAAGATTTTGCCGCGCAGGGGCAAAATGGCTTGAAAGTGGCGGTCGCGCCCTTGCTTGGCTGTCCCCCCGGCCGAATCCCCTTCCACAATGTACAACTCACTCTTATTGGGGTCGCGCTCGGAGCAATCCGCCAGTTTGCCGGGCAGGGTCAAGGTTTCCAGGGCGCTCTTGCGAATAACCAGCTCCCGCGCCTTGCGCGCTGCGTCGCGGGCCCGGGAGGAGGTGAGGCAGCGTTCCACGATCTTTTTGGCGTCACGTGGATTTTCTTCCAGATAGGTGGCAAAGGCGTCAGCCGCCACAGCGGCGACGATGCCGGCCACTTCCGGGTTCATCAGCTTGACTTTGGTCTGGCTTTCAAACTGCGGGTCAGGGTGTTTGACGCTGACAATGGCGGTCACCCCTTCCCGTGTGTCATCACTGGAGAAGTTAGGGTCTTTATCCTTCAGGTAGCCATTCTTACGGGCGTAGGTGTTAATGACGCGCGTCAGGGCGGTGCGCAGGCCGGTCAGATGGCTGCCCCCATCGGGAGTGTGAATGGTATTGGCAAAAGCGTATTCGGAGATGGCGACGCCGCTAGTATATTGAATGCCCACCTCCACATCAACGTTGTCCACTTCCTTATGCGCATAGATAGGATCATGCAACACCTGGCGGTTGCGGTTGACGTAGCGGACGAAGCTTTTCAACCCCCCCTCGAAGTAAAAGTTCATCTCGCGGGGGACGTCACCGCGCAGATCGGTCAGCGCCAGAAAAACGCCGCTGGTGATGAAGGCCATCTCGCGAAAGCGATTTTGCAACGTTTCATAGCGGTAGATAACGCTCTCGTCGAAGATGGTTTCATCAAATTTGAAGCGGGTGGAGGTTCCGGTGAGGTCGTCGCGCTGTGCCTCGCGCACTTTGCGCACCGGGTACATCGGCCGGCCGCGCTCGTAGCGTTGTTGCCACACCCCACCATCGCGCACCACCGTTACTTCCATCCACTCCGAGAGGGCGTTGACGGCCGCTGCCCCCACGCCATGTAGACCGCCGGAAACTTTGTAGGCCTGATTGTCAAATTTACCCCCGGCGTGCAGCGTGGTATGCACCAGCTCCAGGGCCGAGACCTTTTCTGTTGGATGCAACGCCACCGGAATGCCGCTACCGTTGTCGCTGACGGTGACACTGTTGTCAGGGTGAATGACGATTTCAATGCGGTCGCAGCGGCCGGCCAGCGCCTCATCAATCGAGTTGTCCACAATTTCAAACACCAGATGGTGCAACGCTTTGATATCGGTGCCGCCCACGTACATACCTGGACGACGGCGGACAGCTTCCAGGCCCTTAAGAACTTGAATGCTGCTGGCATCGTAGTTTTGAGTGGTTGTACTCATGCACTATCCTTAAACAAACATAGGCTAACTATGGAACACCGCCCCCTCTTAGGGGTGCAGAGGGGTGGATGGGGTGGCAGCCGGCCGGGGAGTGGGCAGACGGTCGCGATAGAAAATAAAGAGCGCGCTCATCAAGCCGGTGGCGATGAAGGCGTGCCCGAAGATGCTGATCAACGTCAGCCAGGAGCCATTGTCGGCCATGCGCCACAGGGCGGTTTGGAAGCGGGTGGTCGCCACCACCAGCAGGGCCAGGGGCAACGCCTGGATGAGATGTTGTTGCATGAAACGGAAACTGGCTACCAGGGCCCGCCAGCCCATCTGTTGTTGCAAGAACATAGCCGGCAGGGTGAAGCTGAGAAAGAGCAAAACCCACAGCAAAAAGAGAGAGAACAACGTCCCCACAATCGCAGCCAGACTCGGCTCAATCAGAGCAGCCAGAAACGTCGCCATGGCAAACGGAATGTATAGAATGATTAGAAGGATGATCAGCGACACAGCCACCAGGAACATGCCACCTAGATAACGCAGCAACTGACGGCCGGCCGTTAAATGGGGTGTCGCCGCCACCACACTCCCCATCAGAGAGTAGTAAAAGGCTCCCAGCAGAAGCCCCAGCCCGGCCAAAAGGAGCAACAAACGCAACACCTGG
Source organism: Anaerolineae bacterium (assembly GCA_034435495.1). Taxonomy (GTDB): domain Bacteria; phylum Chloroflexota; class Anaerolineae; order Promineifilales; family Promineifilaceae; genus DAOTXO01. The sequence goes on from DAOTXO010000015.1 coordinate 58,547, forward strand.
CCGCCCGTTTCCAGTTGGAAGAAGGCCGTCGCCACTGGCGTGGCGGCCGGGGCCATACCCCCCATCATGGCGGGCACGCCCAGCAGTGGCAGACTGATCTGGGTAAAGAGGTTCCATTGCTCCAACAAAGTTTGGATTTGGGCGTAGATAGACTCCGGGAAAGGGGCGGCGCCGGCCAGTTGGGCGCGCAGCAGGGCCAGCCACTCCGGGGCCAGATTGGCTACTCCCAGACGCGGCCCTAGCCAGTAAAAGCAGTCCAACGTAATCGGTATCAGCAAAATCCACAGATGGCGGGTGGTCAACTCGAAGCCAGCTTTGATGGTGTCCCAAAGGCCGGGCGGAGAAGGGTTGCGACGTTCAACTGGATTGATCATAAGAATATGTGGTGCATTCGGAATGTAACTGGTAAATTATACCACAGATGTTCTAGCCTAGCGAACCACCTGACGCGCCGACTCAAGGAGATGAGACCCTGTTAAGAGCCGTCAGGAATAGGCCCAAAAGGTGACATTTTGGTATAATCATGGTGACATCGGCGTGTGGCTGTTCCTGGCCGCGCCTCAATCCTGTGCAGGAGAACCTCCTTATGTCGGATGTACAGACCATTGCCCAACGCATCATTGCCAATATTGAGCGCGTCATCGTCGGCAAGCGCCAGGCGGTTGAATTGACCGTACTGGGGTTGTTGTGCCAGGGACACATTTTGATCGAAGATGTGCCAGGAACGGGCAAAACGGTGCTGGCCAAGTCTCTGGCCCGCTCCGTGGGGTGCAAATTTCAGCGCATTCAGTTCACCCCTGACATGCTGCCCAGTGATGTGACCGGGGTATCTGTTTTTAATCAACAGACACGCGATTTCGAGTTTCGGCCGGGCCCCATTCATGCCCAAATTGTGCTGGTAGATGAGATCAACCGCGCCACACCCAAGACACAATCCGCCTTGCTGGAAGCGATGGCGGAGCGGCAGGTGACGGTGGATGGGGTGACCTACCCCTTGAGCCAGCCTTTCATGGTGTTGGCGACGCAAAACCCCATTGAATATGAAGGCACTTTTCCTTTGCCCGAAGCGCAACTTGACCGGTTTATGCTGCGCATCCGTCTAGGCTATCCTAACCGAACGGAGGAGATCGATATTCTCGACCGGCAGCAATATGTGCATCCCCTGGATGAGTTGACGCAGGTGGCCTCGGTGGAGGAGATTCGCACTGTGCAGGAAGGGATCAAAACGGTTTATCTCGACCGTCTGGTCAAGGAGTACATCGTCGATCTGGTGCGCCAGACGCGCCAACATGCGGATGTCTACCTGGGTTCCAGCTCGCGTGGGGCGCTGGCGCTCTACCGCCTGTGTCAGGCGCGGGCGGCGTTGCAGGGGCGGGATTATGTTTTGCCGGACGACGTGAAGCATCTGGCGGAATCCACCCTGAGCCATCGCATGATCGTGGGCCCGGCCGCTCGCATCAAAGATATTCAGGCCGGCGAGATCATGCACGATATTCTGGATAAGCTGCCTGTGCCCGTGGCGGCCGGTTAACCCCTATGCTGGCTTCACGCCGTAGCCTGGCCTTCTTGTCCTTGGCGACCCTGGCGCTGGTAGCCGGGTTGGCCACCGGGCGCGACCTGTGGTTCACTCTGGCTTATGTCCTGGGCCTGTTGTTGGTTTTGTCCTTCATCTGGGCCTGGGTCAACATCACCTATGTCCACATTTCCCGCCTGACACGTTCGCGACGAACGCAAGTAGGGCAACCGATGGAAGAGCGCTTCACGGTGCGCAACACCAGCTGGGTTCCTAAGCTGTGGCTGGAGGTGCGCGACGCTTCTACTCTACCCGGCCATCACGTCAGCCGCGTTGTCCACAATATCCGTCCGCGTGGCAGCTTCACCTGGCGCACTACCACCGTCAGCCGCGTGCGAGGGCGCTATCAGCTTGGCCCGTTGCGTCTGCGCACCAGCGACCCCTTTGGCCTCTTCCCGATGGAACGGGATATTCAGGCTACTACCAGCCTGGTGGTTTATCCTTACACTGTCGAGGTGCATCAATTTAGCCTGCCCATGGGACTTTTGCCTGGTGGGGATGCCTTGCGCCGGCGCTCACTCTATCCGACCACCAATGCGGCCGGCGTGCGCGACTATGCGCCGGGGGATAGCTTTGGGCGCATTCATTGGCGCAGCACGGCCCGGCGTGACCGCCTGATCACCAAAGAGTTTGAGTTGGATCCCCTGGCAGACATCTGGATTGTGCCCGACATGGCGCGTTTTGAACACGCCGGCGCGATTGAAGAATCGCAGCAGTGGACAGAGCATGAAGTGGCGCGTCTGTCGTGGCGCGAGCTGGAAGCGAGCCGACAATTCCGCCTGCCCCGTGCGACGGAAGAGTACACCGTCACGGTGGCCGCCTCGTTGGCCCAATTTTTCTTACGCCAGGATCGCGCCCTGGGGTTGGCGGCGCGGGGTCAGACGCATGAAATTGTGCAGCCCGACCGCGGCGAACGGCAGCTGACGCGCATTTTGGAAACGCTGGCCGTGTTGCGCGCTGTGGGGTCCATGCCGCTGTATGCTTTTATGGAAACGGAGATGCACTTCTTCCAGCGCGGGGCAACGGTGATTGTGATCACGCCTACGACGCGGGAAGATTGGGTGCTGCACGCCCGTGAGGTGATGCGGCGCGGTCTGCGCCTGGTGACGGTGCTGGTTAACCCGGCCTCTTTTGGCGGCCCAGTGTCGTCGGAGGGGCTGTATGCCCTGTTGCAGGCCAACGGAGTGTTGACCCACTGGATCAACTACGGTGATAATGTGAGTGAGGGGTTGAGCCGGGGCGGCAAACGGCTGTATGTCAGCTAGACCCACCTGCCTGGTGAATGTGCAACACTTTGAAGCGTAGCCGGCCGGCCGGCGTCTCGGCGCTGACTACATCCCCAGGACGCGCCCCTAACAGGGCCCGGCCAATGGGGGATTCGTTCGAGATGCGCCCCTGGGGCGGGTCCGCTTCCTGCGCCCCGACAATCTGGTACGACTCCTCGAAATCTTCCCCGTCCAGTTCCATAATGGTGACTTGACTGCCCAGCTGCACCGTTTTGGCCGTTTTGTTGCTAATGATAACCTGCACCCGCCACAGCTGATCTTCCAGGTCGCGGATGCGGCCTTCATTGAACGCCTGATCCTCTTTGGCGGTGTGGTAGTCGGCATTTTCGCTCAGGTCGCCCATCTTGATGGCGCTTTCCAGGCGCTCCGCAATCTCCACCCGGCGCACCTCTTTGCGCTCGCGTAGCTCCTCTTGCATTTTGGCCAGCCCTTCGGCCGTCACATACACATAATCCACCATACACCTTGCTCCTGCCTCTGGCCCGGCCGCTCCCCCGGCCTGGCCAACAGCCAGCTCATCCCCAGTGCGCTGGCGGCGCATGAGCGGAGATGCCGGCTTCGGCTGTTTGATTGTCCATTGGCTTCGATTCGATTTTTACCGCGCTCCATTATACTCAATTTCTCGGCCGGTGGATATGGGTAGGCTGCGCTAATCTTTTGTTTGCGCTTTGCTTACGCATGTCATACAGATCGCTAACAGATCTCTAACGCCCTCGATCTAAAGTGAAAGGGAATGCAAGTAAGATGTGTTGTCTAATGAGGCGTTCGCGGCCGGCGCTGCGGATGCAGAATGTACCAAAACGGTTTGGAGGTATAGCACAATGTGGCGAGAACTAGAGCAACCCTGGGTAAATGAATTCGATTGGATCGAGCGCGAGTTTGACCGCCTACGGCGCAACTGGCAACCGCGCTGGGCGGCGACAGAGCAGATGGCGCGGTTACAGCCGGCGCTCAATGTCAGCATGAATGATGATCAGGTGGCAATAGCGCTGGAGTTGCCCGGCTTGACCCCCGATCAGATCGAGATTGGCCTGGAGGGGCGCACCCTGACGCTTCACGGCCGGCGCGAACCCCACGCTCTGGAATCAGGCCAGACCTACCTGAAGCGTGAGCGCGCCTTTGGCGAATTCACCCGCACCGTGACGTTGCCCTACCAGGTGGAAGCGGCCGGGGTTCAGGCTGTGTTTGAGAACGGAATTTTGAACATCACCCTACCCCGCGCCGAGTCGGAGAAGCCGCGCAAGATTGCCGTTCAGGCAGCTTAAGCGACCTGTGCTTGAGATGGAATTAAGGAGAGTGACCCATGCCAGCAGTTGTGAAACACCATGAGCACAATGGATCCCAGGTGGCGCAGCGCCCCATGCGCGTGGTTGCCCCACGGGTGGATATTTACGAAACGGAAACCCACTACGTCATGTTAGCCGATTTACCGGGCGTCCCGGCCGAGGCTGTCAATGTGACGGTGGAGAAGAACAGCCTGATGTTGGAAGCGGCGGCGCAACCGTTGCACGGCGCGGAAGAGCGTCTGGTGCATGTCGAATTCCGCCCCCGGCTGTATCGGCGCGCCTTCACCCTGTCGCACGGGGTGGATAGCGCCCAGATCGAAGCCACCGTCAGGCACGGCGTGTTGCAGCTGACGTTGCCCAAAATGGAGCCGGCGCGGCGGGTGACGATTCAGGTTCAGGCTGAGTGAGCGACTACGCCCGTCTCAGCCAGGTATTGTGCGGTTGTTGTACCTGTTGAAGTTGATGAATGGAGGTGAACCATGAAATTTAGCGAATTAGCCCCCTGGAAGCGGGACGAAGCGCGGCTACAGCGCTATGAAGGGGACCCCTTCGCCGCTTTCCGCCACGAGATGAACCGTCTCATGGAAGGTTTCTTCGAGGATATGTGGATGCCCTCTTTGTGGCGGGAAGAGCGTTTGACCACCTTCACCCCGCGGGTAGATGTGACCGACAACGAGAACGAGCTGGTGGTGACGGCCGAACTGCCGGGCGTTGACCCCCAGGATGTGGCGATCACCGTCACCGGCAACGCGCTGACGCTCAAAGGGGAGAAGCGGAGCGAGCGTGAGGACAAGGACGAGGGGCGCAACTACTACCGTCTGGAGCGTAGCTACGGTGCTTTCAGCCGCCAGATTCAGCTGCCGCCCGACGTGGTAGATGTGGATCAGGTGGATGCCAGCTACCACAATGGTATCCTGACCATTCGTCTGCCCAAGCTTGCCCCGGCCCAAAGCGTGGTCAAGAAGATCGAAGTCAAAACCGCCTGAGGCTAAAAGCCCGTCGGCTATTCCTCAGCCCTGCCGGATGTCTATCTGGCAGGGCTTTTTTGCTCCAATTTGCTTCCAGGCTCAGCCGGGTAGCGCGGCCCGGCGGCATTATTTTCAGCCAACGGGCTGGCTGACATTGTACCCGGCCGCCCCCTGGCCAACCTCCCCGGCCTATTCCGCCGCGCTGACGCGACCGGCCGGCAAACCCACGTGCGCCCGAATGCGGCTCTCAATCTCATTCAGCATGGCCGGATTCTCGCTTAGGAAATGCTTGGCGCTCTCCCGACCCTGGCCCAGCAACGTCTCATTGTAGCGGAAGTAAGCGCCGCGTTTGTCGATCATCCCGTGCGCCACCCCCAGATCGAGCACATCCCCAGTCTTAGAGATGCCCTCGTTGTACATGATGTCAAACTCCGCTTCGCCAAAGGGAGGGGCCACCTTATTCTTCTTCACCTTGACGATGGTACGGTTGCCCGTGACATCTCCGCTGCCCTTGATGGCCTGAATGCGCCGAATGTCGAGGCGCACCGAGGCGTAGAACTTCAACGCCTGGCCGCCGGTGGTCGTCTCCGGGTTGCCAAACATGACCCCGATCTTCATGCGTAGCTGGTTGGTGAAAATAACAATGGTCTTGGTCTGGCTGATGACGCCCGACAGTTTGCGCAAGGCCTGGGACATCAGACGCGCCTGCAAGCCAACGTGAGCGTCTCCCATCTCGCCCTCGATTTCTGCGCGGGGCACCAGCGCCGCCACTGAGTCGATGACCACGACATCCATAGCACTGGAGCGGATGAGCATCTCGGCAATCTCCAGCGCCTGTTCACCCGTATCGGGCTGTGAGACGTAGAGGTTGTCAATATCAACGCCAATGCGATTGGCATATAGGGGATCAAGGGCGTGCTCCATGTCGATGAAGGCGCACACGCCCCCGCGCTTTTGCGCTTCAGCAATGACGTGCAGACAAAGGGTGGTTTTCCCCGAAGCTTCTGGCCCGTAAATTTCCACCACGCGCCCACGGGGCAGGCCGCCCGCCCCCAGAGCAATGTCCAACGCCAGCGAGCCGGTAGGAATGGTGTCCACTTCCATGTGGCGCGCTTCGCCCAATTTCATGATGATGCCTTCGCCGAAGCGTTTGGTCAGGGTGGCAATCGTTTGTTGCAGCGTGGCCTCCCGGCCATTTTCTTTTGCCATGGTGGGCAACTCCTTGTGCGTGATAAGTCTGATTTTAGCACGAATGTTCTGGCTGTCAAGATCGAATTTATATTTTTGAACGATTGTTCAAACACGAACAAGAAGGCTCACCGCGTCCTTTGGGGGGTGGTTCAAGCGGAGCAGATATGGTAAGCTCCAGGCAAGTGGTCGAGCCTGGTCGCCCGATGCGACGTTGGTTGAAGCTGGTGGAGTGAAACATGAGTACATGGCGTCTGGCAATTTTATCTGATATCCATGGGCACAAGGTGGCGTTGGAGGCTGTTCTGGCGGATATCGAGGCCCAGGGGGGCGCGGACGCCTACTGGGTCCTGGGTGACCTGGTGGCGTTTGGCCCTGAACCGGTGGCGGTCTTAGAGCGGCTGGCTACTTTGCCGCAAACCTCCTTCATTTATGGCAATACCGACGCCTATGTAGTGAGCGGCCGGCGACCGGGCCTGACGCTGGAGCAGGCGCAGTCGGACCCAGCCGCGCTGCGCCGCGTGTGGCAGGAGGAGCGTAGTTTCAGCTGGACGGAGGGCGCGACAGCGGCCGCCGGTTGGCGACCCTGGCTGGAAGAGTTGCCCCTGGAGCTGCGCCTGACGCTGCCAGACGGGACGCGCCTGCTGGGGGTGCACGCCTCGCCGGGCACCGCCGAGGGGAATGGTCTCCACCCAGGTATGAGCGCAGCCCAGATGGCGACCATCACGGCCGGCTGTGAGGCAGACATCGTTTGCATCGGGCACACCCACGCCCCCTTTATTTCCCCGCTGCCCGGCGGGCCGACGATTCTCAACCCCGGCGCCGTGGGTTTGCCCTGGGGAGACGACCCGCGCCCCTCCTACGCCTTGCTGACGGCCGGGGCGGCGACGCACCATCTCACTTTGCGGCGGGTGGATTATGACCGTGCGGCGGCTATCGCGGCCGTGGAGCGGGTGCGTCACCCGGCCGCTCCCTTCATTGTGCGCTGGCTGATGTCTGAGATGCCGCCTCCCTGGCGCAGCCAGGCCTAAGCGCCATGCCGGCCGCCTCGGGTAAACGCCAACGACTGGGGGCCTGGGGGGAGCGTGTGGCGGCGCTCCACCTGGAGGCGCACGGCTACACCATTGTCAGGCGCAACTGGCGCTGCCCCCAGGGGGAGATCGACCTGGTGGCGCGTCAGGGAGAGCATCTGGCTTTGGTGGAGGTGAAGACACGTCGCGGCCGCCACGCTGGCTCACCAGAAGAAGGGATCACGCCGCGCAAAGCAGCCCAGTTGCGCCGCCTGGCGGAGATTTATCTGGCAGAGCAGGGGTTAAATGAGGTGTCGGTGTCGCTGGATGTCGTAGCGGTGGAGTTGGACGAAACCGGCCGTTTGCTGCGCTGTGAACATATTCCTCATGCGGTGGAAGCATGGTAAGCGAGACGGCCGGCCGGCCGGCGCTGGTCATCGTTGGCCCTACCGGTGTGGGTAAGACAGCGCTTTCCCTGTGGCTGGCAGAGCGCCTGGGGGGCGAGATCGTCTCGGCCGACTCACGCCTCTTTTATCGCGGTCTCGACATTGGGTCAGCCAAGCCCACCCCGGCCGAACAGGCGCGTATTCCTCACCATTTGATTGACATCTGTGAGCCGCATGAGATCTTGAGCCTGGCCGAGTATCAAACCCAGGTTTATGCTGCCCTATACGCTATTCAGGCGCGAGGGTGCTGGCCCATCCTGGTGGGAGGCGCAGGGCAATATGTATGGGCCGTGGTGGAAGGGTGGGGAATTCCGCGAGTGTCACCCCGGCCGGCGCTGCGCGCTGCCCTGGAGCGTCTAGGTGGGGAGGAGTTGCACCGCTGGTTGCGCCGCCTCGATCCCCCGGCCGCCCAGGCCATTCATCCGCGCAATGTGCGTCGCGTCGTGCGGGCACTGGAAGTGACGTTGGTCAGCGGCCGGCCGATCAGCCAGTTGCAGCGCAAAAGCCCGCCCCCCTTCGCTTTTACCATCATCGGTCTGACCTGTGACCGGCCGACATTGTATGCGCGGATTGATGCACGGGTGGAACAGATGGCAGCGGCCGGTTTATTGGCGGAGGTGGCAGGTCTGGCAGCGGCCGGCTATGGGCGAGCCACACCGGCCATGAGTGGTCTGGGGTATCGTCAGGTGTTGGATTATCTGGCCGGCGACCTGAGTTGGGAAGAGGCGGTGGCGCGCATCAAGTTTGAGACACACCGTTTTGCCCGTCAGCAACAGACCTGGTTTCGCCAGGATGACCCTCGCATCCACTGGTTTAATATCCAGACGGCCAACTACCCCCTGGATGTTGAAGAGGCGGTGCGCGGTCGGCTTGGAGCCAATCAATCAGACAAATGACCATCGACGCCACATGTGTTGCCGGCCGGTTCCCAAGCAGCGCCCTGGGCTTAAAGGGGACATGGCTGCCGGGATCAGTCAAAGTGGGTCAACGGGTGTTCACTCTGGACAAAATCCCATATATCTTGCAGATGACGCTTGTTGGTTCGATTACGTGACAGCGGTGGCAACGCATCCAGGTGAAAAAAATCGACGGCCAGGGTTTCGTCCCCCGGCTGAGGTTTGCCGCCTGTCACTTCGCATAGAAATAGAATTTTATACACATGATAGTATTCTAGCGGTTCCTGGTTGCGGTTCCCATCATATATCCCCACAACCTGTCGCGGTTTAACTTCCAGCCCACTTTCTTCCCTGACCTCTTTCACCACCATCTCAGATGGGGCAATGCCCACATCGGCCCAGCCACCTGGCAAACACCAGCATTGATCAGATCGTTCCTGGACAAGCAGGATTTGCCCGTGTTGCATCACAACGCCGCGAACATCTATTTTGGGCGTGGCATAGCCTGTTTGCAGGTGGAAGTTTGCCAGGACAGGTTGTCTAGGGTGGGTTGTGTGTGCCGCCACGATTTCAGCGGCAATCTCCAGCAAGCGGTGATAGCGCTGGATGTCAAATTCATCCTTCGTATAGGTAACGCCTGTTTGGCCAAGCGCCTGTAACTCGCGCGCCCATTCTAGCCACGCTGGTGGGTGACTTGTTGCCATAGATCCACTGAGGGAGCGCCGCGCCCGGTTTTAGTTGGCAAGCCAGACCAGGATCAGCCCGATCAGCCCCGGCAGCGCCTGAATGTACAAGATTTTTCGACTGGCGGTCAGCGCGCCGAAAATGCCGGCGATTATGACACATAGCAGGAAAAACAGTTTGAAATCATAACCGGCCGCTCCCTGAATAACGCCCCACAGCAAGCCGGCTGCCAGAAACCCATTGTAAAGCCCCTGGTTGGCGGCCAGGGTCTTGGTGGCGCTGGCCCGTTCTTGAGATTGACCGAACGCCCTTAACCCGGCCGGTTTGTCCCAAAGGAACATTTCCAGAACCAGGAAATATCCGTGCAGCACAGCCACCAACACCACCACGCCATCAGCCAGGATTGTCATACGCGCCTCCTCTCCTTATGGGTGGGCCATAGCGCCGTTGTCTGTGGCGCTGCCCAGGGTTGAACGGGTCGTTAACGTGGGCGGTTTTCAGATGGCTCCGCTCCCGGCCGGGATCAGTTCGATAGAAGGCTGATACCTCGTCCAGAGATCTTCTAAGAATTGGCGTTCATATTCAAGACTGGGATTTTCAAGCAAGTTGCGCAGCTCTTGATCTTCTGGCAGGGTATCAGTTGGGTCGAATAGTGACATAATAATGCCAGTGGAAGTCCAAGAGCGAAGCTCTTGGGTGACATTTGAAGCTTGAATCGGCAATGGTATGGGTTGCAACCGCCGTCAGTATATAAGGATCAACGTCGCTGGTCAACTGAAGAAATCCCTGGATCGGGGTTGCATAGCCCGGCCGGACTGACAGGTACAGCTTTACACAGCTTGGGCTTGAGCCTGGTTGCGTCATATTTCGAATCCAGTTTGACGGAGGATGCCAGGTTTCATCTGGGCTACATTCGTGGTCATGGTGCCATTGAGAATAAGCTGCATGGGGTGCTGGATGTGGCCTTTCGTGAGGCCCGTCATCGCGTCCGTCTGGGCCGCACTGCCGCCGATCTCGTTGTTGTCCGTCGTCTTGTTTTGAATCTCTGGCGTCAAGACAACCGCTTCAAGGCTGGTCTTCATGCCAGGTGGCTCCAGTGCGCCTGGGACGTC
>DAOTXO010000016.1:0-12584 GCA_034435495.1 Anaerolineae bacterium
CTGTTGCGCCAGCCGACGTGTAGCCTCGACATTAATGGCATAAGCGGCCGCTTCTTCCCCGTGGCGGCTGCTCAACCAGGCCGCCACATGAAAGATAATCTGCTGTCCCTGCACCAGGGCAGCCATCTCCGCGGCGTGTTGGATGTCGGCGCGCTGCAAGGTGACCCCATCTGTCTGGAGGTAAGCGGCGGCTTCCAGCTGCCGGCCGCTGCCTGTCACCTGCGCCCCCTCTTCCAACGCCAGCCGTTGGGCCAATCGGCCCCCAACAAAACCTGTCGCGCCTGTCACCAGGACACGTTTTCCCTTCAACGCTTGGTTTAAGATGCTCATCTGCTCATTCTATGGGGATTGCGCGCCGGGGGCAATGTTTCCCGTGTGATCCAGATCATGTTGAGGCCCAGAAACAAGCCTGCCCTCCTGGAGGATTGCGTGCCGGGGGCAAGGTTCCTCTGTTGTGGAACTGAACCGGCTGCGGTTTGTACCCTTGTTGATTTCCTGTGTTATACTGGATTGCCAAGACACGTATTTTAAGGAGACAGGTATGCGCAGATTATGGAGTGTGGTGATTGTAGCCCTGGTTCTGGCAGCGGCGGCTTTGGGGGCGGCGCGCTTGCAGGCTGGCCCGCAAGATGTTCTCTACCGTGGTTTGGACAATGCTTCCGAGGTTGCGGTGCAACAGGCAGTAGCAGCACGGCGGTGTGGGGTGGAGAATTTGACCCCTGAAGAGGCGGCGCAAGTGGAGCAACAAACAGCCTTTCTGGCGCAACTGCGCGGCCTGACGCCGGAGAAACTGGATGACATTCAGCTGGTCACGATCCCGGTCGCTTTTCATGTCATCCACAACGGCTCGCAAGGCAATCTCTCGATGGCCATGATCAATGACCAGATCGAGGTTCTCAATGAATCCTATGGCCCGCACGGGTATACCTTTACACTGGCCAGCGTTGATTACAGCAACAACGCCTTTTGGTTCACCATGACCCCTGGGTCAACGGCCGAAGCGCAGGCCAAGTCAGCCTTGCAAGTCGATCCCTACACTCATTTGAACATTTACACCGCCAACCCTAGCGGCGGTCTGTTGGGCTGGGCCACCTTTCCCTGGTGGCTGGCCGGCGACCCGGTGGATGATGGCGTGGTTGTACTCTACTCCTCCTTGCCGGGTGGGAACGCCTTCCCTTACAATGAAGGGGACACCGCCACCCACGAAGTTGGTCACTGGCTGGGCCTTTACCACACCTTTCAGGCTGGCTGCACCCGCCTGGGCGACCGGGTAGCGGATACCCCGGCCGAGCGTAGCCCGGCCTACGGCTGTCCGGTGGGGCGCAACACCTGCAGCACGGCCGGCGCTGACCCCATCCACAACTTCATGGACTATACGGATGATTCCTGCATGTTTGAATTTACCAACGGTCAGGCTAACCGCATGGATACGATGGTCGCCGTGTATCGTTCTGAATTACTGCCCTGATAGTGGTTGAGAGTCAGGGTTGAAGGGCCGGCCGTCTACGTGCGGCCGGCCCTTTTTTATTTGACAAATAGAACTTTTGTGCTAAAATGTGAGGAAAGCAACCCATACCCAAGGAGCAAGATGATGAACCACCCCTTTGCCCATATTGAGTTTTCCGCATTGGATCGCCGCCAGGCAGCTGATTTTTTCCAACAGGTTTTTGGTTGGGAGTCCCGTCACATTGACGAGATGAATTACACCACCTTCGACAGCGGCACGCCCAATGTAGGCGGCGGCCTGAACCCGGTTGGGGCCGAGACGCCGGCTGGCACAACCATTGTTTATGTTCACGCTGACGATGTGGATGCCACCCTGGCTCGGGCGGTGGCAGCTGGGGCGACGGTAATAGTCCCCGCTTACGATATTTCCACCGTGGGACGGCTGGCGATCTTCAAGGACCCCAGTGACAATTTGATCGGTCTGGTGAGATGGGATATGCCGGCGAGCGCGGCGTAGGTCTCGTAGCTTTGGATGCAAGCCCCCGGCCGGCCGGGGGCTTTTTATTCCGTTGTAGCGGTCGCGTCTGCGAACAGACGCCGCCACAGATTGGTTTGCAAGATGCTTTCGGGGTCGCAGCGTTGCTTCAAGGCATGGAACTGCGCCAGCGCCTCCGCCCCCAGATAGGCGCGCACCACCTCTGGGCGCAGCGTGCTATCCTTGGCCAGATAGAAGCGCCCACCAGCCTCCAACACAATCTCATCCATAGCATAGGCCAGACGCTGCAACGCCTCCCGATTCCCCGGCGTCACGCGAAAATCCATCGCCAGAGAGTAGCCATCTAAGCCGTGCGTCAAGAGGAAGGGGTCCGGCTTGTGCCGTTTCAACACCCCCAGGTAGGTCAACAGGCCTCGTTGCTGGCTCAGGCGCAGCAGGCTGGCCAGAGCGTCGGCGGCGCGGCCGGCCGGAATGAAAGGCTGGTATTGAATCAACCCACCCGCCCCGGTCGACTTTTCCCAATCGGGAAAGTAGTTGAGCAGAAAATGAAACTGGGCGTGGGGTTGGCAGTAATGATGCCCATCTTTGAGGGTTGAGGTGCGGTATTTGGCTTCGTTCACCAGGCGCACCCCCCAGCTGTGCATAGCAGGCTGCATGAAGCGCCACATCAGCGAGCGGGGGAAAAAGCCCAACAAGGTATCAGGCAGATGTTGTCGCTCCAGGCGTAAGGTCTGGTGGGGTTGCGGGTCAGCCCCCGGCGGCAAGTAATTGGCGCGGTGAATTTGCCCCCGCCCCAACCCCGCCCCGCCGGCTGTCCCATCCACCCAGCCCACCAGGTAATCGCTGCTTGACGTCAGGCTTTGCAGTTGTTCGATCATGCTGGGCAAGTTCGGGCTGGCCAGCTCCCATACGTCCAAGAGACCGGAGTAGATGCGCTTCATCTGTAGCGTCAGGCTGGTGAAGCAGCCCAACATGCCCAGGCCGCCGATGGCGGCGTAAAAGAGGTCGCTGTTCTCCTGGCGGCTGCAATGCCGCTCCTCGCCGGTGGGCAACAACAGGTCAAAGGCCAGAATATGCTCGCCCAGAGGGCCGACTTTGTAGGCGTTTTTGCCGTGAACATTCATGGCGGCCCCGCCCCCCAGGGTGATCTTCATCGTGCCGGTGCAGACCGGCGGCCACCAGCCATCTTCCAGCACATATTCCCACAACTGCTCCAGCGTGACACCCGGTTCCACCCGAATGACGCCGCTCTCCGGGTTCCACTCCAGAATGCGGTTGAAGCGGCGCAAATCGAGGACGATGCCGCGGCTGTTATAGGCAGCGTCGCCGTAACTGTTGCCGCCCCCCCGCAGCCCCACGCTGACACCGTTGCGCCGGGCCAGTTGGAACAGGTCGTGGAGGTCGTCGGCGCGACTGGGGCGAAAGACCCAGCTCAGAGTATGGCTGGCCCGTCCCCAAGCCGAGACGCGCTCCAGGCGGGCGGGGTCTAGCTCCAGCCCGGGACGCCCACGCTGGCCGGGGGTGTGTCCGTTGTGGGGCCGGCCGGATGTTTTCAACGCTTCATGATTCATACGTTACGCTCACAGGTTGAGCCGCCGGAAGATGAAGGAGGGAATGTGCTGGATGATCAGGCTGACCCAGCGCCAACGCCCAGGGATGTACACCGTCTGGCGGCGGCGCTCCAGGGCGGTCACAATGTGCGCCGCAGCTTCTTCGGGGGAGATCACCCAAAATGTTTTGGCGGCATTCTCTAGCAGGCGCGTCTGGACGAAGCCAGGTTTGACCGTGGTCACCGTTACCCCATGGCGGCTGAGGCGGTTGCGCAACGCTTCCAGATAGGTGGTCAGGCCCGCTTTGCTGGCATGGTAGCCGGGGAAAGCGGCTCGTCCCCGGTCACCGGCGATGGAGGAGATGCCCACAATCTGGCCCCGGCCGGCCTGGCTGAAGTACAGGGCAGCGGCGTTCAACCATGCCATGGCCCCCAGCAGGTTGACCTCCACCATGCTGCGGTCTTTGGCGAAGGTATATTCCTGGAGCCCGACGGCCGGCTGCACCCCGGCCACATACACCACCACATCCAACCCATCTAACGCCTGCACCAGGCGTTGAAAAAGGGCGGGCACGGTCTCGAAATCAGTTACGTCATGCTCGTAAGGACGAATTGCGTCGTGGCTTTGGGCCAATTCAGCCAGCAGCTCCTGACGACGCGCCAGCGCTGCCACCACATAGCCGCGCTGGGCCAGATTTTGGGCGATGGCGGCTCCGATACCAGATGACGCCCCCACCACAATCGCGCGTGGCCGGGCGTCCAAGGGGTGACGAGGAGATGAGGTCATAGGCTATTTATATCAGGCTAAGGCGTAAAAGTCAGGCGAATGACCAGGAGGCTGAGAGGCAGATTGACCTGTGATGGGGGACACCCCTCCAAACGCGGTTGGGAAACCGCGGCTACGATGAATGTGGTGGTAGGGGCGAACTCCTGTTTTCACGGAAGCGAGCCTGTGTGTGTTCGCCCCTGTGCGGTTGGTTTGTGATGGGGGGCGCCTCTACAAGCCCGGCTGGACAACGTCGGAAGCATGGCCACGGTAAGCAGTCAGCACCGCCTGAATGGCGCCATGCGTTTGCGCCGCCAGCGCCTGGGGGTCGTCGTGGGGTTGTGGATGCACCACATGCAGCGGCGTCAGCCAGACATGCAACGGCCCCGACTGACGCGCCACGCGCCAGGCGGCGCTCAAGACGCCCTCGTTGGTTTCGGTGTGCCAGGCCATGATCTCATGCTCGGCATAAACAATGGCAGCGGGTAAAAAAGCGGCCCCTTGTTGTTGGGCGATCTCAAACGCGCCGTAGCGAAAGGGGGCGAGGTGCAACGAGCTGTTAATTTTACCCTCTGGAAAGAGGCAAATGGGCGGGTGCAGGGAGACGCCAGATAGAGCAGTGCGAGCTGCGGCGCGTGAATCCCGATTCTCGCGATTGACAAAGACGGTGCCAATGGCGCGCCCAATGATCCCGATGAAGGGCCAGCGCCCAATTTCAGCCGCTGCCAGCCAGCGCACCGGCCCGATGCTCATCATGACGATGATATCGAGATAGGAGGTGTGGTTGGGAAAGATGAATCCCTGATGCTGGCGAAAGCGCTCTGGTTCGGCGCAGCGCAATTCGATGTTATATAGCCGCAGAAAGAAGCGGCACAGGCTGGTGGCGATCCAGTTGCTGAGCGACGCCCCCTCTTTTTTCCAGGGCAACCAGCTGACGAGAACGATGACGAAAGCGCCCAGGCCAATCGCCAGGGCCATGGTCACAGTGCGAAAAGCGGCGCGCAAAGTTGACATAGGCATGAATGCCGGCCGGAAGCCGACGCTGCAGATGGGTTACACCAGATAAATCGGGTTGCTGTAAATCCAACCCCGCTCCCGTCCTAGATAGGGCAGGCTGCACTCCACGCGGTATGCGCCCGGCGTAGGGGGCGTGTAGGCCAGCAAGGTGCTGCACGCTTCTTCGGCGACTACCTCTCCATGTCGAATGAGACGGATGCGCGCCATGGCCGGGGTGCGCACTTGCATCGTTAGCCCCGGTTCCCAGGGGCGTTGATCCCCCATCACGGCCGGCCGCGCCCCCGCCAACGTGAAGCGAAAGCCGCGAGTCGTGTGAGGCAGGTCGTACCCCACCCACGCCCGCCCCAGCGACAGGGCGTGCAGAATGATCTGCTTGTCGTGGGCGTAGTCTCCCTGCAACGGCTCACTGGTAACAACATGGGTGTTGACGGCGCGGAAGAGGAATTCGTAAGGGAAAATCTCCCGCTGGATGGGGCCGAGGTGCATGGGCGTGCCATGGGCATCGCTGTTGCCCACCGCCACGATGCGCCGTCCCTGCGCCAGCAGGGCATCCCATTGATCCAGCGTGGCCTGTTCGGGGGCGGTGACATACTTTTCGGGGCGCAGGGCCACCGGCAAGGCGCGCAGTTTGTTGGGCAGGTTGTCACGCGCCCCGGCCGGCACGAGGCGGGCGATCTCGTTGGCGAAGCTGGACATGTAGTTCCAGATTTCCAGGCCGGCGTAACCGGTGACTTCCCAATTTTTCCAGCCCAGGTCGGGTTTGCCGCCGAAAAGGGGCAGATCGAGCTCGTGGGGGTGGGCCAGGAAGCAGCAACCCCCGGCCGCTGCGACGGCGTCGATCAAGGTCTGGGGGTCGGCGCTATAGGGAGAAAGCTCTCGCTCCGCCCCGTAAATGAGCAAATGGTTGCACTGCGGGTCGCGGCGCACATCGTGGACTTCTTCGCCGCACAGCAGCAACACCCGGCCCCGGTCGTTGACGATGTATCCTTCGTGTCCCTGCACCCAGATGTTGTGATCGGTGACAATGATAAAATCGAGACCGGCGTCGATGGCGTCGGCCGCGATGGCGGTGTGCCCCTTTTCGCCGTCGGAGTAGGGGGTGTGCATGTGCATGTTGCCGGCGTAACTGTACCAACCCTGGCCCATAACGTTGCCTCATTTCAGCCCGACCCGATGCGGTGTGGTCTGGCGACTGTGGAATGCTATCACTTTTTAGGCCCTTCTCCAAGCGGCCGGGATGCGGGTTATAATAGCCTACCGCCAGATGTTTATCGTCTCTGGTGGCTAAAGCCGGCGCGCGGTTGGGAAACCGCGGCTACGATGAACGGCGCAGTTGGTTCGTAGTAACGGCTTTAGCCGTTGGCCGACTGCAAGCCGGCGCGCGGTTGGGGAAACCGCGGCTACGATGAATCGGGAATGGTGGATGAATGAAATTGAAGCTGCGTTGGTTACCTATTATGCTGCTGCTGGCCTGGGGGGTGGGTTGCCGGCCGGACACGCCAACGACCCGCCCTGCGCCGGCCGTTACCTTGCATCCACCCACACCCGCGCCGGCCGCTGACCCCGATGAGGCAGCCTGGACGGTGTTGGTCTACATGGTGGCCGATAATCCTCTGGAGCCGGCCGCCCTGGAGGCCATCGCCGCCTGGGAAGCGGCCGGCCTGTCGCAACAGGTGCAGGTGGTGGTGCAGATCGACCGCGCCGAAGGGTACGCGGTCACCCCTGACGATTGGCGTGAGGCGCGGCGTTATCGCCTGAGCGCCGACCCCACTCAGGCCACGCTGGCTGGCGAACCCCTGGCTCTGTTGGGGGAAGTGGATAGCAGCGCGCCCGAACCCCTGGCGGATTTCATCGCCTGGGGTTTGACGCACTACCCGGCCCGTCGCTACGCCCTGGCGCTGTGGGGGCCGGGGGCGGGCTGGTTGGGGATGAACGCTGATAGCACCTCTCCCGGCCGCTCTCTTTCGCCGGCCCATCTGGGGGAGGCGCTGCGCGTCGGTCTGGCCGCAACTGAACAGGCGCGCTTCGATTTGCTGGCCCTGGATGCCAGTCTGATGGGACAGCTGGAAGTGTTCAACGCCCTGACCTTCGCTGCCGCTTATGCTGTCGCGCCGCCTGACGCCTGGGCCGGGCCGGAGTGGGTGACAGGGCAGTTGTTGGCAGCGCTGGCGGCCGGCCCGCAGCAAGATGGGCGCGCCCTGGCCCTGAGATTGGCGCAAGAGGCCAGCGCGCCGCTGACGGCCGTAGCTTTGGATGAGATACCGGCGGCTGTGGCAGCGGTGGAGCAGCTGGCGCAGCAAATGGGGAACGATCCCGCCCTGTCCATCAGCCTGGCCGGTGCGGCGCAAAGTGCCGGCCGGCATTACGCCGCCATCACCCCTAATGCCGGCCTGTTTTATGGCGCAGTCGAAGCGCGCCCCTGGCTGGCGGCCCTGGCGCAGCTGGGGGAAGATGCGACGGTGCAGGCAGCGGCGGCCGCTGCTGTGGCGGCACTGGACAAGGCGCAACTGGCCGCCCCGGCCGGCGGTCTGAGCCTCTTTTTCCCCCAGGAGAAGCGCGCCTACAATCCACGCTACCTTGAGGAGGGTGGGTTGCCCCATTGGGACCTCTTTCTCTTGCGCGCCTACAATCAGGTGTTGCCCGCGCCCGCCCTGGCTCTCCTGACTGCTCCGGCCGGGGCGGTGGGGCTGGCCGCTCCGGCTTATCTGACCTACGAGGTGAGCGGCCGGGGGCTGTTACCCCCAGCCTTTGTGGCCGGCCCGGCGCTGGAAGACGGCCGGCGACGCGCCTGGGTGTACGAACTCTTGCCCCCCTCCCCAACTGCGTCCACCTGGGGGGATGGCGTGCAGACTGGCGCGTTCACCTGGGATGGGGTGGGGTTGTATGCCACAGATGGGGTATCGGGGACTTTCGCCCTGCCCTGGCCGGCCGGCCCCTGGCGCACCTTGTCGGGACGCTACGCGCCGGCCGATAGCGCCCAAACCTGGCCCGCCTATGTGGCCTTTGATCCCGCCGGCGGCCGGCCGACCACCATCTGGGCTACTGTCGAGGCTGCCCCCATTCCCATCACGCCTCAACCCGGTGATCGCTTTCAGGTAGATGACATCTTTGTGGATGGGGCCGGCCGGTTGCTGGCTGAGCCGGGGTTGAGTCTGGAGCTGAGCCAGCTGCAACTACAGCCGCGACCGGTCCCGGATGGGGATTACTTTGTTGGCCTGACGGCGGCCAATCGACAGGGAGAATTGACGCCTGCCTTTGTGGGAGTGGGGGTGGAAAACCCCCCTCCTTTATCCACCTATCGTCCCTTTTTGGACACCGTCCATGGCTTGCAGTGGTTCTACCCGGTGACGTGGCAGCGGCCGGTGGTCAGCGACACCCTGACCTACACCCAATCCCCCAGCCAGACGGCCACCCTGTATGTGGAGGTGCGCCCCCAGACGACCGCCCCCGATGCGGCCGCGCTGCAAGGGGAGGTGATGGCCGGGTGGTCAGGGGTGAGCCTGCTCTATCAGGATAGCGTGGCCCTGGCCGGCGTCCCCGCTCAGCGCGTCGCCTATGGTTACGCAGACCAAACCGGCGAGCGCACAGGCGTGCTTCTGACGCTGGTGCAGGCTGGGCAAGGGTATGTGATTGATCTCGACGCCCCGGCCGAAGCGCTGACCGAGACGTTGGCAACGATGGATGTGCTAAGCGCCTATTGGGCTTGGCGGTCAACGCCAGCACCCCAACCCGGCGCGCGCTGGACGATGCAGGCGGGTCAGGTGGGGCCGGCCGGTTACACGTTGGAAACCCTGCCCGAAGGCTGGCGCCGTTGGAGCGCGCTCACCAACCCGCGCCAGTTCATCGCCGTGCGCGCCGACCCGACCCAGGGGCGTTCCAGCGCGGCTGTGTTGGAAGCGTGGCTGGCGCTGGCCCAAGCTGCCACCTCTGATCTGACCCAGGGAGACGCCGGGGAGTTGGGGTTGAACGGTCGGGCATGGCAGCAGCGTGCCTTTCGCTACACCGATAACCAGGGGACGTTGGTGGCCGGCCTCTTGCTGGTGCACGCCGGCGCACAGGAACAAGTGGTGTGGGCGGAAGCGCCGCTAGAGGTATGGCCGGAGGTGTACGAGCTGGCGTTGTTGCTGGCCGCCAGCCAACCCTGAGCCGACCAGCTATGACCCCTCCGCCGCGGCTCCCTCCCGACGGCGGTCGCCGGCTCCCACCAGCTGGCCGGTTGGGGTGCGGGCCACCGAATGCGCCCCGCCGAAGTAGAGGCTCATGCTCTGCCAGCGCCGCACGCGATAACCGCGTGCTTCCAGTTCGTCCACCGCCCCCGGCCGGCAGCCCCCTTCGCAATGTAACAGTGTCTGGTCGAGGTGGACGCGCGCCCCATTGACGGCATCGTCCAGGGGTAGGTCGAAGTCGAGCACCTGGCTGATGGTTTGTAAAATGGCGCTGCGAATGCGGGCGCTGCCGCCGCTGCCTGTCACCAGGCGGATGTGACCGTCGCGCAGCACAATCACCGGAGCCATCATGGTGGGGATGCGCTGCCCCGGCGTCCACTTGTGCCAGCCGTGAGGGTTCAGGTCTTCTTCTCCGAGCATGTTGTTGGGGATGAAGCCTGTGCCAGGGACGACGTAGCCGGCCGATTCGCCGGCCGTAGTGGTGAGGCTGACCGCCATCCCCTGACTATCGATGACGCTGAGATGGCTGGTGTGATTGGGGCTTTTCGGTTCGGCGGCCGGGGGCGTCGGCCGGCCGCGACGCAGGGCGGTGTGCACCTGGGCGATGTGGGGTTGCAGGCTGGCCGGGCTGAGGAAGCTCTCTACGGCGGCGGCCGGGTCCTGCTGCCCCAGGGCCTCTTCCCAGGCGGCGCGGGCGTGGGCCGTGGCCGCCATCACCTCATACAGGATTTGCAGATGGTCGGCGCTGCCGTTGTCGATTCCCTCCAGCTCCAGCGCAGCTAATAGCTGAAAGGCAAACGCCAGCAACACCCCGCCGGAGGAGCAAGGGGGGGGCAGCAAAATGTCGTGGCCGCGATAGGCCACCTGTAGCGGCGGCCGGTGGTACACGGCGTACTGCTCCAGGTCCGTGGGGGTGATCAGGCCCCCACGCGCCGCCTGGTCGGCCGTCAAGGCATGCGCCAGCGATCCTGTACGCAGCAGGGTTTCCCCGGCCTGTGCCAGTTCCTGCAGGGTGGCGTGGAGGTTGGGCACAAACAGCCGTTCACCGGCGCGTATCAGCCGCCCCTGAGGGGCGTAGATGGCGCGAATGTCGGCGGTGTGGGTGTAGAGCGGCTGCAACAGGCGGCAGGTATCGGCCTGGAAGCGGGGCAAGATGAAACCCTCTTGTGCCAGGAGCAGCGCCGGCTCCAGAAGAACGGATAATGGCAATTGTCCAAAGTCAGCTGCCATCTGGCATAGACCAAAGAGATTGCCCGGCACAGCCACAGACCCTCGCCCCAGGAAAAAATCCTGGGTGGCGGCTCCAAAGTCAATCGTGACGCGCTCAAAGTCGAGGGGGGCGGCCGGCTGGCTGCGCCCCAGTCCCGGCATGTTGCTGAAGAAGTCATAGACCACGCTTTGACCACGCCGGGGATCGTAAATCTGCGCCAGACCGCTGCCGCCCCAATGTACCACCCCCATTTCGGCCATGAAGGAGGCAAAGGCGGCGGCGACGGCCGCATCCACGGCATTGCCACCCTGACGCAACATGCTGGCCCCGGCTTCGGCCGTCAAAGAGCCGCCGGCTGCGATAACGCCTGCCATAGTTGATCTCTCCTGATTTAGAAACTCCTCTCCAGTTTACCTCACTCTGTTGCAGGTGGGATATAATTGGCGGAGAAGCTGGCGAATTGGCGGCCCATAACCCCACCGATCCCAAGACTTCTTTTACACCATAAGCACGGTAAGGATACCGTGGCTACGAGCTACGGGCCCACAACCCCACCGATCCCATGACTCATTTTACACCCAAGGATAGAAAGATGCTGTCAACATATACCGCCGTCGAGATCGAGGCCATGCGCGCTTATTTGGAGCAGCATTTGCCGGAATATCTCGAAACCTTACGCGCCTGGATCGGCGTCAACAGCTTCACCCTGAATGCGCCGGGAGTGAACCAGCTAGGTCGGCTGACGGCTGAACGCTTTGCCAGTCTGGGCTTTATTCCTGAATTCATCCCTTCCACCAATTCCCAATTTGGCCGGCATGTTGTTCTGACTCGAACGGGACGCAGTCAGCGCACCATAGGCCTTGTCTCCCATCTGGACACTGTTTTTCCACCGGCCGATGAGATTCAAAATGATTTCCGTTGGCGGGTGGAGGGGGATCGGCTATATGGGCCGGGGACGGTGGACATCAAGGGGGGAACGGTCGCTATCTATATGCTGCTGGATGTGGTGCAGCGTTTTGCTCCCCAGGCTTTCGATGACATTACCTGGATCATTTTGTTGGATGCCTCGGAGGAGGTGGATGGGGAAGATTTTGGCGCACTGTGCCAGGCACGTTTGGGACGTGACACGCTGGCCTGTTTGATCTTTGAAGGGGGCGCCTTCGACGGCCGGGAGTTCCTGGTGGTGACAGCGCGCAAGGGAATGTCGATCTACCGGGTGATGACGGAGGGCAAAGCTTCCCACGCGGGCACGTCGCACGGGGAGGGGGCCAGCGCCATTGTGCAGATGGCGGATGTGGTGCAGCGCATTGCCTCGTTTACTGATTATGAGCGGCACATCACGTTCAATGTGGGCACGCTGGCCGGGGGCACGGTCACCAACCGTGTGGCCCATTTTGCCTCGGCGACGGTGGAGATGCGCGCTTTTGATAACACGGTCTACGCCGAAGGGCAGGCTAGAATGGCAGCCCTGAACCAGCTCTCCACCGTCAAAAGCCCTAACAATGGCTATGCCTGTCGTGTCCAGGTGGAGGTGGTGCGGGAGATGCCTCCCTGGCCCTCCAATCCGGCTACGGAGGGGTTGTATGCGGTGTGGGAAGAGGCGGCCGGCCGCTTGGGCTACACCGTGCGGCGGCAGGCGCGGGGCGGCTTGAGTGATGGCAATTACTTGTGGGCCCGCGTGCCGACGCTGGATGGGCTGGGCCCGGCCGGGGACAATGCCCACTGCTCGGAGCGTTCGGCCGATGGCAGCAAGGATCAGGAGTATACGGTCCGTTCCTCGTTTGTCCCCAAGACTTTGCTGAATGCTCTGGCTGTGCTGCAACTGATCGAGTGACGGGGCGAACCTGTGTGTTCGCCCCAAACGGAAGGTATGGAAGACACCGAAGTCGCCTGCCCGGACGATAAACGTCTCGCGAGACGTTTATCGTCCGGGC
>DAOTXO010000017.1:0-37748 GCA_034435495.1 Anaerolineae bacterium
CCGCGCCGTCGGCTCCCGCCTGGGGGAGGCCTACGTCCTTAGGGCCCAGGGGAACGTGCTGGCCTTCCTCGATGAGCCCGCCGACGCCCTCCAACGCTACGACCAGGCCCTGGCCCTCTTCCGCGCCGTCGGCGACCGCCTGGGGGAGGCCAACGTCCTCAAGGCCCAGGGGGACGTGCGCTGCACCGGGCAGGATTACACGGCGGCGCAAGAACAGTACCAGGCGGCGCTGGCCCTGTATCGGCAAATCGGCGCGCGCCAGGGAGAAGCCAATACTTACCTGGGGTTGGGCCGACTGGCCCTGGCGCAAGGCCAGCCAGCTGAGGCGCGCCGCCTGACACAGACAGCGTTGCTGCACCACGCCGCCAACGGCGACCGTTACGGTGTCGCCCTGGATAGTGAAACACTGGCCCAGGCGTGCGCAGCCGATAATGATTGGCCGGCCGCCGCCGAAGCGTGGCGACAGGCAGCCACCAACTACCGCGCCATCGACCAATCGGAGCGCGCCGCCTCAGCCCTGACGAACCTGGCGAAGACCCTGGAAAAGATGGAGCAGCCGGAGCAAGCCCTGGCGATTTACGCTGAATGTGTTGAGCTGCAACCATCGGCCGCCTGGCTGCGCCGCGACTACGCCAACGCCCTGGTCAAGCACCAGCGCCTGGCAGAAGCGGCCGCGCAACTCGACGCAGCGGAGGAGCTGGAGCCGGCCGCCGCTTATCTGGCCTTGCGGCGGGCGGAGCTGGCCCAGGCACAGAACGACCCGGCCGCGGCGCGCCGCTGGGCCGAGGAGGCGTTGCGTCGCCGGCCAGAGTGGGACGAGGCGCAAGCCATCCTGAACTGGGCCAATAACCCCTCAGCCACGTAAGACTACCTGCTAAAGAAGTCCATCTCGTCTGGCTTGCCCCCGGCCGCTTCTTGCTGAATAATAGGCCACAACGCGCTGCGGCGCGCCACCTTGCCTGAACGGAGAGCAGCCCATGCACCTTTTTGTCACCGGCGGGGCCGGTTACGTGGGTTCCCACGTGGCAGCCGAACTGTTGGCCGACGGCCATCAAGTCACCCTTTACGACAACCTCTCCCAGGGACACTGGGACGCTATGCCTGAAGGAGCGCGCTTCGTCCACGGCGACCTGGCGGATCGGGCGGCTCTGGATGCCGCCCTGGCGGAGGAGCCGCTGGATGGCATCCTGCACTTCGCCGGCCACACCCTGGTGGGGGAATCCATGACCCGCCCTTTTCTCTATTTGCGCGATAACGTGGTCAACGGTCTCAACCTGTTAGAACTGGGGCTGCAACATGGCATCCGCCGCTTCGTCCTTTCCTCCACCGCCAACCTTTTCGACGCGCCGGAAGAGATGCCCATCCCAGAAACCGCCCCCATCCGCCCCGGCAGCCCCTATGGTGAGAGCAAACACAGCCTGGAGCGGGCCCTGCACTGGCTGGAGCGCACCCACGGCCTGCGCTACGCCGCCCTGCGCTACTTCAACGCCGCCGGCGCTGTCCCGCCGCTGGGAGAAGATCACACCCCCGAAACCCACCTCATCCCCCTGGTATTGCAAACCGCCCTGGGACAACGCCCCCACATCGTCATTTATGGCGACGACTACCCCACGCCGGATGGGACGTGCATCCGCGACTATGTGCATGTGCGCGATCTGGCGCGGGCCCACATTCTGGCGCTGCAGGCGCTGGATGGCGGCAGTCGGGTTTACAACCTGGGCACAGGCCAGGGCTACAGCGTGCGTCAGGTGATCGAGACAGCGCGGCAGGTGACCGGGCATCCCATCCCGGCCGTGGTGGGGGCGCGCCGGCCGGGCGACCCGGCCATCCTCGTCGCCAGCGCCGCCAAAATTCGCCAGGAGTTGGGCTGGGAACCCCGCCACTCTGACCTGCCCCACATCATTGCCAGCGCCTGGGCCTGGCATCAGGCGCACCCCGACGGCTATGCGGCTTAAATCCGGCCTACGACTGGCGGCGCTGTTGCTGGGGTTGATGGCAGCGGCTCCGGCGCGACCGGGGTTGCCCAACCTGACCTACCCCCCTCCCGTTTTCACGTGTAGGGGCGAACTCCCGTTTTCACGGGAGCGAGCCTCTGTGTGTTCGCCCCCCAGGCCGGGGCAGGCGACGGGGCCGGGATTGCCCAACCTGACCTACCCCCCCGAACAGGTATGGAGCGTCATCGGGCACATCGACGCCGCGACCGGTGCGCCCCGCGCCCACGGCTTGGCCGCCATGCACCAGGGCTACCTGGTCATCATCTACTCCAACGATGGCGGCGACTTCGACGGCGGCTTCTCCTTTTTCGACATCTCCAACCCCTACCAGCCTGTGCTGGTGGCCCAACGAGACGACGATACCACCCAGGACATCCGCGAGGCCCACGGCTACAGCTTCAGCCGCCAGGGGGAACGGGATTACGTCGTCCTGCAAGCCACGCGGGGCATCCAGTTTTGGGATTGGAGCGACGTCACCCAGCCACAGCTGGTCAGCTACCTGGAGCTGCCCGGCATCAGCGGCACCGATTACGCTACCGGCGCCTGGTGGGTCTTCTGGCAACCCCCCTATGTCTACGTCGGCGGCTCCTTCAACGGCCTGTACATCGTTCATGCCGCCGACCCGGCCCAACCCTTCCTGGTGGATCGCGGCGATGCGCCCAACCCCATTCCCATCGACCAGTTGGGGGGCTTTCGCATCGGCCCGGTCTGGGCGGTGGGCAATTTGCTGGTGGTCAGCGGCATGGATATGCGCGGCTACGCCACCCTCGACATCAGCGACCCCGAAAACCCCGGCTTGATCCACACCCAAACCATCGGCCTGCCGCGTGTCTACAGCGCTGTGTTCAACGGCCACGTCCTGTATGGGGCTGGCTCTGATGGCGAAGCGCTCTTCGGCCACGACCTGAGCGACCCCACCCAGTTTGTCCTGCTCGACTCCGTTCCCATCGGAGGGCGGGGAGGGTATGTGACCATTCAGGATGGGCGCGCCCATGTGGGGGCCTCGGAACATTACGCCCTGGTGGATGTCCACGACCCGGCCGGCTACACCCTGTTGGGCACCGTCGCCAGCGGCGTGGAGGGAACGGACGAAGATTTCGCCACCGTTTTGGGCAATCTGACCCTCATCAGCGACGACCACGGCCATGGTAGCTTTCTTGTGCCCCACCAGGCGGAACCAGACACGACCGGGCCGGCCGTCACCATGCTGCATCCCCCCGATGGCGCGCTCAACCAGGCCCTGACAACGCGGGTGGGGGTCACTTTCAGCGACCAGATTGATTTGAGCAGCCTGCACCCCGGCAGCTTCACGGTGCAACCGCTGGGGGGCGCGCCGCTGGCGGGCAGCTACAGCGTGCAGACGGGCATTGTCAACTTCGCCCCGGCCGAACCCCTGCTGCCGGCCACCGTCTACGAGGTGATCATCCCGGCCGGGGGGGTGCAAGATTACGCCGGCAACCCCATCGCCGCCACCTTTCGGGCTACCTTTGCCACTGGGGATTCGCTCATCCCACCGCTGCGCTGCCTGGCGACGACGGCCGGGCCGACACCTCTGGGCACAGCAGCCGTTTTGAGCGTCACCCTGCTGCCCGATGGGCGCGCCGGCCAGACTGAAGTGACCTACGTCTGGGATTTTGGGGATGGGACGCCGCCAACGCCGCCACAAACGGAGGCGACCACGACCTACAGCTACAGCGCGGCCGGGCATTACACGGTGCAGGCCACCGTCAGTAATGGTGAGCGTAGCGGTCATTGCGCCGTTCAGCAGACAGTGCATCATCCGCTGACGGCCAATCGGCCGGCCGCTTCCAGTACCATTGTGGTGGCCCCGGCCGGCGACCGCGCCTGGGTGGTCAACCCCGACAACCACACCGTCACTGCCCTCAACCTGACCACGCTGACCCAAGAGTGGGAGCAGGCGGTCGGCCGGCAACCGCGCACCCTGGCGCTGGCCCCCGATGGCGCGCTGTGGGTCGTCCAGGAAGCAGACGCCACCCTGACGGTCTTGGACGCGACCACCGGTGCGGTGACGGCGACTATCCCCCTGCCCTACGCCTCGCGCCCCTACGCTGTCGCCTTCGCCCCCGATGGCAGCGCTGCTTACATCACCCTGCTGGCGACGGGGCAACTGCTGCGCCTCGACCCAACTAACTACGCCATCACCGGCGTGCTTGACCTGGGGCCGACGCCACGTGGAGTGGCCATCACCGCCGACAGCGCCCGCCTTTTCGCCGTGCGCTTCATCTCGCCGGCCGACCAGGGGGAGGTATACGCTGTTGACCTGGCCAGCTTCAGCCTTAGCGCCGTCTACCCCCTGGCCTTTGACCCCGGCCCAGACACAGAAGCCAGCGGCCGGGGAGTTCCCAACGGGTTGCAGGCTCCTGCCATTGCGCCAGACGGCCGGCGTCTGTGGCTACCCTCAAAAAAGGACAACACGGCCCGTGGTCTGTGGCGGGATGGCCTGGGGCTGACCTTTGACTCCACCGTGCGCGCCATCGTCTCACAGTTTGACCTGACGACCAATCAAGAAGTGCTGGCGGCGCGGGTGGATTTGAACGACCGCGACCTGCCCATGGCAGTGGCCTTTTCCCCTCTGGGAGATTACGCTTTTGTGGCGGTGCAGGGAACCAACACGGTGGATGTGCTGGATGCCACCAGTGGCGAACGGGTCTTTACGCTGGAGGAGGTGGGGCTGGCCCCGCAAGGGCTGGCGCTGACGCCGGATGGGCAACGCCTGGTGGTGCATAGTTTTCTGTCGCGTTCGGCGCTGGTGTATGAGGTGAGCGAGTTTGGAGGGGTGGGAACCCCGGCAAACAGGCCAGAAACCAGCCGAACGCCGCTGCTGCTGGCAGAGATCGGGCTGGTGCAAGAGGAACGCTTGCCGCCCGACGTATTAGAAGGCAAACGCCTCTTCTACAACGCCGATGACCGACGCATGAACCAGGATGGCTATCTGGCCTGCGCCACCTGCCACCTGGATGACCGCGACGATGGGCGGGTGTGGGATCGTCTGGCGGATGGGGAAGGCTTGCGCAATACCATCTCGCTCATCGGCCGGGCCGGCATGAGTCAGGGCCGGGTGCATGTCACCGCCAACTTCGACGAGATTCAAGACTTTGAACACGACATGCGTGCCTTGTTTGGCGGCCAGGGCTTCATGGCGGACGAACTCTTCTATGCTGGTACGCGCAGCCACCCCCTGGGAGATGCCAAAAGCGGCCTGACGCCAGAGCTAGACGCCCTGGCTGCCTATCTGGCCTCGCTGGATACCCCCCCCTTGAGTCCCTATCGCCAGCCGGATGGCAGCCTGACAGCCGAGGCTGAGGCCGGCCGACAACTTTTCTACACCGCCGGCTGCGCCGCTTGCCACCACGGCCCGGCCTTCAGCGATAGCACCCAGCTCGTTTTGCACGATGTGGGCACGTTGCAACCCTCATCGGGGACGCGCCTGGGTGAGCCGCTGCTGGGACTGGACACACCCAGTTTACGGGGGTTGTGGGAAAGCCCACCTTACCTGCACGATGGGTCGGCTGCCACCTTGCTGGAGGTGCTGACGACGCGCAATCCGGCTAACTTGCACGGGGATACGGCCGGCCTGAGCAGTGAACAACTGACGCAGCTGGTGGCTTATTTACAACAGATCGACAGCCTGGAAGAGGGGCCGCCGATTGGGCCCGTGCCCATTCAGCTGACCGCCCCGGCCGATGGCACGGTCTATCCGACCGGGGCGACGCTGACCCTGACAGCGACGGTGAGCGATGCGTCGGCCGACCCGATACACGTCGCCTTTTACACTGATGGCGTGTGGTTGGGGGAAGATGCCGAGGCCCCTTATACCTGGGCCTGGAGCGACGCCCCGGCCGGTTGGCAGCGTCTCTGGGCCGTCGCCGTCTATGCCGACGGCCGGCGCACCATTTCCAATGAAGCGCGGGTGACGGTGGAAGCGGCTTGTACCACCGCCATCACCTATGTTTCCAGCGGCCGGCCCTACGCCCTGACAACGGCCGCGCTGGGCGCGCCGGCCTACATCGACCGCAGTTACACCCTCACCGCCCTCAGTCCCGAACTGCTGGGGCAGGAATGGCTGCAAACCGCTAATGACGACGCCCACCTGCGCCGTCTTTTCCATTTGCGCTTCAGCCTGTGCTCGCCGGCCACCGTGTATGTAGGCTTTGACCAACGCGCCGCCAGCCTGCCCCCCTGGCTGGCGGATGGCAGCTGGACGCTGACGGAGTTGACCCTGACGACCAGTGACGAGCCGGCTTCACCTCTCGTGGTGTATGCGCGGGATTTTCCGGCCGGGATGGTCACGTTGGGTGGCAATCGGCAAGGGGGCTGGAACGGGGCGCGCAGCCATTATGTGGTGGTTATCCAGACGCCCTGATTTTGTAGCCAACCTTCCAGGCATTTATCGTCCTGGTTCACCTTTATGAAGGAGTCTGCCATGCAACTGGCGCAACATACTTTTCTGATCACCGGCGGGGCCTCCGGCCTGGGGGCGGCCTGTGTGCGTCGCTTCGCCGGGCAGGGGGCGCAGGTGGTCATCGCCGACCTCAATGTGGCGGCCGGGGAGGCCCTGGCGGCCGAATACCCCCATGTCCGCTTCCTCCCCACCAACGTCACCCGCGAGGCGGATGTCCAGGCCGCGGTCGATCTGGCCCTGTCCACCTTTGGCGTGCTGCACGGCGCCATCAACTGCGCCGGCATCGCCATCGCCCAAAAGCTGCTCAGCGCACGGGGCAACCATAGCCTGGAAGATTTCAACCGTGTTCTGGCGGTCAACCTGACCGGTTCCTTTCTGGTGGCCCGCATGGCGGCCGATGCCATGAGCCAACACCCACCCAATGAGCAGGGAGAGCGGGGCGTCATCATCAACACCGCCTCCGTGGCCGCTTTCGATGGGCAGATCGGTCAGGTGGCTTACGCCGCCAGCAAAGGAGGCATCGTCGCCATGACCCTGCCGCTGGCGCGCGAGCTGGCGCGGTCGGGCATTCGGGTGCTGACCATTGCGCCGGGCATCTTCAAGACGCCCATGATGGCTGGCCTGCCGGAGGCGGCCCAAGCCTCGCTGGCACAGCAAGTTCCCTTCCCTTCCCGCCTGGGCGACCCCGATGAGTATGCCGCCCTGGCGCAGCACATGGTGGAAAATGTGATGCTCAACGGAGAGGTGGTGCGGCTGGATGGAGCGATTCGCATGGCCCCACGTTAAACCGTCGCCGGCCGGAAGCGCGGTTGGTTCGTAGTAACGGCTTTAGCCGTTGGCCGGCTACAAGGGACGAACGAGGCCAACTCTACCAGCCTGACCTATCACACGTTATCATCATCCAGGAGACGCCTATGACCAGCATCCATGACCCTGACCCTACCCCGCCGCCCCATCACTCCCATGAAAACGGGAGCGACCACCCTCCGGCCGAAGCAGCCGCCCCCCCGGACAGCGCCGCCTTGTTGCGCCTGGCGGCCAACACGGTGCGCGCCCTGGCCATGGACGCCGTCCAGCAAGCCAACTCGGGCCACCCTGGTATGCCCATGGGCACGGCCGATCTGGCAGTGGTGTTGTGGACCCAATTCCTGCGCCACAACCCGGCCGATCCCCGGTGGCCCAATCGTGATCGCTTTGTGCTATCGGCCGGCCACGGCTCCATGTTGCTTTACAGCCTGCTCCATCTCAGTGGCTACGATCTCCCTCTGGCAGAGCTGCAACGTTTTCGCCAATGGGGCAGCCGCACCCCCGGCCACCCCGAATATGGGCACACGCCGGGGGTGGAAACGACCACCGGCCCCCTGGGGCAGGGCATCACCAACGCCGTCGGTCTGGCGCTGGCCGAAGCCTGGCAGGCCGCCGTCTACAACCGCCCCGGCTTCACCGTGGTGGATCATCACACCTACGTCATCGCCGGCGACGGTGACATGATGGAAGGCATCTCCCATGAGGCCTGCGCCCTGGCCGGCCATTGGGGGCTGCACAAGCTCATCGTCCTCTACGACGACAACGGCATCACCATTGACGGCCCTACTGCCCTGGCCATGTCCGAAGATGTGGCAGCGCGCTTTGTGGCCTATGGCTGGCGGGTGCAACGGGTGGATGGGCACGACGCCGAAGCTGTCGCCGAGGCGTTGCACCAGGCCCAGGCGGAGACTGAACGCCCCTCGCTCATTCTGTGCCGCACCCACATTGGCTATGGCAGCCCCC
This sequence comes from Anaerolineae bacterium, assembly GCA_034435495.1. GTDB lineage: Bacteria > Chloroflexota > Anaerolineae > Promineifilales > Promineifilaceae > DAOTXO01. The sequence continues at coordinate 8,188 of DAOTXO010000017.1, forward strand.
ACAAACAGGACACCGCCCACGCTCACGGTGAGCCGCTGGGTGTGGAGGAAGTGGCCCGCGCTAAGGAGCGGTTGGGCTGGACGGCGCCAGATACTTTCTATGTACCGGAGGCGGTTTATGCCTTCATGCAGGGCGCTGCGGCTGCCGGAGGGCACGCCCAGGCCGCCTGGCAGGCCATGTTCGAGCAGTACCGCGTTGCCCACCCGGCCCTGGCAGCGCAATTTGAGACGGCCCAGGCCGGCCGGCTGCCGGCCGACTGGCTAACGGCCCTGCCCCATTTCCCCGTTGGCGGCAGCGTAGCCACGCGCAACGCCTCCGGCAAAGTGTTGGAAGCTCTTATCCCCCACCTGCCCACCCTGCTGGGTGGCTCGGCCGATCTCACCGGCAGCAACAAAACCCTGGTGCGGGGTATGGACCGATGGACTCGTGCGCAGCCGGCCGGTCGTTACCTCCATTTTGGCGTGCGCGAACACGGCATGGGCGGCATCCTCAACGGCCTGACGCTGCATGGCGGCCTGCGCGTCTACGGTGGAACGTTTCTGGTCTTTTCCGACTACATGCGCGGCGCTATCCGCCTGGCGGCGTTGATGGGGCTGCCAGTCATCTACGTCTTGACACACGACAGCATTGGGTTGGGGGAAGATGGCCCCACCCATCAGCCGGTGGAGCAGCTGATGAGTCTGCGCGCCATCCCCAATCTGGTGGTGTTTCGGCCGGCCGACGCCAATGAAACGGCCGTCGCCTGGCGAGTCGCCCTGGAGCGCACTAGCGGCCCCATGGCTCTGGCGCTGACGCGGCAAAACCTGCCCACTCTGGAAGGCCCCACCGACCAGGCCGCACGCGGCGGCTACATTTTGCGCGACAGCGACCACCCCCAGGCCATCATCCTGGCGACCGGCTCCGAAGTCTCGCTGGCTGTGGCCGCCTACGACCAGTTGCGCCAATCCGGCATCGCCACACGAGTCGTCTCCTTGCCCAGCTGGGAACTGTTCCAGGCCCAGCCGGCCGCCTATCGGCAACAAGTCTTGCCTCCCCACATCACCGCCCGTGTCTCGATAGAGGCCGGTGTTACCCTGGGTTGGGAACGGTACGTGGGGCCGTGGGGCCGGGCCATTGGCCTGGATCGCTTCGGGGCCTCCGCGCCTTATGAAGAGGTTTACGCCCAGCTGGGGCTGACCGCCGAGGCTATCGTCCAGGCCGTGCGGGCGCAGGTGAGCTAGGGGCGCTATGATAACCGGGCCTATGGGGACACAATCCGGCTTCGCCTTTCCCATCTCGCCGCAGCTGTACCAGGCGACGCAACAGGTGATCCGCCAGATCCGCCACGACCCGCAACAGCCGGCCATTGCGCCCCAACTCACGGCGGTGGTGCTGGAAGCGGTGGATGGGGGACTGGATTATTTTCTAATCTATCCCCTGGAACTGGCGGGGGTGAATCGGCTGAGCATCAATCTGGCGCGCATGGCCGTGCAGACGGCCAAACAGGCCATCAACGCTGTCGTGCGCCGCATCATCCCCAGCCTCTCGGCGCGCCAGCTGCAATCGGTGGCCGGGTTTCTAGAGGGGTGCCTGGTGCATCCCCAGGCGTGAGGACGGGTGAACACATAGCCCCCGTTTTCACGGGGGCTGCGTGTTCGCCTTTGTGGAAAAACCCTCGCGCCCTTTGCGCCTTCGCGGTGTGACACCCCCGTGAAAACGGGGGTTAGCGTCGGACTAGAAGAACAGGAAAACCACCTTGATACCAACCACCTATCGGATTATCGTCACGGCACATGCTGGCCGGCCGACCGGCCCGGCCGACGCCCTGGTGCAAGGCTGTTACCTCAGCCGACTCTATCTGGTACACGGCGCGTTGCATGAGGCGCAGGCGCGTCAGCTGGCTGAGGCCCTGCTGGTTGACCCGGTGACAGAAACCTTCAACTTGCAACCGGCCGGACACCCCCCACCCCCGGCCGCCCTGGGCCATACGCTCGCCATCCTGTACCGGCCGGGGGTGACCGACCCGGCCGCCGACAATCTGCGCCGGGCGGCCGGTCTGCTCGGTTTCAACGTCAGCCAGGCCGCCACAGGCCATATCTACCAGGTGGTGGGGGCCACCCCCGACGGCCGGCTACCCCCAGACAAAGTCCTGGCCTGGGCCGGGCAACACCTCTTCAACCCTCTCATCCAACAGGCAGCCCTGGACGCCCCACATCCCCTGGAACCCTTCCTGGAGAATCGCGCCGACCAGGCTCCGGCCGGCGACGGATGGACGGAAAGCATCCCCCTGCGCCACGCCTCGCCGGCCGAACTGAGCCAGCTCAGCCAGCTGCGCCGCCTTGCCCTCGACCGGGACGAGATGCAGGCCATCCAGGCCTATTACCAGGCCGAGGGACGCGACCCGACCGATGTTGAGCTGGAAACAGTGGCCCAGACCTGGAGCGAACATTGCGTCCACAAAACCTTCAAGGCCACCATTGCCTACACCGGCCCCGACGGAACCCAGGAGATCATTCACGGTCTGCTCGATAGCACCATTCGAGCGGCGACGGAGAAGATCAACAAACCCTGGGTGCGCTCCGCCTTCGTGGACAACGCCGGCATCATCCGCTTCAACGAGGCGTATGATCTCGCCTTCAAAGTGGAGACGCACAATCACCCCTCCGCCCTGGAACCCTTCGGCGGGGCCAACACCGGCGTGGGCGGGGTGATTCGTGACATCCTGGGGGTCAGCGCCCGCCCCCTGGCCAACACCAACATCCTGTGCTTTGGCTGGCCCGATACCCGGCCGGAAATGCTGCCGGCCGGTGTCCTGCACCCGGCCCGGGTAGCTGAAGGTGTGGTACGCGGCATTGAGGATTACGGCAACAAGATGGGCATCCCCACCGTCAATGGCGCGGTGGTCTACCACACCGGCTACACCGCCAACCCGCTGGTCTACTGCGGCTGCCTCGGCCTTCTGCCCCACGGCAGCCATCCGCGCCAGGTGCAGGCGGGCGATCTGATAGTCTCACTGGGGGGACGGGTGGGGCGGGATGGGCTGCGCGGGGCCACTTTCTCCAGCCTGGAAATGGATCACACCACCGGCGCAGTGGCCGGGACATCCGTGCAAATTGGCAACCCCATCATGGAAAAGCAAACCCTGGAGGTGGTGCTGCGCGCCCGCGCCGAACAGCTCTACCACGCCATCACCGATTGCGGCGCGGGGGGCTACTCCTCCGCCATCGGCGAGTTGGCAGCCGAGTTGGGGGCGACGGTGGAACTCGACCGCATTCCCGTCAAATACCCCGGCCTGCATCCCTGGGAGCTGTGGCTGAGTGAAGCGCAGGAGCGCATGGTGCTGGCCGTGCCGCCTGATAGGCTGGCGCAGCTGCAAAGCGTGGCCGCCGGTCAGGACGTGGAAGCGACGGTGCTGGGGGTGTTCCAGTCAACCGGGCGGCTACGGTTGCGCTATGCCGGTCGGATCGTGGGCGACCTCAGCCTGACTTTCCTGCATGGCGGCCGGCCGGCGCGTCTGATGTCGGCCATCTGGCAGGCGGCACCCCCGGCTACGCCGCCCGCCCAGACCTTACGGCCGGCGCGGGAGGCGCTGCTGGCGTTGCTGGCCCATCCCAACGTGCGCAGCAAAGAGGGCATCATCCGGCGCTACGACCACGAAGTGCAAGGAAGCAGCGCCCTGCGTCCACTGGTGGGCGTGGCCGATCACGGGCCAGGCGACGCGGCGGTTCTGATTCCCCTGGAAGCGCAGACGACGACCGGGCCTGTGCGCGGCGTGGCCCTGGGCAATGGCATCTGCCCCACCTACGGCGAATTGGACCCCTACGCCATGGCCTGGGCAGCCATCGACGAAGCCATTCGCAACGTGGTGGCTGTGGGCGCTAACCCGGATGAAATCGCCCTACTTGACAACTTCTGTTGGGGCAATCCCCACCTGCCCGACCGCCTGGGGGGGCTGGTGCGTTGCGCCCAGGGGTGTCATGATGCCGCCATGGCCTACCGCGCCCCCTTCATTTCCGGCAAGGATAGCCTCAACAACGAGTACACCGGCGCAGATGGGGAGAAGCACGCCATTCCCGGCACCTTGCTCATTTCAGCCATTGGCCCGACACCCGATGTCACGCGCACCGTCAGCATGGACTTGAAACGCCCTGGCAACGCGCTGTATCTGCTGGGGGAGACGGACGCCGAGATGGGGGGCAGCCTCTACGCTCTGTTGCACGGGGAAGCCGGCGGCAAGCCACCCCAGCCACGCGTGGGAGCATTGCCGCGTTATCGCGCTCTGCATCGCGCCATCCGGCAAGGGCTGGTGGCAGCCTGCCATGATCTATCGGAGGGTGGGCTGGGGGTGGCGCTGGCAGAGATGGCGCTGGCCGGCCGGCTGGGGGCCAGGATCGAGCTGCGCCGCGTCCCGGCCACCATCGCCCACAACGATATTTTGCTCTTCAGCGAAAGTCTGGGGCGTTTCCTGCTGGAAGTCCGGCCGGAAGATGAGGAACGCCTGCAACGCAGCCTGGCCGCCGAAGCTGTGGCCCGCATCGGCGAGGTGACCGACGAGCCAACCCTCGTCGTCCACGGCTACCACGGTGAGACCTACCTGCGCCTGAGTCTGGCGGAGGTGGAGGAGGCGTGGCGCGGACATCTCCTCTTCCTGGGGGAAAAAGGGGTGCTGGCGGAGGATGCCATGGTCGCAGCCGATTTTCCGGCGGCTGCCTCATCTCGCCCCGCCCGACCCGCGCCGGCGTTGAAACGGCCGCCGCGGGTGTTGGTGTTGCACGCCAACGGAGCCAATCGCGACCACGAAGCGGCACGCGCCTGTGAGCTGGCCGGGGGCGCGCCGGAAATTGTGCACCTCAACCAGTTGTTGCACGGCCAGCGTCGTCTGCGCGACTATCACATGCTGGTCATTCCGGGGGGGTTTTCCTATGGGGACGATCTGGGAGCCGGGGTGCTGCTGGCGGCGGCGCTGCGCTATGAGCTGGAAGGGATGGTGAGTGATTTTGTGGCGGCCGGCCGGCCCACCCTGGGTATCTGCAATGGGTTCCAGGCTTTGGTCAAGGCCAATCTGTTTCCGGCCGGTTCCCCGGCCGACACTCGCCCCATCACCCTGACCACCAACGCCAGTGGGCGCTTTGAGTGCCGTTGGGTCACGTTGCGGCCTAACCCGGCCTCCCCCTGCCTCTTCACCCAGGGACTGACCGACCCCATTGCCTGCCCGGTGGCCCACGGCGAGGGGCGCTTTGTCATGGCCGATGCCGACACCGCCGCCTGGCTGACGCAGCATAACCTTATCTCCCTGACCTACACCCCGGCGACCTACCCCGGCAATCCTAATGGTTCCGCCCTCGCTGTGGCCGGCCTGACCAATCCGGCCGGTAATGTGCTGGGCCTGATGCCCCACCCAGAAAATTATATCTATCCCTGGCAACACCCCCGCTGGCGTCGGGCCGGTTTGCATCCCACCCCCACTGGGTTTACGCCAGATGGGTTGCGTCTTTTCATCAATGGGATTCAGCAGGCTTGATAGAGGGGGAGAGCTGGACAGGATGGGGAAAAGGGAACCACGAAAGATACGGAACACACGGAAGGGTGTTCGATGGCGACGGCGATAATGGCGATATGGAGAGGGCTCACGGGAAGGGGGGAAGAGGTGATGGAGAACGGCTATGGCCCGAAAAGCAGCTTCGATGAGTACCCATTTTTGGGATAGTCTGGACGCCCTGGTGCGTCGGCATGTGTTGGTGATCGACCGGCCGCGCCACACGCCCCATCCCCATTTCCCGGAAAGTCTCTACCCTTTCGACTATGGCTATCTGATGAGCACAACGGGAGGAGATGGGCAGGGGGTGGATGTATGGCGCGGGTCACAGCCAACGCTGGCCGTCACCGGTGCCGTCTGCACCCTCGATCTCGCTAAAGGGGATGTGGAGCTGAAGCTGTTGATCGGCTGCCAGCCGTGGGAGATGGAGCAGATTTACGCCTTCCACAATCAGGGGGAACAGGCCGCCCTTCTTCTGGTGCGCCCCCCAGGCTGACACGCGAACGGCATTATGGGGCGTCGGACAGAGCAAAACCATCCGGCGGCGCGCCCAAACGACGCAACTCATCCGCCAGGGTCAGGCGATAGATCTCCAGGTGACGCACCGGCAGATAGGCGTTGACCCGATCCACCACGCGGTTGAGTTCACCGATGCGCGTCTCCCAGCCGGCTACCACAGCCCGCCAGCGCGCTTGAGCGTCGTGCCGCCGGCCGGCGGCGGCCATGGCCTGCAGTTCTGGCCCTAATGTGCGCCACGTCTGGGCTGCCTGCTGCCGCCAAACAGTGATCTCTGCCAGCGCCTGCTTGCGGTCAGCAATCCACGGCAGGGTAAAGTCGTTGTCCTTCAGCATTTTGAAGGCCAGCTCCCAATCACCGGCAAAGATATTCTCCTCCAAAGGCAGTGGCCGACCTTTGCCGCGCAACTGATCGAAATCCCCTCGCTCCACCGCCTCATTGATCAGCTCGTCGACCACGCTCTGAAACTGAGATAAGGAGATAATCGGCCGGGGTGGTGTGGAATCGGCCGGCTCGGCCGGGCCGGGGGCTGCTGGATCACCATCAGAACTTGCTTGCATCATCGCCCTATCTCTCCACAATTAGATTGGCTCAATGCTCCCGTTTTCCCGTGTAGGGGCGAACCTGTGTGTTCGCCCTCTCAGGATTGAACCGCAAAGGCGCTAAGAACGCCGAGAAAGAAAAGGGGAAACCCTTCGCGCCCTGTCACCCCCGTGAAAACGGGGGCTTCGCGGTGAGAACAAATTAATTGAGCGAGAAGGTGGTCTCCTCGCCTCCTTCCATGCCCGTTTCCAGTCGCGTCAACATGGCGCGCAACAGGGCGATCTCCCGGCGGTAGTGCCCCTGGAGAGCCTGCAACAGCGCCAACCCACTGGCCGCAGCCAGTAACTCCTGCTTCAAAGGCGCAGGGGCCTGCAACAAATGGGCGGCCAGATAGGCTCCCTCCACCGGGTCTTGCGGCAGCTGGGAGGCGTCGAAGCGCACCTTTTGCAGCTTCCCCAGCAAACCCATGTAGCGCTCCACCCAGGGCAGGAGCGTGCCGTAATGCTGTTTCAGAACGCCGGCCGGGCCGCCGGGGGGCAAGGGATAGGTCTCAACCTGCCCCATCAGATAGGGCAGGCGATTGTGATAGCCGTGAATGCGAATGCGCTCCCGCCCCATGGCCACAATGTTGAACCGGCCGCTCTGATCATGCAACGACTGCAACTGCACAATTTCGGCCGTACAGGCGATGGGGTAGGGTTCGGCCGGGCCGTTCACTTCCTGACCGCGCTTGATCAACACCACACCAAAAGGCTGGCGCTGGGTGATGCAGCTGCGGATCATCTGTTTGTAACGCTCTTCAAAAATGTGCAGGAAGATAGGCGCGCCCGGAAAAAGGACACTGTAGAGAGGGAAAAGGGGCAGTTCAGTCATCATGTTTGGGAAAGAGCGCCTGGCTCCACCCATACGGGCAGGCGCTTATCTGACTGCATTATAGCGCACAGCGCCCCCCTTCACCACGCCCCCGGCCCGCCCGAACGCGCCCACATCCGGCCGGGCTGGAGAGTCCGACCGGCCTACCCAGACCCTCGTTCCTGCCGCCTGGCTCTCCCACCCCTTAAGCCTTAAAGGCTCGTTTGAGGGTGCATACGCCCTGCCCCCCAAACGTGTTAAAATAGACTCAGGGCGTCGGCTTCCGTTCATCGTAACGGCTCGTAGCCGCGCTCATACCGTTCGTAGTAACGGCTTTAGCCGTGCCTTAGCTCCCGGCCGGCACACAACAATCTATCGTGTTGAGGAATTCGTTCATGTTCAATAAACTGCTGTTTTGGATGGGCGGGATCGCCCTATTGGGCGTGTTGCTGAGCGCCTGCGCTGGTCAGGCCCCAACAGCCACACCCCCCACCACCGAACCAACAACCGGCCCGGCCGAAGACCTCGTTAGACCAGCCCCAGTGGAACAGGTGGAAGTTTTAATCATGGAAAGCTTCCCGGTGCAGATCAACGTCATCGTCAACGGCAATTTGCCAGACGGCTGCACCACCCTGGACACTATTGAGCAAACCCGCAACGGCAACACCTATCAGATCACCCTGACAACGCGCCGGCCGGGAGACGCCGTTTGCACCCAACAAGTAACCCCCTACCAGGAGATCATCCCTCTGGATGTGGTGGACTTGCCGGCCGGCAGCTACACCGTCAACGTCAACGGAACCCTGGCGGGCTTTGCCCTGGCCAGCGACAACAGCCTGCCCACAGCCGAACCGTCACCGACGCCCGAAGCCACCCCCACCCCGGCCGCCCCCGGCGGCGTGGCCGGCTTTGTCTGGCATGATGTGTGCGCTGTGGCCGGCGGCGAAGGGGGCCTGGCGGCCCAGCCTTCCGAGGGCTGCGTGGCGCGCGGCGAAGGCTTTGTCGCCAACGGGGTGTACGATCCCGAAGAGCCTTTGCTAGAAGGGGCAGTGGTCACCCTCAACACCGGAGCGTGCCCCGGCGTCAGCACCCTGGCCACCGCTGTCACCGACGCTCAGGGCGCGTACCAGTTCGAGAACGTCAGCCCCGGCGCTTACTGCGTCTTCGTCAACGCTCTGGAAGAACCCAACACCACCCTGCTTGTGCCGGGGGAGTGGACAGCCCCCAGCGACAGCGCCGCACCCGGCATCGCCTCCATCACCGTCGCTTCCGGCGCCATCACCGCCGATGTCAACTTCGGCTGGGACTACCAATTCTTGCCCGAACCGGAGCTGGTCTCTCCCCCTGACTGCATCGATCTGGCGACATTCGTGGGGGATGTCACCATTCCCGACGACACCATCTTCCAACCCGGCGAGAGCTTCGTCAAAACGTGGCGCTTCATCAACAGCGGCGGCTGCGTCTGGAACCGCACCTACACCCTCATCTTTGCCAGCGGCGAGCAGATGGATGCCCCGGCCGCTGTGCCCCTGACCGGCGTCACACCACCCGGCGGTTTGGTCGATGTATCCGTCACCCTGACCGCGCCCGAAAGCGTGGGCACCCACCGCAGCGAGTGGCAGCTGACCAACGGAACCAACGTCCTGCGCGCCCTGGATGGTGAGCCGTTAGAAGCGGTGTACGTTCAGATTCAGGTGTTGGAAGGCAGCGGCCTGGCTTCGGTGGCCGGGGTGGCCTGGAACGATGTCTGCGATGCCCAGCAATACGCCTTTGGCAGCGGCGTCTTACCGCCCGGCTGCACTCTGAACCCCAATGGCACCGTGCGCGGGGATGGCATCTTTGCCGTAGATGAGACGCCCCTGGTAGGTGTGCAGATCACCCTGGGGGTGGGCGAGTGCGGTGACGCTGACCCCATTCAAACCCGCCTCACCGATGAAACAGGCGGATACAGCTTCACCAACCTGTTGCCCAACGTTTATTGCGTCTACATCGACGCCCTGGACGAGATCAACTACCCCCGGCTCATTCCCGGCGATTTTACTCTGCCCGCCCCCAGCCTGGGCGGAGTAACCGTCACCCTGGAAACCGGAGACGCTCTGGAAGAGATCAACTTCGCCTGGGATTTTGCCGATGTGACCCAACCCTAACGGAAAAAGGGCGAACACATAGGTTCGCCCCTACAACTGTTTTCACGGAAATGACGCACCGCGAAGGCGCAAAGAACGCCAAGAAATGTAGGGGCGAACTCCCGTTTTCACGGGAGCAGGCTCTGTGTGTTCGCCCCCTTTGCGTCCTTCGCGTCTTGGCGGTGAGAAAAAAGTGCTCCCGTTTTCACAGGAATGACGCACCATGCCCTGGAGCCGCGGTTTCCCAACCGCGCTAAACCGGCTAAGGGGACGGCAAGCGATCCAGCCGGCGTGTCCCGGCCACCTCCAAAGTCAAATCCGCGCCGAAAGCCTGAGCCGGCGTCAAGGCTCCGGCCGGCTGTTGCGCCAGCGTCCGCGCCCGGCACGCCAGCGCCGCCTCCACCGTAAAACGATACCCTTCCACCGTTTCCAACCACGCCTGCGCCATACGTCCATCCGGGGCCGTAGCCTGCGCCCAGAGATAGCAACGGCCGGCCTGACGCGCCTCTGCATCCGGCCCATCGATCATCCGCCCGACGGCCGCCTGCGCCACCCGCCGCACTGGTTGCCACCCCATCAACCGTTGCGCCACAGGCAAGGCCCAGGGGGCTGATTGGATCAAGGCCGGGGGAAAAGCCATGTAGGTGGTGATGTCCGGGATGCCGGTAGAGCGATACGCCGTCGCCAGATCGCCCCAGGGAATGGGCAGCACCCGACGTACCCGATCAGAGAAGCGCACCTGGCGCGCCCCCTGCCCTAACGGCCAGGCAACAAGCTGCCCCTGGCGACGCACCAGCCCACCGGTAGCCAGGGCGTTAAGCGTTGTTTTGGTAGTACCGCCGCTGGGTTGCCCCAGGGTGGCGATAGCTATCTCCAACCGATGGGCATCGGGCAGACGATCCGCCACGTAGCGCGCCAGACAATCACTGGGCACAACATCAAACCCCACGCCGGGGATGAGGGCGATGCCCCGGGCCTGGGCGGCCGCGTGGTAGGTGAAGATGTGCTCAAAAACAGCTATCTCACCCGTAACATCCAGATAATGCACTCCGGCCGCCAGACACGCCTCCACCATCGGGCGGCTGGTGTGGATGAAAGGGCCGGCCGCATGGATGACCAGCGCCACATCCTGTAAGGCAGCGACTATCCGTTGCGGATCGGTGAGATCAAACGCCGCCCAGGGTAATTGCCAGCGCTCCGCCAAGGGGCGCAACTTTTCCGCCGAGCGGCCGGCCAGCCGTGGCCGCAAACCGAGGGCAACCGCTCTTTCGACAATCAGTCGCCCGGTGTAACCATACGCGCCATACACCATCCACTCTGTACCTGCCATCTCGCCTCCGCATGACTCCGGCCGGACCAACTTCTTTCCGGCCCGGCCCTAGCCGACTTGCCCGGCCGAACACCTCCACGCCGCCTCGGCCAGGCCCGCTCCTCTGGCAACCCTCTGCCCCTGCGCCAGCGGCCGAAGGATACCATAAGCCGGGGACGTCCGCTATCGTTTTCTGGTTCCTTGTGCCTTTTTGTCCGATCATCTGACTATGCGCAATATTGGTCGACGAAAATAACTAGCCGGGTCATGTCCCAGTACCTTGTTGACCTGTGTTGGGTTATAGTAATAGGCGTGCGTCGGCCGGGCCGGCCGGCGCCAGGTTAGCATCTTCAATGGGAGAGATGAAACATCATGACCAGCAAAGTTCCTGGGAATCTGGAAGGGAAGTTGCCTGAGCCGCCGGCCAAAGGGCGGCGGCAAATCGTCAACGGGATCGCCCTGATCATCATTGGCATCCTGGTATTGTTGGTGCAGTTAGACGTGGTGCGCAACATCAACCTGTTCGCGCTGTTGTTGCTGCCGGCGCTGGGGTTGATCTTTTTGCTATGGGGCATTCTGGTGCGCAGCCGGGGCCTCCTCATTCCCGGCGGCATCCTCTTCGGCCTGGGCAGCGGCATCGCTTTGACGGAAAGCGTTCTGCGCCTGGAATCGGAGAACCAACAGGCGGGCGTGATCCTGATCTTGTTCGCCGCTGGGTGGCTGCTCATCACCCTCCTCTCTGGCCTCTTCACCGACAAGACCATCTGGTGGCCTCTCATCCCCGGCGGCATTGTGGGCCTCATCGGCGGGGTGTTGCTGGCCGGCGTGTTAGGCGACTTCAACCGCCTGGTGGGGCAGTTCTGGCCTGTGTTGCTGATTGCGGCCGGCCTCTTCCTGGTCATCCGCCGCCAGCGTTAACACCCCTATAGCATCGCTACCCTGCACCCATACCTCTATTCAGGAGCAAATCAGATGGCAGACGAAAAAGAGCTCAAAGCGTCCCCGGCGCGAGACAACGGTTGGATGGTCGGTTTAATTTTCATCGGCATCGGCCTGGTGTTTTTGGTGGGAAACTTCACCTCCCTGCACCTCAACAACTGGTGGGCCTTGTTCATCCTAATCCCTCTCCTCTCCGCCTTGCTCAACGCCTGGCGCGCCTACCAGGCAGAGGGGTCCCTGACACCCCAGGCTCGCAATGCTCTGGTTGCCAGCCTCTTCCCCACCTTCGTGGCCGTCATCTTCCTCTTCAACCTCGATTGGGGCCGGGTATGGCCCGGCTTCCTGATCCTGGGCGGCCTGACCATGCTGCTACGCGCCTAACCGCCCACCGCCGCTCACACCGGCCCGGTTAAACCCCAACCCCCATCGCCTCTTTCGCCAGCTATGCTATCGGGGATTGGTAGGTTTGATGCATCCTGGCACGGAGACAATAAGGCCACAAGTGATGAAACCAGGCCCAGGCACGTATCTGCTTTTCGGCCGACGACCAATGACCGTCAAAGAAGTGAGTTCTTAGCCTGGCTTTTATCTGGCTTTGAGCCTTTGCCGTTTCGGCGGCGAGTCCACGCTCCCACTCCAGGCAGCTAACGCCAGCCGTTGGGCGGCACATTGCCCAGCTCCACACTCTGAACTTTAAGGAAAATAATCCATGCCCAAGATACAGTCCAACAACACCCAGTTACACTATGAGATAAGCGGCGAAGGTCAGCCTTTGCTTTTCATTCATGGATTGGGTTCGAGCACGCAAGATTGGGATTTGCAGGTAAAGGAATTTTCAAAAGCTTATCAGGTGATTACCTTTGACCTGCGGGGTCATGGACAATCCGACAAACCCGCAGGCCCGTATAGCCTACCCATGTTTGCCACTGACACTGCTGGATTACTCAAGTCATTAAATGTCAAATCGGCTCATGTGGTGGGTTTATCATTAGGTGGTGGGATTGCCTTTCAACTTGCCATTGATTTTCCCGCCCTGGTAAAAACGATGGTCATTGTAAACAGCGCTCCTGAATTGGTTGTGCGTACTTTCCAAGACAGAATAAGGATTTGGCAACGGTTCGCAATCGTGCGTCTATTGGGCATGCGCAAGATGGGAGAGGTTTTGAGCAAACGTCTATTTCCGAAAAATGAACATGAGTCCTTACGCACGACCTTCGTTGAGAGGTGGGCTAAGAATGATCCGCGGGCCTATCAGGATGCCATGCGCGCTATGGTTGGCTGGAGCGTGATGGATAAGTTGGACTCCATTAAATGCCCAGCACTCATCGTGACAGCAGATCAGGATTATACGCCCGTTGCCCTCAAGGAAAAATACACCAGCCTAATACCCAACGCGCAGCTTGTCGTCATCCACGATGCCCATCATGCCCTGCCAGTTGAACAGCCAGAAAAATTTAATGCGGTATTGATGAATTTCCTGGTAAAGTACGGGTGAAAACCGCCCAACTTTGGCTCTTTCCGCCGCAATCGCTTCGATGGCTGTTGGGTGTGCCAGAGTCGAGTTCTGTTAGCGAGAGCGCGAATCAGGAAAGAAAACGTGACTTAACCAATCAAATGAACTGAGGTGAAACGATGAACATAGATATGAGTGCACACCAAGACTACGAACGGCCTTGATCAAAATCGCCCGCGTCTTGCCACGTAACCGGGTAGAGCAACTAGTCGATTTCGCTCGTTTTTGGAAGCGCAGATTTTGAGCGAGGAGCTACTCCAAAAAGAAAGTTTGGCTGAGGTTGAGGCAGATAATGCGCAGTGGGATGCCCTCCTGGCGACAGACGAAGCGCAGGCACGGCTAGAAAAGCTTGCAGATGAGGCCCTGACACCCCAGCCTCTTCCCCACCTTCGGGCCGTCATCTTCCTCTTCAACCTCGATTGGGGCCGGGTATGGCCCGGCTTCCTAATCCTGGGCGGTCTGGCCATGCTGCTGCGCGCCTAACCACCACCGCCGCTCACACCGGCCGGGTTAAACCCCAGCCCCCATCGCCTCCCCGGCGCATAGGGCGCACGCGCTTGCCACAAGAAGACAGCACCCGCGCCGCCCAACGTATTGACCGGCCACCGGTCGGGTTTTATAATCCACGCATAATTAATAAGGAGAAGATCATGTTTAGATATGCCGTGCCAAAATTCCCCGCTGCCAATATACAGGCTTCACTCGAATTTTATAAGGAAAAGATGGGGTTTACAGAACTATTCAATTATGGCGATTATGCCGCCATCAAGCGTGACGCTGTGAAGATTCATTTATGGGAATGTCAGGATAAAAACATTGCCGAAAATACGGCTTGTAGGGTGGCGATAGACAATGTTGAAATGCTGTATGCGGAATACCAGCAAGCAGGAGTTGTTCATCCAAATGGGACTCTGGAAGAAAAGCCTTGAGGCGGAAAAGAGTTTGTTGCACTTGACATAGATGGAAATGGAATCTTCTTCTTTGAGCCCCGGGATGCTTAATCTCAAAACAACAGTCGACCCAACGGTTTGTTGGGCGGCAATTCGCCATTGAGGTCTAGGGTGTCGAATAATTCTAAAGCAGATACCACCGCCAACCTGGGGTTTGAGGCCCAACTTTGGGCTTCTGCCGATGCGCTCCGCAACAACATGGATGCCGCCGAGTACAAGCATGTTGTCCTCGGCCTCATCTTCCTCAAATACATCTCTGATGCGTTTGAAGAGCAACATACCAAACTGGAAGCTGAGCGCGTGCAAGGCGCAGACCCGGAAGACCCCGACGAATACCGCGCCGTCAACATCTTCTGGGTGCCGCCCGAGGCCCGTTGGAATCATCTGCGTGCCAGCGCCCGGCAAGCCACCATTGGGCAGTTGATGGATAAAGCCATGGAAAGCATCGAGCGCGACAACCCCTCGCTCAAAGGTGTTCTGCCCAAAGACTACGCCCGCCCCGGCCTCGATAAACAGCGTCTCGGCCAGTTGATTGATCTCATCACCAACATTGACCTGGGCGACACGGCCAGCCGTGCTAAAGATATTTTAGGGCGCGTGTACGAATACTTCCTCTCCCAGTTTGCCAGCGCCGAGGGCAAGAAGGGCGGGCAGTTTTACACGCCATCCTATGTGGTACGTCTGTTGGTGGAGATGTTGTCGCCGTTCAAAGGGCGGGTGTACGATCCATGTTGCGGCTCCGGCGGGATGTTCGTGCAGTCGGCCAGGTTCATTGAGGCCCATGCCAACGGGAACGGAAACGGCGGCAAAGCCAGGCGCCAAATCAGTGTTTTTGGGCAAGAGTCCAACTACACCACCTGGCGGCTTGCCAAGATGAATCTCGCCATTCGCGGCATTGATGGCGACATCCGGCACGGCGACTCGTTTCACAACGACCAGCACCCCGACCTGAAAGCCGATTATGTGCTGGCAAACCCGCCCTTCAACGATAGCGACTGGCGCGGCAACCTGCTGAAAGAAGATAAGCGCTGGCAATATGGCGTGCCACCCGCCAACAATGCCAATTTTGCGTGGGTGCAACACTTCATTCATCACCTCGCCTCCGGCGGCATGGCGGGCTTTGTGCTGGCTAACGGCTCCATGTCATCCAACGCGTCCGGCGAGGGTCAGATTCGCCAGGCCATCATCGAAGCGGATCTGGTGGATTGCATGGTGGCCTTGCCGGGGCAGTTGTTTTATTCCACGCAGATTCCGGTGTGCCTATGGTTTCTCACCCGCGATAAAAAAGATAAGCGTTTTCGCCAGCGCAACGGCGAGACTTTATTCATTGATGCTCGCCAGATGGGACGCTTGATTGACCGCGTCCATCGCGAACTGACCGACGACGACATTGCCAGGATTGCAGGAACCTATCATGCCTGGCGTGGGGACAAGAACGCGGGCCCATACGCCGATGTGCCCGGCTTCTGCCAATCGGCCACACTGGACGACATCCGCAAACATGGCCACGTGCTCACACCGGGGCGCTACGTAGGCGCGGCAGCGGTGGAGGACGACGGCGAGCCGTTTGAGGAGAAGATGGCGCGCCTGACGGCGGAATTGAGCGCCCAGCTGCAAGAAGCAGCCAGGCTGGATAAGGCCATTGCGCGCAATTTGAAGGAGTTGGGATATAGCTTACAAAACCTGTTCAAGGGGAGTGAAAATGGCGCTTGATTTGCAAAATTTTGAAGGTGCTATTCACTCTCTGGCAACGGCGCTGGCTTTGTGCGCTGACACGCCTTATCCTGAGGATACAGCGGAATGGGAATTGATGCGCGACGGTGTTATCCAGCGTTTTGAATACACCTTTGAACTGTCCTGGAAAACCCTCAGGCGTTATCTCGAGGAATATGCGTTGGAGAAGGTAGACAGCTTATCTAACCGCGATTTGTTTCGCCGGGGCTATGAATTAGGTTTACTCCATGATACCGGAGTTTGGTTTGATTATCTGAAGAAGCGCAACCTGACCAGCCATACCTATCACAAAGCGACAGCGGAAGCCGTTTATCAGGCTGCCCGAGCATTTATAAATGATGTGCGTTTCCTGCTGACGCAAATCCAAGAACGCTCCCAATGATTGACTTGCGCCCCGATCTGCTCCAATTAGTCACCGACCTATTGGCGCGTCATGCGCCGGGGCTGGAAGTACGCGCTTTTGGCTCACGCGCTCGCTGGACAGCCAAAGAGCATTCTGACCTTGACCTTGTGATAATGTCCGACACACCGCTGCCATTGGAAACATTGGCGCGGTTAGAAGAAGATTTCAGCGAATCCGATCTGCCCCTTCGAGTAGACGTGGTGGATTGGGCAAGTCTTGACGACAACTTCCGCCGCATCATTGAGCAAGGCTATGAAGTGATTCAGAAGGCTGGCGGGAGGTGGGGCATGGGGAGTGGGTGGAAGAAGCTGCCTTTCGATAATGCGGTAGTAATAAACCCGCCTGTGCTGCTAAAGCGCGGAGAGCTCTATCCATTCGTTGACATGAAGGCAATTGACCCTGCCTCACGATACGCAACAGCAAGCGAATCCCGCAAATTCAGTGGAGGTGGTTCTCGATTTCGGCATGGCGACACATTAATGGCGCGCATTACCCCTTGCTTGGAAAACGGAAAGATAGCGCGTTTTTGGGGAAGCAGCGACAGTACTTTGGGTCATGGTTCAACCGAATTCATAGTTATTCGTGGTCGGGACGGCGTCACGGACACTGTTTTTGCGTATTACTTGACGCGCTCAGATATTTTGCGGGAATATGCTGTTTCTCAAATGACGGGCACTTCAGGCCGTCAGCGTGTCCCAACTAGTGCGTTAAGCCATATTACAGTTTTGGTTCCTCCTCTTCCCGAGCAACGCGCCATCGCTCACATCCTCGGCACGCTGGACGACAAGATTGAACTCAACCGCCGCATGAACCGCACGCTGGAGGGCATGGCGCAGGCGTTGTTCAAAGCGTGGTTTGTGGACGGTGCAGAGGCGGGTTGGGAGGTGGGCAGTGTTTTAGAATTCGCTGATTTGCTCAGTGGTGGAACGCCAAGAACATCCGAAGCGAGTTATTGGAATGGCGATATTGATTGGGTTTCAGCAAAAGACGTGAGCAATGCTGGCGGCGCTTTTTTATTGGAAACCGAAAAAAAAATCACGCAAGCGGGAGTTGATAACAGTAGCACCAAATTATTGCCAGCAAAAACCACTATTGTTACGGCGCGTGGCACAGTCGGAGCATACTGTATGTTGGGGCGCGCAATGACCATGAATCAAACCAACTATGGACTTAAGGCAAAAGACAGTGTGGGTGATTATTTTGTCTATTTCACGCTCAAGCACTTGATAGAACAATTACGTCAGCAATCACACGGAACAATTTTCGACACCATCACAACCAAAACTTTCCAAAGCACAACTTGTGTTCAGCCGCCCCAAACGATTATTCGTAAATTTGAAGAGCAAGTTACGCCATTTATGGATGCTGTTCTCAATAATCAAGAGATTTCCCGCACCCTCGCCGCCCTGCGCGATGCGTTGTTGCCCAAGCTAATCAACGGGGAACTACGGGTGAAGGACGCGGAGGCATTCATGGGGGGCGTTGCCTGATGTCTGCGACTTTCACCGAGTCGGTTGTTGGACAGGCCGCTCTGGCATGGTTCGAGAGCATGGCTTACACCATCGCCGACGGTCTGAGCATCGCCCCCGGCGAAACAAGGGCCGAGCGCGACAATTACGGGCAGGTCATTTTAGTGGACCGCTTGCGCGAGGCCCTCACCCGCCTCAATCCCACGCTTCCCTCCGACGCGCTGGATGAAGCCTTCCGCAAACTCACCCAATCCGGCCAGCCCTCGCTGGTGCAAACCAATCACGCCGTACATCGAATGCTGGTAGATGGCGTAAATGTGGAATATCAACGCGACGATGGGCGAATTGCGGGCGCGCAAGTCCGCGTGCTGGATTTCGACGCGCCGGATAACAACGATTGGCTGGCCGTCAATCAATTCACCGTAGTCGAAAATCGTCATAACCGCCGCCCCGACGCTGTGGTCTTCGTCAATGGCCTGCCGCTGGCGGTGATTGAACTCAAAAATGCGGCTGACGAAAAGGCTGACATCTGGCAGGCCTTCAATCAACTCCAAACCTACAAAGCCGAAATCCCCTCTCTCTTCAACTTCAATGCCGTGCTGGTCATCTCGGATGGCGTGTATGCGCGCGTGGGCACGCTCACGGCTGACCGTGAACGCTTCATGCCCTGGCGCACCATCACGGGCGAGAGCATTGCCGACCGCGCCCTCAGCGAACTGCAAGTTGTCATCGAGGGCGTGTTCGATAAAGCCCGCTTTTTAGATTTGCTCCGCTACTTCATCGTCTTTGAAGACGAGGGCGGCGGCAAACTCGCCAAAAAGATGGCCGGCTATCACCAGTTTCATGCCGTCAATATGGCAGTGGAAGAAACCCTGCGCGCCGCCGCACCGCAACAGGGACGCGCCCTCCGCGAACGCGAGGGCACCTATCTGGTCAGGCGGCCTAAAGATGCCGAATCTGGCGATAAGCGCATCGGTGTGGTGTGGCACACGCAAGGCTCAGGTAAAAGCCTGACGATGGCCTTTTACGCCGGGCGCATCATCCTGCACCCGGCGATGGAGAACCCCACCCTCGTCATCCTCACCGACCGCAACGATTTGGACGACCAACTCTTTGGCACGTTTGCGCGCTGTCAGGAATTGTTGCGCCAGCCGCCCACCCAAGCCGAGAGCCGCGCCGACTTGCGGGAAAAATTGCGCGTCAACGCGGGCGGCGTGGTCTTTACCACCATCCAAAAATTTATGTTTGAGAATACCGTCAGGGCGAACCTGAGCGTTCGCCCAAATGATGAAGGGCAAACACATAGGTCTGCCCCAACAGCACGCTTCACGGCAGCACGCTCCCCGGCGGCGCTTTCCGAGCGACGCAACATCGTCGTCATTGCCGACGAAGCGCACCGCAGTCAGTACGATTTCATTGACGGTTTCGCCCGCCACATGCGTGATGCCCTGCCCAATGCTTCGTTCATCGGCTTCACCGGCACCCCCATTGAATTGAGCGATAAGAACACCCGCGCTGTCTTCGGCGATTACCTGAGTGTCTACGACATACAACGCGCCGTGCAAGATGGCGCGACCGTACCCATCTACTACGAAAGCCGCCTTGCCAAACTGGAACTGAGCGAAGCCGAGCGCCCCAAGGTGGATGCTGAATTTGACGAGGCCACTGAAGGCGAAGAGTTGGAACACAAAGAACAGCTCAAGACCAGATGGGCGCAACTGGAAGCCATCGTCGGCGCAGACAAACGTATCAAAGTCATCGCGCAAGATATGGTCACCCACTTTGAGCAACGGCAGAGTGTGATAGACGGCAAAGCTATGATTGTGTGCATGAGCCGGCGCATCTGCGTTGACCTTTACAACGCTCTCATTGCTCTGCAGCCGGCATGGCACAGCGACGACGATACACAGGGTGTGCTTAAAGTGGTGATGACCGGCTCCGCTGCCGATGGCGAAGCGTGGCAACGCCACATCCGCAACAAGCCGCGCCGCGAGGCTATAGCCAAACGCTTCAAAGACCCAACCGACCCGTTCAAAATCGTCATCGTGCGCGATATGTGGCTGACCGGTTTTGATGTGCCCTGTCTGCATACGATGTATGTGGATAAACCCATGCGTGGGCATGGCCTCATGCAAGCCATTGCCCGCGTCAACCGCGTGTTCAAAGACAAGCCCGGCGGCCTGGTGGTGGATTATCTTGGCCTTGCCGACCAATTGCGCGAAGCCTTAGCCGTGTACGCCGAAAGCGGTGGGCAAGGGCAAACCGCTATCCCCCAAGACGAGGCCCTGCGCACCTTACAAACCAAATACGAAAGCTGTCGCAGCCTCTTTCACGGCTTCGATTGGGGCAAGTGGCTCACGGGCACGCCGGCCGAACGTCTAAGCATATTGCCGGCCGCACAAGAGCACATTCTCAGGCAAACGGATGGCAAAGAACGTTTGCTGCGCACCGTGCGCGAACTTTCCCAGGCGTTCGCTCTCGCCATGCCACATGACGATGCGCTTCGTTGGCGAGACGACGTGGGTTTCTTTCAGGCCGTGCGCGCCGCGCTGGTCAAAACTGAACCGGCGAATGGCACCCATACCCGCGCCGACCTTGACCACGCCATTCGGCAAATCGTGTCCGGCGCGATTGTTTCTGAGGAAGTCATCGACCTGTTTGCAGCGGCGGGACTCAAAAAACCTGACCTTTCGATCCTTTCCGATGAATTTTTGGCTGAAGTGCGCGGGATGCCCCAGCGCAATCTGGCGGTTGCATTGCTTCGCAAATTGCTCAATGATGAAATAAGGCGGCGCGGACACAAGAACGTCGTCCTGGCCCGTTCCTTTGCGACCTTGCTCGAAAAGGCCCTCCAGCGCTATCAAAATCGCGCGCTCGAAACGGTGCAGATCATCGAAGAACTGATTGCGATGGCGCAAGAGTTGCGCCAGGCCGACGCGCGCGGCGAAGCCCTAAACTTAACCGAAGATGAAATTGCCTTTTACGACGCCCTTGAAGTCAACGATAGCGCCGTGAAGGTGTTAGGCGACGAAACTTTGCGCCTGATAGCCCGCGAACTCGTCAAAGCCGTCAAAAGCAACGTGACGATTGATTGGACGATCCGCGAGAACGTCCGTGCCCAACTGCGCGTCATCGTCAAACGCATTCTGCGCAAATATGGCTACCCACCCGACAAGCAAGAAAAGGCCACTCAAACGGTGCTTGAACAAGCGGAAGTGTTGGCCAGCGAGTGGAGTATGGAGCCATCATGATGGGGGGCCTAACACCGACATAACCTGCGTGCGCAGCGATAACGGAGCGCGTCGGGTCATGCCGGCCGGCAGCCGCTTCTGTGCAGTCACAACTTCCGTCTTCCGTAAGTTCGGAGGCTTGAGTTGCCCTAGTCAACAAGGGGGTTTCAGGGCATGAAAACATTGGGGGAACTGAGTCTGGTTGTTTTGATTGTAGGGATTTTGCTAACAGCTTGTGGTGGTCAAGCACAACCCACCGCAACGGCGACGCTTGAACCGACCAACACGCCGCTGCCAACTTCAACCCCAACACCTGCGCCAACAGCTACGCCGGAACCAACAGCTACGCCAGAACCGACAGCGACACCAGAGCCGACAGCTACGCCAGAACCGACCAATACGCCAGAACCAACCAATACCCGCACGCCAACGGTCGAGCCAACTTTGGCGCTGGGTGACGTGCAGGTTGTTGAAGAGGGCGGTTTCTCTTTTCAGCCCCCTCTAGGTTATGACGTAGAAATCGAGGACAACATCATTGGTGTTTTCCATCCAGCAGGCACGATCTTGATTTTCATCATGGGCGTAACCTCGAATCAAAGCGATCAACCGCCCGAAGCGATACTTGATGAATTCTTGAGCGAATTCGCAGAACGAGGGGACGGGGAGTTTCAAAAGGAAATCTCGCACACGGTCACGATTGACAGTTTTGAAGGCCTGGCTTTTGATCTGACGGGAACGCTATTTGATTCGCCGCTGCGTGGTCAAGCCCTGATTGTCGTGCCCAGCCCGAACCAGTTCTTATTTGGCCTGGGCATCGCGAACACTGAGGTTGACAGGACGCGGTGGGAAAATGAAGGCGATACAGTTTTCAGCGCCTTGCTCAACTCAATAAAGTTCTTGACCATCCATGACCCAGGTTCTTGCCCGGTTTCGGCTGATGAAACCTACGGCTACACTCAAGAAAACCCGATCAAGGTTGGCGGGGGTGCTTTGGGCGGCCCGGCGCGAGAGAGGGCTTATCTGGACAACCTGCGAGGCCCCCATGGAGAGGAACTGACTTACGAACGGCTGGGGGCCTTTCCGTTTGGAGATACGATACTCGACATCTTCGAGGTAAGGGGGCTTGTCACGCCTGTGATCCTGTATCTTGACGAATACAGTTACACCGAGCCACAGGCCCCGGCCGGTTTTACCTGTGTCGCGGCATTTCCGCTGGCCCCGCCATGAGCGCCGGAGAATAACAGCGGCGCGACCGTCGGGATGGTCTGGCAGGTCAACGGGGGCTCAGGGGATAACTTGATCCCCTTTGCCGGCCAGCTGGCGCAGCAAATCGGTTTGCCCAATGTGGTAGCCTTCGTGCCAGGCCAGGAACTGCAGCATTTCGGCCGCCGAGTGAAGCTGTTCTTCTGACAGGCGTTGCAGGGCGGGCAAAAGTTGGCGCTGGGATTGATCGAAGGCGCTCACCAGATCGTCGAAGGGCAAGGCTAACCCTTCCTCCAGAATGGGCTGGGAGCCGCGTTGATAAAGGGCAGCATGATCGGCGGACATGACCGGTTCTTCCCCCACCAGGCGCAGAATGCGGTTGCGCGAGGTGACGATGTGTCCCATCACCCAGTTGAGGCAGTTAGCCTTGAAGGGGGGCTGCAACAGGCTGTCGGCGTGGGTCAAGCCGTTGACGGTGCGCATCAAGACGCCATGGTTGGTCTGGTAGAGCATGGCGATCAAGGTCATAAGGGGTGAAGTTGTCATCTTAACTCCTACCATTCATCTCGCGGCTAGTGGTTTTCATGCTGGCGAGCTTCCAGACCAGCTGGCGTCCAGTATAACACGTTTAGAGGAAGAAGAGTTACCCTCCGCCTTGAAACAGGAGTTACAAGCTATGGAGCAGCTGTCGGACACCTGATGAGCATCAGCTACCTGGCAGCAACGCTGCGCCAAAAGATAGCCAATGGGGAGCGGGCGGTCATGATCCATCCCATCATTTTCTACACCGGATCGACCTCACGGCCTCACCCGCCCCTCACTTGATGAGTATTTGACAGGCTAACAGCCATCTGTTACAACAGATTGGTCAGGCCGGTCGCGCTGCGCCTGACGCACCTTGCCGGCTATAAACGATAGCTGCACTCAGGAGCCTCACATGAACCAAAAAATCACCCGTCGCGAGTTCATGCGTCGGGCCGGGCTGGGAACTATGGGGATGGTCACCCCCTATGTTCTCGCCACCCCGCGCACCTGGTCACGCTGGCTGAGCAACTCTCAGCCGCCCGAAGATGTTTTTCGCTACTCCATCGCCTCCGGCGACCCCACTCCCACCGGCGTCATCTTGTGGACGCGGGTCAACGAAGAAGTATGGAGCGCCGACCAAGCGTTAACCTTTCAAGTGGCGACTGACGCCGACTTCAATGATGTGGTGGTGGAAGGGATGGTCAGCGGGGCTGACTTTGGCCCGGAACGGGACCACACCGTCAAGGTTGACCTGGATGGAACCCTCAGCCCGGGGGTTCGCTATTACTATCGCTTCATCTACCAGGATGTCAGCAGCAAGGTGGGGCGTTGCCGCACCCTCCCGGCCGCCGACAGCGCTCCAGAAGCTATCCATTTCGGCGTGGTGACATGTCAGGATTACACCAACGGCTACTACCCGGCCTTTTATCACCTGGCTCAGGAAGAGGTGGATTTCGTGCTCCACCTGGGGGATCTCATCTACGAGAGCTCGGCCGATCCCCGTTTTCAAGATTTGCCCTTCCCTGACCGCGAGATCATTTTGCCCAGCGAGGGGACAGTGGCGGTGAATCTGGAAGATTACCGTTTTCTCTACAAGACCTACCGCTCCGATCCCTTCTTTCAACAGGCGTTGGAACAGCACACCTTCATCATCATTTGGGACGATCACGAGTTCGCCAACGACTGCTATTGGGATTATGAGAACGACGCGCCGGGTGCGCCTGATCATCCTTTCGTGGACGACCCGGCCGCCCTGACCCAGTTGCGCCTGGAATCGATGCAGGCCTGGGCCGAGTACACCCCCACCCGACTGAGTATCAACGCCAACCCGACCCACCCCCACGACTATTACACCATTTACCGCCAGTTCCAGTTTGGCGATCTGGTGGAGCTGTTCATGACCGATGAGCGGCTCTATCGCTCCCCCCATCCCTGCGGCGAGGACGACTTTGGCGAGCGGTATGGCAGCAGCGGTTGCCCGGAACAACGCAGCCCGGATCGCACCATGTTGGGCACAGACGCCGATAACAACCAGCGGGATTGGCTGCTCAACGGCCTGCTCACCTCCACCCGGCTGTGGAAAGCATGGGGAAACGAGGTGTTGCAAATGCCTCTGGTCATCCCCCGGCCGGCGCAGGACGGCTATCTGTTCCTCAACATGGACGCCTGGGACGGCTACCATTACGAGCGCACCTATATCATGGGCAATTTGCGCAACCACATCAGCAATCTTATTTTGCTCACCGGGGATTTGCACACCTATCTGGCAGGCTACGTTAAATACAACTACCAGCGACGCAACAACAGCCTGCCGGTCAACAACCTGATGGGGGTGGAGTTCATGACCCCGGCCGTCACCTCAGCCAATTTGATGGAGCTGCTGCCGGAGTGGTGGCCCTTCCCCATCGATGAGAGCATCGTCAAGCCGCTCAACTGGCACATTGAGTTCTTCAACAGCAACGATTGGGGTTACAGCACCGTGCGCTTCAGCCGGCAAGATTGCGTCTACACCGCTTACAGCATCGACAAGAACGTTAACGACAGCAACACCCCCAAACTGTTGTTGCGCAAACTGCAGGTTCCGGTCAACCAGGTCAAGATCATTGACATCACCAACGAGTAAGCTATGGCGCACAAAATAAGTCGGCGTGAGTTCATGCGGCAGGCCGGGTTGAGCAGCCTAAGCCTGCTGACCCCTTATCTCTTGTCATCGACGCGCCCTCTGACGCGCCTGGCAACCGCGCAACGACCCCCAGAGGAGGTTTTCGGGTTGTCGGTGGCGTCGGGCGATCCCACCCCTTCCGGCATTATTCTGTGGACGCGCATCAACGAGACGGTGTGGCAGGCGGATGAGAGCCTGACTTTCGAGGTGGCGACCGACCCGGAGTTCCTCAATCTGGCAGCGCAGGGGAGCGTGGCCGGGGTGGATTTTGGCCCGGAGCGGGATCACACCGTCAAGATCGATCTCGATGGCGCGCTGGCGGCCGGGACAGTCTACTACTACCGCTTCATCTACCAGGAGGTCAGCAGTCAGGTGGGGCGTTGTCGCACCCTGCCGGCCGGGGACAGCACCCCCGACTCTCTGGCCCTGGGCGTTCTCACCTGCCAGGATTTCGGCTCCGGCTACTACGGCGCTTTGCATCATCTGGCCCAGGAAGAGGTGGATTATATCATCCACCTGGGGGATTTTATCTACGAAGGAGGGGACTCCACGCTACCCGGCCATGAGCTCAACCTGCCCAGCGGGGCCAGCAAAGCTATCAACCTGGAAGATTACCGTTACCTCTACCGTAGCTACCGCAGCGATCCTTTCCTGCAAGAGGTGAGCGCCCAACACCCCTTCATCGTCATTTGGGACGACCACGAATTCGCCAACAACAACTATTGGGATTACGATCTGGATGCCCCGCAAGCCCCCGGCCATCCCCTGCACCCTGACCCGGTCGCCCTGACGCAACTGAAGCTGGACGCCATGCGCGCCTGGTCGGAATACATTCCAGCGCGGCTGGCGATCAACCCCGACGCCACCCATCCACACCACTATTACCAGCTGCACCGGTCATTTACCTACGGCAACCTGGCGCGCCTCTTCATGACCGATGAACGCTCCTATCGCATGGCGCAACCACCCCGCGACGACCCCGACCCAATTTATCGAACCATGTTGGGAGATGCCACCCGGGTGGGGCCGGGCAATCAGTTGGAGTGGTTGATCAACGGCATGTTACAAGCCGAGGCGGAAGATGTGACCTGGAAAGTGTGGGGCAACGAAGTGCTCTTCATGCCACTGGTGCTGCCCCGCCCTGAGCAGGGAGACCCCATTCCCCTGAACACTGACGCCTGGGACGGCTACACCGACGAGCGCCGCCTGATCGCGCAGGCGTTGCAGTTCCATCTGTTCCCGCGCCAGGGGGTGCGCAATCTGGTGGTGTTGACGGGGGATATGCACATGTATCTGGCGGGCTATATCAAGGTGGATTACACCCAGCCCAACTTCACCGCCCCCTGGAACAACATGATCGGGGTGGAGTTCATGACCTCCTCCCTGACCTCCGCCAACGGCGGGGATGTGTTGCCGCCGGATTTCCCGGCCGATGGCGAACGGTTGGTGAAACTACTGAACCCCCACATTCGCTTCTTCAACCCCATCTACTCTGGCTACTGCGTGGTAACTTTCACCCCGGACGAGTGTACCTACACCGCCTATCAGGTTCCCAAAGATGTCAATAGCGGGGATGTGCCCAAGACCATCTTGCAAAAATATCGCGTCCCCGTCAACCAGGTGCGCCTGATCGACATCACCCCAACGTAGGACAGATGGTTCGCTGCCATCTGTAGACAACGAACCGCCAGCATGAACAGAACGCGCCAGCCGGCTGGCGGCCCTGACCATCAGGGTTGCCAGGCCGGTTGGCGTTCACCCACATCAGGCGTATCGGTCAGGCGGTGCGTTGCCGGGCCATCCACTTGCAGAAGCATCACCTCGCGGTTGCCGGCCAGATTGGTGTGAAACGCCAGCCACCGGCCGTCGGGCGACCAGGTGGGGTAAAAGTCATCGGCCGGGGTGTCCGTCAGGCGGCGCACACCGCTGCCATCCCAATTCATAACGTAAACATCGAACCCGGCCCCGTCGCGGTTGGAATAGAAGGCGATGCGCTGTCCATCGGGCGACCAGGTGGGAAATTCGTCGTCAAAGGTGTTGTCGGTCAGGGGGCGCTGATTCGCGCCATCGACATCCATGACATAAATCTCCCGCCCGCCAACGCCGGCGCGTTGCAACAGCAGTTGCGCGCCATCAGGCGACCAGGCCGGGCCAAAGTCGCCGATGGTGTTGAAGGTCAACTGGCGGATGTTGGAACCGTCGTCGTGCATCAGATAAATCTCAAAATCCCCGTCGCGGCTGGAGTGAAAGGCGATCTGACGGCCATCGGGCGACCAAACGGCAAAGCTGTCATCGGCCGGGTTGTTGGTCAAATTGACCGGTTCGCTCCCATCGGCGTGCATGACATAGATTTCCCAATTGCCATCGCGCCTGGAGTGGAACAGAAGGCGCGCCCCATCAGGTGCATACAGGGGGCGAAAATCGTCGCCTGGCGCATCGGTCAGGCGGGTCAAGGCGGAGCCATCCAGCCGCATGGTGTAGAGGTTAAAATCGCCGTCGCGGTCGGAAGCAAAGGCCATCAGGCCGGAGCCGCCGCCCAGATTGCCCAGATCGGGGGGCGTGGGGGTGAGGGAGCGGGTGGGGGATAAGGTGAGGGGGGCGACGGTGAGGGGGGCCGGGGGCAAGGGGGGGAGCGCGGCCGGTGGCGTTGTGGCGGCCGGGCCGGCCGTCACAGGGGCGAGTAAGACCTGCATAAAGGAGAGCGCTCCCCAGACGAAGACCACCCCCGTCAGCAAGGAGCCAAGAACACAACCGCAGGTGAGCACCCCATCGGGCCAATAGCGCCGCCAACCACGAGCCTCCGGCCGGCCGGAAGGTGAACGTTTCATGTCCTCATTGTATCCCAATTCACCGGCCGGGTGAGCCATCCGGCCGTGGGCATCTGAGAGGGGAAAAGGCCCCTGAGCCTACTCCATCGGGCGCGGCATAGGTTCATGATGCAAGGTTAGCTCATGAGCGGCTTCCGGCCGTTCCAGCCAGGGATCGATATGCACCAGTGTTTCAGATAGGGTAGGAACCTGGTGAAACAGCTCATGTCGCACCTGTTCCGCAATGGCGTGGCTCTCCAGGGTTGTCAGCTGGGGATCAACAGCAATGGTCGCCTCAAGTTGCAAACGATGCCCTATCCAGCGCATACGAAGGCGGTATAACTGTTTAACCCCGGGTTGCTGCCTGATGATAGCTTCCGCCTGAGCCATATACTCTGGTTCGATGGCATCCATCAGGCGATACCACATAGTCACGGTGGCATCTCTGGCAACGAACAGGATCGCCACACCTATCAAGAAGCTGATGATTGGGTCCAGAATGGGCCAACCCACCCAGGCCCCGCCGGCCGCCACCAACACAGCCAGCGACGTTAAGCCATCGATGCGGGCATGGAGACCGTCCGCTACCAGGGCGGCCGAGCCAATTTTACGCCCGGTGCGAATTTGAAGTAGGGCCACCATTTCATTGCCGACAAACCCGATCACAGCGGCCATCGCCACCCAGCCTGGACTGCTCATCGGTTGGGGATTCAGAAACTTCTGGATCGATTCATGAAAAACCACCCCGGCGCTAAACACAATGGATAGCACAATAAAAATTCCGGCCACATCCTCAGCCTTACCAAACCCATAGGTATAACGGCGCGTGGCGGCCCGGCGCGCCAGATAGAAGGCGAGGAGCAACGGCAGCGAATTCAGCCCATCCCCAATGTTGTGGATGGTATCGGCCAATAAGGCCACGCTGCCACTGCGTGTTACAATGATTAGCTGGATCAGGGCAGTGAGGGTCAACGTCAACAGAGCCAGCCAAACGGCACGAATACCCTCCTGGTTATCCATAAACGTTCGGTCGGATACCCAGGCCTTGTGTTGATGGCCATGGCCGTGCAGGTGAAAGATGGTGGTGATCCAACCCCAAATGTCGCGGTGTGGATGGGCGTGAGCGCCATCCTCATGGGCATGGTCGTGGGGGTGATCGTGTCCATGGTCATGCTGGCCGTCAGGGCGATACTGGTTAGAGGTGGACATGGGGTTACTCTCTCAGGGGGAGTACTGTTTTCAGATAATCTGGGTAAGGGTGATCGGGCAGATTGCGTCGCACGTGGTCTAAATGATAAAGCGCTTCGCGAAACAGGGCCGCCACATGGCTATCATCAATGGAGTAAAAAATCTGGTTGCCTTCACGGCGGGTGCGCACCAGTCGAATCGCTCGCAACTGGGCCAGGTGATGGGAGACGGCGGAAGCGGAGACGGCCACGCAGGCGCTCAACTCGTTGACGCTCAGCTCCCGGCCGGTTAAAAGATAGACCAGCTGAACACGGGTAGGGTCGCTCAGAGCCTTAAAGGTCGAGGCCACGTCGGCCAAAATGTCAACCGGGAGGCCTTGCGGTTGGTGGGGGTTGCGTGTTGCGATAGGGTGGGCATTATTTTAATCTGAGTATCTGAATATATACTTTGACAATGTTAGATTCACGGGCTACGAGCCTTTCTAAGCCGCGATTTGCGTGAGCGGGTACGATTGTCCAGATGTTTGACAACCAACTCAGCCGCCTCACGGGATGATAACTGAGGTAAAGGCAAGGCAG
>DAOTXO010000018.1:0-92450 GCA_034435495.1 Anaerolineae bacterium
CCTTGCCTTTACCTCAGTTATCATCCCGTGAGGCGGCTGAGTTGGTTGTCAAACATCTGGACAATCGTACCCGCTCACGCAAATCGCGGCTTAGAAAGGCTCGTAGCCCGTGAATCTAACATTGTCAAAGTAATCTACCTTACCACAAATGATAAGAATGTAAAGCTATTGGCCCGGTGGGGTTCCAGGTGACACGGGGCGGGCCAGTAGAGAAAAGGCCGGCCGTCCTATGCGCGGGTCTCATCGGTGACAATGGCGTCACGAATGGCAGTCACCCAGTTTTGGAAAGCGGGGGTGGAGGCTATTTTTAACTGGCGGGGGCGGGGCAAGTCAATGGGAAAGCGAGCCACGATAGAGCCGGGGCGGGGACTCATCACCAACACCTCATCGGATAAGAAGACCGCTTCCTGGATGCTGTGCGTGACCATGAAAACGGTCACCGGCATGGCTGACCAGATGCGCAACAGCTCCTGACCCATGCGCTCGCGGGTCAGGGCATCCAGCGCGCCGAAAGGCTCATCTAGCAACAGCAAGGCCGGCCGGTGTACCAAAGCCCGCGCCAGAGCAACACGTTGGGCCATGCCGCCAGAGAGCTGGCCGGGGTAACTGGTCTCAAAGCTGTTTAGACCAACCAGTTGGAGCATGTCGCGCACCCGTTGATCCGCTTCCGGCCCGCGAATGCCTTGCACCTCCAGCGGCAGACGCACATTGGCATAGGCGGTACGCCACGGCATGAGATTGTGGCGCTGGAAAACAATCCCAATGGCGAAGCGCCGGCCGACTGGGTAGTGGACAGAGCCTGTCTGGGGCTGCAGGAGGCCGGCAATCAGGCGCAGCAGGGTCGATTTGCCCGCCCCTGATGGCCCCACCAGGGTTACGAAAGCGCCGGGCTTCAGGCTCAGCGAGACATCTTTCAGCGCCTCGACCCCATCGGGATAGGTGTGTCCCGCCGCGCGGATTTCCAGCAAGCTGGTCAGCGCGGCCGGGGGGTGTTCCTCCGGCCGCGCCGTTGTTGCCACGCTAGGGGGAAGGGATAAAGGCATTGGTATAAGCCGCCTCCAAATCTGTTAAGGGGGTGTCCAACAAGCCCAGCGATAACAAAATTTGCTGGGTATTTTCCCAGGCGACCGGGTTGGTGTAGCCAATGATCTCTGCCTGCCACATCGGCAGAGAAGCTTCCAGGACATTCATGCGACTGTCGTCCAGCCCTTCGACATACTTCTGACTGATAGCGTAAGCCGCGGCCGGGTCCGACAAGGTGTCGATCACCCCCCGGCGCAGAGCCTGAACAAAGTCTGCTACCAGTTGAGGGTTGGTAGCCAGGGTTGACTCGTTGGTGATGATGCCATTGGCGACCAGGTCGATGTAATCAGCCACCGGGATCATGTTAATGGCCGCCCCGGCCGCCTCCAGTCGAACCGGCTCATTGTTAGCGTAAACCACAGCCGCTTCCACCCGATCTGCCAAAATCGCCTCATATTGAGTGAAGCCGATATCCTCTGCGATGACCTCCTCCGGTTGCAGATTGTTGGCGGCGAGCAGGCCGGCATACCCGACATAACTGGCCCCAAAGAAACCCGGCAACCCCACGCGCCGCCCTTTCAAATCCTCGGGTGCAATGATACCGTTCTCCGCTTTGGCAACCACCGCAATGGGGTAGCGCTGGAACCACTGCATCACATACACCACCGGCAGCCCCTGGGCCCGCGCCAGAATGACTTGCTCGCCCGAAACCACCGCCAACGGCAACTCGCCCGCCCCCACCAGGGCCACGCCGTCAGTCTCGAAGCTGTAATCGAAGGTTAGCTCCAGGCCTGCTTCGGCGAAGTACCCTTTTTCAACCGCTACATAGAAAGGTGCATATTGCGGGTCGGGAATATAGCCCATGGGAAGGCGAATGGGCGTTAGCGTGGCGGCCGGGACATCGCCGGCCCCGGCTTCCATCGTCGTGGGCGGTAGGGCGGTTGATTCGGGCGCAGGAGCAGCCGCCTGACAGGCGGTTACCCCCCACAGAATGAGTAGTGTCAGTAGCCACAAACGTTGAGACATATAAAACTCCTCCATCTGCTCGCGCTGGAGCAGACATGGTTCGCATCAGGGTGTGCCTCGGCTCAGACCTGTTCTTGCCAGCGCAGCCAGCGCTTTTCCAGCAGCAACACAGCACCATACAGCGCCAGGGCCAGGCCGGCCAGGGTGAACAACACCACAAAAACGAGATCCGTCTTGAATTGATAGCGAGCGGTGATGAGCAAAAAGCCCAGGCCGGCATTGCGCGGTTGGACAAACTCTCCCACCAGGGTGCCGATCACCGACAGGGTGGCCCCCACCCGCAACCCGGCCAGCAAGGTTGGCAGAGCGGCCGGCAACTCCAGCTGGCGGAAAATTTGCCAGCGAGTGGCGTCCAACGAGTGCATCAGATCGTACAGTTCGGCTGAAACGCCCCGCAGCCCGGCCACCATTGTCACCAGAATAGGAAAAAAGACTACCAACGTTGCCACCAACACGCGGCTCCAGAAGGTGGAATCGATCCAAATGGTGAGCAGAGGGGCAATAGCAATGATGGGAATCGCCTGGGACGCCACCAGATAGGGAGACAAAAAACGCTCCACCAGGGGATATTTAGCCAGCAGATAGCCCAGCGGGGCCGCCACAGCCAACCCAAACAGCAGGCCGGGCAAAACCGCGCTCATGGTGGTTAGCGTGTGCCTGACCAGCCGGCCGTCAGCCAACACAAGTTGAAACTGGCGCCCTACATCCTGGGGACTGGGGAGCAAAAAAGCCGGATAGTCGCCCAACTCCACCAGACCGAACCAACCAACCAACAGCAACCCTAGCGAGATCACCACGGCTGTTGAACGTGCATATAAGATTTTCATGCTACTTCAATGCCCTGGGGCAGGGGAAGAGTCAGCGTCCCCGGTCGATCTTGCCAACATGAAAAAACCCACCCGGCCATGACCAGGGTGGGGCAGGCAAGCGCCATGGTTGACGCTCGAAAGACCTTCTCCCATCCAGACTTTAACTGTCGGCTCTGGAGTTGCACCAGATCGGCCTCAAGGTGATGGTTCATCACCCCGGGGTCGCGGGCTTGGTCAGCGCAGACCTCACCGCCGGTCGGGAATTACGCCCTGCCCCGAAGGTTACCAGTATAAAAGATGCCTGATAGTAGGCGGCGCACCGGTCAGCGCGTCGCCTCTACCAGGGATTATAGCCCGCTCAACGGGGAAAACAAGCTGGTCGCCCCGGCCGGAGGGACATCACACGAGTAGCCCCCCTTGTTGCAGCACATGGAGTGTGCTATGCTAGTATAACGCACTGTGTCATAAGAGCCGCCATGAACTTGTTAATGCCACGTTTTCACCATACCTATCATTGCCGTCTATGCCAGGGCCTGGTGGTCGAGGTCAGGCCCATCATGCCCTCGGACGCCCCCTATTTGATGGAGCTGTTCCACCACCTAAGCGCCGATACCCTTTACCGGCGCTTCAATCAGCACGTGGATCACATACCGGTCGAACGGGTGCAGCAAGAATCGGAGCAGATTGTCCACAGTGCTGTTTTCCAGGGGCGCGGTTGGCTTGCGTTTGCCGATCTACCCAACGAAGGACGGACGCCGATTGGGGGAATGCGCTGGGCGCAGATCAATCGGCAGACGGCCGAGATTGCCATGACCATTCGGGATGATTTTCAGGGCCAGGGGTTGGGTAAGCAGCTGTTCCGCATCCTCGTTCAAGAAGGGCGGCGCGCTGGTTTGGACTGGTTTGTGGGTTACGTCCACGCCGGTAACGAACCAGTGTGGCGGATGTTGCAGGCCATGGGTCTGCCCTACACCCGGCGCAACGAGGGTTCGGCCGCTACGGTCGTCATAGCTGTGCGCCCCGGCGTGCGCCCAGAGGAGTTGGAGACGGAGTTGATGGCGCAAGCGACGTGACGCGCCCGGCCGCCAATCTCAACTGCCGCGTAGCCGTCGTTGGGGCAGCGCCAGCGCTGTGGACAGGAGTAGCAACACGATCACGACCAGGCTGACCCCGGTGATGACCACCATGCCCCACTCTTTGACGATGATGCCCACCAGCGCCCACACCAGCACCAACACATAAGCCACATCCCTCCGCTGCCAGCTGACGACACCGCCCACCACGCCGGCAACCACAATCATACCGGCTGTCCACAGGTCAGGCGCTAACCCCCACCCATGCCATCCCAGCCCCACCAGCAGCGCCGCAATGTTGGCAATGGTTGCCACCGTGATCCAACCCAGGTAGATGCTGAAGGGCAGGTGAGCCAGCCATCGCTCAGCGGCCGGGGCGGCGCTGCGCCCGATATCCAGAGTCAGATAGCTGGCTATCAGGGTTGCCAACAGCGCCAGCATGGCTGCCACGGAGGCGGCCAATAGCTGATAGTGCCAGAGTACAATCCACAGGCTGTTGACCAGGCAGCTGGCTATGAACCAGGGGGCCAGCCTTAGCAACACTGGGTGCTGGCGCTGACGCGGCCGCGCTTGAAAGATGGCGTAGACCCCCAGACCCAGATAGATTACACCCCAAATGGAAAAAACGTAGGCGGCCGGCGCAATCAGCGTGGGGTAGAGGTTGGAAACCTCGCCCGTTGTGATCCCATTGATGGGTAAAGTGTTAGCCAGGGCGTTGACAGCCACCATGACCAACCAGGCCAACACAACCAACCAGGGTCTCCAGGTGCGTAGCATGAAAATCCTCCGCATATATAATAGCGGAAGAAGAAGGAATTGGCTTCCCTTTTGGTCGTCGGCCGCCAGATGGCGGCCAGATGGAGACCACCCTCATGCTTTTGGGAGTGCGCAATGTGGCTATGGCTGGCGGGTGTGACAGCCTGCTTATTTTTAATCTCTCAACCTTATCGCCCTTACCCCGGCAGCTTTGTTGTGAAGGCAACTCCCATCTTGGGTCTGGCGCTTTATGCCGGTTTGGCGCGCCCTTTTCCTGAACAGGTTGGCTTGATCGTTGCCCTGCTGTTATCGGCCGGCGGGGATGTGGCTCTGGAATGGTATCGCACGCGGTCGGAGCGGTATTTCATGGCTGGCCTGGGCTTATTTCTGGCGGCGCATCTTGTTTACGCCGCCGTGCTGGCGCGGGGCTTTCAGCCGGCCGGCGCGCCCTGGGGGCTGGCTCTGGTAGTTGTTGTGGCCGCGCTGCTCTTAGGCCGCCGCCTCTACCCCCACCTGGGGCGTCTGCGATTGCCTGTTGGCCTGTACATCCTGGCCATCACCAGCATGACTGTTTTGGCCTGCCTACGCCAGCCGCTCAGCCTGGCTGTCATCCTCGGTGCGTCCTTGTTCATGCTCTCCGATGCCCTCATCGCCTGGCATCGATTCTTGCGCCCGATACCTGGCCGGGATGGGTGGGTGATGAGCACCTACTACCTTGGTCAGGGTCTTTTGACCTGGGGGCTGGTGGGCGCGGCCGGGGGCGTTTAGTTGTCCAAAGCTTGTTCAGGAGGTACACTTCATAATCGTGAAAAGCATCACAAACATCCTTTTGGCAAACCATCTGGCAGCGCTTACCTGCTTTCCACCCACCCTTCACCTATTTTCCGCTCACTCATCCTGAAGTCGCACCCAGGGTTACCTGTTTGAGGAGAATTGACTTATGCAGATGCAGAACTTTGGCCCGTTTATCAGTAATTATGGCGTTGAAAATCACGGCATTGTCAACGCTGGAACCGTTTACTGGAATCTCAGCACCCCCATGTTGTATGAGCAAATTGTGCGCCGCCGCGAAGGCGTAGTGGCTCACCTGGGGCCGTTGGTGGTGCGCACAGGTGACCACACCGGCCGCTCTCCCAATGACAAATTTATAGTCAAGGAACCAGCCACTGAGAACACCATCTGGTGGGGCAAGGTGAATCGCCCCATTGAGGAGACAAAGTTTGACAACCTGATGCGCAAGGTGCTGGCCTACATTCAGAACCGGGACATCTTTGTCTTCGATGGCTATGCCGGCGCTGATGAACGGTATCGTCTCAATGTGCGCATTATCACCGAATATGCCTGGCACAATCTGTTCGCCCGCAATATGTTTTTGATTGAACCAGACGGCCGGCGACTCACGACGTTTGCGCCCGATTTCACCGTCATCGACATGCCGCGCTTTCATGCCTGGCCGGAGGGAGACGGCACACGCAGCCAGACCTTTATCCTGGTGGATTTTGCCAAGCGCCTGGTGTTGATTGGCGGCACAGAATACGCCGGTGAAATTAAGAAGAGTGTTTTCAGCGCGCTCAACTACTTTTTGCCGGCGCGCGGTGTGCTGCCCATGCATTGCAGCGCCAACTATGGTCAGAATTTGGAGGATGTCGCTCTCTTTTTTGGTTTGAGCGGAACCGGCAAAACCACCCTCAGCAGCTCCCCCGACCGTACCCTTATTGGCGACGATGAGCATGGGTGGAGTGACAACGGCATCTTTAACTTTGAAGGAGGGTGCTACGCCAAAGTGATCCGACTCGACCCACAGGGGGAACCGGAAATCTATCAGACGACGCGTCGGTTTGGCACCATTTTGGAGAATGTGGCCTACCATGCGGAAACGCGCCACATCGACTTGAATGATGATAGCTTGACGGAGAACACCCGCGCCAGTTACCCCATCACCCACATTCCCAACGCCGACCCGGCCGGCGTGGGCGGCCACCCTAAGAACATCTTGTTCCTGACGGCCGATGCGTTTGGCGTGTTGCCGCCCATCAGCAAGCTGACGCCCGATCAGGCGATGTACCACTTTTTGAGCGGCTACACCGCCAAAGTGGCTGGCACAGAGCGCGGCGTCACCGAACCGTCGCCTAACTTTAGCGTTTGTTTCGGCGCGCCTTTCATGCCTCGCCACCCTGGCGAGTATGCCCGACTGCTGGGAGCGCGTCTGCGCGAGCATGGCTCCCAGGTGTGGCTGGTCAATACCGGTTGGACGGGTGGCCCCTATGGGGTTGGTTCTCGCATGAAGCTGGCCTACACGCGCCGCCTGGTGGCGGCCGCTTTGAACGGGGAGTTGGCCCAGGTGGAAACCCGGCTGGAGCCTTTCTTTGGCCTGCATGTGCCCTATCATGTCGAAGGTGTGCCGGACGAAGCGCTCAACCCGCGCGACACCTGGGCCGATGGCGCGGCTTACGATGCCCAGGCGGCCCGGCTGGTGGGGATGTTCCACGACAACTTCAAGCAGTTTGAAAGCGGTGTCTCCTACGAAGTGGTGGCGGCCGGCCCGAAGCGCTGATCCGATTGCCTGGTCTGGCCGGCCGGGATGACGCCGGCCGGCCGAATCATGCCATCGCAGCCCTCACCCAGGCGCACATGGCGGCTATTCGACACAAAATTGTTGGACGGCTTTTAACCTCTGGCGACCAGACCTGGCTGATCTGGCTAGATCGCGCCGCCCTGGACGCGCCCTTTATCGTGTCCCACACCCTCTTCTTGCGCTACGCGCTGGTGGAGCGTGGAACTGAGCAACCCATCTTTCCTGAATTGGCGCTCGACGATTGGGGGCATGAACGCACCGGTCTGGAGCTATATCGGTGGGTGGAAGCCGAGGGGGATTTATTTCCCCGCGCCGAACTGTTTGGCTACACCTGGCATGGACAACCCATTCAGCGGTTCCTGCGGGAAATCGAACTGGGCTTTCTTTTCCCCTGTTACATCTATTCTGACCCTGCAGCAGCGCTCGACGCCGGCCGGCGACTCGACGCCATCATCCTGCCCGACGACACCCTGACCCAGACAGAGCCTGCGTCGCCGCCCGCCGCCTTCCCTTTGGCCCTGCGCCGGGCCCACGTTAGCTGGTGGCGCGCTCCCCACGCCGCTCTAGAGGCGACCACCTTCTCCCTCCCTTCCATCACCTGATGGGGGTTAGATGAGGCCACAGCGCGCCAAAAAGGGCTGAAAAACGCGGCCCATGCCGCCTATTTGCTCCACTCGACGCCTTTTGCTAGAATCACCCGTATCATAAGCGCCGAATGTCATGGTTGTGGCCCAACTGATGGGCCTCCCTAAGCATCCTGGCCTTTACCCATTCGCGATGTCTTCACCGACATGGCGCGCCAGATAGTGATGTTATAGATGGGCGTCTCTCTTGGGAAGGGTCTGAGAGAGGCGCTTTTTTATTCTCTCAACATCCTGCATGGAGGTATTCATGCGCCTGAACCAGGTGCTTTTCGCCGCATGGCTGGTCAGCTCAATTCTTCTCCTGCTCCCTCTTTCTTCCAGGGCGCAAGCGCCCAACCACAACGTGGCACAGACACAGCTTTCCCCCTATTGGAGTGGACAGATTCGACAATGGTCAGCTGAAATTGTTGTGGTATCGGAACGGTACGGGCTTGATCCCGACTTGATTGCTGCTGTGATTCAGGCTGAATCAGGCGGCCAGGCAAGTTTGATGAGCTATATGGGAGCGGTGGGTTTGATGGGCATTATGCCGGCCGGGCCGGGGTTTGAATTTCGCCCCACCGCCGAACAGCTGATGGATCCCTACACCAACTTGAACTGGGGTGCAGCTATCCTGGCGGATATTATTCGACAGACAGGCGGTGATATAGGGGCCGCCCTGGCCGCCTACAATGGGGGTTGGGACTACGCCAGCCGCAGCATTCCCCGCGGCTATGCCGAGCAGGTGTTGGATGCTTACGGACGCGCCGTTGCCAGTCGCAACAATATCCCTCTGGATATGGCGCGGCAATGGACGGTGGCGTTTGAGATTCGTCGGGGCAACATTGCCGCCGAGCCGCTGATTTTTAACCAGCCGGTGCAGCGCGTGCAGACCTATGGGGAACATGTGGCCTTCAACCACGTAGATGCCAGTGGGCGCTCCTATTATGTCAAGGCGTATGCCGTTCCCATTGCTATTGCCCCGGCCCCCATCCTGCCCGCGCCGCCGGCCGCCGCCAACTGACCCATCCGCCCCCTTGAACACTCTCCATCTGGTTGGGCCAGCAGTTGCAAAAGAGGCGGTTTATGTTCAAGCCCGATTAGCTGTGATAGACTAATAGGTGAGGCGGCTTGTTCCAGCTATGATATGATCGGAGCAGCCGCCCTTGAAACTTCTTAAACTTAGAAGGTTGCCCCAAGATGGCGCGTTATTCCCAGGCGGTCATCGAGAAAGTGGTGGAGGAGATCACCCATCAAGTTTTGCTCCGGCTCAACACCCAGTCGGCCACGACCGACGCGGGCTGTAACTGCCGCGATGGCTCCTGCGTGCAGCATTGCGCCGAGCAGGTGCAACGAGTGGTACAGGCTGGCGCAGCGCGGGTGACGGCGCCGCTGGGGACGCACCCCGGCAACGCGACAGTCAGCAACTTGATCGATCATACCTTGCTCAAACCTGACGTCAGTCAGGATCAGATCGCCCAACTATGCTATGAGGCACGCAAGTACTCCTTTGCTTCCGTGTGCGTCAATCCGGTGCATGTTCCCCTGGCGGCCCAGCTTTTGAAGGGCAGCCCGGTCAAAGTCTGCACCGTCGTGGGCTTTCCGCTGGGGGCGACCCCAGCAACGGTGAAAGCCTATGAAGCCCAGCAAGCCATTCGCGATGGGGCAACCGAAATTGACATGGTGATCAATGTGGGAGCTTTGAAATCGCAAGATTATCGGGCGGTGCACGAAGATATTGCCGCCGTTGTGCGCACCAGTCACGCCGGACACGCTTTGGTCAAGGTGATCATTGAGACCGCGCTCCTGTCAGACGAGGAGAAAGTCGCTGCCTGCCAATTGGCGAAAGCGGCCGGGGCCGATTTTGTCAAAACCTCCACCGGTTTTGGGCCGGGGGGCGCGACTGTGGCTGATGTGCAGCTCATGCGCCAGGTGGTGGGTCCCAACATAGGCGTCAAGGCTTCGGGTGGGGTGCGCAACTATCAGGACGCACAGGCCATGATCGCGGCCGGCGCCACACGCATCGGGGCCAGCGCTGGCGTGCGGATTGTGCAGGAGGCGCAAAGATGAAAGATAGCTGTGAACGATGTGGAATTGGTCGCATCACCGCCATCAAAGCGCCGTATGTTATGCGCCTGGGCAAATGGGTGTTGGTCATGCCCGATGCCCCGGCTTACAGCTGCGATATGTGCCGACAGGTTGTTTACGACGACATTTTCCTGTACAACTTGCACCATTTAATTACACCTGGGGAGGCGGTTCGTCAGGATGTGGTTCATTCTCCCCTCCAAACCGCCAGGACCTGAACCAGGCATCGGACAGAGTGAGCGCGTCTGACGTGGGTTGTCAATGGGCTGGTGACGCCTTGATCATAAACAGTTGATCTTCTGGCATGATTCAGTTGTTGAGGCGTGGAAACGGAGAAGCTTGCCACGTTGGTCGCCTAAAGGAGTCGTATTTTGTCGATTCAACTCCGCAGTTATGTTTTCCTTGATAGCCTTCAGCCGCAGCACGCGGCTTTTCTCGGAACGGTCGCGCGTGGGTTCTTGCCGTTGCCTGGCGACGCCTCGTTGTGGATCGAGATTTCCCCCGGCATTGAAATTAACCGCATCACCGACATCGCTGTTAAAGCCATCGGCGTCAAGCCAGGGATGCAAATTGTGGAACGACTCTACGGGTTGTTGGAGGTGCACTCCAGCAGTCAGGCGGATGTGCGCGCGGCCGGCGCAGCCATTCTGACAGCTTTGGGGCTGACGGAAGAAGAACGCCTGAAACCCCGTGTGGTGTCCAGCCAGATCATCCGCAATGTAGACGCCCACCAGGTTCAACTCATCAACCGGATGCGTCACGGCCACATGTTGCTGGCCGGTCAGACGCTGTATGTGATGGAGGTGCAACCGGCCGCCTACGCTGCTCTGGCTGCCAACGAGGCGGAAAAAGCGGCCGAGTTAAACATTTTAGAGGTCATGGCCTTTGGCAGCTTCGGCCGGGTCTATCTGGGTGGTGAAGAGCGCGATATTATGGCTGGCTACCAGGCCGCCATCAATGCCGTGGAAAGCATCACCGGGCGCGCCGAGCGTGACGGCAAGGCTGAATGAAAAGTTTGAATGGGCGACCACTCTGGCGCTGGCCGCTGGCATTCTACTTCACGGCTGAAGGCTATATAATCATTCTCAATCCCATGCGATCTCAAAAAGGCGAACGAGGATCGTCTTAAGCAAAAGGAGAAGCTCTGATGGCAGAAGCACTTGGTATGATTGAATGTCGCAGTTTCCCCGCCATGGTCGAGGCATCCGACGCAATGGTGAAAGCCGCCCGCGTCGAACTCGTCGGCTATGAAAAAACCGGGGGAGGCTATGTCACTGCCATCATCCGCGGTGATGTGGCCGCGGTGAAGGCTGCCGTTGAAGCCGGCACGCGCGGCGCTGAAAAGGTGGGTGAAATTGTAGCGGTGCATATCATTCCGCGTCCTCATGCCAATGTGGATGCGGTCTTGCCTTTGGGCCGACAAGCGAGCGATGATTAGCGCCAGGCCTTGACGGCCCTGCTGGCTGAACGCTCTCCCCTGATTCCCATGTTTCTAGGCAAAGTGATTGGCACTGTCACAGCCACTCAAAAAGAGTCAACGCTTGAGGGGCTGAAATTCCTGGTTGTGCGCCGCCTCAGTATGGAAGGTGAGGAGACATCTGGCTACGCTGTGGCGGCCGATGCTGTTGGTGCGGGGATTGGCGAAGTTGTGATGGTGGCGACAGGCAGCTCGGCGCGCCAGACCAGGCTGACTGACAAACGCCCATGCGATGCGGTGGTGATGGCTATTGTTGATGTGCTGGAACTGCATGGTGAGGAGAAGTACCGCAAGGTCTAGCTTTCCGCTTTGCGTTTCAGTCAGGTCAACTGTTGTCTCAGAGAGACAAACCCTGAAGGTCGAACATGCAGGTCAACCCTTACCAGAACAGGCGTTGCCGGTCGACGTATCCCTGGATGCGCCGATGGGCAACTTCTGGTCGGCGCCCCGGCCGTTAACACGGCCCACGATGGGGCGCTGACCACGCCCTTTCTGAGGGGGTCAGCGTCGTGACGCTGGTCTCCTCCGACACCTGGGTTAGAGATCTGCATGAGGCGGAAGCGGGTTTAGACCTCCACCAGAGGCAACGA
This sequence comes from Anaerolineae bacterium, assembly GCA_034435495.1. Classification (GTDB taxonomy): domain Bacteria; phylum Chloroflexota; class Anaerolineae; order Promineifilales; family Promineifilaceae; genus DAOTXO01. Next base: position 12,041 of record DAOTXO010000018.1, read on the forward strand.
GCCTGAGCCAAACCGCCATCACCGCTAGCTGCGGCAAGGCGTTGCCGGCCGGCGTAAAATGTCGGTCTCAAGCAGGTGTATTCGTTGGAATACATCGGTTATTGGTTGTTGCCATGGATACGACACAAATTGAGGCCATTGTAGACCGGGTGATGCGTGAAATTGGGCGGACGCCGCCGGCCGGCGCCTCGCCTCGTCCTGGGGCTGCCTACGCCGCGTCGGCGACGGAACCAGACAAAGCGGGCGGCCAGGATGGCGTTTTCCCCACTCTGGATGAAGCCGTGGCGGCGGCGCGAGTCGCTTTCCACCACTTAAACGCCCTGCCGCTCGAAATTCGCAAGCACATGGTCGCCCACATGCGCCAGGCCGGCCGCGAATATGCCACCGTGCTGGCCGAGCTGGCCCAGAGCGAAACAGGCATGGGGCGCGTCGCCGACAAAGTGCTCAAGAACATTCTGAACGCCGACAAGGCGCAAGGGGTGGAGGCGTTGGAAACCACCGCCTGGAGCGGCGACCGCGGGCTGACTGTAGTCGAATATGCCCCCTATGGCATCATTGGCGCGCTGACGCCCAGCACCAACCCCACCAGCACCGTGATTTGCAACGCCATTGGCATGGTGGCCGCTGGTAACGCCGTGGTTTTCCATGCCCACCCCAGCGCTCAAAACGCCTCCAACCGCACCGTCCAGATTTTGAACCAGGGTATCCGCCAGGCAGGTGGCCCGGCCAATCTATTGACCTGCGTCGCCAAACCCACCCTGGAATCTGCCCAGGCGCTGATGGTTCATCCCGGTGTCCGTCTGCTGGTGGTGACGGGTGGGGCCGGGGTGGTGAAGGCTGCCATGCAAAGCGGCAAGCGCGCCGTGTGCGCCGGGCCGGGCAATCCCCCTGTGGTGGTGGACGAAACAGCGGATATAGAGCAAGCCGGCCGGGATGTGGTCATAGGCGGCTCCTTCGACAACAACATCGTTTGCACCACTGAGAAGGAAACCTTCGCCGTGGATGCCATCTGCGACCAGTTGTTGGAGGTCATGACCCGCCACGGAGCGGTGCGCTTAAACAGCTGGCAGTTCAACCGCTTGTGGAAAGCTGTCATCGTCAAGGATCGGGGGCCGGGCAAATATGCCGATATGAACAAAGCTTTTATCGGCAAAGACGCTTCGGTTCTGCTGCGTGAAATTGGGATCGACGCCGGCCCAGAAGTGCGGCAGATTGTCGCCGAGGTTGACAAACTACATCCGGCCGTCTGGTCAGAGCAGATGATGCCCATCATGCCGGTCGTTCGGGTGTCCAACGCCCCCGAAGCTATCGATCTGGCGGTGGCGGCCGAACACGGCTTCAAACATACGGCCGTCATGCACTCCAAAAACCTGGATCATCTCAGCCGCATGGCGCGTGAGATAGATTGCAGCATCTTTGTCAAGAATGGGCCCTCTCTGGCCGGCCTGGGGTATGGTGGTGAAGGCTTCTGCTCCTTCACCATTGCCAGCCCCACCGGCGAAGGATTGACCGGCCCCCGCAGTTTTAGCCGCATTCGCCGTTGCTCATTGGTCGACTCCTTTCGCATTGTGTGAGCCGACCGCCTGTTCCAGCCAGGAGGCCTTGGGTGGCGCGTGTGTTTGTCATTGACGATGACGAAGATTTGCTGGTGATGTTGGGCCTGGTGCTCCAACGCCTGGGCCATAGCCCGACGCTTTTCGGAGACCCAGAGCAGGGGCTGACCAATGTGTTGGCCGAGCGCCCTGACCTGTTGATCTTGGATCTAATGATGCCTCATCTTTCCGGTTTTGAGGTTTGCGCCCGCATCCGCGCCACGCCCGCCATAGCGGATTTGCCCATTATGGTTTTAACCGCCCTGGCCAATGCCCACGACCGTCAGCGCGCTTTCAACAGCGGCGCCAGCGATTATGTCACCAAACCCATTCCGGCCATCCAGCTGGCGGAGCGCATCCAGGCGCTTCTGCCGGCCGTCTGAAGACTATTTGTATGGAGCATCCAGCCCTGGCCCTTTTGGAATTTGATAGCATTGCCGTTGGCATAACGGCCGGCGATAGCATGGTGAAGCGAGCGCCGGTGGCCTATATCCAGACGGGAACGGTTCAGCCAGGGCACTACCTGGTGTTGGTGGTCGGTGACGTCGCCTCGGTTGAAGAGGCTGTCAGAGCCGGCCATGAACAGGGACAAAGCGCCCTGCTCGGTCAGCTCTTTCTGCCCGATATTCATCCGGCAGTGGTTAAAGCCATCGCTGGAACGCGCCAGCCCAGCCGGGGAGATGCTCTGGGTGTCATAGAGACGCACACCGTGGCGGCTGCCATCCTGGCGGCCGATGCTGGTTTGAAAGGGGCGGAAGTGGAGCTGGTGCAATTGCGGTTAGGCGATGGTCTGGGTGGACGGGGGCTGGTTTTGTTCACCGGTCTGGTGTCGGATGTGCAAGCGGCGTTGGAACTGGGGGCCTTGGCGACCCAACGGCCGGCCGCCGGTCGCCCCGGTTTGCGCCAGCAAGCCATCATTCCCCAGCTCCACGCCGAGATGCGTCAAAACATTGAAACCAGCGGTCGCTTTGGCGACCATTTTGGTTGGGTGACCTGGTGATGTCCCGATGAAACTGGCCCGCGTGATTGGCGTTGTCGTGGCTACTCGTAAAGTGAGTGGTCTAGAGGGGATCAAATTTCTGGTGGTGCAGCCGCTGACCCGGCAACAGACGCCGGATGGCGAGCCGCATATCGCCGCTGACGCCACGGCCCAGGCCGGGCCGGGTGAACTGGTCTTCATTGTGGGCAGCCGCGAGGCGGCCCAGGCGCTTCCCATCACCTTTGTGCCGGTGGATAGCGCTATCGTAGGCATTGTGGATGATGTGGATGCGGTGGCTCACACCGCCAGCTTATAGGCCTATGTACATTGGGTTGGTGATTGGAACCGTAGTCGCCACGGTCAAACACGAGGCTTTCGCCGGGCGTAAGTTGCTGTTGGTGGAGCAGCTCGATCTGACCGGCCGGCCCACCGGTGACTACGACATTTGCGTCGATGTGGTGCAGGCCGGGGTGGGCGACCGGGTTTTGGTGTTAGATGAAGGCAACGGCGCGCGCCAGATTTTACAGCGCGCCGTGGCCCCGGTGCGCGCCGTGGTAGTGGGTGTGGTGGACGCTGTTGATCTGGCATGAAATTTCCCAATTTCGTTTTTAGCCCCCTTGACTTTTGTCTCAGAAATATGTTAGACTGCACGAGCGTGCAGAATTGAGGCCTCCTAAACGGCGAAGCTGGGAGCCGTGTGTGCGCTAAAACATACATTGGGAATAGGACAAGCAACATATGAGCGACGCAATAGGGCCATTCGACGAAATGGAAGTTGTCAAATTGCTTCTAGCTGAGTCGAGTGAGCGGGGTTATGTGACCTACGACCAAATCCTCGAAACGCTTCCTGAAATTGAAAATAACCTACCTCTGCTGGATAACGTTTTAGAAGAGATCCAGGCTGCGGGTATTGCTGTCTATGAAAGCGCCGATGAGGCCGGTCTGGGTCTCATGGATGACGGAGTGGACGATTTCGACGATGACCTCCTCTTTGCCGATGATGATCTCGACGGAGACATATATGGCAAGGTTCGCCATGAGCGGATTGCCCCCCTGTTTGACCTGAGCAGCGTTCCGATTGACGACTCGGTTGGCCTCTACTTTCGCGAAATGGGGCAACAAGAGCTGTTGTCGGCCGAAGAAGAAGTCCAACTGGCTAAGGAAATCGAGGCCGGCCGGGCTGCTTCGCGAGCGCTGACGTATGGAATGCTGGATATGGAACAGCAAGATGAGATGGTGCGTGTGCGTGAAATGGGCGAGGCGGCCCGTGCCCACCTGATCCGCGCCAACACCCGTCTGGTGGTCAGCATCGCTAAAAAATACCGCGGTCGAGGCTTGCAGTTCCTGGATCTGATTCAAGAAGGCAATGTGGGCTTGATGAAAGCGGTCGAAAAATATGATTATCGACGCGGCAACCGTTTTAGCACCTATGCCACCTGGTGGATTCGGCAGGCGGTGACCCGCGCCCTGGCCAACCATGGGCGCACCATTCGCATTCCCGCCCACCTGGGCGGGCGCATCAGCAAACTCTATCAGGTAGCCCAGGAGTTGGAGCAAGAGCTCGGCCGGCAGCCCAACGCTGAAGAGATCGCCGAGCACATGGAACTGCCGCCGGATCGCGTGCGCTGGATGTTGCGCACCAGTCGGCAGCCGGTGCATCTGGAGCGGCCGGTGGGTGACGAATCGGACGCTGAGCTGGGAGATTTCATTGAAGATATCGAGGCCCCGGCCCCGGTAGAATCGGTGGCCCAGAATATGCTAACCGAAGAGATCAGCGAAATTCTCGACCAACTCACCCCGCGGGAAGCGCGAATTTTGCGCCTGCGTTATGGCTTGCAAGATGGTGAGTCGCGCACCCTCAAAGAAGTAGGCGAGATGTTTGGGCTGTCGCGGGAACGTATCCGCCAGTTGGAGAAGGAGGCCTTGCGCAAGCTACGCCATCCCACCTTTGCCGGTCATCTACGTCAATATTTGAACTAACGCTGGATTTACCCCCGGCCGTTGTTGATCAAACCCCTCGCTCATGAGGGGTTTTTCTTTGCCAATCGGGCACGCAGGCCGCTCCCTAGCTGTGCGCGGCGGCTTAAAGGCCCCATCGAGGCCAGCGACCGATCGGATGACCAAGGAGCGTAAGGGGCCATGGTGAACGCTGCCAGACTGACGAGCACCGTATCGTAGTTGACACGCCAGCCGGCAAAATCACGCCAGGCTTGATCTGCCCCCACGATGACGGGCAAGCCGGCCGCCATCAAAGCCGCATACGCCGTGTCAAATTCAACCCGCGCAATGCTGATAGGGTCCGTTGGGGCCGGGTCTGGATCGTAGGGAATGTCGAAAAAGTCGGCAATGCGCCGCAAGGCAATGTAGCCGGCCCGAATGCACAGCGCTGCCTGACGTGAGTTGCCCGGCCCACCGATGGACAGATATAGCGCCGCAGTATCCAAAACTGCCCCGGCGGCTGTGATCCACGAGCGGTCGGGTTGCGGCGACCGAAAGAACACCAGCGCGGCCAACGAGGTGTGGGTCTCTTCCAGATTGGCAAACCAGATTTCCCATTCAGCAAACAAGGGGTCGAGTAGTTCCAGGCTGTTCAGCCGTTGAAAGCGACTCAACATCTCCACTGCGGTGGGTGGCGAGCCGGCGCGCACCTCCAACATGGCGACGGCGCGCTCACGTTGCGAGAAAGCGCTGTAGATGGTGGGCAGATAAGAGATGAGCAACGCCACCAGGCCTAGCCCAATCGTAGCCTCGGAAAAAATGAGCACCAGACGTAACACAGCCGGGTCGCTGGCAAAGCCCAGGGTGTACAGAGAGGAGCCGCTGAGGACAAACGCTGCCTTGAGAGGGCGCACGCCACTGGCCCAAAACATGGCTGTATAGCCGCTCAACACCAACGCCAACCAGATCACAGGATTCACCAACAGCGCCACCGGGGCAAAGAAAGCCATGATGCGGTCGCGATCTTCGTAGGAGTTAACCCGCTTGAGGCGCAAGCGAAAAATGGAAAAGACGAGTCGGAAGATGGCCCGGGTGAGGAAGGTGTTATCACTGCGGGGCAAGACAAAGGCGCGTACCACGGAGCTGAGCGTCCATATCACCAGCAGTAGGCCGGCCAGAAAAACCACGCCCGTTACGATCATCTGTCGCCCTCCTGCTACCAGCTCCAGCTGTTGGGCTCACCCTTGAACGGCCCGACCACATCTGGCGTGATCCAGCCACCATAGAAGGCGCCAGGTTGGGGCGTCACCCGTTGCCCGTCCACCAGGCAGGCATCCATGGGGCCAGCGTAGAAAGCCAGATGATCCTTCAACGCCTGGTAGGCAGCGGCCGGCTCCCGATATTGCCAGACAGCGCGCGGTGCGCTCCGCTCTTGCACGACCACGTCGTAGTAAGAAGCGACGCCCTTAAATTCGCAGTAGGAGAGATGCCCGGCTACTGGCCGTAAAAACGTCCCTTGCACAGCCTCAGGTGGAATGTAGTAGACAGGTGGGTGACTGGTTTCCAAAACCCGCCAGGCGCACCGGGTATCGGCAATGACAACGTCATTGAAGAAAACCTGGATATGTCGGTCGATTGCCTCCAGGCGTGGCGGTCGGGGATAATCCCAGACCGACTCCTGACCAGGCTGAGGGGGAATAGGGTGGGGGTGCATGATGATTCAGGCTCCTTGTCAGGGTTCAGGCGCTAGATTAGATTGGGAAATTATAGCAATGAATCGGGAAGAGTTGTCTTTTTGCCCGCCGATGGGCAAAATGCTCTCATGCACATGTTCCAACAGGCAGGTTTGACTGTTTTTCAATTTGCTACCTTCGTTGGCCGTCAGGGCATCCGACATGGCATCTTCGGCCGGCATGGCGGAGTGAGTCGTGGGGGGTGCGCCTCCTTAAATTTAAGCCTATCGGTGAAGGATGATCCCCTGGCCGTGCATGAAAACCGCCGACGCGCCTATGGGGCGTTTCAGCGCGATATGCAGACGCTGGTACATGCGCATCTGATTCACCAGGCGCAGATTGCACTCGTGACACGCGCCGAGCATGGGCAGGTCATGTCGCAGGCGGATGGGTTGATCACCAACGATCCAGGGTGCGGGTTGACGATGAACTTTGCCGATTGCGCCCCCATTTTCCTCTACGACCCCGTCCACCATGCCATTGGGCTGGGTCATGCTGGTTGGAAAGGCTCACTGGTGGATTTGCCCGGCCAGCTGGTGCGAGCGATGCAAGCCGCCTATGGCAGCACACCGAAGCAACTGCTAGCCGCCATTGGGCCGTGTATCAGCGTGGAACGTTATGAAGTGGGTGAGCCGTTGGTCTCCGCTGTGCGCGCAACCTTTCCCGAAGCAGTGGATCAGCTGTTGGTTTATCCTCAACCAGGCGGCCGGCCGCATTACAACCTGATGCTGGCTAACCGTCTCAATCTGGAGCGCAGCGGCGTGCGCCATATCGAGATCGCTCCCTGGTGTACCGCCGACCGCACCGACCTCTTTTTTTCCCACCGGGCCGAAGCCGGGCAAACGGGCCGTTTTGGGGCCGTCTTTATGTTGGATGAGTCGTAGAAATTCATCAGCGACAGGCCACCTCTCTTTACTTTGTGTCTGATCCACACTATAATATAGACAAAAAGTGTCTCTTTGACACCAATTGGGATGTAGATAGTGATGTCTGAATTGGAATGGGGCGATCTGGTGCAGCGAGCGCTGGCTGAAGACCTCGGCTCAGGGGATGTAACCAGTCAGCTTGTGCCGGAGACGGCCCAGGCGATGGGCTGTCTGGTCGTAAAAGCGGATGGGGTGGTAGCCGGCCTGGCTGTGGCCCACTACACCTTCACCCTGTTAGACCCCTCCTTGCTGTTCGAGGCCTTCGTGGCAGATGGAACAGCCGTACGCGCCGGTCAAGTGGCAGCCCAAGTTTCTGGGTTGGCTCGCCCCATCCTGAGCGGCGAACGGGTGGCGCTTAACTTCATGCAGCGCATGTCGGGGATTGCGACCCTAACACGTCGCTTTGTGGAAGCAGCGGCCGGCGGCGGCCGGGCCATTATTCTGGACACGCGCAAAACAGCGCCGGGCCTGCGAGTGCTGGACAAATGGGCGGTGCGACTGGGGGGCGGGCAAAACCACCGCGCCGGCCTCTACGACATGGCGTTGATCAAAGATAATCACCTGGCGGCGGCCGGCGGCGTGACGGCGGCCGTGACCCAACTGCGCGCCTTGCTGGCCGGCCGGCCACTGCCCATTGAAGTGGAAGTCAACACCCTGGCGCAATTGGCGGAAGCCTTGACCCTGGGAGTGGATCGCATCATGCTCGACAACATGAGCCTGGAGGATATGCGCCGCGCTGTCGCGCTGGCGCAGGGCCAAACCCCTCTTGAAGCCTCTGGCAATGTCCATCTGGACAATGTGGCGGCCATTGCCGCTGTGGGGGTGGATTACATCTCGGTGGGCGCTCTGACCCACTCTGTGCGAGCGCTGGATATCAGTCTGGAGTTCAGCGCTCCCTTCACCAGGAGTACAACCGCATGAGCGTGGACGACATTTATCAAAACCTGATGGCTAAACTGGGGCGTTTCACCCCTGAACCAGAGCTGCGCTACAAAGCCCGTCTGGCGCATGAGATCAACCAGCTTAAAGCGGCGCGCAACGCCGTTATTTTGGGGCACAACTACATGGAGCCGGCCCTGTATCACAGCGTACCCGACTTCACTGGTGACTCTCTGTATCTCAGCCGCATGGCGGCCCAAACCGACAGAGATATTATCGTCTTTTGTGGCGTGCGCTTCATGGCCGAGACAGCCAAAATCCTCAACCCAGATAAAACGGTGTTGATCCCCGCCTTGCCGGCCGGCTGTTCCCTGGCGGCCAGCATCACGGCCGAAGATGTGCGCCAACTCAAGGCGCGCTTCCCTGGCGTGCCTGTGGTCACCTATGTCAACACCTACGCCGATGTCAAAGCAGAGTCGGACATCTGTTGCACCTCTGGTAACGCTGTGGCTGTGGTAGAGTCGCTGGGGGTGGACACCGTGATCTTCCTGCCCGATGAATATCTGGCCCGCAATGTGGCCCAGGAGACGGGCAAACATATCATCTTCCCTACCGCTCAGCCCAACGGCCCCAACTCCACGCGCCTGGATTATCAGATGATCGGCTGGCATGGGCGCTGTGAAGTCCACGACAAGTTCACGGTGGAAGATATTCAGGCCATTCGCCACGATCATCCAGAGGTAGTCATTCTGGCGCACCCGGAATGTAGCCCCGAAGTGGTCAACGCCTCCGACTTTACCGGTAGCACCCAGGCCATGATTCGCTTTGTGGAACAGACCGCTGCACCGGAGTATTTGCTGCTGACCGAATGTGCTATGGGAGAGAACGTCGCTGCGGCCAACCCCCATAAGGAGATGCTGCGCCTGTGCAGCGTGCGTTGCCCGCACATGAATCAGATTCAGCTGCGAGATACCCGCGACGCTCTACTGTACACCCGCCATGTCATTGAAGTGCCGGAAGCTATTCGCCTGCGCGCTTATCAGGCGGTGGAGCGCATGTTGCACATCGGCGGTTGAACGCCTGGGAGCAGATGATGAGTGAGTTGTTGGAGACCGATGTCCTGGTCATTGGGTGTGGCATTGCTGGTGGGGTGGCGGCGCTGGAGCTGGCGGATGTCGGCGTAGAGGTCACTCTGGTTACCCGCGCCCAGACTCCCGAAGACACCAATACTGTCTGGGCGCAAGGCGGGATCATTTTTCAGGGGGCGAATGATTCGCCGGCCGACCTGGCGCAAGATTTGCTCAATGCCGGCGCGCATTACAACTATGGCCCGGCCGTCCACTTTTTAGCCGCGCACGGCCCTCGCCTCGTCCAGGAAATCTTAATCGACAAGCTCCACACGCCTTTTGATCGCACTCCCCAGGGAGAGCTTTCGACTGTCTTAGAAGGAGCGCATAGCCACCCGCGCATCATCCACGCCGCCGATGCCACCGGGCGAGCCATTGAAATCTCATTGCTCAACGCCTTGCGCAACCGCCCCAATGTGCAGTTGCTCACCGGCCACACCGCAGTGGATTTGTTGACCCAAACCCATCATGCGTTGGATCGGCGGGCGGTTTACGAGCGGCCGGCTTGCCTGGGCGCTTACCTCTACGACCAAAACCAGCGCCAGGTGAGGCGTTGCCTGGCGCGCCAGACCATCCTCGCCTCAGGCGGTCTGGGTCAGATTTTTCTGCGCACCAGCAATCCCCCTGGGGCGCGTGGGGATGGTCTGGCGATGGCCTATCGCGCCGGGGCGCGGGTGATCAATTGCGAGTTCATTCAGTTTCATCCCACCACCTTTCATCAGCTGTTGGCCCCCCATTTTCTCATTTCCGAAGCGGTCAGAGGGGCCGGGGCGCGCCTCGTTCATGCCAATGGAGAACCATTCATGCAACGCTACGCCCCAGAGTGGCGCGACCTGGCGGCGCGCGATGTTGTGGCGCGCAGCATTCATGAAGAGATGGCCACCCACGACCTGCCCCATGTCTACCTCGATTTGCGCTCCTATATCCCCGAAGCGACCATTCGTGAGCATTTTCCCAACATTCTTGCCAGTTGTCTGGCGTATGGCGTGGATATAACCCGCGATCTGGTCCCCGTGGTCCCGGCCGCCCACTATTTTTGCGGTGGGGTGTGGGTGGAAGGCCCTGGCCTGACCACCCTGGACAATCTCTACGCTGTCGGGGAAGTATCTTGCACCGGTTTGCATGGCGCCAACCGCCTGGCCAGTTCTTCCCTGCTGGAGGGTCTGGTGTGGGGTTATCACGCCGCCCACGACGCCCTGGCCCATTTGCCCGGCCGGCCCCGCCTGCCGGCCGACCTCATTCCCCCCTGGCAGGATACCGGTCGTGAAGAACCAGACCCTATCTTGATCCAGCAGGATATGAACACCATCCGCCACATCATGTGGAATTACGTCGGTCTGGTGCGTAGTACGCGCCGACTAGAGCGCGCCCTGCGTGAGTTACGCCATCTGGAAGATGAAATCGAACGCTTTTACCGCGTTTCCCGTCTGACCGATGAGCTGATCGGTTTGCGCAATGCGATTCGCACGGCCATTGTGGTGACCGAAGCGGCCTGGCGCAACAAACACAGCATTGGTTGCCACTACCGCGTCGATTGATCCCTGTTTCTACGAGGCTTTATGCAGACCCAAGCCGTACAGCGGTTGCGGTTGACCTTTCGTAAATTTGGCCCCACTCGTTTTATCGGTCATCTCGACCTGGCGCGGGCCTGGGAACGCGCCCTGAATCGCGCCAGGATTCCCATGTGCTACAGCCAGGGCTTCAACCGTCGGCCGCGAATGCAGTTTGCTGCCCCTTTGCCGCTCGGTTACACCAGCGATTGTGAACTGGTCGACCTCTGGTTGCAGGAGATGTTGGAGCCGGCCACCGTCCAGGCACGTCTGATGGTTGCCTTGCCGCCGGGGGTAGAGCTGGTCGCTGTAGCGGAAGTGGCGCTGCGTCAGCCCTCGTTGCCCTCTCTGGTGATGGAAAGCGTTTATGAGATGACGCTCCTAGATGAGTCGGCGAGTTACGCCGATCTGGCCGGCCGGGTGGATGCTTTTCTGGCAGCCTCAGAAGTGGTGCGCGTCCGGGACGACAAAACATACGATCTGCGCCCACTGGTCTTGGCGCTGGCGCTGGAGGAGAGCGTCCGGCCCACCCAGTCTGGCCCAGTGCTGGTGGCAACCTTGCGTCAGACGCAAAATCAGGTCGGCCGGCCGGATGAACTGTTGCGCGCCTTGGGGTTGGAACCTCTGGATGCCCGCGTCCATCGCCGGGCGTTAACCTTATCGCCCGATGCGTTCAGCCTGGCGTAAATGGTGGTGGTTGGGAATAGGGTTGGTGGTAGCCTGCCAGCTACCCCCACGCGTCCCGCCCACCATCATTCAGTCTGTGACCACGTTAGCGGCCGCCACGCCCCGCGCCGGCCCGCCTCTGGCTACCTCCATGCCGCGCCCCACCCCCATTCCGCCTGACACCGGTTGGGAAACCCTTCACCCCGGTTTGGAGCGGCGCGTTATCAACCGCTTTGATGCCCTGGGTTTTCAGGAAAATCATCTCTACCTTTTGCGGTTAGACCCGGCGCACTACCGTTTCGATCTCGTTTACGCCCCCGGCCGGCCGCAAACTCTGGAGGCGTGGCAGGCTCAGACAGGGGCTTTGATCGTCCTCAATGGGGGTTTTTTCACCCCGGAGTACCGCGCCACCGGCCTGACCATTGTGGATGGCGTCGCCCATGGCGCGACCTATCAAAACTGCTGTGGCATGTTGATGCTGCGGGATGGTTTCCCCGAACTGCGTTCACTGGTTAATCAGCCCTACGACTCCCAGGAACCTTTGGAAGAGGCGTTGCAATCCTTTCCCGTTTTGGTGCAGCCGGGCGGGACTGCTGGCCTCAGCGAACCGGGGGGCCAGCGTGCCCGTCGGACGGTGGTGGCGCAGGATCGCGCCGGCCGCATCATTTTGCTGGCGGCCGGTTGGGGTCAGTTCACCCTGGAGGAGTTGAGTCGCTTTCTGGTGCAGTCTGATCTGGAGATTGAGATTGCCCTCAACCTGGATGGAGGGGCGTCAACTGGTTTATTGCTGGCGACCCCACCCGAAGGCGTGCCGGCCTTTGCCCTGCTGCCCCTGGTTATCGCGATCTATCCCCGTTAGCTGTCTGGCGACCGCTAGCTTGTTTGTCCCCTTATGGTTCGCTACAATCCTTTAGGATGAAGCGCGGCCCCGGCCGCGCTCAATTTTGCCCGGAGGCGTTATGTCTTTACCCAATCTTGGCAAACCCACGGTGGCTGAGCCCCGCGTTGATTGGCGCGTCCTGTGGCGTAACATGGTAGTGTTGTTTAAGTTGCGTGTTGTGGCATTGTTGTTGATGGCAGCCGTGGGCGGCGCTTTTCTGGGCGCGGGCGGCTGGCCGGGGGTGGGACCTCTGGCCCTTTTGTTGCTGACTGGTGGTATGGCGGCGGCCGGCGCTTCGGCCCTCAATCAATATTGGGAACGTGAGCGCGACAAACAGATGAGCCGCACCCGCTATCGCCCGCTGCCGGCCGGCCAGTTGGAACAGCGCTGGGTGCCCATCTTGGGCCTCAGCCTGATAGCTCTGGCAGCCCTGCCCGTCTTGCCTGTCAATCCCGCGCTGGCCTTTTTTCTTTTGTTGGGCGCTTTCATCTATGTGGTGATCTACACCATCTGGTTGAAACCGCGCACTTTGCTCAATATTGTCATTGGCGGCGCGGCCGGCAGCGCCGCGGTGATGAGCGGCGGCGCTGCCGTGGGTCAGTGGCAGTCGCCGGCCGTCATCGTGCTTGCCCTCCTGGTGTTCCTGTGGACGCCGTCCCATTTTTGGAGTCTGGCTATTGTGTACCGCGATGACTATCAACGGGCGCATGTGCCCATGTTGCCGACACGGGTCACGCCGCGTCAGGCCGCCTGGTGGGTGTTATCCCACACCTTGCCCACCACGCTGGCGGCGCTGCTCCTGACGTTGACGCCCCATCTGGGGTGGGTCTATCTGGCCCCTGTTGCGCTGGTTTCGGTCGACCTGTTACGGCGCAATATTCGCCTGATCCAAAGCCCAACACCGGCCCACGCCCGCGCCCTTTTTATCGCTTCCAATCTCTATCTGACCGTTTTACTGCTGGCTATTTGTCTCGACACCCTCGTGTGATGCGCCGGAATGCCAGGGCAGAGGCCGCCCCGGCCGCCAACCTTAACTCAAGGTGAGTCTGGGTGATCTCTGGGGTGAAAAAAGGGTAAGGGATGAACGCAAGATGCGAGAAAATTTGCTAATTTTCTCTGGCTGCTCTAATATCGGATTTGTTAACATCTTATTTGGGGCGTTGTTTGCTGGCTGCCAACTCGACTTGGGTTACTCTGCCGTGTGATCTGACTTCCACATGCCCGATGACAGCTTAGCCGGCCGGCCGCCGCACCTCACGATCATATTTCAGGAAGGATTATTATGGCATTCGCGCATCAAAACTCGAAAGGCGTTACGTACTACCTGCACTCCCGCATCACCAAGTTGCGCAACGGTTTGGAGCAACCCATCTACTACTTCGCCAAAGAAGTGAAAGAAGGGGCTTTGGACGCTGTGCCGGCCGGTTACATGGTAGCAGAGACCCGGAACGGTTTGTTGGTGTTGAAGAAAAGCGCGTAAGCTGCCCCCCTGCCGAGATAGCCCCTGGTCTCCAGGGGCTTTTTATTATTCGGCGCTACCTTTAGCGGCCGGCCGCGATCTGATTGCTATCGCTGCGACAGGCACAGGCCGTTTTGATCTCCCCATCGCGCTGCAAAATCCCATCATATTCTCTGCCCAGACCGCCGGAAATCCAGCCCGCCAGATTGAAAGGTGCCACGCCATCGGCCGATACCCAGCGCCCGTTGTAGGTGCGCGCCAGGTGCACATGGGTTCCGCTTGACACGCCCCCTTCACAGGAGGGATGCCCCAGGCGGTCGCCGGCCTGCACCACGGTTCCTTCCACCACCCGGTCACGCGTGGCAACATGCAGATAATGCACTGCCCAGCCTGTTCCGGCAAACCCATCGCCATCCAGATCGAGGACAACCGCGCCGTGGCTGCTGCGCGTGACGACGCCATCGGCCACCGCTGTTAACCAGCGCTCCGATTCATAACAGCCGGCCGCCGGTTCGGGCGGAGCAAAGTCCAACGCCGCCCAGGCTGAACCACCGGCCCAGCCGCCATGGGGCCCACCGGTGAAGTACCACGCCTCATCCTCAGCCCAGGGCAGCTGAAAAGGTGGTTGGATTTCATTCCCCGTCCAGATAGGTTCGTAGGTGTAACCAAAGGGATTGCCAAACAGACGTTGGTAGACGGCGATAAAACCTTCCGGGCCGGTCTCTTGCAGCCAGCGCTCATAGGTGGTTTGGGGCTGCACCCCCAACCAGAGTTGGATGCCGGCCGTGCCATGGTTGATGTCTGGAGCGAACACCACCGTCACCCCATCGGACAGGGTGAATTGGGTGAGGCCTCCTTCTGAACGGCCATAATAACCCCGGTTCATCTGGTTGGCGGCCCACTCTAGCTGGCGATACAGACCCTCATAGCCAATTTGTTGTAACCCCAGGGGATAGCCATCGTCGGGTGGGGCAGATTGAGTCACCCACCCCGAGCGGAACTCAATCGCCGCCAATAGAAGGCGGGGATTGACCCGCAACCGCTCAGCTGTCAACTGCACCACGGCCGCACCATCCAGAGGAACCCCTTCGACCACATCTTGATAGCGTAGCAGGTAGCTGTCGTAGGTCGCCACAAACTCAGCCACGTTGAAGCCGGCCGCGGCCGGCCCATAGACCAATTCACTGTCGGGAGCCAACTTGAAACTGGGGCCGATGAACAGGCTGGGCGCGCTGCCGGTCGCCCCCGGAATGGTGAGAACCTGACCCACATCCAGAAGGTTGGGATCAGTCAAATGGTTGGCCTGCACAAAAGCCTCGACACTGGTGTTGTAAAGGTCAGCAATGTAGCCCAGGGTTTCACCGGCGCTCACCGTATGCGTTTGCCCGGCGGTAGCCGATGCGCTGGGTGGTTGCCAGCCCACCGGAGTCGGGTCTGGCGTGGGCAAGGCTGTGTATGGGGCCGGACTGACGGCCGGGGGACTGTCCGCTCCTCCCCTGGCGGCGGCGTTTTCAGCTTCCTCCAACGGTTGGCGCACCGAGAGAATGAGCAAAAACAGCGCCCCCAACACCACGCTCAGGGCGACGGTGACCACAATTTGCTTGGGTGTGCGAAACAATTGTTCTACCATTGGTCCTCATTATACTGTGATCTATTAGACACAGATCGCGCCGTTGAGTTACTTTGGGGGAACTTTCACACCCAAACCAAAAAGGGCCTCTGAGTGAGGCCCTGGTCGAACAGCACAAATTATGAGTGATGGTTTCAATATTGCGGCAAAGCCGGCTCAATCTCTTCGGCCCAGCGGTTGATGCCGCCTGCCAGATTCCACACACGTTTGAAGCCCAACCCCTGCAGCTGCTGGATAACCTCGGCGCTGCGCACGCCGCTGCGACAATGTACCACCACATCTTCGTTAAGGCTTAACTCGTTGACGCGATGCAAAATCTCCCCTTTGGGAATCAGCCGCGCTCCCCAATGCTCCAGATTGGAGATCTCCCATTCATGTGGTTCGCGCACGTCCAAAATGATCAGATCGTCCCCTCGTTGCAGGCGCAATGCCAGGTCTTGCGGCGTGAGGGTGGGAATGTTGCCCCCGGCCGTCAGCGCCGCGTCGGTGTAGAGGCTGTGGTCATGCGCCGGCGCGCCGCAAAACTGTTCGTAATCGATCAGCTGGGTCACGCTGGGGTTAGGGCCACACACCACACAGTTTGGATTTTTACGCAGCTTCAGCTCGGTGAAGGTAAAAGCTAAAGCATCGTAGAGTAGCAGCCGCCCAACCATGCTGTCGCCAATCTCCAGGATGAGCTTGATGGCTTCGGTGGCCTGGAGCGCCCCTACTGTCCCCGGCAGAACGCCCAACACGCCCCCTTCCGCGCAACTGGGAACCAGTCCCGGCGGCGGCGGTTCCGGGTAAAGACAGCGATAGCATGGCCCCTGCTGGGCGTAAAAGACGGATACCTGGCCTTCAAAACGGAAGATGCTGCCGTAGACATTGGGTTTGCCCAACAGGACGCAGGCATCATTGACCAGGTAGCGGGTGGGAAAGTTGTCTGTACCATCGATGATGATGTCGTAAGGCTCAAACAGCGCCAGGGCATTGGCTGAGGTCAGCGGCTCGGCGTAACAATCCACCTGGATATGGGGGTTGATGTCGAGAATGCGCTCGCGAGCGCTATCGAGCTTGGGCCGGCCGACATCTTTGCTGCCGTGGATGATCTGACGTTGCAGATTGCTGTAATCCACCACGTCGTAATCCACCAGCCCGATGCGCCCGACGCCGGCCGCTGCCAGATACATCGCCAGCGGCGAGCCAAGTCCGCCCGCCCCAATCAGCAAAACGCTGGCGGCTTGTAACTTCTTTTGCCCGCTCATGCCGACTTCGGGCATGATGAGGTGGCGGCTGTAACGCTTCACTTCCTCGGCTGAAAACGAGGATGAGGCGATGGCTGCGGGGTTAAGCATGGCAACCTCCGGCGATGGAGGGCACAATCAGCAAGGTATCCTGAGGTTGCAGTTTGGTTGCCTGGCCGTTCAGGTGGCGAATGTCCTCCTGGTTGAGGTAGACGTTAACAAAACTGCGCAGCTGTTCCCCATCGAACAGATGGGGGCGGAGTTCCGGGTATTGTTGAATCAGGTCCGTCAGGGCCGCGCCAACGGTGTCGCCACCAACGGGGACGATGGTTTGACCACCCACATAGGGGCGAAGAGGAGTGGGAATACGAATTGTGGACATGCTGCTCCTTCGGGTTATGTGACGTGTAGCGGCCGGCCGGGGCCACCGGCCGGCGGTTGAATGAGTAGAGGTTCCTCGATAAAGTCGGTGCGATCCGCCCGCAGTTGCCAGGCCCGACTGCCCACCGCCCGCCCCTCGCGCACTTCCGTGATGAGATAGGCATAGCCGGGCCAGCTGGCCCAGGCCAGGTCGCGGGGTGAAGCAACGGCCGGGTGGTCAGGGTGGCTGTGGAAAATGCCCACAATGTCGTGGCCCTGCCTGGTCGCTTCTAGCTCTGCTTGCAACCACTCCTGTTCATCGAGCTTAAAGCGCACTCGTCGCTCGTCCACCTGCGGCCAGACATTGGTCATGGGATGGATGGCGACCACCTGGTGATGACGGCCGTCGCTGTGGCCCAGCAGCAGGCCGCAGCCTTCATAAGGGTAAGCGGCCTCCCCCTGTCGTCGGATAGCGGCTTCAACAGCTGCGGTTACATACACCATTCGTTGCTTCCCCCAGCTGGCTTACGCCTGCCAGAAACGTTCGCTTAAATATTTAAGCCCACTGTCGGGTAAGATAGTCACCACGACGCCTTGCGCCAACGTTTGAGCCACTTTGAGCGCGCCAACCACCGCGGCCGCGGCCGATACCCCCACAAAGAGGCCCATTTCCCGCGCCAATTGCCGGGCCATGGCGTAGGCTTCCTCGGTGCGCACACTGTCTTCATCATCCGCCAACAGGGGATCGTAAATGTCTGGCTTGATGGCGGTTGCCATGTGTTTCAACCCCTCTAAACCATTAAACGGGCTATCAGGTTGAATGGCAATGCACACCACATCGGGGTTCAAGCTGCGCAGACGGTGGGTAACGCCGGTGAAAGTGCCACTGGTTCCCAGGCCGGCCACAAAGTGGGTGATGCGTCCCTGGGTCTGACGCCAGATTTCGGGCGCGGTGGAGAAGTAATGCGCCTGCCAGTTGGCCGGGTTGGTGTACTGGCTGGCGTAATAGAGATCGGGCGCGCCGGCCGCCAGTTGGCGCGCTTCCAGCAACGCTCCATCAGATCCTTCCAGCGGGTCGGTCAGAATCAGCTCTGCGTCGTAGGCGCGTAAGATGGCGATGCGCTCTGGGCTGGCGTTGGCCGGAACCGTCAGCCGCACCCGATAGCCGCGCGCCGCCCCCAACAGGGCATAGGCGATGCCCATATTGCCTGAGGTGGAGTCGAGCAGCGTCATGCCTGGGCGCAGAAGACCCTGGGCTTCGGCGGAACGGATGATATGCAGCGCCGGCCGATCCTTGACCGATCCGCCGGGGTTGAACCACTCCGCTTTGGCGTACAGACCAACCTGAGGGGCAACGCCCGCCCGATTGGCGATGGGACGCAAGTCCAGTAAAGGAGTATTGCCCACCTGGGCTTCCAGGCTGTGGGGCGCAAGAGGGGGAAAAGATTCAGGCGCCAGCAAGTTGTCAGAAGATATCGAAAGCATCGTGTCGTCCAGGCAGTTTTCACAGGGGCCTGCCAGCAGCAGGCAACAAAAACGGCAGCGTAAGCGTCGCTCTATCGGGGAGAAAGGCGAGAGTAGCGCTGCCGTTGCAAAAACTACCGGGTACGGAACGGCGAGCCGACTACTCTCGCCCCCTACACGTGCAATCGTTTATCTTCATGATCAACTTAAGAGCCATCATAGGAAAACAGTATAGCACGTGGATCAGGCGTGTCAATTGGTAAAATGTTGTAAATGCGTTAACTTTTAAGGTTTTAGGGGGGATTAAAAAGAAAAAGGTTATAAAAATTGACATGCTCCTGGAATCTTGTTACAATGCTTTTGCATTTGGCAAGACCCAACTGTCATGAGGAAGCTTACATGGACGTTTTAGAGCAGGTTCAAACGATAAATATCACGCTATCCGCTGCGCAAGTTGTGCACGACTTGCTGGTTAAGAAAAATGTGCCCGACTATGGTCTGCGGGTGTTTGTGGCTGGCGGCGGATGCTCTGGGATGCAATATGGCATGGCCCTGGAGTCGCAACCCCGGGCCTATGATCACGTTTTGGAGACGCACGGCGTCAAGGTGTTTGTTGATCCCACCAGCATGTTGTATCTGAGCGGCGCCACCATTGACTATGAGGATAGCCTGATGGGGGGTGGTTTCAAGATCGAAAACCCCAACGCCACTGCCTCTTGTGGGTGCGGTACATCGTTCAAAGCCAAAAATGGGGGTCAGACGGCTTCCGAAAGTGGCGGTTGCGGCAGCGGGTGTGGTTGCGGCTAAAACGTCTTCAAATGACATGATAGAACGACGAGGCGTCAGGTAAAGTGAGGACGCCTCGTCGTTTTTGCCTGGTATATGACCAAGCGCTACTTTACTCTCGAAGAAGCAAATCAAGTCCTGCCCGCTATCACAGCGCTGATGGATGAGTTACAAGAGCGACGCGCCCAGGTGGCCCGATCCCGTCGGGCACTGGCCCCCCTGTTGGAAGATGAGAGGAGCAATGTGGGCAATGCCCAGGCCTCCAGTCTGGCGAATGATTTTATCGTTATCGAGCGTCTGATCGAACGGATTCGGGCCTATGGTTGCGAGTTGAAGGACATCAACGCCGGCCTGGTGGATTTTCTGGCGCGGCGTGATGGGCGCGATGTTTACCTCTGCTGGCGCTATGGCGAACCCGACATCAAATATTTCCACGAACTCCACACGGGTTTTATGGGCCGCCAGCGCCTGTAAACGCCCTCTCTGGCCCTGGTTGCGATGGATTGTTTTCAGTCAGATGGGCGGGCCGGCCGGTATAGCCACCCTCTTGTCTGACAAACGTGATCATAGACTATGCAGCGTTTCTGGACACGACCCCCTGCGCGTGAGCCCAGGCGTCTTTTTCTCGACCTCGGCGATTTAGGCGACCTCGTTCACCCCAACGGCCCCCATGAACAGTGGCAAGATCATGGTTTGGGGCTGCTGCGCACCATTTTGCACAACAACGGCTTGCCCACTGATATTCTCTCCACCCGCGCTGTGACCTCTTGGGATCAGCTGGCGCGCCAGATGCAGGGTTACGATCTGGCGATCATGAATGTGCGCAGCTACACGTATCCGGCCGCCTACCGCGCCGCCCATCTCTTCAAAGAGTTGAACCCTTCTGGCATGGTTTTGGCCGGGGGAATGCACGCCACGGTGGCGCTGGATGAGATGTTGGCCGTGGATGCGTTCGACCGCATTTGTCAGGGGCCGGGTGAGAATATCATCGTTGACCTGGTGCAGGACCCCCACGCCTTTCCCCGTGTGGTTTTGGGGCAGGGGGCGCGCTCCATGGCGGAGTGGCCGGTCATGGAACGGGAGCTATGGCCCCGGCCGGCCAGCCGACGCCTGGCCCGTAACTTCCACTGGCCGTTGGAGCCAGCCTGTGGGTGGGGGCCGCCGCCGGTGGCGACCATCATCACCAGTCGTGTTTGCCCGTGGCAATGCGTCTTTTGCAATGAAAACTCCTACATCCCCAACATGGGCCGCCGGCCGGTGGAGATGGTGATCGATGAGTTGAACTACCTGGATCGCAAGTACGGCGTGGGTTCGGTGGTTATTCACGACTCCATGTTTTTCCAAAACCCTTCCTGGTTAGAAGAGTGGATTGAGCTCTATCCCCGTCGCGCTCGCAAATTGTGGCCCTACTGGGCCGCCGGCCGGGCCGATACTGTGCGCCAATGGCCCCATCTTTTTGAAGCGCTGATCAAAGAGACCAACTGGACAACTGTCTCCATCGGGTTTGAATCGGGCAGCGACCGCGTCCTGCGCCTGCTCAACAAGGAGTGCACCGAGGAAGATAACTTCTTTGCCATTGATTTGTTGAATCGCATTGGAGATGAGCTGGAAGCTCAGGGCCGGCCGGGGCCCGTTTTCTGGTCTAACATCATGCTGGGCATTCCTGGAGAGACCCCCGAAGACGCCTTCAAGACGATGCGCATGTTGAAATACATGAAACGGGTGATGCCTTCCATCTCCTTCTACGCCCCCTACCCCGGCTCAGCCCTGGGCTATCAGCTCATTGCTGAGGGGCGGAGTCTGATGAGCAAGGAAAATTACCACCGCTTCCCCGATGACGAGAAAGTCAAAGGGATAGATTATCAATTCTACCGTGAATTATTGGCCGGCCGGTATGATCGCGAAATCAACCGCGGCCTTTCGGAGTTGCAGAAGCAGCGCCAGGGGGCCTTATTGGATGCCCTGACCAAAGCTTGAGCCAGGCCACATGAGCAGTTTCAGCAATCCCCATTATATGTATCTGTTCGATTTGAAGAACGGCAAGAAAAAGCTCGCCTATGGCCGTTCGCCAGAGGACGCGCTGGAAATTTTAAGCTACCGGCTGTCGCCGGAAGAGATGGCCCAGATCATCCCGGATCAATACATCAAGATCAGCCAGCGGCGAATGCAGGAGTATATCGATAACCTGGGGTGAAATGAACGGCGGCCAGTGATGCTTCCCCCAACCTATTCCACATTTCCAGGCCGGACAGGCCATCAACATGCAAGCAAGCTGGCCCCAGGCCAGCTTTTTTTGTCTGGTTCGGCCGGCACATCTGGAGCGTTCTATGTCCTGGCAACATGATTGGCAACTTACTCTCCGCGGCGGTCGAGGTAAGAAATGGAGCCTTGAACATGTCTATGTGTTGAAAGCCCTCTTCGGGGGACAGATGTTGAAATCCCATCGCAACCTCGACGGCGCCAAAGTTTATCGCCTGCACTCGCTGGAAGGGGCTGGGGTTGTGGTGACCCCGGCCGTCGTTCACGCTTTGTACGAGGCTGGTTACTTACAGACCAACCATAAATTCCCCACCGCCACCTACCTGCTCACTCCCCATGGACAAGAGGTAGCCCACTACTTGATGGCGCTGGATGGTTGATGCAAGCAATTCTTAATTTTCGACTTACATCGATCTTATACAATTGCTGTAAGATTGAACAAGTTTTGTCGATGAAATGTACAGATTTGAAACAATACATACCCGGCTGGCCCACATAACCAGGAGCCGCCCTGTTGTATAAGGAGCCTGTTATGCAGCAAAACGGATACCACGCCAACGGCGCAGTCCAAAACGGCCACGCGCCCACGGCTTTGAACGCTTTGCCGACGCGCCTCTCCACCAATGGCAAGCATACCTACACCCCCAAAGCGTATACCATAGCTTACGATTACGCCTTCCAGGCGACGCCAGAGTATGTGGCGACACTGCCCGATCTGCAAAATGGCGCTTCTTCTCTCATTCGGGGTAGCCGGGTGGCGATTCAGCAAGTGGGCATTCACAACTTTCGCCTGCCCTTGCGCTACCTGACTCGCGATGGGGACCCTATAACCCTGGAAACGTCGGTGACAGGCACCGTCTCGCTGGAGGCGCACCAGAAGGGCATCAACATGTCGCGGGTCATTCGCACCTTCTATGAACACAAAGAGAGCACCTTCTCCCTCGATTTTCTGGAGGATGTCTTGCGTGATTATCAGCGCCAGATTGGGGCCCTGGAGGCGCGTTTGATGCTGCGCTTCAACTACCCAATTTTGAACACCTCGTTGCGCTCTGGCTTGATAGGGTATCAATACTACCAGGTGGCTTTTGAAGGGCGGCTGGATCGGCAGGGCAAGGTGCATAAGATCATTCATTTCGACTTTGTTTACTCATCTTCCTGCCCTTGCAGCTATGAATTGGCGCAACACGCTCTGGAAACACGCGGCGCGCCGGCCGTGCCCCACAGTCAGCGCTCGGTGGCCCGTGTCAGCGTGGCGTGTCGCGACTTTATCTGGATCGAAGAGCTGCGTGACCTGTGCCTGGCAGCGTTGAAAACGGAAACTCAGGTGATGGTCAAGCGGGAAGATGAGCAGGCTTTTGCCGAGTTGAACGCGGCCAATCTGAAATTTGTGGAAGATGCTGTCCGTCTGTTGTATGAGCAGCTGGATCAAGACCCCCGCCTTGAGGATTTCAAGGTGGTCGCTTCACATCAAGAATCGCTCCACAGCCATGATGCTGTGTCCGTCATTGTCAAGGGGGTGGAAGGGGGCTTTACGGCCGAGATTGAGCCAGGCACCATGACCTCCATGATCCACAAGCTGTAGGCCCGGCCGGTCGCTGCAACTGGCTCAATGGGCGGCTCGATAATCGGGCCGCCTTTTTTGTTATCTTCCCCTGGTTCAGACTGTCGTGAGAGCGCCGCCGCGACCTGGAAGAAGCGCGACAACGGTGATATACTCTGGACAACGTCGGCCTTTATGCGAAGATCAATTCCTGGCACTCCCACGTCTCCAGGCCATGTGGCCTGCCCCTATCGCGGATTGCTACGCGATCCTGAGACCCGTCTCATTTATCCATCTGAAGCCACTCATTGTTTCAAGGCGACCCCGCCGGGGCCGGTGAGTCAAACGCACCAGGCGAGCTATTGCCTGACGCCCCAACATCGCATGTGCCCGGTCTACCAGGCGCTCCAACCGACCGCTTTGCCAGATGAGGTGTTAGGGGTGGCCCCGGCCGCCGGCCGTTGGCGCTGGCTGTGGTTGCTGGCGGCGCTGGCGCTGGTGGTGCTGGTCGGGGGTGTATTTGTGGGGTGGCTGATGTGGCGGCCGGCCGAACGTGAACCGGCCGCTGTCCTCCCACCCTCCATCTCTGTGGTGGCCGGAACATCGTCCACGCAGCTGCCATCGCTTACTCCGTTGCCCGTCACCCCTTCCGCGACGCCTGTTCCCACGCACAACCCTTCGCCTACTGCATCCATGCCAGCGCTGCCCACCGCCACGCCGTCGCCCTTGCCCGCCTCACCCCCGGAACCTTCGGCCACCCTCCCCGCACCGGCGACACAAGCGCCTCAGGTGCGCGCCATGGGCCCTCCCGTCAACATCCGTACTGGCCCAGATGTGATTTATCCTATTGTGGGCGGTCTGGCAGGTGATCTTCGCCTGGACATTATAGGTATCAGCCCTTTTGATAGTTGGTGGCAGGTGTGTTGTGTCAATGGCGCGCCAGGCTGGGTGTTCTCTCCCTTTGTGGAGGTCATAGGGGATGTTCAGGCTGTGCCCGAAGTACCCCATCCCCCGACGCCGTCTGCTCCTTGAGAATGAAACCCCTGCAACTCAGGCGCTAATTTTGCGTATAGAATTAAGATGGTATGCCGGGGTGCTAATCCATTACGATAGAATTGTCATGCTGTTTTGAGGAGATAGCTGTATGAGTGAAGAAATTAAGATCACCAAAGAGGAAATTGCTGACACTGAAATACCAGTCGAGGATGCCACGCCTCAAGCGGTAGAGACCGATGCGACTAAGCCCGATGTGGCCGAGGAGTTGCGCCAAGTGGGGCAGCAACTGGCTGACGCTTTCCGTTCGATGTGGAACAGTGAAGAACGCCAAAAGCTCGAAGCTGAAATGCGCGAAGGGATGCAAAACCTGGCGTCTGAAGTGGACAAGGTGATGCGCGAGATTCGCGAGGGGACGGCCGGGCAGAAGCTGCGTGAAGAAGCATCTGAGTTGAGGACGCAGGTGGAGTCCGGTGAGTTTGGGCGCAAGGCCCGCACCGTAGCGTTGGATGGCTTGCGTTGGTTGAGCGAAGAATTGGGGCGTCTGGCTGACCAATTCACGCCGACCCAGAAAGAGACGCCGGCCCCTGAACCCCCGACTGAAATTCCAGTTGATGACAAGCCGGCCGAATAAGCCGCACCGAAGCCCCTATCCATAAAGAACGCCCCGCCTGAAACCAGGCGGGGCGTTTTCTTTTATGCTGCCTACGAGGCGCTCAGACAGCAATTAAGCAGAGGCGGTCGCCAGATGGGGCATAACACGGGCCACAATCGCATCCTTGGGCATGGCGCCTACAATGCGGTCGACTACTTTCCCATTCTTGAAAACCATCAGGGTGGGAATGCTCATCACGCCATACCGGCCGGCGGTCATCGGATTCACGTCGATGTCCAATTTGGTGACTTTCAACATATCATCATATTCAGCCGCAATGTCTTTCACAAAAGGGGCGATCATGCGACACGGCCCACACCAGGCGGCCCAAAAGTCTACCAAAACAGGTTTATCAGACTGGAGAACCTCAGTCTCAAAGGTTGAATCGGAAATATCTAAAGGTTTAGCCATTGGTAAGGTAACTCCTTAACATTAATTGCTTCAAGTTTAGCGCAAGGCAGACGCAAGTCAAGCCAGACTGCCTTCACCACTATAGATGAGGTCGCTGACCCATTTCTTACCCCTCCATTTTCTGTTAGAATCCTGTTCGGGCATTCTCAACCGGGAAGGTCTCATACTAACAGGCTAAGGAGCCAGCTTTGAAGATAGCAGTCATTGGCGGAACGGGCGCTGAAGGCAGCGGTCTGGCCTATCGTTGGGCCGCGGCCGGCCATACCATTTTGATTGGGTCGCGGGCGGCAGAAAAAGGGGTGCAGGCGGCCGCGGCCTTGCTGAGCGAACTGCCCCAGGCCAACATCACCGGCCATGACAACCTCAGCGCCGCCCAGGCGGCGGAGGTTATTGTCCTGTCAGTGCCTTATGAGGCGCAGGCGGCAACCCTGGAGACGATTTTGGACGCGGTGATCGGCAAGCTCTTCATCACCGTGGTTGCGCCGTTGCGTTCGCCCAAAGGACGGGTGTGGCGGCTGCCCAGCAATCTGTCGGCGGCCGAGGAGGCGCAGCACCAGGTGGGCGAGCGCACCCGTGTGGTGGCGGCCTTTCAAAACATTTCGGCGCACCATTTGCGCGATTTGAGCCACGTTGTGGCGTGCGATGTCCTGGTTTGTGGAGACGACGCCCAGGATAAGTCGGTGGTTATGCAGCTGTGTGCTGATGCCGGGCTGCGCGGCGTCAACGCCGGCGCGTTGCAAAATGCCAGCGCCGTTGAGGGTATGACAGCAGTGCTGTATGCTATCAATGTGATTCACAAAGTGAAAGGGGCCGGGGTGCGCATCACAGGCTTACCCACTACATGAGATTGTTCTATGACCACTGCTCTAACTCTGATTGCGCTGCCCCATTTTCCCCATGTCCAACCGGGGGATGCCCTGCCCCAGTTGATTTTGGCGGCGTTGGAGGCGTCCGGCCTGGCTCTGCAACCCGGTGATGTGTTGGCGGTGGCGCAAAAGATTGTGTCCAAGTCCGAGGGACGCCTGGTCAATCTGGCTTCCGTCACGCCTGGCCCTCGTGCGCTGGAGGTGGCGGCGCAGACTGAGAAAGACCCCCGCGTGGTGGAGCTTATCCTGCAAGAGAGTGAGGAAATTTCCCGAATGCGCCCTGGGGTGTTGGTGGTTCGCCATCGTTTGGGTTTCGTCAGCGCCAACGCCGGCATCGACCGCTCCAATGTGCCCCAGGCCGGTGGAGGCGAATGGGTGTTGCTCTTACCCCGCGACCCCGATGCCTCGGCTGAGGCGCTGCGCCAGGCGCTTCTCCAGGCCACCGGCGTGGCGGTTGGGATTGTGATCACCGACAGCCATGGCCGTCCTTTTCGTTTGGGAACGGTGGGGGTGGCCTTGGGGGTGGCCGGTCTGCCGGCATTGTGGAATCGACGCGGTGAGCCAGATCTGTACGGCTATCTTCTGCAACACACGGATGTGGGGGTGGCCGATGAAATTGCGGCCGCTGCTGGCCTGCTCATGGGTCAGGCGGCTGAGGGCGCGCCGGTGGTTCTGTTGCGCGGGCTCACCTTCTCTGCGCCGCCGGGACGAGCCGCCGACTTGATCCGCCCCAAAGCTTTCGATCTCTACCGTTGAGCAACGCCAACCGGCACAAGGCCCATGATGAAAAAAACTTTCACCCTCGGTGGTGTCACTTTCGATACTCAGTTCACGTTTTGGGTTGTCTTCACCACCACCATCGCTTTGCTAGATGCCTATGGCCGCCGCCCGCTGGGCATCCTGGCCTATGACCGCTTTCTCTTTTACTTCGTTTTGCCCGCGCTGATTATCCTTGTGCTGTTTCGCCAGCCGCTAACGGCCTATGGTTTGCAATGGGGCGATTGGCGGGAAGGGCTGCTGTGGGTGGTGGGCGTAACGCTGGTAATGGGCGTCATTCTCTGGCTGGTGGTGCGTCTGCCGAATATGACTGGTTACTACAGCGCCCACGCGCCGGGGGGAACGACCACCATTATCTTGCGCAGCGGTGTGGAGCTTTTCGCCTGGGAGTTTACCTGGCGTGGCGTTTTGTTATTTGGCATGGCGCGTGTCATTGGCCCGGGGCCGGCTATCTTCCTGCAAGCGGTGCCCTTTGCCTTCATGCACCTGGGTAAACCGGAGATTGAAACCCTGACCACCATTCTGGGCGGGGCCGGCTTTGGCTTTATCGCCTGGCGCACCCGTTCCTTCCTTTACCCCTGGCTCATCCATTGGTTTATGCTGGCCTTCACCCAACTGCTGGCGGTGTCGCTGGTTGCCTGACCCGGCCGGCGATGCCCTGAGGTGTAATCACTGGTCAAATGCGGCGCGAGGTCGTTATAATCCCACCCTATGATTGTAATTCGGCAGTTGACCAAACGGTATGGCCTCAACATTGTTTTGCGTGAAATTGATCTAGAAGTACGGGCAGGGGATTTTCTGACCCTGGTGGGACCTAACGGAGCCGGTAAATCCACCTTGTTGCGCATTGTGGCGACCTTGCTGAAACCGACGACCGGCGACGTGACGGTAGGCGGCTGGCCCCTGCCTCACTATGCGGATCGGGTGCGCCAGCATATTGGTCTGGTTTCGCACCACTCTTTGCTCTATAGCGACTTGTCGGCCGAGGAGAATTTGCACTTTGTGGCCCGCCTCTACGCACTGCCCCAACCGACCGTCACGGTCAACGCCGCCTTGCAACGCGTTGGCCTGGCGACCCGCCGGCGCGACCCGGTGCGCACCTTTTCGCGGGGCATGGTGCAACGTCTGATGATTGCCCGTGCCACCTTGCACAGTCCCGATGTTTTGCTTTTGGACGAGCCTTACACCGGGTTAGACCAGGACGCATCCGCCTTGTTGGATGATCTGCTGGTGCAGGAGCACGCCGCCGGCCGCACCATTGTCATGATCACCCACGATTTGGGCCGGGGGTTGAATTTGTGCAGCCGTATGGTCATTCTCAGTCGCGGACGCATTGCCAGCGATGTGGCGCGCACCTCCATCACCCTCAACGACTTTCTGGCGCTGTACCATAACATTGTGCGTGGAGGCCAGTTTGTCCAACCAGCTTGAGACTTCCCCTACGTTTCAGCGCCCTAGTCTGGTCGCAGCGGTGCTCGCCCTGGCCTGGAAAGACCTGCAGCTGGAGCGACGCACGCGCCAGACGCTCAACGTGATGCTGGTCTTCTCGCTGATCGCAGTGGTCACCTTTAACTTTGCTTTGAGTTCCGATCTGGCAGCGGCGCGTGAAGTGGCTTCAGGGTTGCTTTGGGTGACCATTTTGCTGGCCGGCACGTTAGGCTTGAATCGTTCTTTCACGGCTGAAACAGAGTCGCGCGCCTTAGACGCCATCCTCATCAGCCCCATTGACCGCAGCGCCTTTTATCTGGGCAAAGTTTTAAGCAACACTGTCTCCATCCTGATTGTTGAAGCGGTGTTGGTTCCCATCTTCGCGGTTTTCTTTAACAAACCTTTTCTACGTCTGCCGGTTTTGCTCATCATCGTCTTGGGCACGGTAGGATACGTGGCAGCCGGCGTCCTGGTTTCTTCCATGTCCAGTCAGACCCGCGCCAGTTACATCTTGATCCCTATTTTGCTGTTGCCTTTAACTTTGCCGGTGGTGCTGGCGGCGGCAGCGGCCACGGCCGTCTTTACCATTCCCCAACCCCCACCCTGGCAGGAGGTGCAATTTCCTTATGTTTTGGTGATCACCTATGATCTTTTAATGCTGGCGGCCGGTTTCATGACCTATAATTATGTTGTGGAGGAGTAACCCGACGGCCATGTACGGCCGGCCGTGACTTTCGCACTTCTCCCTATTACGAGAGTTGACCATGGCCTTAGACACACTCAATCGCCGGATCACCATCTTGAATCTTCTTTCCCTCATCGCCCTGGCGGCTTTGCTGGGGATGATCTTTCTCTTCGCCCCTACCGAACTGAATATGGGCAATGTTCATCGACTCCTCTATTTTCATGTCGGGATCGCCTGGGTGGCGGCGCTGGCCTTCCTGATTGCCTTAGGTTATGGTGTTCTCTATTTGCGTCGGCGTGACCGTAAGTGGGACACCCTGAGCATGATCTCGGTTGAGGTGGGACTGGTGTTTTTCACCATCACGATTGCCGTTGGCTCCGTTTGGGCGCGGGCGGCCTGGAACACCTGGTGGGTGTGGAGTCCCCGTCTGACGCTGGTGGTGGTGATGTGGCTGGTCTATATCGCCTATTTCATGCTGCGCGGCGCAGTGGAAGACCCGGAAAAACGAGGCCGCTTTGCGGCCGTTTATGTCGCGGCCGCCTTTGTCACCGTGCTGCTCACCTATGCCAGCATTCGCATTTTCCGCGACATTCATCCCACCGTCGTAGGCGGCACGTTGGAATCAGCTCAGGGCGCAGCGCAGGGAGAGTCGGATTTCAGCAGCGGCATTGAGTCAGCGCGCATGGGAATCACGCTGGCCTTTGCCTGTGGTGTCTTCACCCTGATCTATGTCACCTGGCTGGCTAACCGCTACCGGTTGGAGTTGTTGGCGGATGAGGTGGAAAACCTGAAGGCGCGCCTGTTGGGCTATAGCCATGTCTGAGTCGGCCGCCCTGGTGCGCGTCTGCCCGCCCCCACCCCCTGAAGGAAATTGCCATGCTCCCCTTAAGTATCTTGTTGCAAATTGATGATCCCAACAAACTCAATGGTTACCTCATCTTGGGTTATGTTGTGATGTGGGTCATTGCCATGGCCTACCTACTCTATCTGGCTAACCGTCAGCGCAACCTGCGCGAAGACATCTCGGCCCTGCGCGAACTGATGCAGGAAGAGGCAAACAAGGCGGGCGACCATCTTTGAGCCAGACGTAAGATTCCAGGCGGCCGACGCATCTTAGAGATAAGTTCTTATGGTGTGCGCCCTGATGGCAGAATGCAGCAGCTATGGCTTGAACTGACCGCCCACCCTGCCCTGGGGTGAGCGCTTTTGAGGAGAAGACGTTATGATCCAGGTGGAAAAACGCGGGTTATCTACCGCCCAAATAATTTTGATTGCCCTGGGCCTTCTGGTGGTAGGCTTTTTGATTATCGGCTCCATCAACCAGGCTCAGGGGCCGGAGCCAGCTTTTGCCGTTGGAATTGAAGCGCAGCCCTTCGCTGTATTCGCTTTTGTGGCCTTCATCGGCGGTATTCTCAGTTTTGTCTCCCCCTGCACCCTGCCCATTCTACCCGCCTACTTTGCTTTTGCCTTTCAAAGCGACCGCAGGCAAGTGGCTGCCAACACATTGGCCTTTATGTTGGGTCTGGCCGCCTTGTTCAGTTTGTTGGGCGTCAGCGCCGGCTTCGTGGGACGCTTTCTCAACAACAGTCAGGGGTTGTTGATTTTGATTGGCGGCAGCGTGGTACTCATCTTTGGCGTCATGAGCCTCTTGGGGAAGGGGTTCACCGGGATGCAGAGCATGAGCCAGCGCACCCATAACAACACCATGAGAGGCTCCTTCCTCTTTGGCATGACCTTCGCCCTGGGTTGGTCTGGCTGTGTCGGCCCCATTCTGGGATCAGTCTACGGTCTGGCGCTCAATCAATCCCCGTTGCGCGGGGCGATGGGTCTCTTTATTTACGCCCTGGGCTTGGGGCTACCGTTGCTGATTGTTTCCACCTTCTTTGGCCGGGCCAGCCGGGATAGCCTGCTGTGGCGTATTTTGCGCGGCAAAGGGGCAACCGTCACCACCTCGGTGGTGGTGGTGGGTTTGGTGTGGGCGCTGGTCATCTGGCGTATCCTGGTGGCTTTATTGGAATACATGTTCAATAACTTTAGCGCCTTTGCCAATCAGGAGCTCCTGCCCCTGCACTCTGTAGTGTTGTTGCTGATGGCCATCATTGGGGTGGCGCTGTGGCTCTACACCAGCCAGGAGGGCAGCCGGGTCACCTTGAATTTACACTCCACCCAATTTATCAGCGGTCTGCTTTTCTTGTTGCTGGGCGGCATGATGATCAGCGGCACGCTGAGCGAGCTGAATTCCATCATTCCTATCGAGTGGTCTGAACCCTTCCTGCGACTTGAGGATTGGTTTGTGCAACTCTTCAATTGAGCGCTATGAAAAGACGAAACCCTCTTATCCTCGTAGGCGGTTTTGCCCTGTTGGGGCTGTTAGCAGCGGCGTTGCTCTTCCGGCCCGATTGGTTTGGTCTGGGGCAGGATGTGACTGAGCCGGAGGCCGCCTCGGACTTTACCTCGTTGCCGGCCCCGGAAAAGCCCGAAATAGCTATTGTGCGGGATGGCTTAGGCGGCATTGCTGTCGGTTCGCCAGCCCCTGATTTCACCCTGCAAAATCTGGCCGGGGATGAGGTCGCCTTAAGCTCGTTTGCCGGCCGGCCGGTGATGATCAATTTCTGGGCTTCCTGGTGCGCTCCCTGCCGCATCGAAATGCCAGAGATTGAAGCCATTTACCAGGAACGCCAGGATGAAGGCCTGGTTATTCTGGCTCTCAACCAGGACGAAGACGCGGATACGGTGCGTGAATACTTTGCGGCGTTGCAGCTCTCCTTTGATCCCCTGTTGGATATGGACTTAAAAGTGGCCGAGGAGTATGGCGTGGCGGGCATTTACCCCACCAGCTACTTCATCGCCCCAGATGGCACGGTCAGCGGTGTCCACCGCGGCCCAGCCACTCTGGATCAGATCAAAGGCTATCTGGACGCCATGTCGGCGACCCAGGGTTAAACGCTGTTTGTGGGTGCGCCGTTTGAATGAGCGGCTGCCTCTTATAACCTGTTCAGAATCTGGGGCCTGACGGACAAACTGCCGTCAGGCCCCAGCGATTTTAGGGTGCGGCGTATAGGGCCGGGTTGGGGGAGGCCTGATCCGGCGGCGCCGGAATAGGATAATAGTGGGTGAGGGCGAATTGGGTCACCGGCGCAATCAGGCGCTGCGCCATGTCCTGGATTGGGTCATAGCCGCCCCCCAGATGCCAGATAGCTACTCCTTTGACCTGGGGAAACGGGGCGTAGATGGGCGCAGCCCAGGCGATATCGGCCAGAGCCTGGCCCGGTTCAGGCAAGGAGTGGGATTGCCAGCCCCACTCTGTGACCAACACAGTCGGGCGCGGAATGCTGTGGCGGTCGCAAACGTCGAATAGAAACATAAAGCGCCCCACCTTGAAGGGATAGCCATCCTTGATGGTGTCGGCGATTAAGCTGCCTTCGTGCAGCGCTACAGCAATACGGTCAGGGTTTTCGCCTGCCAGTCGCAAAAAGCGCAACATCTGCGGCCCTTCCCAATCGTCCATCTCTGGTTCACCGGTTGCCCAGCCAAAGGCAGCCCAGCGAAAGCCTTCCACCTGCGCCAGTCGCGCCTGCTCCAGGGCAAACTCCGCCAGCCATTCGGAACGCGCTTTGTCCAGTTCGTTCATCGTCTCCAGCCAGATCAACTCTTTGTATGGCTCCAGCTCCGGTGGGAAGCGGTCGCGGTGCCATTGCCAATGTTGCCGGGCCGCATCGACGGCCGGTAAGTTGTAATTGGGCACATCATAACCGGTGGTGCGGAAGACAATGGTATGATCAACGCCGCTGGTCTGCTTCAGAGCAATGGCCTCCAGAACCGGGCCGGTGTCATCGACGCTTTTGAGGAAGAAGGGGACGCCTGCTTCGTCCAGGCGTCGCATCCACTCCCCGATGCCCACGGTGTTGCCCCCGACGCCCACATGGAAGCCGATTTTGCTATAACCCAACGCCTGACCCTGAGCTGTCAGTTGGGCTTGCGCCGCGGCGAAGTCCACCGTGGGGTAGGGTGTGGGTGTCGGGGGCAGGGCCGGCGCGGATGTTGGGCTGGGGGTGGGAGTGGGTTGGGCCAGCGGCGCAAAGGGAAGATACACGCCGGCAACGGGTGTCTCGGTCGGCCGGCCGGGGTAAGGGGTGGTTGTTAGTATGGCAGGTTGGGTAGCCGGCGGATAGGCGGCAACGGATGGCGCTGTAGGCAGCGCTGGGTAAGCAGTGACCTCCGGCGTGGCGGCCATCGGCGTTGGTGGTTGACTCATGTCGGTGGGGCTATCGGTTGTGGTGGCCGGCCGAACCTGAGTAGGCGAGGGCGCGGGCAAGATTTGTTGACAGGCCAGCAACAGGCTGCCTAAGCCGAACAAACAGGCCCAGTGCCACAAACCGGCATAACGTTGGGTTGGCATTCGCTTCATAGATGGTTAACTTCTCTTCCCATCCTCTACACGCCGGGTCGGATTAGCCGACCTGGATTAAGTCACGTGGTAGGGTGGTTAAACATAACGGGCCATCAGGGGTGAGCGCCACATTGTCCTCAATGCGCACGCCGCCTACATTGGGGAGATAGATGCCCGGTTCGACGGTGAAAACCGCCCCCACCGGCAGAGGGTCTGTTTGCCCTTCCATCAGCGAGGGGGGTTCGTGCGCTTCCATCCCCAGACCATGCCCTGTCCGGTGGATGAAGTATCGCCCCAGACCGGCCGCCTGGATAACGCCTCGGGCTGCGCGGTCAATGCTTTGACCGGTAGCTCCCAGAGTCGCCGCGGCCACACCCTGAGCATTGGCGTGCTGAACTGTTTCGTAGACGTGACGCAGTTCCGGGGTGATCGTCCCTACCGCAAAGGTGCGGGTGATGTCGGACACATAATCCCCCACACGTGCACCCCAATCCAGAATGAGTAAGTCGCCGGTCTGGATGGGACGGTCGGTCGGAACGGCGTGGGGCAAGGCGCTGGTGGGGCCGGCCGCTGCAATGACGTCAAAAGCCGGGCCGTCCGCCCCAGCCTCTAGCAACGCCTGAACCATCATAGCGGCAATTTGCCTTTCCGTTTGCCCCAAGTGCAGGCGGGGCAGGCAAGCGGTCAGCGCCGCCTCCGCCACCTGGGCAGCGTGTTGCAAACAAGCGATCTCTTCCGCCCCCTTGCTGCGCCGCAGATGCGCCGTGATCCCATCGGCGTGGACTAGCTGAGCAGTCAGAGCCGCGTTTTGCAGGGCGTGCAGCTCCAAAACACGCATTTTGAGGGCCTCCACCCCCAGCCGCGCCTGGGATAGCTGGAGTTGACGCGCCAGGGTTTGGAAAGCGGCAGCGTAGCCCTCTTCGTCACGCCAGACCATGATGCGCTCGGCCGGCACGCCGGCCGCCTCCACCTTGGCCGCCTCTAGCAGCGGCGTCAGGGCGGCCGATTCCTCCGGGTTGCCTGTGAGGAGCAGCAAAAAGGGGCGCTCGCTCAGATGCACATGCAGCCCGCTGAAGTAGGTCAGACTGGGGCCGGGAACGAGCGCCAGGTAGTCCAATCCCGCCTGTTGTAGCAGGGAGCGCAAACGCGCCAGACGTTGTTCGTGCATAGAAGAGCCTCCTGTCACTGAAAGTAGAAAAAGTTCACCGGCCGCTGTTGCCTGACAAAGCCAGCCACGACCGGCTTACAACTAGAGTGGAGATGGGGGCAGGTTACGCCGGCTTCAATTCAGCCAGAGGAATGCCCGGTTGCACCGCATCACCGGGCGCACAGTGGAGGTGGGTGACAATGCCGGCTTCATGGGCCTGGATGGGGATGATCATTTTCATCGATTCTAGCAAGATGAGTTTATCGCCTGTTTCCACCCGATCTCCCACAGCGACCAACACCTGGGCCACCACCGCCGGAATGGAGGCGCTGAGCGAGCCAGTCGCGGCGCTGGGGGTGCTTTGGTTTTCCCGCAGGCGCTCATAGTTTACCATGCGCCCGTTGACCCACACCTGACGCTGATCCCCCTGCACATGACCGGCCATCCGCCAGCGCTCTGATCCGTGGGCCAGGGTCAGGAAAGCATCTGCCTGATGCAGGAGTTGCCCCTCAAGGGAGCGGTCGCCCACCCGGACGCGCACCTGATTCCCCTGGCGGATGACTTCGACGGTGTGAGTTTGTCCATTAAGCTGAAGCTTGAGTAACATCTTGCTTTGCCCCTATATAGGTTGGTTTGACATGTAGGGTGAAACCGGTCACCGATTCTACCATGATGCCTTGTTGGGCGGTGATGGCTTCCTGGGCTTCGGCGCGCCACACTTCGCCCCAGACCACCGCCGTGCCTATGAACCGCCCTTCTATAAGTTTGAAATCTGTCGTGGCGCGTCCGATCAGGCCAACCATTCCCTCCGCTCCGGTGCGCGCCGGCCGGCGGTGAATGCGCGCTGCTGCCACCACAATCCAGAGAAAGAGCAGCCCGGTGGGGATGCCAACTCCCAGCGCCCCCCACAGGGGGAGGCGGGCGACAGCTGGAGCTTCGGTGGCGTTGAACAGAATCCACAAACCGGCCACCAGGGAAACCATGCCTGTGATGGCCAGCGCCCCCAGCGTGGGAGTTTGGGTTTCCAGCAGCAGCAGGGCAAAGGCGAGGCCAATGAGCACCAGTCCCAGCAGGTTGGTGGGCAGTTGTCCCAGGCCATAGAAAGCCAGCGAGAGACACACAACGCCCACAAAACCCGCTCCCCAGCCGCCAGGCGAGCGAATTTCGGTGATCAGGGCAATGCTCCCCAGGCTGATTAGCAGACTGAGCAGCAGGGGGTTAGCCAGAAAGAGTTGCAGCTGTTCCAATCGGCTCCAGGGCAGATGTTCAACCAGGGCTCCGGCCGTTTGCAGCGTGTGGGGTTGGTTGCGCACCTGAACGGTGCGCCCATCCAGGGCCATCAACAATGTTTCCAGGTTGGGAGTGATGAGATCGATTAGCCCAATGTCCAGCGCTTCATCCGCGCTGACAGCCCGGGCGTCTTCCACCATTTGCTCTGCCAGGCTTTGGGCCTCGGGTGGGCGGTTGACTGTCAGGCTGCGAGTGGTGGCTTTGATATCTTCCACCGCTTTGCGGTAGAGCGTTTCCTCCAGATCCTCACCGGCGGAGCCGACAGGAGAGGCCGCCCCAATCACTGTTTCGGGCGCCATGGCGGCCACATGGCCTGCCAGGGTGATGATGCTGCCGGCCGAAGCTGCCTGGGCCCCGGCCGGGGCCACGTAGACCACCACCGGCACGGGCGCGCTGCGCACCAGACTGACGATGGACAACATACTTTCGCCATCTCCGCCGGGGGTGTTCAGTTGCAACACCAATGCCTGCGCCCCCTGGGTTTCAGCTGCTGCCAGACCACGCTCCAGATAGCTCACCACGGCCGGATAGATGGGGGTGTCCACATCCACCACCAACACCGTCGGCGTCTGGGCTGCCGCCGGCCGGCTGAAAAAAACTGCCGCCAGGAAAACCGGCAACACGAGCCAAAGCGCTTTTCGCCACATCTGAATCATCCTTAGCCGAAGCAACGCCGCCGGGCTGTCTGGCCGGGCGGCCTGTGAGGGGCATGACCGCGTTTCAAAATCACTATACAATACTGTACGCTAAAAACCAACTGCTGTTGCGCTAGGGTGAGACCTGTGTTAGCGCGCCAATACCTGGCCCTATGGATCCGTTAAGCCTCTACCTGCACATCCCTTTTTGTCGCCAACGCTGTTCCTATTGCGACTTCAACACCTACACCACGCTGGGCGACTTAAAGATGGCTTATGCCCAGGCGCTGGCGGCCGAGATTCGCCAGGTGGGCGGTGGTGCGCGCCGGCCGGCCCACACCCTTTTCTTTGGCGGTGGAACGCCTTCTCTCATGACACGGTCCGAGCTGGCTCACATCCTGACAGCGGTGGAAACCCATTTTCAGCTGTCGGCTGACGCGGAGCGCACTCTGGAGGCCAACCCGGAGACGGTTGACCTTGCTTATCTAATGGCCTTACGTGAATTGGGTATCAATCGGTTGAGTTTTGGCGTCCAAAGCGCCATCCCCAACGAATTGGCGTTGTTGGGGCGAGAACATGACTTCCAGACAGTGGTGCAGGCAGTGGCGTGGGCGCGGGCGGCCGGCTTCGACAACCTCAATCTGGATTTGATCTACGGTCTGCCGGGGCAAACGCTGGCTGCCTGGGAAACGACGGTGCGCGCCGCCCTGGCGCTGGAGCCAGAGCATCTCAGTTTATATTGTCTGACCATCGAGCCGGGCACGCCTATGCAGCGCTGGTTGCACGCCGGTCAGATGGCCGCGCCCGATGCCGACCTGGCCGCTGAGCAATATGATCTGGCGTGTACCTGGCTGGAGTCGGCCGGTTTCGAGCATTACGAAATCTCCAATTGGGCGCGCCCCGGCCGGCAATGTCAGCACAACCTCACCTACTGGCGCAATCAGGAGTACCTCGGTTTGGGGGCCGGGGCGCACGGCCACGCTGTTGGCTACCGCTATCAGGTGGTGCGTCAGCCGCGTGTTTACATCCGCCGTCTGGCCCAGGCAAGCGAAGCCCACTATCCCTGGTCGAGCGCCGTCGCTGCCCACCACCTGTTAACCCCGCAGGATCGCATGGGCGAAATGATGATCACCCGCCTGCGCTTGTTGCAGGAAGGGTTACGGCTAGATGATTTTACGGCCGCTTTTGGCGAGACGCCCTATGCGCTGTATGGGCCAACGCTGACCCAGCTTTTGGAGTGGGGTTTGCTCCAGGAGCAGGCTGGCCGCCTGTTGCTCACCCGGCGCGGCTGGTTCCTGAGCAACCAGGTTTTTCATCGTTTGGTGTAGAGGGGCGAATGTCATTGGCCGGGGCGATTCTCGTGGGGGGGCAGAGCCGACGGATGGGGCGCGACAAGGCGCTGTTAGACGTACAGGGTCAACCTCTGCTGGCACGGGTATTAGCGGTTGTGGAGCAAGTCGCCCAGGATTGTTTCCTGGTTGCCGATCAGGCCGCTCCCTATGCTTTTCTGGGATTGCCCATCTACCCCGATTACCGGCCTGGTTGTGGCGCAATAGGCGGCCTGTACACCGCTCTGGAACGGACTGCCCACCCCTATACTCTGGTGGTGGCTTGCGACATGCCCTGGCTCAATCTCCCGCTTTTGCAGGCCATGGCCGCCCTGACTGACTTCGCCCCGGCGGATCCTCCGGCAGCCATTGTCCCACGCTGGCAAGGCCAACCGGAGCCGCTGCACGCCATCTATCACCACACCTGCCGGCCGCGCCTGGCGCAACAAATCGAGGTGGGCGATCTTAAAATCGCCCACCTTTTCCAATATGTGGCTGTGCGCTATGTGGAGGAAGTGGAAATCGCTCGTTACGACCCGACCGGGCGCTCCTTCACCAATCTCAACACGCCGGCCGATCTGGCCGCAGCCGATCTGGCCTGAGAAAAATCAGGCCGGCGTTCCAGCCTGAACCCACCTTTGCGCTGCTGTCAGGGTGTTTTGCAGCAGCATGGCGATGGTCATGGGACCGACGCCGCCGGGCACGGGAGTGATCCAGCCGACCGCTTCCTGGGCAGATTCAAAGTGAACATCTCCTACCAGGCGATAGCCCCGCTTGTGGCTGGCATCCTCCACGCGGTTGATGCCGACATCAATCACGACGCTGCCGGGTTTGAGCATGGAACCGTGGATCATCTCCGCCTGACCCACGGCGGCCACCACCACATCTGCCTGACGCAGATAGGCAGCCAGATCGCGGGTGCGGCTGTGACAGATGGTGACGGTGGCGTTGGCGCGTTGCAACAACAGGGCTACCGGCATCCCCACGATGGTGGAACGTCCCACCACCACAGCGTTAGCCCCGCTCAGTTTCACCCCCACTTCCGCCAATAAACGCATGACGCCGGCCGGTGTGCAGGCCACAAAGTGGGGCTGGCGGGTGCGGTCCGCCAGCAAGCCCATGTTCATAGGGTTGAAGCCATCCACGTCTTTTTCCAGAGCGATCATATCGATCACCCGGTGGGTGTCCAGATGTCGGGGCAGAGGCAACTGCACCAGAATGCCATGAACAGCGGGATCGTTATTGAGCTCCTCCACCAGCGCTTCCAGAGCGCTTTGGGAGATGTCGGCCGGCAGGTGGTGGCCGATGGAACGGATGCCTGTCTCAGCGCAGGCTTTGGTTTTCATGCGAACATACGTGGCAGAAGCGGTGTTGTCGCCCACCAGTACAGTTGCCAGACCCGGTGTGTAATCGTAGCGGGTTTGCATGGCGGCCACTTGTTCGGCTACCTGGGCACGAAGGGCGGCGGCAATTTGGTTTCCATCAATTAAGTGTGCGGTCATAAGTAGACTCATGGTAAGGAGGGAGTACCCCGGCTGGCGACCTGTGAGACAGATGCGCCGCCGGCGGCCTTTGTCATCAGGTTGCTACCTCTTTATTATACCCTTTTTAGGCGCGCCAGGCTGTGACATTTTGCCTCTGGCTCTGGATTGAGAAGATGGCCCGGTTGGATTATACTTGACTTCAGTAACACATTCAGGGTTGGCCGAAAGCATGGTTGCCGCCGGCCGGCGCTATGAGGGGAGTACGAGATGTATCAACGTATTGTGGTCAAATTGGGAACCAGTGTTTTAACGGGTGGCACCCCCCGCCTGGATCGCTCCCACATGGTGGAGCTGGCGCGCCAATGCGCCCAACTGTACAGAGAAGGCAAAGACATCATCATTGTCACGTCGGCGGCCATTGCCGCCGGCCGCGAACGGTTGGGTTACCCGGATCTACCCCGCACCATCACCAGCAAACAGATGCTGGCGGCGGCCGGTCAAAGCCGGTTGATGCACGTATGGGAACAGCTCTTTGACATCTACGACATTAACGTGGCCCAGATTTTGCTCACGCGAGCCGATGTGCACAGCCGCACCCGTTATCTCAATGCCCGCGATACCTTGCAGGCTTTGCTGCAGCAGCGTCTGATTCCCATTATCAATGAGAACGACGCTGCCGCCACTGATGAGATCAAGCTGGGGGACAATGACAACCTCTCTGCCCTGGTTGCTATGCTGGTGGGGGCGGATTTGCTGTTGTTGCTCACCGACCAGCCCGGTCTGTTCACCGCCGATCCCCGCACCCACCCAGAAGCGGAGTTGATTCGGGAAGTGAAGCAGATTGATGAGTCGTTACACCGCCTGGCCGGCGGCAGTGTCAGTGGCCTGGGTGTGGGTGGGATGCGTACCAAGTTGCAGGCGGCGGATGTGGCCCGCCGGGCGGGTGTGGAGGTCGTCATTGCCGCCGGCCGCGCCCCCAACATCATTTACCGCCTGGTGCAGGGAGAGGATCTGGGCACAAAGTTTTTGGCTCTGGAAACCCCCCTGGAAAGCCGCAAACAGTGGGTGCTGGCGGGGCGCAAAACGGCCGGCCGCCTGATTGTGGATGCTGGCGCGGCTCAGGCTCTGGTGGAACGAGGGCGCAGCTTGCTGCCGGCCGGCATTCTGCAGGTTGAGGGCGTCTTTGAGCGCGGGGATACCGTTTCGATTGTGCGTCAAGGCGTTTCCGAAGGTGACCTGATTGAAGTGGCGCGCGGCATTGCCCGTTATCCCAGCGCCGAGCTGACCCAAATTGCCGGCTGCCATTCAGGGGAAATTGAAGAGCGCCTGGGCTATAATGAAGGGCCGGTAGCGGTTCACCGCAACGATTTGATCTTACTTTAGGGAGCAAACCTACCGGGGCGATTGACTTCATGCGTCCCCCGGCGTTCACACCCCTGAACTGAATAGGATGTTCGATGACTGACTTACTTGAGATGGGAAAACAGGCCAGGGCCGCCAGCCGGGAACTGGCTACCCTGTCCACCACGCGTAAGAATGAAGCTTTACAGGCCATTGCTGAAGAGTTGGAGGCCCAGGCGGCGGTCATCCTGGCGCACAATGCGCTCGATATTGCCGATGGACGCGCCGCTGGCCTGAGCGACGCCCTGTTGGATCGCCTGCTTTTGAATGACAAACGTCTGGCCGGTCTGGCGGCCGACACGCGCCGGGTCATTGATTTGCCTGATCCGGTGGGCAAGGAGTTTGATACCCGCCTGTTGCCCAACGGCTTGCGCCTCACCAGGCGACGCATTCCGATAGGCGTTCTGGGCGTCATTTACGAAGCCCGCCCTAATGTTACAATTGACATTGCCACCTTGTCGCTGAAGACGGGTAATGCCGCCATTTTGCGCGGCGGCCGGGAAACATTGCGCAGCAATCTGGCCCTGGTGCAGGTGATTCAAGCCGCCTTGCAACGTGTAGGATTGCCTGTGGCTGCCATCCAATACGTCGATAACCCTGACCGCGCCCTGGTGCGGCAGATGCTGCGTCTGGATACCTACATTGACATGATCATCCCGCGAGGGGGCAACAAGCTGCATGAGTTGTGCCGACAGGAAAGCTCCATTCCCGTCATCACCGGCGGCATTGGCATTTGTCACATCTTTGTGGATGACTCGGCCGATCTGGAACGGGCGCTGGATATTGTGGAAAACAGCAAGGTGCAACGCCCCAGCGTGTGCAATGCTCTGGATACGTTGCTGGTACATACGCGGGTGGCCGGCGCTTTTCTGCCGCGAGTGGCGCAACGTCTGGCGCGCAGTGGGGTGGAGCTACGCGCTGCTGGTCTGGCCTACGACATGGTGCAGGGCGTACTGGGAGTGCAGGTGAGGCCGGCCGAGCCCGATGACTTTGACCAGGAATGGTTAGGCCTCACTTTGGGGATCAAGATTGTGGCCGATGTGGGGGAGGCCATTGAGCATATTCAGTCCCACAGCACCGAGCACACCGACAGCATTTTGACCAACGATTGGCGTCATGCCACCCGCTTCGTGGATGCTATCAACTCTTCGGCGGTGATGGTTAACGCCAGCACCCGTTTCAACGATGGGGGTCAGTTTGGCCTGGGGGCGGAGGTGGCGGTCAGCACCCAAAAACTCCACGCACGCGGCCCCATGGGTTTGGAAGAGCTCACGACCTACAAATGGGTGGTCTACGGAGACGGTCACATCCGCCCCTGAAGGTAAAAGTGGCGCTGATCACTTAAGGGGAACACACTCCATCCGGGGCGGCGTTCTGCCACGGTTCCACGTACCAGCGTAAATACTCCTCCACGTGCTGGCTCCAATAAGGATCGGCGTGTGTCCCTTCGGGATGAACGATCCAGACGTGGGGAATGCCGGCCGCGGCCATTTTCTCATGCAGCTGGCGGGGAGCGTGAATCAACCAATCCTGCGCTCCAAAATCCATGTAGATACGCAACGCGCCCAGATCATACCGAAAGGCCGTGGATTGCGGGTCTTGGTCGGGGCCGGCCGCTATATCCAACAGCGCCGGGGTGTGCCCGCCGACGCTCACAAATTGATCTGCATGGCGAAAGGCAATCTCCAGGGCCCAATAACCACCGCGTGAAAGTCCCCCCAGGGCGCGCCAGGTCGGGGCCGGGGCGGCGCAATAGGTAGCCTCGATGAAAGGGATCAGCTCATTGAGGATAATATCTTCATACGATCCCGGCCCGCCCGATGTCACATCGGATAGAGTGCGTCCATCGGGCATGACGATCAGCAAGGGGGGAATCTCCCCGGCCCCAATTAGCCGTTCCGCTGCTTCATCCACCCCAATCACGTCCCACTCCTCGTCTGCTCGCACATTGCCATGCAGTAGATAAAGCGCCGGGTAGCGCTGCGTCGGCATGTAGCAAGGGGGTAGATAGAGACGATAAGGGCGGGTCGGCCCTTCGATTCGGCTGGTATAGACGCCGTGGATAATTTGCCCCGGCTGGGCGCAGGGCGTAGGTGTGGGGGTGAAGGCTGGGGTGGGCCAGGAGGTGGACGTGGCCGGGAGGGTCGGCGTTGCCAATGGAGGGGCTTCCACGACTGTCGTCACGGCGCCGGCCGGCTGCAAGATGATGGGCAGCCAGACGTTGGGTAGGGTCAGCTGGGGCTGAACGTCAACCTGATTGGGGGGCGGTGGAGAGGGCGCGGCCGGCCGGCGCCCGACGCACGCTGCCCCCAAGACCAGACATCCCAGCGTCACCCCCAGGGCCATGAACCTTGTGGCCCATCTTCCGGGCATAACGACCGCTCACCAGGGTGGGTTGCCGGGCGGCTCTGCCAGCAGACGGGCGTGCGCGCCGTTCCAGGTGACGGCTGTGCGAGTTAATTTGGTCACTTCAACATCGGCAAAATGGGGCAGCAAACCCATCAATAGTTCGGGCAGCAAATCCCAGGCGTCGTGGCGAATCACATCTTCCAGATTGTAAGCCGCTTCAGGCGCCCAGGCCCACTCCCGGATAAAACGCTCCGCTTTCATCCAGTAGCCGCGCTTTTCCCAGGCGGCGGCCGTTTGCTGCACGCCGGTGTGCAGCTCGCGCAGCGTCAGCACAATCGTGGCTGCCATATCTTGCGCCTCGCTATCCAGTTGGCGCTTTTGGCTCAGATGACGCAGCAGCTCCGCGACCGTGCGCCGATGGTAATTGCGTTCTTTGGTTGGGTGGTTGGTGTTAATGACGCGTCCCATAGTCGATTCCCGCGCGGCCGATTCAACGCCGCGGTCGCTGTTTATTATGGGAGAAGATGTGCTAATGCGCAACGTTAAAGCTAGAGGAAAGCTGGCGTACTCGTCAGAATCGACCCTGGCAGCTTTTGCCCATCTTGTCGGGCCATGCTATAATAAGGTCAGCCGAATCACAAATACGCAGGGTAAAAAGTGGGCTGGCCCCACTTTTTTCGTTATATAGGGCTGATAGTTGAGGTTGAACGGGTATGAAGAAGGATTTTCAAATAGCCTTTAATGAGATTTGCCGTGAGCGCAACTTGCCGCGGGAAGTCGTTTTTGAGGCGCTTAAGAGCGCCCTGGTGACGGCTTATCGCCGCAATGGCAATGTGCCCAATTCCCAGCAAGTGGCGGCCGATATTGATCCCCACACCGGTGAGATGACCATTCTGGCCGAAAAAGAGGTGGTCGAATCTGTCCACAACCCCCACACCGAGGTGGAGTTGAAGGCAGCGCTACGCATCGACCCCAAGGTCGCGTTGGGGGATATGCTGATGGTGGACAGCACGCCTGCCGACTTTGGACGCATTGCCGCCCAAACC
This sequence comes from Anaerolineae bacterium, assembly GCA_034435495.1. Taxonomy (GTDB): domain Bacteria; phylum Chloroflexota; class Anaerolineae; order Promineifilales; family Promineifilaceae; genus DAOTXO01. Next base: position 55,917 of record DAOTXO010000018.1, read on the forward strand.
GCCAAGCAGGTGATCTTGCAACGAGTTCGGGAAGCTGAACGCGACCACCTTTTTGACGAATTCGCCGGCCGTGAAGGGGAAATTGTCAACGGAACCGTTCAAAGCATCAGCCAGGGGAACATCACCATTGGCCTGGGCCGCACCGAAGCTGTCTTGCCACGCGGGCAACAGGTGGAGAGTGAGCGCTACCGCCATCATGACAAGTTGCGGGTTTATATTCTGGAGGTGCGCCGCACCAACCGGGGGCCGCAAATTGTCGTCAGTCGTAACCACCGCAATTTGTTGCGCCGTTTGCTGGAATTGGAAGTACCTGAAATCTACAACGGACAGGTGGATATCAAAAGCATCGCCCGCGAAGCTGGTGCCCGCTCCAAAGTAGCGGTGGTCGCCTTGCAACCTGGGGTAGACCCGGTCGGAGCGTGCGTCGGGATGCGCGGGGTGCGGATTCAGAGCATCGTCCGTGAACTCAATGATGAGAAGATAGATGTCATCGAGTGGGACGCCGACCCCAAACTCTTTATAGCCAAAGCGCTCAGCCCGGCCCGCGTCTCGCAGGTTTTTCTGGATGAGGACCCAGACGAAGGGCGCACGGCCACCGTGGTCGTACCCGACGACCAACTCTCGCTGGCTATCGGACGCGAGGGACAAAATGCCCGTCTGGCGGCCAAGTTGACCGGCTGGCGCATTGACATTAAGAGCCTGACGGAAGCGGCCCAGGATAGTTTGAACTTGTTGGGTGGCCCCTATGTCGACCCCCACGTGGCGAAGGATAAAGCCCTGGTGGAGCAAGTGCGCTCTGTCTTGGATAAGAAAGCGGCGCGTCGCCCCATCACGGCTGAAGATTATGGTTACCTGAGCCGTTTTGTGGCCGGCGTGGAAGGGCGTGTCATCGCTGCCCGCGCTGTCGAACACGAAAAGGTGCGCAAAGAGCGCCTGTCGGCGCGGCGGCGTATCCCCAAGGAGTTTTGGGATATGGACCTGGAGGAACTCAACCTCATGGTGCGTATCCACAATCTGCTGTCGGAAAATGGCTACAAGACGGTCGGTGATGTTCTCTATCAGTTGGAACTCGGCGGCCATGGGCTGCTGGCTATCGATGGCTTTGGCGACAAGGCGCTGGAAAACGTCAGCAAGCGGGCCGACGACCTCATGGAAGAGGTGAATCGCCGCAAACTGGAAGCCGGTGAGTTGGAAGCAGAGGGGGCGGAAGCAGTCGAAGGAGCTACCCCTGAGGCAGCCGTAGAGGAGCCGACGGAGCCGACGGCGGAAGCGATGCTGGCAGCTGAAATCGAAGAGGCTGAACCGGTCGCTGAGGCTCAGACAGCCCTAGAAGCAGAAGAAGCCTGGGAAGAAGCGGCCGCGCCCGTTGAAGCGTTGGAACCAGTCTCCCCATTGGATGACCTGAGTCGTCCGCTGGTTGAGGTTCAGCAGCCAGGAACCCCCTCCACCAAACCTGCTCCGGTCGTCGTGCGCCCAACGCCTTCAACGCCCCCTGCCGAGACCGTTGAGTCGGATGAGCGCCGGGGCAAGAAAACGCGTAAAGACAAAGAGATTATCTACGATGAGGACGCTGGCAAGTTGGTGGTGAAGCGCAAGCGGAAGAAGAGCCGTCACCGTTCGCCCTGGGGTGATACCGAATTTGACGACAACTTCCCTGAATATTAAGCCTGATGGTTCGGGTGGGCAGCGCCGACGCTATTCGCCCGGCTTGAATGACCACACGCCTTACCCAGACTGACCTTTCAGGGTGTAAGAGGGAATGATGACTGCCAGACCTGTGCGCCGTAAACATATACCTCAGCGCATGTGTGTGGTCTGTCGACAGAAGTGGGACAAACGCGCCTTGACCCGCATTGTCAGAACGCCTGATGCGGGCGTCGTCATCGACCCCACCGGCAAACGCAATGGACGAGGCGCTTATCTATGTACCCAGGCGACCTGCTGGGACAAAGCCGTGCACAAGCAAGCGCTGGACAAGGCGCTGCAAATAGAGTTAACCACTGAGGAGCGCGAGGCTATTTTAGCTGCCGCCCCCCATTCAGAATGAAACCAAAAGAAGTAGCCAATCTATGAGTAAAACGAAAGCAGCCATCGAAATCCCAGATTTTTTGACCGTGCGAGAACTGGCTAACCTGATGCAGGTTAGCCCGATTGACGTGATCAAAGAGTTGATGCGCAATGGCATCATGGCCAATATCAACCAGCAAATAGACTTCGACACCGCGGCTATCGTGGCGGAGGAGATGGGTTTTCAGCCCCAGAGTGTGGCCCCGTCGCCGGAGGTTGAAGAAGAAGGGGCGGCTGAGGATCGGCCGGCCTGGCGGCAGGTGTTGGCCCGTGAACATGAGCGCGACCTGATTTCCCGGCCGGCGGTGGTGACGATGTTGGGTCATGTCGATCATGGCAAGACTTCATTGCTGGATGTCATCCGTCGGTCGAATGTTACCGCCAGCGAGGCTGGCGGCATTACGCAACATATTGGGGCGTATCAGGTGACGCACAACGGCGAGCTGATCACCTTCCTGGACACTCCCGGCCATGAGGCATTCACGGCCATGCGCGCACGTGGCGCACGCGCCACCGACATCGCCATTCTCGTCGTGGCGGCGGATGATGGCGTCATGCCCCAGACGCGCGAAGCGCTGGATCACGCCCGGGCGGCGCATGTCCCCATCATTGTGGCCTTGAACAAGATCGACCTGCCCCAGGCCAACCCATCGCGCGTCAAACAGCAGCTGAGTGAACTGGGGCTTGTGCCCGATGATTGGAATGGGGATACCCTGGTTATTCCAGTTTCAGCCCGCACCAAAGCTGGCATCAGCGACTTGTTGGAAGCAATTGTCTTGACGGCGGATGAAATTCGTCCCCGCGCCAATCCTAAAGCAGATGCTTCCGGTGTTGTTCTGGAGGCGCGGATGGATCGGGGGCATGGAATGGTTGCCACCGTTTTGGTGCAAAATGGCACCTTAAAGACGGGCGACACGGTGCTGTCAGGTGTTTACGCCGGCCGCATCAAAGCCATGTTCGACTTCAACGGCAAGCCGACTAAGAAAGCCGGCCCGTCCACCCCGGTCTCGATTGCGGGCTTAAACGGCCTGCCGGCCGCTGGCGAGCGTTTCCAGGTGGTGGAAAGTGAGAAAGAAGCGCGTCGCCTGATTGCGGAACATGAAAACCGCCAGAGCACCACCCAAACAGAGCGCCGCGGCCCGTCGTTGGATGATTTCTTCAGCCGGATGCAGGCTGGCGAAATTCACACCCTCAACCTGATTGTCAAGGCAGATGTTCAGGGTTCGTTGGAACCCATCGTGCAGTCATTGAACAAGATTCAACACGAGGATGAGGTCAAGTTGGAGATTTTGCGCGCCGCCACCGGTGACATCACCGAAAACGATGTCATGCTGGCTGTGGCCTCCAAGGCCGTCATCTTGGGCTTTCATAGCGATATGGACGCTGCCGCCCGCATCCTGGCCAAGAGTGAAGGTGTTCAAATCAAAACGTATAAGATCATCTATGAGCTGATCGAGGACGTGAAACGCGCTCTCAAGGGGTTGCTGGGGCCGGTGTATGAGGAGGTGGTTATTGGCAGGGCTGAAGTACGCCAGATTTTCCACATTCGCAACGTGGGCAACATTGCCGGTTCCTACATGCGGACCGGTACGGCCCAGCGCAACTCGCGGGTGCGGGTCATTCGTCACAACCGGTTGGTGGCAGAAGGGCCGGTATCGAGCCTCAAACATCTGCAGGAAAATGTGCGTGAAGTGCGCACTGGCTTTGAGTTTGGGGTTTCGATGGAGAATTATGAAGATTTTGTGCCAGGTGACATTCTGGAATTTGTGGTACAGCGACAGGTGTCGTCTTAATGGTGCAATGGCCGGCGTCTGACGCGGACATAGGATGTGATGATTACGATTAAACAACAACGGGTGGCGGAACAGATCCGCTACGTTCTGGGCGAGCTGTTTTTGCGGGGGATGCGCGATCCACGCTTACAAGGTTTGACCGTCACCGAGGTGCGTATTGATCGTGAGTTGCAATATGCGGATATCTATGTCAATGCACTGGGGGATGAGTCGCGTGAAAAGGAAGTGATGGCCGGGTTGCTGCACGCGGGTGGCTTTTTGCGGCGCGAGGTGGCCGGCTATCTCAACCTGCGCCATGCTCCGGTACTCCATTTTCATTGGGACCCGGCCCTGGCGCGCGCCGAGCATATTAACGAACTGCTCGACTCTTTGAACATCCCCCCTGACGATTCCTCCGCCCCAGATATATCAGCGCCAGCCTGATGCGCTGGCGCCCCGCTATAGGTCAGGTGTGTTCTGAAGAAACGCATGTCTGCTTTTCCCCTCGAAATGTTGGCCGAAGTGGTGGCCGCCGCCCGCGATGTTTTGATTGTCACGCATATCAATCCAGATGGCGACGCCTTCGGCTCGTTATACGCCGTGGGGCTTATGTTGCGTCGGCAAGGCAAACAGGTAACCCTGGCGTGCGATGACGGGCTTTTGGCCCGTTTCAGCTACCTGGAGAGAGGGGATAAGGTGCACAATGCCGTCGCCATGGAGCAGTTGGCGGCGACCGACGCCCAGTTTGACCTGATCATAGCGGTGGATTGCGGTGATGAGCAACGTTTGGGGCGTTCGTATGCCTGTGTACCGACACCCCGGCCGACCGTCCTCAACATCGATCACCATATCACCAACACCTACTTTGGGGCTATCAATATTGTGCGGCCGGCTGCCTGCTCCACGACTGAGCTGCTCTATGATCTCTTTCAGGCTTTGGGGTGGCCTCTGACAACGGAGGTCGCGGTGGCTTTATTAACCGGTCTGGTGACCGATTCCCAAAGCTTCAGCACCAGCAATGTCACCGCGCACACCCTGGAAGTCGCCAGCGCGCTGGTGGCAGCCGGGGCTGATTTACCCACCATCACCCTTCAGGCGTTGAAGCTCAGCCCTCTTTCCACCTTGCGCTTGTGGCAAAAGGGATTGGCCAACATGCAACTGGAAGACGGGTTACTCTGGACAAGCGTCAGTGCTGCCGAGCGCCGACAGGCGGATCATGCCAGCCCCAGCACGGCCGGCCTGGCCAGTTTGTTGGGGGACGTGGAGCAGGCGCATATCAGTGCGGTGTTGCTGGAGTTAGACGATGGTCAGGTGGTGATCAGTTGGCGCTGCCGACCTCCCTACGATGTTTCTGGTGTGGCTGTGTCCCTGGGTGGTGGAGGACATCCCCAGGCGGCCGGCTGCACCTTACCCGGCCCTCTATCTGTGGCGCAAGAGCGGGTGGTGCAGGCCACTCTGGCGGCCATTCACACACAGACAGCGCAGATATCGGCCAACGGCCGGCGTTGAACTTACCCCTTCCAACACCTTTGACCTGGGAGATAACATGAGCGACCTGGTGCAAACCCACCACCGCCAAGCGATTTTTGAGATTGTCCTCAATCGGCCTGAAAAACGGAACGCCATCAATCTGGAGATGCTCCAGGCGCTCGACCAGGCGTTGAAGGCTGCCCTGCGGGTGCGGGGTGTGCGCGTCATCTGGCTGCGAGGAGCCGGCCCATCTTTTTCGGCCGGCATCGATCTGGTCAGTTTCATGTCCATCGGCGAGACGTATGGGGAGGAGTGGGTGCGTTACATGCGGCGTATTACCGATGATTTCCAATCCGTTTTCACCCGCCTGGAGCGGATGGAGCTTCCCACCCTGGCCCTGTTACACGGCCACTGTTTGGGTTTGGGCCTGGAGTTGGCGCTGGCGTGCGATGTGCGTCTGGCAGTTCAGGGAACACGACTGGGTTTGCCTGAAACGCGTCTGGGCTTGATCCCCGACGTGGGCGGCTCGACCCGTCTCGTGCGGCTGGCCGGCGTTGCCCGCGCCAAAGAGTTAATTTTTACTGGTCGCCAGATCGACGCGACCCAGGCAGAAGCGTGGGGTTTTGTCAACACTGTCACCCCTCTGGATGAATTAGAAGACTGCGCTGCTGCTCTGAGCGCCGAGATTGAGCAGGCGGCCCCTCTGGCCGTTGGCATGGCCAAGCGCGTTATCGATGGGCTGGCTGACCTGGATCGCGGGTTGCAGTTGGAGGGATGGGCGCAAAGCCAGCTGATTCAAACCCAGGATTTTCAGGAGGGCGTGCAAAGCTTTTTGCAGCGCCGGCCGGCCCACTTCACCGGCCGCTAATCCCCCAACGCACAACATCACCCTTCCAGCGCTTGCAGCACTTGTTGTTGCCAGAGTGGGGTGGCAATCTCTTGCCACAGCGAATAAAAAGAGCGTATCAAGCGGACTTCTTCGGCCGCTTTGACGGCATCGTACAGGTCACGCGCCGCATCGGGAGAGGGCATTTCCGCCAACAAGCGCCGGTGTACGTGGGCGTCGTTGAGGTCGCCCAGGTGTGTCAGAATCACCTTGAGCGGTTCCAGGAGCTGGTTGATGTGGGGCGCGTTGCCGGCCGGCCGCAAAAACTCCAATGTGTAGCGCACATCTTTACCCTGGATACGCAGCTTGTGCAGCTGGGGCACAGTTGCCGTTTCCACCTGGGCGCTGTGCCGCTCCAGGCCCGCCAGCCGTTGATAGAGCAACACCGGCGCAGCTTGTCGCACCGTCAACACCGGCCGCCATGTGATGGCTTGATTCGAGCGCAGGAAGGTCTCAAACGCTGCTTGAGCCGCCTGACGTTGCGGAGTAGCCAGGTGTGCTTGGAGAGCCATCTGGGCCCTTGTGCGTTCTTCCCGCCAATAGGCGCATAAACTTTCCAGGCCCGCTTCCTCCTCCGCCCCCGGCCCACCCTCCAGCATGAAAGCCTCCAACTTATGCACCAGCACATCTGTATCCCGCACCCATGCTAGATGGCGCATAGTCTGGCGGAAGCTCTGGCGATGGGGGCGCAGACTGCCCGACGGCCAATAAGGCGTAAACAGCTTAAATGCTGTGCGCAAGCGGCGCATCGCTTTGCGCGCTTCATGCACAGCCTCGGCTGGAGCGGTGTGTTGCAGATCGGCTTCGTAACTCTGGATCAGCCCACTTTGCTCCGCCATGAAAGCAATGGCTGCCAGTTGAAGCGGTGAATCCGCTGTCCAGGTTGAGATTGTCAGGTCTTCGGCCATCCCATACTCGCTTAGGACTTTATTATAACAATTTGTTGGCCGGTTGGGGTGCGCGACCCTCTCTGCACTTTCAAGACCGCTGTGATATACTCCTGACGGTTCCTGGCCTGATGTCCCTGGAGCCGGTTTGTTGCCTCAGGCAACCTGATTGCCAGATTATACCGGTTCATCTGTGACCAGGCGTACATGTACACTCGAAGGAGAGAACCCTTGAAACATTTCTTGAGCCTCGCCGATTTGACGCCCGAAGCCTTGCGCCGCCTCCTGGATTTGGCGTTGCAACTGAAACAGGAGTGGCGCGCCGGGGGAAATCGTCCCTTGCTACAAGGCAAAAGCCTGGCTATGGTTTTCCAGAAACCTTCGCTGCGCACGCGGGTCTCTTTTGAGATGGCTATGGTTCATCTGGGCGGCTACGCACTCTACCTGTCACCCAACGAGATCAAGATGGGGGCGCGCGAAAGCACCCCAGATGTCGCACGTGTTCTCTCCGGCTATGTCGATGCTATCATGGCCCGTGTTTTTGATCACGACCATATCTTACAATTAGCGGCCCACAGTCATGTGCCTGTCATCAATGGCCTGTCCGATTACAACCACCCCTGTCAGGGTTTTGCCGACCTCTTCACCATTTTGGAGCATAAAGGGCATCTGGAAGGCTTGAAATTGACCTATGTCGGTGATGGCAACAACGTGGCGCGCTCGTTGCTTTTTGGCGCTATGCAAAGCGGGATGCACTTTGCCCTGGCCGCGCCGGCCGACTACTCCTTGAATGAGGAGGATTACCGCCTGGCTCAGGCTATGCGACTCTCCGATACCCAACGGATCGAGTTTGGGGATGTCCCGGCCAAAATGGTGCAGGATGCCGATGTGATCTACACTGATGTCTGGACGAGTATGGGACAAGAGGCGGAGACGGCGTTACGCCTCTCCATTTTCCCCCCCTACCAGGTGAACCGGACCCTGGTGGCCCAGGCGCGCCCCGATTGTTTGGTGATGCACTGCCTGCCGGCCCACCGTGGCGAGGAGATCACCGACGAGGTGGCAGATGGTCCCCACTCCGTTCTCTTCCCCCAGGCGGAGAATCGTATGCACGCTCAGAAAGCGATCCTGGCGGATTTGTTGGCGCATTAGCGCCGGCCGAATGATGGTCTGGGATCGGCGAAAGCAGCGGGTGGCCCGGCAATGTTTCAACTAGATTTAGCCTACTATCTTGAACATCTCAATCTGACCAGTGTGCTCGACATTCTGTTGGTAACGGGCATTCTCTTCGCCGGGTTGATGTTGGTTCAAGGTACGCGCGCCGTGCAGCTATTGCGTGGGGTGTTGATTCTGGCTCTCTTCATCTTCATCCTGGATGCCTTTTTCCAGTTGCCGGCCCTGCGCTGGTTGGCGCGCAGCATTGTCCCGGCCTTTTTGGTGGCCATTCCCGTCATCTTTCAACCCGAATTGCGTCGTGCTCTGGAACAGTTGGGGCGCGCCAGTGGGTTTTTGCGCGGTTTGCGCCGTGACCCCGAAGAGGCCATGCTGGAAGCGCTGGCTACTGCCTGTCGCCGTCTTTCCGGCCGGCGCCATGGCGCGCTCATCATTGTGGAACAGGACACAGGATTGCAGGAGTACATCGACACTGGCATTAAACTCGACGCCCTTCCCACCGCCGAATTGTTGGTCACCATCTTTCACAAAGATGTGGATATGCACGACGGCGCGGTTATCCTGCGTAATGGGCGGATAGTAGCCGCCAGCTGTGTGATGCCCCTCTCCACCAGCCTGATTTCCGACCGTAAAATGGGTCTGCGCCACCGCGCTGCTTTGGGTGTCAGCGAGGTCAGTGATGCCATCGCGTTGGTGGTGTCCGAGGAGACGGGCCAGATTTCCATCGCCCACAATGGGCGTATGTTGCGCAAACAGGACCCTGACCGCCTGGAAGCTGTCCTACGGGTGTTTTTGCAAAACCCCCGCCAGGCTCAGGTGAAATAAGTTTGGCTCGCGCCTCAGGGACTCCTTCTTCCCGTAGGCTATCGCCCATGAAGCGAATTGTGCGGCTGTTTGCTACCAATTTACCCTCGCTCTTGTTGGCATTCATTCTTTCCGTTGTCATCTGGGCCAACGCCGTGCGTGAGGCCGACCCGGTGGAGAATGTTTCCTACCAGTTGAGCCTGGAGATTGTGCCCCGCCCCAATGGCCTGTTGCTCACCACCCCGCCCGACACCATTTTGGTGACGCTGACAGCGCCCCAATCGGTGCTGGCCGGGCTTTCCCCGGCCGACCTGAGGGCGGTGGTCGACCTCAGCAGTAGTCGTCTGGGTATTGTTGAAGCTCCGGTGGAAATTATGGGGCAGCCGGAGCGGGCGCAGGTAGTTTCCATTTTCCCGGATACTGTTACAGTGGAACTGGACGAAGAAATTACCCGCGAGGTTCCCATCACCCTGGATTTGCGCGGAACTGTAGCTGCCGGGCACCGGGCCAGCGACCCCATTTTTGATCCCCCGGTCATTCAAGTCACCGGGCCGGCCCGTGAAGTCAGCCGGCTGGCCGAGGCGCGTGTCACCATCTTTCTGGAAAGCACCCGTGAAACGGTGGTGCGTTCCCCCCGGCCGTTGCTCTACGACGAACAGGGCAATGTGGTGAGTACAGCTTCCAGCGACATCCAATTGTCGCCAGAGCAGACCACCGTCACCATTCCGGTCGAGCAACTAACTGGATTTGCGGAACGGGCTGTGTCGGTCAACTGGTCGGGCGAGCCGGCCACTGGCTACCGCTTGCTGCAAGTATCAGTGGTGGAACCGCGCAGCGTTTTGCTCACCGGCCCCCCCCTGACCCTGGACACGATTCGCGTAGTGGAAACGGAACCGCTCAACATTGCTGGCCTCAGAGCTTCTGCTACCTTTCGCGTCAGCCTGGTTCTACCCTCGGATGTGTCCCTGGTAGAACAGCGGCCGGTTGAGGTTTTGGTGGAGATCGAGCCGATTTTGACCAGCAGCGTGGTGGCGCGCCCACCTGAGATTCGCAGTTTGGGACGCAACCTGACGGCCACTCTGAGCACCGATGAAGTCCGCGTCTTTCTCTTTGGGCCGCTGGAGATTTTGGATACCCTGACGCCTGAAGATGTGCGCGTCACAGTCGATCTGTTTGGGCTGGACGAGGGGGTGTATCCTTTGACCCCCACTATCAGCTTGCCGGTGCGGAGTGTTGAAATTCGTTCGTTTCAGCCGGCGCGGATCACTGTCCAGATATCGAGCACCCTGACGGAAGAAAACGACTTGCCTGGCCCAGAGACGTTCCTGCCAGGCCTTGTGGCTGCCCCCCTACCTGGTCTACTCGTCCTGGATGTACCTCCCTCCCTTTTGCCCATGGCAGTCGCCCACCCGGCCTGGGTCTGGCGTGGCCGGCCGGCTCCCTGGCGTACATGATGATGAAACCCCTGATTGCTCTTGTCGGCCGGCCCAACGTCGGCAAATCCACCCTCTTCAATCGCATCATCGGCCAGCGTCTGGCCGTGGTGTCGGAAGTAGCCGGAACGACGCGTGATCGGCTCTACGCTGATGCAGAGTGGGGTGGACAGACCTTCACCCTGGTGGATACCGGTGGCATTGAAATCCTGGCCGGCTGGCATACGGAACCGCTATCTGAAGATTCGGAACGCTTTTTGCCCGCCATTCGCTATCAGGCTGAGGTAGCTATTGCCGACGCCGATGTCGTTATCCAGGTGGTGGATGGCCAGGGCGGTCTCACCGCGGCCGACCGTGAGGTGGCCGAAATCTTGCGACGGGCCCAGAAACCCACCCTGGTGGCGGCCAACAAGCTCGATTCGCTGAAGCAGTGGGATGAGGCGGTGGAGTTTTACGCTATGGGTTTGGGAGAGGTCTTTCCGATGACGGCGGTGCATGGGGCCGGCGTGGCGGATATGTTGGATGCCCTGCTGGAACTCCTACCTCCCGGTGACGAGGAAGAAGAGGACAACAGTCTAAAGATCGCCTTGTTGGGCCGACCCAACACCGGCAAATCCACCCTGCTCAATACACTTCTGGGCGAGGAACGGGTCATTGTCAGTGAAATTCCCGGCACCACACGCGACGCCATCGACATCCACCTGACCTATGGGGAGCGCGACATCACCTTGATTGACACGGCCGGCATTCGCCGCCGGGGTAAGATCGAGCAGGGGGTCGAGAAGTACAGCGTTTTACGCACCCTCAAGGCGTTGCAACGCGCCGACCTGGCTCTGTTGCTCATCGATGGGGTGGAGGGTGTGGCGGCTCAAGATGCCCATATTGCTGGTATGATTCGCGATGAGGGCAGAAGCGTCATTATTCTGGTCAACAAGTGGGATGCTGTTGAGAAAGACAGTTATACGCTGGATGCCTACACCACGACCATTCGCCAGGAGTTGAACTTTATACCCTATGCACCGCTGGTGTTTATCTCTGCTCGTACCGGGCAGCGTGTCGCCAACATTTTGCCCCTGGCCCTGGAGGTGGAAGAGGCGCGCTACCATCGAATTCCGACCGCAGAGCTGAACCGACTGATGCGAGAGGCTGTCGCTCGCCATGCGCCTCCTGGCAAGGGGAATCGTCGGCTTAAATTTCTCTACGCCACTCAGGTGGGGGTTGCGCCACCGACCTTTGTATTCTTTGTCAACCAGCCCGACCTGGTACACTTTGCCTACCATCGCTATCTGGAAAACCGGTTGCGCGAACATTACCCCTTCACCGGTTCCCCCCTCAAACTGGTGTTTCGCGCGCGGGCTGAAGAGGACAGCTGAGAGATGATGGGAATGAGTTCCCTCTATGAGCGGATGTTGGAACGGTACGCTTTGGGACAGCTTCCCTGGGACGAGGAGTTGCCGCCGCCAGAGGTGATGGCAACGTTGGCGACGCTGCCGGCCGGCCGGGCGCTCGATTTAGGTTGTGGCTACGGGCGCGCAGCCATTTATATGGCCCAACAGGGGTGGGAAGTGGATGGGGTGGATTTTATCCCCCAGGCGATTGAGGAGGCAGGGCGACGTGGCGCAGCGGCCGGTGTGGCGGTGCGCTGGCATCTAGCAGATATGATGGAGTTGACCTTTTTGACTCCGCCCTATGATCTGGCGCTGGATGTGGGGTGTTGTCACGCCCTGGATACGCCGCAGCTGCACCATTACCTGGCCAACCTTCAACGGTTGTTGCGGCCGGCCGGCCTCTACCTCCTCTATGCGCGTCTGCGCCAGGTCGATGAGCCCTCAACTTTTGGCCCGCGCGGCCTGTACGAGCCAGACCTGCTACGCTTGTTAGCAGACGATTTTACCCTAGAGCAGGCAACACACGGAGCGTATGGCGGTCAGGATGCCGGCTGGCCTTCAGCCTGGTATTGGTTCCGTCGCCGGCCGGCCTAACGCGCATACACCCGCTGCACGCCGGGCAACTTTTGCAGAGCGGCTAACAGCTCGCTGCAAAACTGTGTTTGCTGGTTGGGGAACTCAATCGTCAGCCGTTGCCCCATCAGCGCAATCATCAAAGAGTCATTCCCACTGTAAGCCGTTGCCAGCTGCACCGATTCGCGACACGTTTCCTTCCAGTAAAGATCGGGTGCGACCTCTACCACAACCTGACGTGTGCGGGGGGGCAAAGCGACCGGTGGAGTGGCCGGCGTGGAGGGTGCATAGGTTGGCGTTGTCGCCTGGGGCGGCGCTGGGGCGTCCTGTGAAGAGGGCAGCGCGTCATGCAGGCGGTGCGTCCCGGCCGGCGGAGGAGCATCGGCGCGGCGCAACGGGGGCAGCGACTCCAGACGAAAGCCCCAATCATCGTCCTCTGCATCTTCTACCCAATCGGGATCAGCCACAACCTCTCCTTCTGTTGCTTGCCAGGGTGGGGTTGCCAGGGGATCGGCCGGGGTGAACGGCAAGCCGGCATCTGGTGGGTGGTTGTAACCGTTACCCCGCCCATTTCCGTTGGCTGACCCCCACTCCTCGGCTACAGTCGGGGTAGCTTCGTCAGCCGCCCGATTCAATTCGATTTTCGTCTGAACTTTCTCCACAAGAATGGAGACACTTTCCTCTTTGACATTAACGCGGCCCGTGACAAGCATGATTTGATCGACTTGTACCAGCCCCTTCACCGCGGCCCAGGTGCGGGGAAAGAACACCAGGTCAACTTTGCCGGTCAGGTCTTCCAGAACCGCGAAGGCCATGGCGTCGTTGTTCTTGGTTTTGAAGGGGCGCAAAGAGATGAGCAGGCCCCCCAGGGTGACGATTTTCCCAGCGCTGGAGGTATCAACGTCCGCAGCGGCCGCTGTGATACGCCGGGTCAAATATTTCAACGCCTCCTCCAAGGGATGTTGCGAAAGGTAAACGCCAATTAGCTCCTTTTCCCAATTGAGCAGGTCACGCTGGGGGATGTGCTCAATGGCGGCCACCGGGTGCAAGAGATCTGGTTTCATGCGTGGCCCGCCCCCCAGAAGCCCCAGCAGACTCATTTGGGCTGAGGCGCGCTCGTCATGCCGTTTACCGCTGTAGGCGATGAGGCGGTCAAGGGCGTCCAGGAGCTGGGCGCGTGTCCCCCACTCATCGAATACGCCCACTTTGATCATGGATTCCAGGGCGCGCCGGCCGATCTTGCGCCCATCCACCCGTTCGCACCAGCTTTCCAGCGAGGTGAAGGGGCCATGTTGTTCTCGCTCTTGCACAATCAGGCCCAGCGCGGCTTCCCCCACATTCTTGATGCCGCCCAACCCGTAACGGATGAAAGCCCCCTTCGGCGCGTCCTCAATGGCGAAGGTGATGTGTGACCGATTGATGGAGGGGGGCTTGACGCTGATGCCCATGCGGCCGGCCTCTGCCAGTGCTTTGGCAACTTTATCCGATTTGTCCCGATCTACCGTCAACATCGCCGTCAGGTACTCCACCGGATAGTGCGCTTTCAGGAAGGCGGTCTGGCAGGTCACTTTGGCGTAGTCGGCGGCGTGCGCCTTGTTGAAGCCATAGCGGGCAAAGAACTCAATATCCCCCCAGATGGCGTCGCACACCTCCCGCGACAACCCGCGCTCCATCGCGCCCTGGGTGAATTTGATCTGATGCTCCTCCATCAGCTTTTTCTTCTTTTTCGCCACGGCCTTACGGATCATATCCGCTTCGCCTGGCTCATAGCCAGCCAGCTCAGCCGCAATGCGGATGATCTGCTCCTGGTAGACGATGATGCCGTAGGTATCTTCTAAAATGGGAGCCAGCTCCGGCGTGTGATAAGTGACCAGATTCTTGCCCTCGTCAATATCACCGTGCATCCGGCGGATATATTCGGGAATGTTTTCCATTGGCCCCGGCCGGTAGAGCGAGATGGCGGCCACAATATGGTCAAAGCGGCGTGGTTTCATCTCCATCATCAGGCGGCGCATCCCCGCCCCTTCCACCTGAAAAACGCCCCCCACCTCTCCCCGGCCCAACATGGCGAAGAGCGCTTCCGGCTTTTTGGTTGGATCAGGCCCCACGTGCCCCACATCATAGGGAATGTTGTCCATCGTATAATGCACGCCATAGCGCTGGGCAATGAGGTCGGCTGCCACACGCAGGATGGTGAGGGTGCTCAGGCCCAGGAAATCCACCTTCAGCAAGCCAATCGACTCCACAATCTCCATCGGCCACTGGGTGACGCGGTCGATGCCCCCCAGGCCACTTTCTCCACCGGTAGGGCGATTGAGTGGGACGTATTCCACCAGGGGACGGTCGGAGATGATGATGCCGGCCGCGTGGCTGGAAGCGTGACGCGCTACCCCTTCCAGCTGGCGGGCCGTGTCGAGTAGGGTACGAACCTCGTCGTCAGACCGATAAAGTTGTGTCAGTTCGCCGGAGTAAAATTCATGTTCTGGGTTGAGAACATCCTCAATTTTGACTGGCTTACCCGGCACGGCCGGAATGAGACGCGCGATTTTGTCCACCCGTTCCAACGCGAAATCGTAGGCGCGCCCCACGTCTCGCACAGCCGCCCGCGCTCCCAGCGTTCCAAAGGTGATGATTTGGGCGACTTTGTCATCCCCGTAGCGCTGGCGGGTATATTCCACCATCAGGTGACGCTGGTCATCAGGATAATCCAGGTCAAAGTCGGGCATGGAGACGCGCCCGGGATTCAGAAAGCGCTCGAAGATCAGGTCATTGCTAATAGGCTCAATGCCGGTAATGCCCAGCGTGTAGGCGACCACCGCGCCGGCCCCAGAACCGCGCACGTTCCACCAGATTTTCTCGCCGCTCCACTCCTCATAGGTCAGGTGGGGGTAGAGGCGTGCGCCATGGCGTTGCCACCACTCTGGAGTACGGGCAGCAAACTGGCACAGATCCCAAACGATCAGAAAATAGGTATCAAACCCCATGCGGTGGATGACAGAGAGCTCATAATCAAGCCGCTTGCGCAGCGCCTGGTCAGAGGCAGCGCGGGCCGCCCCATAGCGCCACACCAACCCCTGCTCGCACAGCTGGCGCAGGTAGGTGGTCGGCGTGAATCCCTCTGGGACATCGAAATGAGGCAACTTGTAACGGGTGTCATCCAGATCAACGTGACACATCTCGGCAATGAGCAGACTGTTGGCCAACGCTCCTTCGACATGCCCCAAGACCTGTTCCATCTCCCCCGCCGATTTGAGGTAGTAGCTGGGATCCGACATGCGCATCCGATTGGGTTGGTTGACAACGGTGCTGGTCTGGATGCACAGCAAAACATCGTGGGGGGAGGCTTCCTCTCGCGTGGTGTAGTGAACATCGTTGGTTGCCACCGCCCGGAGGCCATACTGTTTTTGCAAGGCGAGCAGGCGCTCATTGACCGGGCGCAGTTCCGGGATGTCGTGGTGTTGGTATTCGACGAAAAAGCGCTCCCGCCCAAAGATGGAGAGGTAATAGTCCATCAACTGCTGCACAGCGCGCTCGTCGTGGCGCATAATGGCGCGTGGAATCTCGCCGGCCAGGCAGCCAGTGGTGGCGATCAGGCCGGCGCTATGCGCTGCCAGATAGTCGTGATCGATGCGCGGGCGGTAATAGTAGCCGTCCAGTTGAGCGTCGGTTGCCAGCCGCAACAGGTTGTGATAGCCGGTCTGGTCTTGGGCCAGCAGGAGCAGATGGTAGCGCTCTTTGTCCAGGGTGGGGTCTTTGTCGGTCATGCGACGCGACGCAACATACGTTTCAATCCCGATGATGGGCTTGACGCCCTGAGCCTGACAGGCGCGGTAGAAGGGGATCACGCCATACATGGCCCCGTGATCGGTCAGGGCCAGGGCGGGCATCTTCAATTCCTGGGCGCGCGCCGCCAGATGATCGAGGCGACTTAGACCGTCGAGGAGGGAGTATTCGCTATGTACGTGCAGATGGACAAAGTTGTTTGGACTCATAACCTTAACCCAGATCGTTGTCAACAAGGTGGTTGGGCGGCGCGTGTGGCAAGTTTACAACAAAACCGGCCATCCGGGGAGGGACGGGCGTGAAAAAGGGGCTTGTTTCATTGACCCCGGCCGGCAGACGGGCTATGATGCGGGGGTGATAGTGTACATAGGGACAATGGATATTGAGCAAGCTGATGGCTTCACCTGAACAGATTCGACAGATTTTGCATCTCCCGGCCTTTGACGCCACCCGGGCGCAGCTGAAGATGGCCCCCTTTCCACGCGCGGTGCGCCGGCCGGCGCAGCGACCAGGCGAGCCGCGCATTGGCGCGGTGTTGTTGTTGCTCTACGAGCACGCCGGAGAGCTGCAGCTGGTGTTGACCCGCCGCCGGGATGATCTGCCCAGCCATTCGGGGCAGATATCGTTTCCAGGCGGCCGGCGCGACCCCGACGAAAGTCTGGAAGCAGCCGCTTTGCGTGAAACACACGAGGAGATTGGCGTGCTCCCTGCAGCCGTGACGGTTTTGGGAGCGCTGTCATCGTTGTATATCCCCCCCAGCGACTATGAGGTGCATCCCTTTGTGGGCTGGCACGCCGGCCGCCCCCTCTTCACACCTCAAATCAGTGAGGTGGCCGAGGTGTTGGAAGTGCGCCTGGCCCATCTGCTCGACCCGGCCACCCGTCAAGTGGAAATGTGGCAGATGCGGGATTACCAGATGGATGTGCCCTTTTATGCCGTGGATGGGCACAAGGTGTGGGGGGCAACGGCGATTATCTTGAGTGAGTTCTTAGAACGGTGGCGCTATTACGATGAGACACACCCCAACCCTTCCCCTTCTGCTGCTCTTTTTTAGTCTGGCGGGCTTGATGCTGGTCGCGCCGGTGTGGGCGGCCGATCTGCAGCTGCCTCCTTACCCCTTTTGGCCCAATGCGGCCTACACCATTGACGAGGCAACCCTGCTGCCTTATGCCGAGGCGTATTGCCAGACGACGCCCGACCCCTCACCAGTGACCTTCTTTCTCGGACATCTGCCAATCGCCAGCCTGGACGATCTGTGCCAGACATCGGCGGCGTTGGTGGATGAACAGTTGGGCCACCTGTACCTCTCTGGTTACTTTGGAGGGCTGTGGCTGCGCGATCAGCTGACGCTGGAGCAGGGCGCCGCGCTGGCAACAAGGTGGAGCACGCCGGCCGGCGAGTGGGCCGATTATCTCATCTTCCAGGCCCTGGCGGCCGGGGCCGCCCGTCAGGTCGAGCTGGCCCAAAGTGGAACAGATAACGCCGTGTTGCGCGCCAATCGCCAGGCGACGCCCACCCTCCTGCAGCTGTATGGTTACAATCGGGGGTATCTGGAGGTGCTGTTAGAAAACCCACCGGAGGGCGCCATACCAGAGCCGGGGACGCTGACGTGCGCAGCAAACTTCCTTGAATGCACCAGCGAGCGGGTCAATCTGGAACTGCTAGATCAATATGCTGAGGTATTGCCCCACCTGGATGCACCCGACTCCTGGCGTTGGGTTTACATGGCGTCGGCTGTGGATACCTATGGCCCGCCGAGCGCTGAGGTTGGGCGTGCTGTGTGGGAAGAGATTTTGGCAGACCGGCCGCTTGATCCTCTGATTTATCAGCCTTTGCTGGATTTGAGCGTTGGTTTCCTGTTGGTTTCAGACGGGGTTACCCGCGCCGCCATGTTGGGGTGGGCAGAGCGCCAGCCTGAAACGGGTCGTTGCGCAGTTTTGCTTCAGGCGGGGTTGAACACCTGGGCCGGAGCTTATTTTCTGGGATTGGCCTCGGATGCGCCGGCCGGAACCTTTCCCAGCCTGGTGTGTGATGCGCCGTGAGGTGGCCGGGTTGGCCCGGCCGAAAAACAGCCTGAGGCTTATCCTCAGGCTGTTGGCGTTTAGCCAGGGGGACCCAGACGCTATTGAAAGATCGGATCAGGTAGCGCCAGACGCGCTTCACAGTCCGCTCCGGTAAAGGCAGCGCTTTGGAAGATCACCACCCAGTTGGTGAGCAAGTAGTTGACGTCGAAGACTACAATCGAATGATTCACCACGCCTGGCAGCAGGTCGCTACCTAGCCAGTCTGAGCCGGTGTCCAGCGTTGCCAGCCACGACGCCCGCCAGTCCATCTCAAAATAATAGGCAACGCCATCGGCATGACCATACACCTCAAAACTACGTGGCTGGCTGCGGGTAAAAGTGGTGTCGGAAATATTGCTGATATCCACCTCCACCACCATATATTTACCTACCGCCGTGGCTTCCCGCACGTTGTATTCAATGGTATCTACGAAAATAGGTGTTCCGATGATCTGAGCTTGCAAAGTGTTACCGCATTGGGCCGCCGAGCCGATGGGCACAACGGGCACAGGTGTGGGGCCGGGGGTGTTGGTGGCGGTAGGAACCACAGGCGCAGCTGGAACTTGGGTGGGCGTAGCCGTAGCCGTGGACGAAACCGCGCCGCCGCCGCCGCCACCGCCGCTGACGCCGGTGGGTGTGGCGGTGGCTGTCAGGCGAGTCATCTGTGGTTGGGGCAGACCCGTTGCAGTGGCTGTAGGGGTGGCTGTGACTGTACCTAGACGTTCCAGGGTAGGGGATGGTGTAAGCGTGGGTGTTTGCGCCACCAGGGTGGCCGTCGCCGCCGCCGCTGTGCCCGTCGCCAACGCCTGTTGCGTGGCAGTCGCAACACGCGGCGCGTTTTGCAACTCCGCCAGGGTATCGGCGGTGCTACTGCAACCGGCCGCCACCAGCATGACAAGGAATACGCTTCCCAAAACGACGTGTCGGCCCACCAGCCAATGACGAACCTTCATGACATCCCTCCAGAGGGTGGATATGGTGTGGTCAAAATCCGGCGAAAGGTTACAATTACGAGCCTGATAAGGTACCTGCCGCCTTTGGATCATCTCAGGTCAGGGTCCCCGCACTGAGGCCCTGTTTCAAACAACTCGCTGCGGATGACCGTCCTATTATCCAGAGATTTTAGCGTTGCGCCAATTTTGTCTACGCTTTGCCCAATGCGCAGGTACATCGGCATTTTGGGTTCCCATCGGAGGCAATCATGTCTGAAGAGCGGCCATTCCGCGTGTGGCACTATCGACTTGTGTGGCTGTTGGCTATTTTGTCACTGGCTTTCAATGTGGGCCTGATCGTTGTGCTCTTGGTGGTGCGCAACGCCGTGGGCGACCTGGTGGTGAAAACCAACGATTTTCTCTTTGAATCGCTGGCCATTCTCGACGGTTATGAAGGGTACGATCTACCCCTGAACTTGAATGAGCCGCTGTTGTTGGAGAACGCCGAGGATGTACTGTTTGATCAAGTCCTGCAGGTTCCAGTGTCGATCACAGTTCCCATCAGTGAAAGTGTACCCTTCCAACAGGATATCCCGGTTGCCATTCGCGAATCCATCTTTGTGCAAGACACAATTGAAGTGCCATTGGAATTAGGCAGCCAGACCATCAATCTGGAGGTCCCGGTGGCGCTGAATGTGCCGGTCAATTTAGATGTGGTCGCGCCGGTAGATACGGAAGTGCCGGTCAATCTGGAAGTGCCTTTGAACTTCACCCTGGAAGCTCCAGTCAAGGCACTCATTCCACTCATCAACCAGAATTATGATCCTCTGCGTTTGCAGCTCGAGCTGCGCTCTAGCGTGCCGGTTCCCATGGACGCCTTGTTGGAAGATGTGCGGCTGACGCCCATGTTGAAAGAGATGCAAGAACTATTGGCAATCCTGGAAGTGTTGTTACTGCTACCACCGGCCCAGAATTAAGATCAGGAAAGCGCCATGAGCGACGAACAAGATTTCCCAGAAGAGCCGCCCGTAGCCCCGGCCCCAACACCGCCCCCGCTTGAAGAAGAGCCGTTCGAGTGGACGGATTGGCCTCCGGCCGCCTCCTCTTCAGGCTTACAGGGGCAAACCTTATCCCTCCGCCCCAACATTTTCAAAGCGCGTCACTACGGCTGTTTGTGGTGGATTGTGGGTTTCAGCTTCCTGGTGCAGGTAATGATGGTCGTCGGTTTGCTGGTAGCCCGTAGCCTGACGGCCGGGCCAACCCAAGAGCTCAATGACCGGTTGGCCGAAAGTCTGAGCGTGATCAAGGGAGACCCCATCCCCTATGAGCCGTATCAGTTGCAGGTGGTCTTGAACCAGCCGCTCTCATTCCCGGTGGCGGACGATATTCGTTTTGTACGCACCCTGACCGTGCCGGTGGATATTACCCTGGAACTTAACGAGACTATCCCCTTTCAGGATACGGTGACTGTCCCCATTCGCACTACCATTCCGGTGCAAGACACACTCTCCTTACCGCTCTCGGTTCTGGGTTTGACCTTTGCGATTGATGTGCCGGTGGCCTTTGATGTGCCGGTCAATCTGGATGTGAGTACCCCAATTGAGACGAGTGTGCCGCTAAGTTTGCAAGTGCCGTTGCAATTTACCCTGAATGTGCCGTTGGATGTTTTGGTGCCGCTGCAGAACGAGAATAAGCAGCCGTGGACGATGCAGCTCGATTTACAAACCCAGGTTCCCATCCCGACCGACCTGATGGTGGAAGATATTGGGATGGTGGCTATGTTGGATGCCTTCCACGAAACCCTGAATGAGTTGGAACGGTTGATGGGATTGAGGTAGCTGACGGGTTGTCAACCCGACGCACGAGCGCGGTAAGGATACTGCGGCTACGATAGGATTGAGGTGTCGGAGGGGTTGCCAACCCCATCAACTGTTCCTATGGGACGGCGGTGGCGACGGCAGTCAGGAGGAGAACGAGCGCCGCGCACACCAGATTGAGGCGCAGCAGACGTTGTTCCTGTTGCACATGGACATCCAGGGCGGCCATCGCCTGGGGCTGACGTTCGCCCAGCAGTTGCAACCGTTCCATGGCCGGATGAATGCGCCACCCCACATACAGGCCAATGACCATCATGCCCACGACGGCCAGATGCTTGAGCAAAATCGCCCAGGCCCAGGTGGAATCCAGCACCAGAAAGCCCTGGTAGTGGCTATCGTTGGTCATCTGAATGAAACCTGTTATCCACAGCACCACCATGCTACCGTTGGCCCAGGGCAGCAGGCGCTGCTGGAGGGTCAACCATTGGTTGGCGTTGAGGGTGCGGGCGCGCCAGGCGGGCCAGGCTACCAGGGCCATGGTGGCGAGGCCGCCTAGCCAGATGACAGTGGCGACCAGGTGAATCCAGTAGGAGAGGGAGAGAAGGAAATCCATAGGCGCATCACGGCCGAGAAGAAGCCGGCCAGGCTTTGGGCATATCGCGCAGGGCATAATAGGCTGGCCGTGGCGTCCCATCGGGTAGCACAATCGACCACCAATATTGCTCGTGTTGTTCCGGTGTCCAGTAATAGTCGGCAATGAAGATCGTGGTCATCAGCCCCATCCAGGGTTGCCAATGCTCAGCCGCGTAAGCGTAGGCCCGCACCAGATAATCTGCCTGGGTGGCTTCATCCACAGCAAACCAGCTATAGGCGGGGTTGATGGGATCCGTCGTCCAACCCATCTCCAGAATGGCGATTTGCCGCGCCCCATCCCCATGCTCCAACATGATCTGACGCATATCTTCCACATGACGGAAGGCGAAGAAGCGCTGCCCGCCCAGTTCAGGTGTGCGCGCCACTGCGTCGGGCGACATTTCCGGCGGGGCTTTGAAGCCGGGCGCATTGACGCCCAGAACATCGAAAGCGTCGCCCGCGCCGGCCGCGTACATGCCGCGCAGAAAATCGGTGTCGGGTAGGGCTTCCGGTGGCTGGTTGCCGGTGGGGGCCAGACCGGCCGAAATGACGATGGCGGCGGGGTCGGCTGCCTTGATGGCCTGGTAGCAGGCGCGCAGTAGTGTTGTGTAGGCTGCCGGATCGGGCGGCTGTCCCCCCCACTCCCGCGTCAGATTCGGCTCGTTCCACACCTGGTAGGCGGCAATGCGCCCGCGAAAGCGGGCGGCCAGCGCACCGCAAAAGTCAGCCAGATCGTTGGGGTCGGCCGGGGGGCCGTTCTCAATCAAGGCATCCTGGGAAGCTTGGGCCCACAGCGGCTGGCGGTCGATGCGCACCAGCAGCTGCAAACCCGCCTCTTCGGCCGCCGCAACGATGAGATCGGGACGATACCAATCATACTTGCCTTTTTCCAGGGTCTCGATATCACGCCAGGCAAAGGTTTGTTTGATCCACCCGAAGCCCATCTCGCGCACCAGGTCGATGTCGCGCCAGGCGACTTCGGGCCGCCACCAGAGAGAAGTGTGCATTCCATATTCAGGCGAGGCAAAGCGTTGTTGCACCGGATCAGGGCCAACCAGATCGGGCGCAACCGGCCGGCAGCCCGCCATTACCAACAGCCAGAGCAGAGGCCACCTATGGCAGACCAGACGGAGCATCAGAGGTCAGAGGGCCGGCCGGCGTCGGCCCTCATTATGGTTTTTCCATCTGGCTTAAAGCGTCGAAAGCCGGCCGAGGGCTGCCATCGAGGTTGAGCAGGCTATAGGGCACAGCATCATCGGTCGGGCCGCCCCCTTTGTTGCCAAAGTCGAGATTGAACAAAAAGGCCAGCCACACATCCCCAGAGGCGCGCATCTGTTGAAAGGCCTGCACAATATAGGCAGCCTGTTCTTGCAGGGTGTTGTCGCGGAAGAATTCAAAGGTGGGGGGAATGGCATCGTAGTTTTCACTGCTCCCCCAGCCAAATTCCGTCACACATACCCGCTTGCTGGGGGCGAGGGCCTGAATCTTATCGGCGTAGACTTGCAGCGTGGTTTTGAAGCTCCAGCTGTGATGTGGGTTGGCCCAGGGCCCCTGGAAAAGGAAAGCTTCCGCTGCCCCGGCGCGATCCACCTCATCCCAGCCTACGTCGGGGGGCAGGTTGTAACCGTTGTGATGCGCCCCAACGCAATCGGCGTAGGTGAGCAGCCCGGCCGCCAGCGCCTCATCCAGATAAATGAAATCGTCCATAGAGGTGATCCGATTCTCGTCGTGGACGCCGGTGGGGGAGAGCGCGCCGCTGATGACAATGATCGAGGGGTCAAGCGCTTTGATCGTTTGGTAGGCGCCTGCTAGAAACGTCACATAATCTTGTGGACTCAAGCCGTTGGAGGTGCTCCATTCGCGGTCAATGTTTTGCTCGTTCCATACCTCAATGGCGTGAATCTGGCCGGGATAGCGCGTAATCAGGTCAGTCAGGAAGTTGTAGTAAAGACTGTAATCGTCAGGTGGGCCGGCCTGGTCGGCCGCGGCGCGTGTCCATTCAGGCGCGGTGACCAGACTGAGCATGATGTACAACTGTTGCGCCTCTGCCTGAGCCAGCACGCTATCCCATATCTCCCAATGGTAGGTATCGGGGGCGGTTTGAACATCGGCCCAGCGCATTTGCACTTTGACCCAATCCAGCCCCAACTGCTGTCGAATAACCGTCATGGCAAAGGCTGGGTCGCCAATAGTGGCATGGGACTGGATGCCGTAGCCAAAGCGGTCGGCCGGCCAGGCGTCCATCTGGTCAGAGTTGGAGGTTGAGGGTGAGTCGGGGCTGTCGCCGGAGGAGATGACAGGTGGGGGAAGGGTGGCAACGGCTGGGGGCGGTGTCGTGGGGGTGGGTTGAATGCTGGTCGGGACTGTGGTGGTGGGTGATGGGGACTGGGCCGCACCGCGACAGGCGGCCAGACCGAGCGCCAGAGTGAGGCCAGCAAGCCAGAATTTCCAACGGAACATGGGTGCATCTCCTGATAAAGAAAGGGCGCACGCTGGTTGCCCACCATGCGCCCTGGTGCGGGTTAGCGAGGCAAAGGGCTTATTGCCCCATGACAGTGCGCAATAAGTCGCAGGATGGACAACTGCCGTTGGGGCGAATCATGCCGTAGCCAGCCTGGGGGTCACCGTTGGGATCGAAGTAGGTGAAATCAATGTTGAAAACGATCAACATGCGCACCTTGCCGCTGCCGGCCGACAGACTGACGGCTTCGGCCAGCCATTGGGCATGTTCCGCCACGCTGGTTCCGGCCGCCCAGCCGAAGGCCGGCGGGGTGCTGCCAAAATCTTCGGTGGAGAGGAACCCTAGTTCGGTGAAGCAGATCGGACGCGCGCCGCCGAAGGTGTTGTAATACATATCGAGCGTGGGCCAGAAGTACCAGCTGTAATGGCTGGAGTTGGCCGGATGGCCGGAAGTCTGGTTGGGTGAGGTGGCCCCGGCATTGTGGTGCACCCCAATGCAATCCATGTAGTTGGCCCCGCCGGCCGCTGCCACGCCTGCCATGTAGCGGTCATCGGCCCAGGCGTTGGTGCCATTGTCAAACCCGGTGGGGGCGGGCGCGCCGCTGATGACCATGACGTTCGGGTTAGCTGCTTTGATGGCGTTGTAGGCCGGAGCCAACATGTTGGTCACATAAGAAGTGGGATCGATCTGCCCGGCCGGCCATTCAAAGTCGATGTTCATCTCATTCCAGACCTCAATGGCGTCTGGCCCCAAGGCCGCCACGCCGCCCAGGAAGCTGACATAGGCGTTGAAGTCAATGCTGCTGGGGTAGGTGTTCGCGCCGGGGATGCTCAGCAGGACCTTGAAGCCGCTGGCGTGTGCCTGTTGAATGCGGCCGGCCACAGCGTCGGGTGTGTCGCCCGGCCCCCACTTATGTTGGAACTTGACCCAATTCATGCCGGCCGAGGCCATCAGAGAGGGGTTGCCGAAGCTGTGGGTCTGCCCACCCAACTCAAAGCCGCCCGTGATGGGGGCTGGGGCGACGACTGGAGGCGGAGCCACCGGCGCCGGCGCGGGATCGCTGCCGGACGGTGGCGGGACCGCCACAACTGGCGGCTCGACCTGGATGACCGGCAGCGCATTGGGGTCGAAGCCGCTGCCGGTTGTGATCAGGGGGGCATAAACCCACCCTTCGTCGCCGCCGGGCTGAATAAGGAACCAGGAAGCGGAGCTATCGCGTCCGGTCAAGGTAACGCCAGCGCCGCTATCCAGGATGCGAATCACGGCGTAACCGAGGCCCGGCCCCTGGCGCAGGTTGGCGCTGGTGTTGATGGAGCCAGCCACCCCCTCTGTCCCCAATGGCTCATCGGCGTCACTGTTTGCCCCAGTCGCGCCAACCTCTTCGGCCGGCGCAGGTTCTGGCTCTTCCACCACCGGCTCAACCACAGTAATGGGCTGGGCATCCAGAGCCACCAGGCGCTCTCCCTGGGTGAAGCTGGCGCTGAGGGTGTAATCTCCCGTCTCAGCGGCGCCGTCCCAACGGAAAGTCAGAGCGTCACCGCCGGCGATGTTGTGAATCACATCCCCGTTGGCGTTTTCCACTTTCCACACCAGCGCGACAGCTTCAGGGGCGGGGGCCGGGTCGCCGCTCAGGTAGCTTTGCAGGGCGGTTGTGTAGGCTTCAGGAAAGAGGGTGTTGTCC
This sequence comes from Anaerolineae bacterium, assembly GCA_034435495.1. GTDB lineage: Bacteria > Chloroflexota > Anaerolineae > Promineifilales > Promineifilaceae > DAOTXO01. The sequence continues at coordinate 81,740 of DAOTXO010000018.1, forward strand.
AGGCCGCGTATGGCTGCCCCGCGCACCTGAAAGAGTTGACTCTGGCCCAGCCGGGTTGCCAGCTGGGTCGGGTTGGAGAGCCAGACGGTGTGAGCCTGACCCCCCTGCTCATAGGTGTAGAGATAGGCGGCGCTGGCTCCATCCCATTCCAGCGCTCCAATATCCCCACTCAGGCTGGCCTCGACCGCGGTGTTGGGGGGCAGGTTACCCCCGGCGTCGCCCAGCTCAATCTGGCCGTAATGCGCCAGCACGGCCTCGCTGGAAAGTTCAAAGTGGGTTTCCGCCACTTCATCCACCGCCAGGGTGGTGTAAAGGGGCATGAGGCGCTGGCGGTTAAGGTGGCGGGTAGCCCAGGCCAGGATTTGCTCCGCTTGACCGCCGCTCACGTAAGCGGTCGGAAGGGCCGGCATGTTCACCAGAACCATATCCGCCAGCGCGCCGAGAGCAGCCCAATTCTGACCGGCCGTGTCCCACTCTGTGCCGTTGTGATAAGGGGTCGCCAGCAAGATCCCCAGTTCCAACCCCTGGGCTGCCAGCGCCGCCTCCAGACTTTGGAGGAACTGGGTGTAAGTGTCACTCTGGGCGGCCGCTACTCCCTGATAATCGACCACCACACCGGCATAACCGCCCGCAAAGGCGCGTTCCACCAGTTGGGCGATGTGGGTCGCTTGCGCCGCCGCGTCGGCTAACAGGGTGGACAGGCTGGCCTGGTCGAGTACACCCGAGGTGTTGGTGACGCGTACCCATTGACGATAGCTGCCGGCCGGCACGGCCGCCACGTCACCGCTGAGGCTGCCATCTGGCTCCAACATGAGCGCACCGACCACGATTTCCTGAGCCAGCGGTCGCCACGCTTCGACCAAAGGCGATTGGTCGACCAGAAGGGCAAGACGCGGCTCGGCGGCCGGCGCAGCCAGCAAGGCCACTGCTTGGGGTAGGGGAACGGACGCAGTGGTGAATTGAGCGCCGTCCGTCTGGCTGGGAATAAAGCGCCAGGCGCTCCCATCCCAACCGTAGAGGTCGAGGGTGTGCGCCGGCCGATCAGACACGGGCGCGGCCACCGTTAGAGCGCCTGTGGGGGGGGTGTCGCTGTAGCTTAACAAGTAGATAGGGCTGGCGACCGTTGCGCCGGCCGGCAACTGTTGCGCGATGTCGGCCCACTGGGGCTGGACCTGAAAATCCGCCAGCTCAAGACGACTCAGCGTCACCCCGCCTTCCGGGGTGACATCGGTGAGCACGACTTCTCCAGGGGCGACAGCGTTCTCCGGTGTGGGGGCGACCTGGGTCGCCGTCCCATCTTGACCCGCCAGACCAAGACGCTGAGCGAGTGAGAAAGGGGGTAAGAATAGCCCGGCCACGACCAGGATGACGGCGACCAAAACGCCGATAATCGCCAGTCGGTTGGGTTGAGAAGAGGGGGCGCCCATGGTTGGTTCGCTCATGTTGGTGTCTCTCTCCCATCAGGCGCGCTGGCGGCGCTGCGCCGCTCGCACAACCCGGTGTGTGGTTTATGTTCCAACCAGTTAGCGGCGCATGGCGTTCAAACATGGCCGGACTGGCTAAACGGTGGACATTCTAACACATGGCGAAAAGCGTTGACAAACGACCAGGGGCCGGTCGGGTCAAATCTAAATGGCGCTTAAGCCCCGGCCGGCAACTGACAGCCTGGTGGGCTGCCGGGCGGGTGATGAGTGGGCTGCTTCACCCGATGGGACAGCTGAGTGAACGGCCAAACAAATTCAAGATAGGCCCCAAAACAGCCTCCCACATCCCCTGTAAGGGGCCGCAGTAGAGGAAATCGGGGGCGGTGCGATCCAGAATAAAGACAGCCGCTGCCGTCACCAGGATGAGCAGCAAAATGAGGCAGCCACAGCTCATGAACAGGCGTCGCCAGCGGCGTCTGGGTGGTTCGGGGGCGAGAGGGACGACCACGTGTTCGCCCCGGGGACGGGCGTAATATTCAGCTGCGTCATCCGCCGTCTCGGCGTGGATGTCGTAGCCGGTTTCAGTCGCCGTTGGTCGGGCGGCTGCGCTGGTGGCTTCGGCCGTCAGCCAGAACGCGATCACGGTGGCCTGCCCCAGCTCGATGGTATCGCCGTGGTACAGAGGGGTGGATGTGGTGACGCGCCGGCCGTTGAGAAAAGTTCCGTTGGTGCTACCCAGGTCTTCTAATAAATAGCCATCGGGTCGGCGCGCAATGCGGGCATGGCGGCGCGACACCTCAGGGTCGTTGATGACGACCTCGTTTAAGGTTTCGCGCCCCAGGGTGATGCTATCTTGGGTCAGGTAGAAGGTTTGTTCAGGCTGGGAACTGAGGCGAATAACCAGCCGCGCCGGGCTATGTTCACTCATCCATACACCTCTTTGTGCGCCGCTGTGCTCCGGGAGTTGGAGCCGTTGGGCGAACCGTGGATGAGTATAGGCTTGCCGCTACCCTTTGTCAACGACGTTCACCCCATTTTTGCGCCACGTTTGCGCTGCTATCAGGTCGGTCGCTGCATGACGCCCACCAGATGGAGGCGGCGGTCGGCCGGCAGACGCGCCTCTCCCCACGCCAACCAGGGCAGCCAGGCCGGCCGCAGGGCCAGATAGGTGGGGTCAGGGATGGCGCACCACCTTTCCAGGCGCAAGCTGGCCCCGGCCGCCAGGCGCGTCAGGGTGACGGGATCGTTGGCGCGATAGAAGGCGGGAAAGGTATCCTCCGCCGCGCGCCCATACAGCCTGGTGATCAGGTAGTGGTGGCCGGCGTGCAGGCGGCTCAGGGCGCGGTTGAGGATGATGAGCGGGTGGCGTCGGTTGGGGGTGATGAAGATAAGACGCCCGCCAGGGCGCAACACACGGGCGATTTGAGCCAGGTCATCGGCCGGCGTCGCCAGATGTTCCAGCACCCAACTCCCCAGGATGAGGTCGAAGCTGCTATTGGCAAAAGGGAGAGCGGCGCCCCGGCCGACCGCTCGCGGCAACGCCAGGCGGTGGGTGCGCAACGACTGCCAATCGGGATCAATGCCAACGCACCGGGTCAGGGGGTGTTGCAGCTGTTCCACCAACCCGCCTCGTCCGCAGCCCCAATCGAGCAGGCGGTCGGCCGGCTGCAGATGTTGCCGCACCAACTCCCCATAAACCTCTGTCGCCGGTCGCCAACCCGGTGCCTGCCGCCGATATATCTCCCGCAGCCTGTTTTGCCTATCCAATGACAACATCGGGTCATTATCCTCTTCAGGGATGTGCGAGCTATAAAGAACGCCAACTTGTTATAATTTCCCACATGCCTGATCCTTTGCGATATTCTCCCACAACCTGTTCAAAGTTGGGGATGAATGATGAGTTGGGGATGAACGATGATTGTCCAGCTTCTGAAGAGGCTACTTGGGCGGGTAGGGGAACGAAGACCGTTTTCTCCGCCCGCACCAAGAGCGTTCATTTGACTTACCCTGTGCCATGTGTCATAATGCACACCATTCATTATTCATTGATCGGGCTATGGCCCAACTGCCATCCTTAACATAGAAGGAGGTGGTGCTCATGGACAGTAGTTGTTTTAGTTGTCCGACCGTAGCGCTTCCTCCTTCGGGAATGAACTAGCGCTACGGTCGCCTGTGCAGAGGCCCAACCCTTATCCGGTTGGGCCTTTTGCCTGGGGCGAGCCGCCGTTATAATTTTCCATTATGAATGTGAAACAGATGCCTGTTATCGTGTTGGGTGTAGGCGGCGTGGGCCGGGCGCTGCTGCAGCAGTTGGTTGAAGGCCGGGGGGTGGACGCCGGCCGGAATGGTTTACATTTTAACGTGCTTGTCGTCGCCGATAGCCGACAGTGGATATGGCAGCCGCCAGGTCTGAGCGATGCTGTCCTGGAGGAGTTGGTCAAGGCCAAGCGCAACCGCAAACCCTGGGGAGAGGCGCGTCCCCCCTTGCCCGAATTGGTGCGTCAGGCAGCGGTCGGCCAGCCGGCCGGCATGGTGGTGGATGCCACCGCTGAAGCAGGCATGGAACCGGTCATTGACGCCGCCCTGGAGTTGGGTTGGGGGGTGGCGCTGGCTAACAAGAAGCCCCTCACCGGCCCCTGGGTCGACGCCCAGGCCTACTTCAACCATCCCCGGCTGCGACATGGGGCTACCGTTGGGGGTGGACAACCGGTCATCGCTCTGTTGCGCTACCTGCTGGACACCAACGATACCATCCTGAGCATTCGGGGCCAGTTAAGCGGCACATTGGGCTACATCTGCCAGCGTCTGGCAGAAGATATTCCCTACTCCCGCGCCCTGGGGGAGGCCAAAGCCTTCGGTTATACGGAGCCTGACCCGCGTGAAGACCTGGGCGGGCGGGATGTGCAGCGCAAAATGATGATCTTGGGGCGCATGGCCGGCTGGCCATTGGAAGAGGCGGATTTTATCGTCGAGGCGCTCTACCCCCCAGCGCTGGCGCACCTTTCGGTGAATGAGTTCATGCTGGCCGCGACAGCGCTGGATGGCTCGATGCGTGACCGTGTGGCGGCGGCGCGTGACCAGGGGCAGGCGTTGCGCTATGTGGCCGAAGTGGGGCCGGCCGGCGGTCGGATGGGGTTACACCCCTTACCCCTCAGCGATCCCCTGGCGAACCTGAAGCACATCAGCTTCCGCACCGGCCGCTTCGACGACGAACCCCTGATCATGGCTGGCAAAGGGGCTGGCGTGCAGGTGACGGCGGCCAATGTGCACGCCGACATGCTCGATTTGGGCCGGGAGATGTCGGCAGCTTAGGGCGCCGTCTCGGCCTCTAGCAGCGAGAAGGGAGCGTCGATTAAGAGCCGATTGCGCAACAGCTCAGCGTCCAGGTCGTTATTCTCCTCAAACTCAAAGACCCCCGGTTCACCGCTATCGAAGTGCAGAACGACATGCACCCTGGAGGAGGCGACCGCTGGATCGAAGGTGATGGTCAGATTCCGATTGATGCCTGCTACGCCGTAGACAGACCCTAACACTGCCCCCGGCTCGCCCTCCGCGTCAGTGCGCAGCACCACCCACACCGGTATATCTGTCACCACGTAGGGAATGACGACCGTCGCGCTCCCATCGGCGACCTCTGGGGCCTGATCGCGGGTGATCAGATAGGGGCCGGGCTCGATGTCCAGGGTGAAGAGGCGCTGTCGCCCCTGGTAGAGCACAACCGGATCACTCCCAGGGAAACCAAACTCCCCAACGTCGCCTGTGTCACGATGGAGTTGCAAATAGACCTGGGGCGTCGCCAGCTCAGGCAGCAGGGGAATGCTCACCTGCTCGTTAATGCCATCCGCCAGAGGAGCGAAGCCGATGATATTGCCCAACGAGCCATCCTCATTCTGGAAGGATACGGCCACCCACCCCGGCCCCTCGCTGATCACGCGCTCGACCACAATCTGGCCGTCCACAACAGGTTGATTCAAGACGAGGATATCAGGGGGGAAGCTGGCGCGGAAGCCAGCTTGCAGTGGCTGACCGCGCACTTGTACTATTGGGTCGCCGGCCGGATAGTCAAAACGCTCTGGCTGGTCGCTGTCGCGGTGTACCCTGGCGTGCAGGCGGGGCGTTGCTTCCCGCCAGGGCAAGGTTAGATTCACAAAGCGGTTGTCGCCGGCCGGGGCAAAGACGAAAGCCAGCTGTTCCCCCGGCGCGCCATCAGCGTCATTGTAGATGGCGACCCAGCCATCGAAGGGCAGGCTCACCGTGTCCAGAGTGATGAGACCGCTTTCATCCACTGTTTGGTCGCTGATGATCAGAGTGGGCAGGGGGACCTGAATATCGAGCGCCACCTCCAGAGCGACCGGGGTTCCCTGCAACAGGAAGGGGGTGTCCACCCCCGCTTCAAACTGCCCCAGGTTGCCCTGGTCACGGTAGAGCGCTACGCGCACATTTTCTGGCAGCTGCCAGGGATCGACCACCAGTGTGACGGTGTCGCTTGTCCCGGCCGCCACCGGGGCCACTGCCAGCGGCGCGCTATCCTCGTCGGCGGCCGGGTCCAGCAAGGCCACCCAACCAGAGGCGACGGTGGTGACCTGGCGCACCGTCAGCCGGCCGGCGTCGGTCACAACCGGATCCACAGACCCTATTTGCGTGCTAGGATTGGCCGGCGTCGCCGTCGGGGTTGGGGCTGGCGTTGGTTCTGGCGTCGCCGAAGGCCGGGGCGTCACAACCATAGGGGGTGTGGATGTGGGAGTAGGCGCTGGCGTCACCGCAGGCGTGGGGCGACAGGCCGCCACGATGAGGACGAAGCCCACGACTCCCAGCCACCCCCAACCGGAGCAGAGAGAGCGCATCCGCCGCGCCGCCAGGCGGATGTGAAGAGTCCAGCTTTTCAAGAGACAATCTCCTTGGTTAACGTTTGATGGACTGCCACCACATTTGCGCCCCATCGGTCATGACTTCAATGGAACCGAGATCGATGGTGCTCAGGACGACCGCGCCGGCCGCCGCCAGGCGCTCCAACACGTCGGGGTGAGGGTGTCCAAAGCGATTGTTGAGGCCGGCCGAGACGACGGCAATTTGGGGTTGCACCTGTTCCAGGAAAAAGGCGTTGCTGGAACTGTTGGAACCATGATGGCCCGCCTTAAAGACGACGGCCGTCAGGGGCAGTTGTGACGCCACCATGTCCCGCTCCGCCTCTTCCTCTGCGTCTCCTGTCAGCAAGGCGGAGAAGTTGCCGTATACCAGCCGCACTGAGACGGAGTTCTCATTGCGCTCCTCGTACATCTCTGCGCCGGGATGAACGATTTCCAACCGCACGCCATCCTCGATCTGGATAACTTCCCCGACGCGGGCGACATGCACCGACACATTGTGTTCCGAAGCTTTGTCTAGCACTGCGCCATAGCTTTCAGCATCCCCCACTTCCGAGCCATTGGTGATGAGCTGTCCAACGCGATAGCGGTCGAAGACGCCGGGCAGGCCGTTGGTGTGGTCCTGGTCAGCGTGGGTGGCAACGATGATATCAAGGTCGCGATCCCAAAAAGGAATATGTCGCCCTAAATGTTGGTTGAGAACGGTGGGGAAGTTGCCGCCATCGATCAAAATTTGCCGGCCGCTAGGCGTCTCAATGAAGATGGCATCCCCCTGCCCCACATCCAGAAAAGTCAGGTGCAACAGACCATCCGGCTGGGTGTTTGCCCAGGTAAAAACTAGCATGGCTGCTACCAGGGAAACCCCAAAGACAGTGCGCTCGCCCAGATTCACCCGCAGCCGCCCCACAATCTGCCGCCGGCGCTCCATCTCTTGCAGCCCGAACCAGGTCAATCCGCCAAGGATGGCATAGAGTACCAGCACGCCATTGAGGGGGAGGCGATTGCCGATGGCAGGCAAAGGTATATCCGCCAACCAGATGACCACCAGGTTTATGTATTTCAGAAAGAGCCAGGCCGACCAGGCGATGACCTGTCCCAGCGGCAACAGGATCAAACCTAAAAGTGTGGCCAGGGCACCCAGAATAATGGTGATGGAAGAGACCGGCACGACCAACGGATTGGCCAGCAAGCTGAGCGTGGAAAACCGACCGAAGTGGTAAAGAATGATAGGAACGGCCGGCAGCTGCGCCGCGAAAGAGATCATCTCCACGCGGACAAATATCTCAACGATCTCATACACAAGACCAGAAGGGGTCATGACCCGGCGCAATTGGCGCACCCCCCAGCGATCAAAGCGACTGGAGAAAAGGATCAGGCCCAGGGTAGCCGCGAAAGTCAGTTGAAAACTGACATCCCACAACACTTGCGGATTGACTGCCGAGAGCACGACAGCAGCGGCTATCAAAACGGCTAAAGTGAAGCCACTGCGCCCCAAAATTCGGTTCCCCACCAGGTACGCAATGCCCATGATCACGGAGCGAATCATGGCTACGGGCGCGCCAACCAAAATGGTGTAAACGATCAAAATGGCAGATACAACCCACACGGTGTTGCGTTTGCCAAACAGAGGATCGAGGACAGGAACCAACACCGCCATGATGATGGCGACATGAAACCCGGAAATGGTGATGATGTGAGATAAACCGACCAGTCGGAAATCTTCCTGTAGACTGACGGGCATCCCCGCATCGTTGCCCAGAATAAACGCGCTCAACAAGCTGGATTCTGGGTCTGGGATCATCTGGTTGATAACCAGTTGGGCGCGGGCCTTAAAGCTGAAGATAAGATGATAGAAGCGCGTCCCCACCCCTTCTTCCACGATGAACAGGGTGGGAAAAGCCATGACACTATGCACGCCCTGACGCGCCAGATAAGCCCGATAGTCGAACTCTTCCAACACCTCTGGCGTGGTCAGGTTGCCCTCCAACTGTAGGCGCATCCCGTATTGGATCTCGGGATAACGCAAGACCGTTACCTGCACCAAACCTTCGACGGTTTGCGTTGTGCCATCGTGAAAGGTGATCTGCTCCGCTTGCAGGCGAACCCCTTGCGACCGGTCGCGCACATCCGGTTCGTCCACCACCAACCCTTCGAGAATGACCGCACGGGGTTGGTCATTGAAGTTGACGACATGGGAAGCGGAGGGGTGTGGAATGGATGTGGCATAGCGCGCCGCCCCGGCCGAAAAAGCGCACAGCCACATCATCAGCATGGTGGTGCGTTGGTCGCGTTGGCGAAAAACAGTGAAGCCTGCCAGGCTAAGCAAGACCGCCAGACCCCAGATGGATAGTCCAACCTCCGTTTGAGAGGCAACCACAATCCCCAATAGCCAGAAGATGCCAACATACACCATGTTCATCTTTGGTTCACCTTTGCCCCAGGGTGGGACAAAATTCACGTGTTTTTAACCCTAGACGTTGAACATTTAACTGTGGCTTTATGCCCTTTGTGTGACTCTTTATGTTATAGTGGTGAAGCTGCCAGCTGGCGTTTGATGCGCCGCTCAGCCTGTAATGGATTGGGAAGATGACCAACGCTTCATGTTCTAGCCAGCGCCATATCCGCTTCATTGAAGCGGCGATGACGTGTCTATTGGTAGCCCACATGCGTCTCCATTCTATAGCACCCCTGCCCAACCGCCCACTATTGTGGCTGGCGGATGAGATTGGATCCAGCTTATGAGTGACCCGGTAACCAATGGGGAACGGATTTTGGCGGTTGACGACAACCCCTACACCCTGCGCATTGTGGAAGTAGCCCTCGGCAAGGCCGGTTTTGAAGTCCAGACCGCTGTCTCCGGTCAGGAGGCGCTGCATATTATCCAACGCAGCGGCCTGCCCCATCTGGCGATTGTCGACCTCAATATGCCGGGGATGGACGGGTTCGCTTTTTGTCGAGCGGTGCATGAATTCAGCGATTTACCTATTGTAATGTTAACGGCCGTTGATGAGGAAGAGACGGTCATTCGCGGCATTGAGGAGTACGCCGAGGATTACATTGTCAAGCCGTTCAGCCCTGGGGAGCTGGTGGCGCGCATTCGGCGCGTATTGCGGCGCATCGGGAGCTTTGCCTACACCCTTGCGCCTGTCGTGCCGGTGGACGATTATTTGCAGATCGATTTTCCCAACCGACGCGCCCTGGTGGAGGGCAAAGAGGTAACCTTGACGCCGATTGAGACGCGCCTCCTCTATTTGCTGGTGCGCAGCGCCGGCCGGGTCGTGACCAATGATTTTTTGCTGCGTCGTCTGTGGCCGCTGGACGAAGCCTATGAAGACCGCTTGCATGTCCATGTCCATCGTCTGCGGCGCAAAATTGAAAAGGATTATCGACAGCCTTCCTACATCCTATCTGAGCGAGGGACGGGTTACACCTTCCTGGCGCCCATTCGCTCTGGCAGCTGAAAGCGCCCCGGCCGGGTAAGGATCAGTTTTCTTGTAGCTGGGGTTGAGGGGTCAGATAATACGTCATGTGCTGCATTTGCACCACGGGATCGCTGTAGCGCACATGGACATGGGGGGGCACAATCAGGTTGATGGGCGCGTAGGTTAAAATGGCCCGGATGCCGGCGCGCACCAGGCAGTCGGTGATCTCTTGGGCTGCGTTGGCCGGCACCGCCACAATGGCGATCTGGATGTTTTCCTGGCGCACAATCCCTTCCAGGGCGGCGACATCTTGCACCACCAGATCATTAACCTGTTCTCCCACCCGGCCGGCGTCGTTGTCAAAGACATATTTGATGCGGAAGCCACGGTGGGCAAACCCCTGGTAGTTAGCCAGGGCGTGGCCCAGGAAGCCGGCCCCCACCAGAACCACCGGCCACTCGGTTTGCAGGTTCAGAATCTGGCGCAATTTGTCGATTAGATAGGGAATGTTGTAACCCGTCCCTTGTTTGCCAAACTCACCAAAGTGGGATAGGTCTTTGCGGATTTGAGCGGAACTGATACCCAGGCGACGCCCCAACTCATGCGAGGAGGTGGTCGTTTTGCCATTGTCTGCCAGATGCCGCAACGCTCGGAGATAAATGGGCAAACGACCGATCACAATATCGGGAATCTCGAAGTTCATACTGCTCTGCGCCTGTTTGCTCCGCTTACGCGCCGTTTGGGCTTGGGGCAAGCCAGCCACGCGCCGACCAACTCATCTGACGCGACGCTATGCTACGACATGAAAGCTCTTTTTTAATCAATAAGTTGCGTATGTTGCTACATGTAGCATAGATAAGGAATAATCGTGCAACTTTTCACAATTCTAACATAAGCCCCTACCCTCAGCAAACAGCGCGTAGCGGTGTGCTGGTCAGGCCGGGGGATCGTTCTATAATCAAGCCCACATCTCACCGTCCGCGCCGGCCGGCGCGGCCGG
>DAOTXO010000019.1:0-44611 GCA_034435495.1 Anaerolineae bacterium
CCTTGCCTTTACCTCAGTTATCATCCCGTGAGGCGGCTGAGTTGGTTGTCAAACATCTGGACAATCGTACCCGCTCACGCAAATCGCGGCTTAGAAAGGCTCGTAGCCCGTGAATCTAACATTGTCAAAGTAAGCAAACCTTTCACACCTTGTTTAGCCCAGACAAGGTGGATAGCAGCGCCTACGACTTCACTGCCCTGGACAGGATCATGCCGCATCCCGACTATGCCGCGCAGCATTATGTGTGCGTCCTCAATCCCAGCCCCACAACGTTTCCTACAGTGCGCGCCTTGCTGGCTGAGGCCTATGGTCTGAGTGTTCGCCGACAGGCGCGGCGTCAGAGCAAGCGCTGATGCGTTAGTGGACGCGGAAGCTGTCGGGGCGGGATCAGCAGTCGAAATGATGGATAACTACCAGACAGAGACCTATGGCGAACGCATTGCCGACATTTACGACGAGTGGTATGCCGATTATGACGTGGCCGCTATCACCGCCTTGAACCAATTTGCCCAGGGTGGGCGCGCCCTCGAACTCGGCATAGGCACCGGGCGGATCGCTTTACCTCTACAGCAATCGGGCATCGACGTTCATGGCATCGAGGCTTCGGCCGCCATGCTTGTCAGATTGCGCGCCAAGCCGGGCGGCGCGCTCATCCCTGTGACGTTGGGAAACTTCGCAGATGTGGCCGTTGAAGGCCAATACGCCCTGATCTACGTGCTCTTCAACACCTTCTTTGCGCTACTGACCCAGGGTGAGCAAGTGCGCTGCCTGCGCAATGTGGCGCAGCATCTTACGCCGTCGGGTATCTTCGTTGTCGAAGCTTTTGTCCCCAATCTAGCCCCCTTCACCGGACAACAGGCCTTAAGAGTGGTCAGGGTCAGTGATCAAGAAGTTCACCTGAATGCTTCGCAACTCGATCCCGTCACGCAACAGATCACCAGCCAACACCTGGTCATTACTGAACAGGGGACACGGCTCTATCCGGTGAAGCTACGCTTCGCCTGGCCGGCCGAACTCGACCTGATGGCGCAGCTGGCGGGTATGCGGCTAAAATACCGCTGGAGTAATTGGCGCGGCGGCGTCTTTTCAGCTGAAAGCACCAAACATATTTCAGTTTTCGAGCACGCCGCGCCCTGAATAACACGGCAAACTGCGCATCTTGACGAAACAGGCGGCAGCGGTGCCTCAGGTTGCCAACATAACGCCGCAATGTGAAAACCTTATGCATGCTCAATTTAATCCATTCAATGTTCGTATGGTTTTTCTTCGAGTAGGTTGGATGGATCGCTACCAGGGACTTACAAATGGTGACACCATCTCACGCGGCGGGGGCTACATAACGGATCATGGCTTCGGCCATGAAATCTTCAACTTTCAGCCGTTCCAGGACAAAGTGTATGGTTATGTCCAGCCACCCGGACGCAAAGATCGGTGGGAAGAGGCGAAGATCAATCTGAATCGTCTCGGTGCGGCGGTAGAAGATAATACTGTGTCCGGTGTCCTTGTTATTTGGGTGGCGACTTCACCGTTGGGAGGCACATTTGTGGTTGGGTGGTATAGGAACGCAACGGTTTATAGGAATTGGCAATCGCCTCCTTCTAATTCCAATCGCCGACACGCCACCATGGATTGTGGATACTACGTTGAAGCAAATACTACTGATGTTGTGCTTCTGCCACGCGATGAGCGTGTTTTTCACGTTCCGCAACAAGGAAAGGGGGCGTTTGGTCAGGCCAACATTTGGTATGCCGATGATCCTCAGCAGCACTGGGAATTGCGGCTTAACATTTTACGCTACGTTGAATCGAGGCAGTTGCTACCACAGCCCGAAAGGTCTAGCCCGCACCAACCCAATCCGCTTCTCCGACAAAAGGTCGAGCAAATTGCTGTTGAAAAGACCGTAGCTCACTTCACTCAACTTGGGTATCATGTTGAATCAGTTGAGAAGGACAATGTTGGCTGGGATCTGAATGCCGTGCTGGGGAAGCGAAAACTCAAGTTAGAGGTAAAGGGGTTGTCCGGTTCTCATATTATTGTGGATCTCACACCAAATGAATATAAAGCTATGAGAACGAACCGAGAATCATACAGGGTGTGTGTTGTCAGGAACACCCTAACCGAGCCAGAGCTGGATGTTTTCGCTTACTCTCCAGACTCCGGGCAGTGGGAAACTTCCAATCGACAGGTGTTGGCCATTCAGGAGATTATTGCGGCGAAATGTTCAGTTCCCTGACCGGGGTTAGGGCAAAGATAGCCAAATGAGTATAGCTTACTCATCCAGCAGAATGACCGGCTCCTGGTAGTAGCGCAGGCGGCTGCGGGCGAGTTTATCGGCCAGGAATTGGTTGAGCCAGGCGCGTTTGCCGGCCAGGGGTTCGTCGGATTTCAGGCGCGACAGTTCAATGTTCAGGCGTAAGATACGGCCGGGGATGACGAAGCGTGTTAGCCCGGCCGGCAACAACTGCCCATGTCGGGCTACATCGAAAACATCCTGGGGCTTGAATTGGGGAAAGACCGCCACCGCCGCCATGTTGGGGAATTGCCCCAGCAATCGACTGAGATCGGTTAGCAACGTTCGCTCCACATCCCCCCAGGCGGTATAACACGCCACCAGGTCATTCATCACCTGCAACCGCCCGGCCTCGACATCGGTGCGCGCCAATGTCACCTGACCCTCGCGATCCAAAAAGTAGCACAGGACAGTCGGGTCTTGAAACACAGCATGGAGGGCATCGGCCGGATAGGGGGTGAGCGTCAGATGGGGCAGGGCCGCCAGCTGGTCAAAAAGCGCCCGGCCGGCCTGCGGGCTGGAGATGGCATGGTACCAGGTGTAGAGGGTGTATTCATCATCCGGGTCGACCAGCTGCACCGCCAGATGAGGATACCCCAGCCGGCGCAGCGCTGTGGAGCGCGTGGCCCCATCCAGCACCACATATTTGCCCGCCCAGGGAGTGACCAAAACAGGATTGGATAGCACCCCCTCCGTTTCCAGACTCTCCATCAGGCGCGCCACCCGTTTTTCATCAATTTGTTCGTGGGGCATCACCAACTCCAGCGGCACAATGTCGAGCGACAGCGCCTCGCTGGGGCGTTTGACGCGCAGCACATTGACCACCTGACGCGCCAGATTAGCCGCAGCGTGGCCGGCCGGCGTGCGCCCTCCCAGAGTGCTGGATAGGGGCAAGAGGCCGGGATGGTTGAAGGTCTCCCCCCGCGCCAGGGTGATAGCTGCGCCGGCCAGGCGCCCCTCGGCCAACGCCTGTAACAGGGCGGCCCGATCCACCAGGCCGGGGTGCCCCAGGTTCACCAGGCAGGCTGAGGGTTTGAGCCAAGCCAGTTCGGCCGGCCCGATAATGGCGGCCGTCTCCGGCTTGTAGGGCACATGCAGGCTCACAAAATCGGCGGCTCGCAGCAAATCCGCCAGATCCGCGGCCTCGATCTCGCCATCCTGTGTCAGTTCGGGTGTCAGGCGGGGCTGGTTGACCATGAGGCGCACATTGAAGGCGCGGGCGCGTTGACTCACCTCCCGCCCAATCCGCCCATAGCCGATCAGCCCCAACGTCTTGCCTGCCAGCGCCCCATCGCCAAAGCGCAACGCCAGTTGTAGCAACAGCATCAATGTTTGCTCGGCGGCTGCAATGGTGGCGACATCGGGCACGGTGCGCACCTCAATGCCATACTCGTGCGCCAGAGTGAACGGCATCTCATCCAGCCGATCCTGGGTGCAGCCGATGACGCGCAGCTGGGACGCTTTTTCCAACAGGCTCTGGCTCAGATGTTGGTGCGCCCCCAGGATGAGGGCATGGTAACGGTGGATGAGGTGCGCCAGACCCTCCTCATCCAGGTCAGGCTGGCTATCCACCTCGCCGGCGCTGTGCAAAATATGGAGCGCTTCTTCATCCAACGGATCGCAGACGAGAATGTGCGGGCGTGTGGGCATGGGTCTTTCCTTGATTGGGTTGAAGATGGATCAACAACAGGAGGGGGCGGGTGGCTGCCGCGCTCCCTTCAAACTGGCCCCAGGCGGCTTAAGGCGTCCAGGGCGACATTGCCGCCGCTGATCACAACGCCCACGCGCCGGCCGGCCACCGGATAACGCCCTGACAAAATGGCCGCCAGCGACGTCGCGCCGCTTGGTTCCACCACTATTTTCAACCGTTCCCAGGCAAAGCGCAAAGCGGCCATGATCTCCGCCTCGCTGACAGTGGTCATATCCGCCACATAGCGGCGCATCAGCGCCAGATTGCGCTCACCAATAAAGCGGGTGCGCAGGCCATCGGCCAGGGTGTTAGGCGTTTGCGGCAACACCACCACCGCCCCGGCGCGCCAGGAGCGATTGGCATCGTCCGCTGCTTCCGGCTCCACTCCAATCACCCGGCAGCCTGGGGCTGCACCGGCCGCTGCCAGAGCGCAACCGCTGATCAACCCGCCGCCTCCCACTGGAACGAAGAGCGCCTCCAGACCTGCTACGGCCTGGAATAGCTCATAAGCGGCCGTGCCCTGACCGGCGATCACGCGGTCATCATCGTAGGGATGGATGAGGGTGTAGCCCTCTTCCTCCGCCAGTCGGCGGCTCAGCGCTTCCCGCTGCACAGCCGGACAGGTGACGATGCGCGCTCCATAGCCGGCCGTGGCCGCCAATTTGACCTGGGGTGAGTCATCCGGCATCACCACCACGGCCGGGATGCCCAGCAGCTGCGCTGCCAGGGCCAGCCCCTGGGCGTGGTTGCCGCTGGAGTGGGTGACAACGCCCCGTTGGCGCGCGGCCGCGTCCAGTTGCGCGCAGGTGTTGTACGCGCCGCGAAACTTAAAGGCCCCACCGCGTTGAAAGTTTTCACATTTCAGGAAAACCTCCGCGCCGCATTGGGCGTTCAGGGTGCGCGAGGTGAGTACCGGTGTCACATGCGCCATGCCGGCCAGACGAGCCGCCGCCTGGGGAATTGCAGCTGGTGAGAGCATAGGTCAGGGCCTCCTCGCGCCGGGCTTAGACAGCCGTGGTGATGGAACGCAGGGCGATGCCAAAAAGGAAAAGCAAGCCAAAAGCATAGACCCATTGCGCCCGGTTGCTGTCATCCCCTCGTTGGTAGGTGAAGAGGAAGGGCAGAAACACCACAGCAAACACGCCGTACAAGACATGAATGCCCAACCGCGATACCTCGCCTCCCCGGCCGCCGATCCACAACGTCAGGCCTAGCGCCCCTTCCACCACGAAGAGCAACTCCCCAATGATCATCGCTCCCAGAAAGCTGCTATCCACGCCATAGCCGCGCACAGCGCGGTAGAGCGCCCACAGCCCGATGATCAGGAAGAAAATCCAGGTGGTGTTAGCGAGCGTTTGATGAACCTGGGCTACAACGGTCATAGGTCAACTCCTGGGCCAGACTGTGCTGGCTGTTTAAGCCGCCTGGTTGTCTCTTGAGACAGAATGTAGCGGCCGGCCCATATTTTAACACGCTTTGTGTTGGCTGAATGCGCCGGTCGGTCTACAATCATGAGGTAATGAACCAAGACGATTCCATTGATTACACCCACTACCCCGATATTTTAGAGGCCATGTTACGCCTTTCCCAGGAGTTCGAGGACGCTCCCCAAAAAACGGATGCGGATGGCTTGATCACCCGCCCCTTTTTACCCTTGCGCGGTCTGGTTCTCTTTCCCGACATGGTGGCTCCCATTTTTGTCGGCCGCGACCGCTCCCTGGCCGCCTTGCAGGCAGCCCAGACGAATGGGGAAACCCTGATTGTAGCGGCCCAGCGTGATTCTGAACAGACAGACCCGGTCGCCAGTGACATCTTTCAAGTAGGCACAGAAGTCATTCTAGGGCGCACCTTGCGGCTACCCGACAACAGCAGCAGCGTGCTGTGCCAGGGGCGGCAGCGCGTGCAGCTGATCGAGTTTGTCCAATGGGAGCCATACATCCGCGTGCGCGCCCGCCTCATCCCTGAACCCGACGAGTGGACACAGGATACCGAAGCGCTGATGCGGGCCGTCCTGCATCAATTCGAGCAGGTGGTGGACCTGAATCGCCGCCTGCCGGAGGACGCCTACACCATCGCCTTGAACGCCGAATCCCCCGGCTGGCTGGCGGATTTTATTGTCCAGACCCTGGAACTACCCCTGATCGTCAAGCAAGAGATGCTGGAGATGTCCAACTCCAACGACCGCTTGCAACGCCTGGGCAGCATCCTGGCGCGCGAGATCGATTTGTTAGAGGCAGAAGATCGCATCCATCACCGGGTGCAGGAAGAGATCGACCGCAGTCAGCGGGAGCATTTCCTGCGTGAACAGATGCGCGCCATCCAGGGCGAGCTGGGGGAAGGGGATGTTTTCACCCAAGAACTCACCGAACTGCAAGACGCCATCAACGCCAAACAGTTGCCGGTGGAGGTGCGCGCCAAGGCGGAGAAGGAGCTTTCCCGCCTGGCCAGCATGGCCCCCATGTCGCCAGAGGTAGGCGTGATTCGTACCTACATCGATTGGTTGTTGGGGTTGCCCTGGATAGATTACACTGACGACAATCTGGATGTCAGCCATGCGGCGCGTATCCTGGATGAAGATCACTATGGGTTGGAGCGGGTCAAGGAGCGCATTCTGGAGCATATCGCTGTCAAGAAGATTGCGCCCGATAAGATGCGCACCCCCATTTTGTGCCTGGTGGGGCCGCCGGGGACGGGTAAGACTTCCATTGGGCGCTCCATTGCGCGCGCCCTCAACCGCCGCTTTGTTCGCCTCAGTCTGGGCGGGGTGCACGACGAAGCGGAGATACGGGGACATCGCCGCACCTACGTGGGGGCCTTGCCCGGCCGGATCATTCAATCGATTCGTCGCGCCGGCTCCAACAACCCATTGTTTATCCTGGATGAGATCGACAAAATTGGGCAAGATTTTCGCGGCGACCCCGCTTCTGCCTTGTTGGAGGTGTTGGATCCGGAGCAGAACAAAGCCTTCCAGGATCATTACATGGAACTGGATTATGATCTCTCCAAAGTCTTCTTCGTCACCACCGCCAACATTTTGGATACCATTCCCGAACCGTTGCTGGATCGGATGGAGGTGATCCACTTTTCCGGCTATCTGGAGGAGGAGAAGCAGGAGATTTGCCGACAGTTTATCATTCCGCGCCAGTTGGATGAGACAGGCCTCAGCACGGCCGGGGTGCGCTTCGACAGTGAAGCATTGGGCCTGTTGATTCGACGTTACACCTACGAAGCCGGCGTGCGCAATCTGGAGCGGGAGATTGCCAACGTCTGCCGCAAGATTGCCCGCCGCGTGGCGGAGGGTAGGCCCTATCCCCACCGCATCACCGCCCGGCGGGTTAAAGAGTTGTTGGGGCCACCTCCCTTTCCCGATGAATGGTTGCGCGACGAGGATGAGATCGGGGTGGTAACCGGCCTGGCCTGGACAGCCAACGGGGGGGACATCATGCCCATTGAGGTCAATCTGATGTCGGGCAAGGGCGAGATGACCCTGACCGGACAGCTGGGGGAAGTGATGCAAGAGAGCGCCCAGGCTGCCATGAGTTTTACCCGCAGTCAGGCGGACGCGCTGGGGCTGGACGATGAGATGTTTGAGAAGACGGATGTGCATTTGCACGTTCCCGAAGGTGCGGTGCCGAAAGATGGCCCCTCGGCCGGCGTGGCCATGGCCGTGGCTCTCATCTCCGCATTTACCAACCGTCCCGTCCGACGTGATGTCAGCATGACCGGCGAGGTCACGTTGCGCGGTCGGGTCTTGCCGGTGGGAGGGGTGCGCGAGAAGGCGCTGGCGGCGCGGCGAACTGGCATTCGCACCGTCATCGTACCTCGCAAAAATGAGCCAGATCTGGACAAAATCCCCAAAAAGCTGCGCCAGGACATCTCCTTTGTTCTGGTAGACCACATGCGGGAAGTGCTGGAGGTGGCTTTGCTGCCGGAGCCAGAAGAAGAAGGGTAAGACCCCCGAGCCGCTATGTCCCAGGAGGTCATCAGCAGTCTGCACAATCCGTTGATCAAGCGACTGCGCCGTCTGCGCCAGAAGAAATATCGCCAGGCGGAGGGGGTGTGTTTGATCGAAGGAGTGCGGGTGGTGTTGTCCGCCCTGGAGTTGGGCGCGGCGGTAGAGCTGGTGATCGGTTGCGCCGCACTGCTGACCAGCCCGACCGCCTGGGCGGCTCTGGGACAAACTCCGTTACCCCAGGTGTGGGTCACGGAGGCGGTTTTCCGCCATCTCTCTGAACGAGATAATCCGGTAGGGTTGGCGGCGGTGGTGCGCCCCCCCCATCTGGCGCTGGCGGATTGCCCGGCCGAACCACAGGGTCTTTATCTGGCGCTGGATCGCATTGCCGACCCCGGCAATCTGGGAACGATTGTGCGCACTCTGGACGGCGTCGGTGGGCAGGGCCTGATCTTGGTGGGGGAAACAACCGAGGCGTACCATCCCACAGCTATCAAAGCGAGTTTGGGGGCTGTTTTCCGCCTGCCTGTGGCAACGGCCCCCGACCTAGAGGCGGTGCTGGCCTGGGGACGCGCCGGCCGTCTGCCCATTCTGGCGACTTCAGCCCACGCTCCCCAGGTGTATTGGGAAGCGCAGCTGCCGGCCGCTGGCCTGGTGATGTTGGGCAGCGAACGGGAAGGGTTGCCGCCGGCCGTTTTGCAGGCGGCCGACTGGCAGTTGCGGATTCCCATGTGGGGGGTCTCCTCTTCGCTCAATCTGGCGGTGGCGGCCGGCCTGATCGTCTATGAAATGCGCCGCCAGCGCCAGGCGTGAGCAGCTTGAACGCCCCCAGCGCCTCCATTCGCCCCTCAGACCGAATTCCGTTAGAATTGACCCAGTTTCCCACCCGGCAACCAGCCTGGCCCGTTTAAGCTTGTTGCCCCAACTCTTTTATGTATTGGAGGATACCCCGATGATGAGACAGACCTGGCGAATGTGGCTTTTGCTGACGTTGCTTGTGGCAGCTACCCTTTTCCTTTCTGGGTCGCTGGCGCAAGCCAACGTCGCCCATCGCAGTGATGTGGCCTTTATTCAGGCTTCGCCAGCCGGCCACGCTGCGGCACAGCAGTTGGGGGTTCAACCCCTCTTAGACCTGGATTATGGCCTCTTTCATTGGATGGCCGTCTCGGCCGCTGACCTCAGCCGGTTACAAACCGCCCAGGCGGATATTCAATGGCAGCCCGATCCCTTCACGCTTGATTTAGGTGGTTTGCGCTTCGATCCCTTGTACCAGACGCCACGTCTGCCGGCCGGGTGGGAGCGTATCAGCGGCGGCGGCCCGGACCTCCATCTGGTGCAACTCATTGGCCCAACTCGTGTTGAATGGCTCGATCTTCTCACGGCCCAGGGATTGCAGGTGGTGCAATACATCCACCCCTACACCTATGTCGTCTGGGGCGAGCTGGCGGACGTCAACGCAGTGGAAGCAACTGACTTTGTGCGCTGGACTGGCCCCTTTGCGCCTGCCTACCGCGTTTTGCCCGCCTGGCGCAATCTAGCCGGGCCGGTGACGGTCAATGTTCTCCTCTATCGGGGCGCGGATGCCGACGCCACGGTGCGCCGCCTGGAGCAGGCCGTTAACGGCCGGGGCTTTGAGCGCGCTGTGTTAAACGCCACCTGGGAGATTATCGGTTTTCGCGTTTCCGGTGGTCACATCAACACACTGGCCTCGGTCGCCGGCGTCTACAGCGTTCAGCCCATCAAAACTGATGGCGGCCTGCGCGGCGAGATGAGCAACCAGATCAACGCTAACAACCACGATGGCAGCAATCTGGCCTTCCCCGGTTATGCCGCTTGGTTGAGTGGCATTGGCCTGGATGGCAACGGGGTCATCATTGCCAATGTGGACAGTGGCATCTATCACAACCATCCTGATCTGGCTGCCCGTATCGTCGGTTGCACCGGAACCACCTGCGGCGGGACGGCCGTCAGCACCCATGGAACCCACACGGCCGGTATCATGGCCGCCGATGGTTCATCGGGAACCACCGACAGCTTTGGCTTTTTGCGAGGCCAGGGCGTCGCGCCGGGAGCCAATCTGGTGGAACAGGTGTACAGTCCTTTCTACACCCAACCTGGGGGCATGTTGCTGCTGATGACCGACTCCTATAACAACGGCGCGTCGCTCTCGGGCAACAGTTGGGGGCCGTCTGGCTCCCCCCAGGGATATGATGACGACACCTTGCAAGTGGATATTGGCGTGCGCGATGCCGACCCCGATGCTCCGGGTAACCAACCTCTGAGCTTTGTCCTTTCGTTTATGAACGGCAACGGTGGAACCAGTACCCAGGGCACGCCCGACGAAGCCAAGAACATCTTCACCATTGGCTCGACCAAGATGCAAGAATCCAATGGTTCACAGATTCTGGACATCAACGATTTCTCTTCCAACACGGCGCATGGGCCGGCGCTGGATGGTCGCACGATTCCCCATATGGTGGCTCCGGGGTGCAATGTGGACTCCTCTCTGACTGCCACCGGCTATGGCCTGTTGTGCGGCACAAGCATGGCTTCGCCCCACGTCAGCGGCGCGGTAGCGCTTTTCGTTGAGTATTACCGCAACCTCTTCGCTGTTGATCCCAGCCCGGCCCTGATCAAAGCCGCTTTCTTGCCGGTGGCCCACGATCTGGCCGGCAACCAGGATGCCGACGGCGGTACACTCGGCCACCCCTTCGACAGCAAACAGGGTTGGGGGCGCATGGATCTGGAGGCGGTGCTCGATCCCCAGGTTTCGGTCGTATACTACGACAATCCCCAGCTCTTCGATAACACTGGTGAGGAGTGGACGGCCTCTTTCTCCCCGGCCGACCCCGGCCAACCCATGCGCTTCATGCTGGTGTGGACGGATGCCCCCGGCCATGGTCTGGGTGGCAGCACGCCAGCCTGGAACAACAATCTCGATCTGGTGGTGGAAGCCGATGGCAACACCTACCGCGGCAACGCCTTTGCGGCTTCTGGTTGGTCGGCGCCGGGCGGCCCGGCCGATAGTCGCAACAACACTGAAGGGGTCTTTCTCGGCCCCACTGCCCCCAGCGGCGCGATTGTGCGCGTAGTAGCCACCAACATCAACTCCGATGGCGTGCCCAACACCGGCGATACGACCGATCAGGACTTTGCCCTGGTGTGTTACAACTGCGCCTCGGAGCCAGATTATGCTCTGGCCGCCACGCCGACCAGCCAGACGGTGTGTGTTCCCAGCGCCGCAGTCTACACGGTGGAAGTGACAAGCATTGCTGGCTACACTGATCCAGTTACGCTGAGCAACGACGCTGGCGGAACCTTTAGCGTCAACCCGGTTATTCCCACCGGAACCAGCGACCTGACCGTTACCATCACGGACCCAGGTCTCCACACCATTGTCATCACGGGAACCAGCACCAGCGGCGATAAAAACGCCTCGGTGGAACTGAATGTTGCCGATGGCCCGCCTGTGGCCCCAACGCTGCTCTCTCCGGTCAATGGCGCGGTTGATGTCTCGCTGACGCCCACATACAGTTGGACGGCTAGCCCGACTGCTGTCAGCTATGACCTGACTGTGTATGACATGGGGGGAACGCCTGTGATGGCGGCCGCCGACTTGACAGACACCAGTCACACCTTTGCAACGGCTCTAAACCCGCTGACCAGCTATGGCTGGCGGGTGCGCAGCGTCAACGCCTGCGGTGCGAGCGTGTCGACGCTCTTCACCTTCACCACCCTGGATACGCCGCCGGTATTGTTGGTGGATGATGACGACAACAACCCCAACAGCCAGAGCTTTTACACCACCATGCTGGATGCGCTGGCGATTGATTATGACATCTGGGACACCACTAATAGTGACAATGAGCCGGATGCCGCGACGTTGAGCGGTTATGAAGCGGTGTTGTGGTTTACGGGAGATGAGTTTGGCGGCGCGGCCGGGCCGGGTTCGGCCGGCGAGACCGCTCTGGCAACTTGGTTGGATGGTAATGTTGGCTGCTTCATCATCTCCAGCCAGGATTATCTCTATGACCGTGGCCTGACGAGCTTCATGTCCACTTATCTGGGGGTTGGCAGTTTCACCAACGATGTAGGTCATGTGGAGGTGACGGGTCAGGTTGGGCCGTTTACAGGTTTGACCTATCCCCTGAGTTACCCCTTCACGAACTACAGTGATCGCCTCAACCCCGGCCCCGGTGCACGGGTGGTCTTTATCGGCGATCAGGGTAATGCCAGCACGGCTAAAGCGGGCGGCGACCTGACGATATTCTTGGGCTTCCCGGTGGAGGCGATGACCCAAACGGATGCGCGCTTTGTCATCGGTTCCATTCTCAATCGCTGCCTCGGCAGCCAGACGGGACCATTCGACGACTTTTTGCCCTAAATGACACCCCGGTCGCCTGAGCGAGCTGTTGTCTCTCCGCGCCGTTGGGCGCCTGGCAGATAGATGGGGGGCAGATCGATGTGTCTGCCCCCCATCCGCCCCATCAAGATAGAGGAGTTGACGTCCTCAGATGCCAGCGACGCATTTGAAAAGGCCTGCTCCTCCTACTGCTCCAATCCCTGACGGGGAGCCATTGATCCAGCCATTTCACCAGGAGAAAATTAACCATGCGCATGACACGATGGCTTTTACTTGTGGCGCTATGTAGCCTGGTCGTTGCCATTGGCAGCGTCGTAGGCGCAACAGACGCTGGTCTTCGCTACACCCAACCTGGCGGCGACGCCACCCCTATCTT
The DNA here is from genome assembly GCA_034435495.1 of Anaerolineae bacterium. Classification (GTDB taxonomy): domain Bacteria; phylum Chloroflexota; class Anaerolineae; order Promineifilales; family Promineifilaceae; genus DAOTXO01. Next base: position 12,672 of record DAOTXO010000019.1, read on the forward strand.
ACGCCTGCCGCCAGTGGATAACGCCGCTCTGCTGGCGGAGGATAGCCTGAATCAAGGGCCGGGGGTGGCCCCTCGCTTTGCCTTGCCCCTGCCGGTGAAGATTGCGCCCGAAACCCACGGCATCTGGCGCGCTGACCCGGCCGGCCGTCACGTCTGGGAGTTGCGCGTGCAATCCCCCGGCGCGACCTCCCTCAACCTGGGCTTCACCGCCTACTTCATGCCTGAAGGGGGCGAACTGCTCATCTTCGATAGCCAACGCCCCACACGCCACATTCGTCCCTTCACGGCGGCTGATAACGCTGCTCACGGCCAGTTGTGGACGCCCATTCTGGAAACGGATGATGTGACCTTGCGCGTCACCTTGCCGGCCAGGGCGCGTTCCCAACTACGCCTCAACTTGACTGCTGTCAATCACGGCTACCGCACCTTTGATGACATCATCCTCTCCGGTTCCTGCAATGTGGACGTTGTCTGCTCTGAGGGAGATGATTGGCGGTCGGAGATTCGTTCCGTCGCAGTGATCGGTCTGAGTGGTTCCACCTTCTGCACCGGTTTTCTGGTCAACAACACCGCCAACGACCTGACGCCCTACTTCATGACCGCTAACCATTGCGGCGTCAACGGCAGCAACGCGGCCTCGTTGGTGGTCTATTGGAACTATGAGAACTCCTGGTGCCGGCCGGTGGGCAGCCCGGTCAATGGAGAGCCGGGGGATGGTACGCTCGATCAATTCCAAACCGGCTCCTTCTTCCGCGCCTCTTACAGCTCCTCCGACTTCACCCTGGTGGAATTGGATGAAGCGCCGGCCGAGAGCTTCAATGTGCATTGGGCCGGTTGGGATGCCACCCCGGCCGACGCTACCAGCGCCACCGCCATTCACCACCCCAACACCGATGAAAAGCGCATCAGTTTTGAGGACGAACCCACCACCACCACTTCCTACCTGGGTACCAGCAGCCCCGGCGACGGAACCCATATTCGCGTGCAGGATTGGGACCTGGGCACGACGGAACCGGGTTCCTCCGGTTCTCCTCTTTTCAACCAGGATCATCGCATCGTCGGTCAGCTGCACGGAGGCTACGCCGCCTGTGGCAACAACCTGGCGGATTGGTACGGTCGCCTCTCCGTCTCCTGGACAGGGGGCGGCAGCAACGCTACTCGCCTGAGTAACTGGCTCGATCCTCTCAACCTGGGCGTTTTGGTGTGGGACGGTCGCGACCAGACCCCTGACTTCAACCTGGCCGTCACCCCTACCATGCAAGACATCTGCGTTGGCGCGCCCACCGCTGAGTACACGGTCAGTGTGGGCAGCCAGTCGGGCTTCAACGACCCCGTCACCTTGAGCGCCAGCGCCAGCGGCTCCTTCAGCCCCAACCCGGTGACGCCCCCCGGCGATAGCCTCTTCACCCTCAACACGGGCGGCTACGCCCCCGGCAGCTACAGCATTGACATCACCGGCAGCAGCACCACCGGCGACCAGAGCATCGGCGTGATGCTGGATGTGTTCGCCGGCAACCCTTCTAGCCTGACCTTGTTGTCGCCGGCCGACGGGGCGCTGGATGTCTCCGTTTCCCCCACCTTCAGCTGGTCGGCGACCGACGCCAGCAGCTACGATTTGACCGTTTTCGATGGAGGGACGCCGGTGTTGGAGGCAGTCGGTTTGACGACCACCAGCCACACCTTTGCCACGGCTCTGGAGCCGAGCCATGTTTACACCTGGCGTGTGCGGGCGCACAACGCCTGCGGCTTTGTCGATTCTGTTGCCTTCACCTTCACCACCCGGGCTGTGCCCCCCCTGTTGTTGGTGGATGACGACGACAATGACCCAGATGTGCGCAGCTTCTACACCACCCTGTTGGATGCCCTCGACCTGGATTACGACATCTGGGATACAATCAACAGCGACAACGAGCCGGACGCGGGTCTGTTGAGCGCCTATCAGGGGGTGATCTGGTTCACCGGCGATGAGTTTGGTGGGGCGGCCGGGCCGGGGGCGGCCGGCGAAACAGCCCTTAGCGACTGGTTGAGCAACAACCCCGGCTGTTTCATCATCAGCAGCCAGGATTACTATTGGGATCGCGGCCTGACAAGCTTCATGACCACCTATCTGGGGGTCGTGTCGGCCGTCAGTGACATCAGTCAGACGCAGGTCACGGGTCAGGTGGGGCCGTTTAAGGATCAGACCTATACCCTGTCTTACCCCTTCACCAACTACAGCGACCGCCTCAACGCCGCCCCCGGCGCGAAGGTCGTTTTCATCGGCAACCAGGGCAACGCCGCCGTCGCCAAAGCCGGTGGCGACCTGACGATGTATCTGGGTTTCCCCATCGAAGCCATGAGCCAGGCGGACGCTCAGTTTGTGATCGGCGCCGTCTTGAGCAAATGCCTGCCCGGGGCCAACTACGACCCGGCCGGCCTGCTACGTTAAAATGGTTGATAGAACCTTCTTGCCCAACAGCCACGCCCGGCTTGCCTTTGCCTATACACCTGGGGTCACGCCGGGCGTGGGCGCTACGCTGGCTTTTGTCGGGCGACAACGCCCCCTCGCCGCGCATCTTGCAGCCACCGGCTGACAAGTAGGTGCGTGGCGATGTTTCGAGAATCGGAAGGGACGCCTTCTCATCACCAGGGTGAGACGGCGTCCCTTGATCATCTACTCAAGCTGTCACATCAACCAAGACGCCGACGCTGGAAAGTATAGTAAGCGCCGGCCGCCCCCAGTCCAACTGCCAGCCAGATGGCCCATGCGCCGCTGTCGAGGCTATTTTGCCCCTGAAAACCGGTCAGGGCCACATCGGTCGGTGGGCAATCTTCCCAGGTCACAGAGACCGTGTTGGAGAAAATCGCCCCCAGATCAGAGATGAACGAAGCTACCACGGTGTCCACCCCGGCCACTGAACCTGTGTAGACAAAAGTAGCCTCTCCGTCAGCATTGGTCATCTGGACATCCATTTCACCAACGTGCGGGCCGGCCGTAACCTCAAAGGTAATTTCCCTATCTGCCAGTGGGTTGCCATCTTCGTCCTGTGCCAGCGCTTCTAGCGTCACATCCTCACCCAGGCAAATCGTTTGCCCATCCGGCCCCAGAGCAATGCCTTCGCCCACCACCGCGGTGGTGGCATTCAACACCAGGTAAGCGAAGAGGATGTTGTCATCATTCGATGGGTTGAGGGTATCAACCGTGATGGTCTCATCGCCATCGCTGACGAAGGGGAGCAGACTGTACATCTCATCGTCAAACCGGTTATCCCCACCCGACAGCGCAAAGGGATCGGGCGGATTATCGTTGACATCTCCCAACCCCCCGACGGTAAACAGAGCGCCGTTGGCCCCTTCCCCATCATCGTAGCCGCCCGAAGAGGAGGTCATCCGCGTCCCATTGACGTCAACTTCGCTGTGTTGCCCGTTAGAGTCCTGGAAGCTGTAGGAAATGCCCAGGCCAAGATCAAGACCCAGGTCTGGATCGCTCAAATCGATAGGTTCGAGCAGACCAATGGCAAATGTATCGCCGGTTGTCTCTTGGGCCCCGAAGAGCAGGATGATGGTATTAACGCTCGTTTGGTTAGGATCATCGAAGATAACAGCCAGAAGTTCGCCATCCACCAAAAAGGAGTCGAAGGTTTCGGTAATCGTAAGGTCCACCAGGCCGGCCGGCGCCGCATCGACCACCGGCTGGACAATATCCGTCACATCTGCCCAGTAGTTCCAGGAGGAAATGCTGTTGAGCGTGGCTATATCCCAGGTGACGCCCGTTCCCTCGATCTCCAACTCACCGTCAGCAATTTCATAGCCGGTGAAACCGGTGCTGGCGGCCGCAAAATACGCCCGACGCACCGTCGCGCCAATTGGCTTATCCACTTGAATCACCCCGCTGTCGCTCAGGGTTCCCAATCCATCGACCGATATAGAGATGAAGCCAGTTTCTGTAATGACCGGTGCAATAGTCCGTTCACCGCCTGATGTCGGCGTGACCGGCCCGGTGCCTTCCTCGGCCGAGACCAGGGTGACGCTCAGCATGAAGCAGGCAATAAGAAAGAGTAGACGTTTAGCGATAAGGGACATCATATCCTCCTTAGGGCTAACAGGGGGTAGAGAGACTGGCCAAACCCAGAAACCTGGTCTGTTAGCGAATACAACCGCCGATGACATGCGACCTCAGCCTTGCGAGGCTGTTAAATAGCATTGTAAAGAAGCGTCTCGCCGCTGTCAATAGCCGCCTGTTCTGATGCCAAATGACGGTGGATAGGGTGGGGGTTGCAGTATAATACATATTAACGCCACCGACCTTCGCGCTGCCACCCACCAGCCCTGCGCCAACTGCTGCTATGGCTGTAGCCCTGACGAGCGTGACGGTCAATCAATCTAGCGCTGATTCGATAGAGGAAGTGAGAGTCGGGGAGGCTTTGTGGCGGTCGCCGGCGGAGTCGGCGTTTCACAGCCTTTATCTGTGGCTATTTTCGACACCGGGTGCGTCGGTCAGGTGAAGCCGTCTGAAAGCGTACGCCAACGGTGTTGCCCTGATTGATAAGGAGATGGCTGATGCGACTGTTTATCAGCGGCGCTACAGGTATTTTGGGGCGGCGAGTCGTTAAGTTGTTGACGGCCGGCGGTCATCAGGTTGTGGGACTTAGTCGTTCTCAGGCCAATACAGATTGGTTGACGCGGCATGGCGCGGAGGCGCGCCTGGGGGATCTGTTCAATCAGGCGCAGATATGTGATCTTTCCGCTGATTGCAACGCTATTTTGCACCTTGCCACTGCCATCCCAACCCGCTCAAGAACCACTCTGGCCGATTGGAGAACGAATGACCGTATACGTCGTGAAGGCACGCGGGTCATGGTGGAAGCAGCTTTGCGCAACAGATGTGAGCTCTATATCCAGCAAAGTGTAACCTTTATCTACGGTAACCGAAATGGTGACTGGGTTGATGAAACCACGCCTCTGCCTGCTCAGCAAGCGGGTGTTCTTCAATCTGCTGTGGATATGGAACAAATTATCCACCGCGCTATAACCGGACAAGATTTGCCTGCCATTATATTGCGGTTGGGCACATTCTACAGTCACGACTCAGCCCAAACACAGACGATGTTTGCCATGACACGCAAGAGGATGTTTCCAATTATGGGGGATGGGGCAGTTTATTGGAATGTCATTAACGTGGACGATGCTGCCCGCGCTGTGCTTAAGACTATCGAAACCTATCCAAACGGTTTGGGCCAAACGTTCAATGTGTGTGACGATGAGCCGGTTACCTATCGCGAACTCCTGAATTACGTAGCGGAAAAGCTTGGAGCGAGAAAACCAATGCGTATCCCTGTTTTTCTGGCAAGAGCATTGCTTGGGTCCCATGTTGTAGATGTCCTGTTAGCCTCAGTGCGTTGTCACAATCACCTTATCAAGGAGAGATTAAACTGGGCACCACAATACCCCACCTATCGTGAAGGCTATCAGGTTGAAATTGACAAGTGGAGGCCAGGAGCATGAATTTTCAGCCTGCTATCTATAACGAACCGGCCGTCAAATTCTTTTTTTCAGGCCGGCCGTTGCGCACGCCCCGGCCGAGATAGCCAGGCGTAGGAGGGGTTAAAACGGCCGGCGTATCGAGACCCAAAGGCCGGCTCAAAAGGCGCGCAACAAAGCGATATGGCCGCGCAGGGCTTCATCAATTTGGGCCAGGGAGATGCTTTCCCCAGCCGTATGAGCGGCAAACTCATCCCCAGGCGCGTATCCCAGAATTGGCGCGCCCAGGTGGGCTATATGCCGGCCGTCGGTGGCAAACTGATAGCGCGTCAACTGGGGTGTGCGCCCCATACCTTCTGTCAGTAGCGTCAAGGCGCGCTGCACGGCCGGGTCGGCCGGGTCGGTATCAAAGCCATTGATGATGGTCTCCGAATCGGGCAACGCTCCTTCATCGTCATCCAGCGGGTCTGATAACTCGTGGGGGAAATCCTGCGCCAGTTCGTGAATAAAAGCCGCCAGCGAGTTGATGCTTTCAGCCGCTGTACGAAAATCCAGGTAGATGCGCGTCCAGGCCGGCGAGACATTGGGGCTGCGCGTATCCACTTCGATGATGGTGGGACACGCGGTGGTGGGGCCAAGCCGGGGGTGGACGCCCAGACTATTTTGCCGTTGTTCCAGCCGTTGCAAAAAGGTTCCCAGGGCGTAGTTGGGGTTGACGGCGTTGTGGGGCACGCTGGCGTGGGCCGAACGCCCTTGAAAAGTGAGCCAGATAGGACGAATACCACGATGTCCCGTGGCGACCTGATTGCCAGAGGGCTCCCCCAGGATGATCAAGCCAATCGGTTCATTGACACGCGCCGCCCAAAAAAGAGCGCCGGCCCCGCCAATTTCCTCTTGCACCACTGCGCTGAGCAGAACATCCCGCCGCGGACGCTCTCGCTGACGCAGCAGGCCAACCAGACTGTATACCTGCACCCCCAGCGGCCCCTTGATGTCCACTGCCCCACGCCCGATGATGTGTCCGTCACGAATCTGGGCGGCATAGGGCGGGGTGGGCCACAGCACCGTATCCCCCGGATCGACATGATCGAGGTGGCTGTTCAAAACAAGCATGGGCAAATCCCGCTCCTGGCCATAAACGCGCCCAAAGACATTGCCCATCTCATCCAGCCATACCTCATCGAACCCCAGCGCCCGCCACTCCGAAGCTATCAGTCGGGCCAGCGCAGCTTCCTCATAGGACATGCTGGGGGTCTGGATCAGACGTTGAATAAAGGCCACACACTCTCGATTTAAGCGTTCCCAATCCAACATGACTCTACCTGTTGACTCCTGGTCAATACTGTGATCTGATCGGTCAGGTTATAAGCCGGGCTAAAGCTCCCCGCCCGGTTGTGGGGATGCTGTAAGTCTAGCACGGGGTGGGGTGGGTTGCGAATAATCGGTGGGGAAAGTTCCGGCCGCTACGCCCCGGCCGCCCCGCCGCCTATAAGCGGATGTCCTGTGTTATAATAGGGGCCAACGGTAGGGGCGAACCAGTGTGTTCTCCCCGAAGGAGGCTCTGCATGAGCGAACACAAGCTGGTCATGATCGATGGGCACGCCCTCGCCTATCGCATGTTTTATGCCTTGCCCCTGGACGCGTTCACCACCAAAAGTGGTGAGCCGACCAATGCTACCTTCGGTTTCACCCGCACCCTCCTGGATTTGATCCTGGCCGAGAATCCACCAGCCTATCTGGCGGTGAGCTTTGACGTAGGCGGCACCTTCCGCGACGCTCTGTATGGCGAGTACAAAGCGACGCGAGCGCGGATGCCGGATGAGCTGGCCCTGCAAATCGACCGCATTCGCCAGGTGGTCAGCGCCTTCAACATCCCCATTCTGGAGCAAGAGGGGTACGAGGCGGATGATATTTTGGGAACCCTGGCGCGCCAGGCCAGAGAGGCGGGCGTGCCGGTGCACATCATCACCGGCGACCGCGACCTGTTGCAGCTGGTGGATGAGAACACGGTGGTGGAGCTGCCCCCCGGCTCTTTCCAAAAAGAGCCGCGCCTGTACAACGAGGCGGCGGTGATAGCAGAGTATGGCTTGCAGCCGCGCCAGATTGTGGATTGGAAGGCGCTGGAGGGAGACACCAGTGACAACATCCCCGGCGTGGCCGGGATTGGGCGCAAAACGGCGGTGCAACTGTTGCAGCAATATGGCACGCTGGAGGAGATTTACGCCCATCTGGGGGAGGTGACGCGCCGTTACCAGACCAAACTGGAAGCCGGCCGCGATAACGCCTTTCTGAGCCAAAAGCTGGCCACCATCGTCACCGCCGCGCCGGTGACGCTCGACCTGCCCGCCTGCCAAACACAGGTGTTTGATCGGACGACTGTGCTCGACCTCTTCCGCGAATTGGAGTTCCGCTTGCTGGCGCGGCGGCTGGCGGAAGTGGCCCAGGAACCGGCCGGAGAGGATTCACCGACACCCCCGGCCGGACCCCTGCCCACCGAAGTGGTAATTGTTCGCACCCCCGAGGCCTTGAAAGCCCTGGCGCAGGAGTTAGATCACGCCTCCCAGATCGCCTTTGATGTCGAAACGACAGGGTTAGATCCTTTGCGCGACCAATTGGTGGGACTGTGTCTGGCGGTCAAGCCGTCGCGCGGCTACTACATTCCTGTCGGCCACCTGGCCAACGAGCCGCAGACGGACGCCGGGCAGATGAACCTCTTCGCTACAGAGCGCACCCTGGCGGCCGGGCAGCTGCCTCTGGAGCAGGTTTTGGAGGCGATCCGGCCGGCCATGACCAACCCGGCCATCCCCAAAGTTGGGCACAACGCCAAGTTTGACTACGCTGTTTTGCAGCAGGCAGGTTTGACTGTGACCCCCATTGGTTTCGATACCATGATTGGGGAGTGGCTCACCGATCCTGCCAGCAAACACCTGGGTTTGAAAGACCTGGCGCGCCACCGACTGGGCGTGGAGATGACGCCTATTGAGGCTTTGATCGGCAAAGGACGCAACCAGATCACGCTGGCCCAGGCTTCAGTGGAGCAGACCGCCGCCTATGGCGCGGCTGATGCCGATATGACCTTGCGTCTGGAAACGCCATTGCGCCGCGAGCTGCAGGAGAAGCAGCTGGAGCACCTGTTACAGCTGGAGATAGCCTTGGTTCCTGTTCTGGCGGACATGGAGCGGGAAGGGATTTTGCTCGATCTCGACTTTTTCCGCCAGATGGGGAGCGAACTGGCGCAGCGCATGGCGGAGTTGGAGAAGCAGATTCACGCTCTGGCCGGCCGGCCGTTCAACATCAATTCCACTCCCCAGCTCAGCGATGTCCTCTTCAAGGAGTTAGGGTTGCCCCGCGAAGGGGTGAGCAAGGTCAGCAGCGGCCACTACTCGACGGCGGCCAGCGTGCTGGAAAGTTTGCGGGAGGCGGATACAATCGGCATCATTGACGCCATTTTGGCCTACCGCGAGTTGGGCAAATTGCGCAGCACCTACGTGGACGCTCTGCCGACAATGGTCAACCCGAACACCGGACGGGTGCACACCGATTTCAACCAGACCGGAGCGATCACCGGCCGTATTGCCAGCAGCAACCCTAATTTACAAAACATCCCCATCCGCACCGAGATTGGGCGCAAGATTCGACGAGGTTTTGTGGCGCGCCCCGGCTGGGTGTTCGTGGCAGCCGACTACTCTCAGGTGGAGCTGCGCATTTTGGCGCACGTCAGCCAGGACACCGCCCTGGTCGAGGCCTTTCTGAATGACCAGGACATTCACCGCACCACCGCCGCCGCTGTCTATCGCATCCCGGTGGAGCAGGTCACCTTCGAGCAGCGCCGTTTCGCCAAGGCCGTCAACTTTGGCCTGATGTATGGCATGGGGGCTTTCCGGCTATCACGCGACTCTGAGCTGACGCTGGCTGAGTCGGAGAATTACATCAAAGAGTATTTTGAGCGTTTCCCCGGCGTGCGCGCCTACCTTGACCAGACCAAAGAGTTGGCGCGTAAACGGGGGTATGTAGAGACATTACTAGGCCGCCGACGCTACTTCCCCATTTTCAGCCTGGGCGACAGCGTCCGCAATGCCCAGGTCCTGGCGCGCGCCGAACGCGAGGCCATCAACCACCCCATTCAGGGAACAGCCGCCGACATCATCAAGATGGCCATGGTGGAACTGCATCGCGCCCTGACGGCCGATTACCAGGCGCGCCTGGTGTTGCAGGTGCACGATGAGTTGCTGCTGGAAGCGCCGCAAGCTGAAGCGGAGGCGGTGCGTCACCTGGTCGAGACAACGATGAGTTCAGCTTTTGCCTTGCGCGTGCCGCTGAAAGTGGAAACAGCCATAGGACGCAACTGGTTGGAGCTGAAAGGATGAGTGGCTTACAGCGCATTGCCCACGCCTTTGAGCGCGCCCGGTCACAACAGCGAGCCGCCCTGATGCCTTATTTCACTCTGGGTTATCCCAACCGAGCGACAACGTTGGAGGTCATCAGCGCCCTGGCCGATGAGAGCGACTTGATGGAGTTGGGCGCACCTTTCAGCGACCCCATTGCGGATGGGCCAACGATTCAACGCAGCACCCAGGCAGCGCTGGCGGCCGGGGCGACCATGGCTGGCTGTCTAGAGATGGTCGACACCTTGCGGGCGCAGGGGGTGCAGACACCGGCGCTCATCATGAGCTATTACAACCCCATCCTGGCCTACGGTTTGGCAGCCTATACCCAGGCGGCGCGGGCGGCCGGGGTGGATGGCTTGATTGTGCCTGATCTACCGCCGGAGGAGGCGGCCGAGTTGGAAAGTTACGCCCAGGCTCAGGGATTGGCTTACATCTTCTTTCTGGCCCCCACCAGTCATGCGCGCCGCATCGCTGACGTGACGCGCCGCGCGCAGGGCTTTATCTACATCGTCAGCCTGACTGGGGTCACCGGGGCGCGCCGGATGTTACCGGCCGGCCTGGGGAATTTTGTCCACCAGGTACGCCAACATACCTCCACCCCCACGGCGGTTGGTTTTGGTATCAGCACGCCAGCCCAGGCGGCTGAGGTGGGACAAATCGCCGATGGGGTGATTGTGGGCAGTGCTTTGATCAACGCCTTCGATGCTGGCGGCGTACCCGGTGTGGCAGCGCTGGCGCGCAGCTTGCGCCGGGCGTTGACCCCCTCTGATCACAATGGCCGCCATTAACGGGACGATGCGGCAAATTCCTGCAAGCCAAAGGCCAGCCGGGCCACCGGCACCCGTTCCAGCGGATGGGGTGCGCCGGGCACTATCTCCAACTCCCCTTGCGGCAGGGCCTGATAAAAGGCCAGGCTCTCCTCCAGCGTGACGGTGCGGTCGCGGTCGCCCAACATCACCCGCACGCGGGGCGTCATGCGGGCAGCGTCAGCCGGCGTCAGCCCCCCGCCCGTCCCCAGGGCCAGCAACATAGCGCGGGTCTGGTGCACCACCTCTTCCCAACCTGCGCCGGTATGACGCTGGGCTAAGGCCTGGACAAATTGGGGCACTTTAGCCTGCATGTTGGCCGGGTTGAGGAAGCTGGTTTCCCGCGCTGCGACGGCCGGGTCCCAATGCAGCTTGGTTCCCAGGGTGACAACGCCGGCTACGCGCTCTGGGTGGGACAGCGCCAACAGCAAGGCCACAAAACCACCCATGCTATACCCAAAGCAATACACCTGAGTTAGATGGTGCTCGTCCAGGTAGGCCAGGAGATTTTCCATGAAATGGCGCATGTCGAAGGGGCGCGCCGGCCGGGGCAATCGGCCGTGTCCTTCAAAATCCAGGCGGTGGACATGAAACGCCGCCGCCAACTGGGGGGCCAGGGCATCGAATTGATCGCTGGCGCCCAAAGCGCCATGCAACAGAATTAGATGAGATGTCACGGCTTGCCTCACGGTACAGAGTGTGTGCCAAGTATCATACGCCCTCTCAGGGCTGTCAAGTCCCGGCCGGCAAGGTTCGTCGTAACAGCTTTAGCCGTGCTGTGGCTTCCAGCCAGCAAGGTTTGATGGCCAAAGGCGCGGTTGCGTCATCTTGTTCTCACCGCCAAGGCGCAAAGGGCGCTAAGGTTTTCCCTTTCTTTCCTTTGCGTTCTTACCTTCGTGAAAACGGGAGCGCGGCAACGGGAAGCTGGCTCGTAGGCTAACCAACAACTTTCAACCTAACCATTCAAGGATTAACTCAGAGCGACCATGACGAACTCCAAACATCTGATCAGCGGTGTGGCAGGAACCATCATAAGCCTGGCCGGATTGGGCTACTACTGGCTGGCCCGTCGGCCGTTGCCGCCCAAACAGGGGCGTTTCGCCCTCAAGGGATTGCAAGACCCGGTGCAGATTGTGCGCGACCGCTGGGGCATTCCCCATATTTACGCCCGCAATATTCACGATGCCATCTTCGCCCAGGGCTTTGTCCATGCCCAGGATCGCCTATGGCAGATGGATTTCCAACGTCGGCTGGCAGACGGCCGGCTGTCAGAGGTCCTCGGTTCCCAAACCATTGAAATTGACCGTTGGATGCGGGTGTTGGGTCTGGGCCGGGTAGGGCGGGAACACGCTCAGTTAAGCGACCCGGAAATCCAGGGTTACATGCAGGCCTACGCTGACGGCGTCAACGCCCGCATCGCCCAGGGACGCCTACCGCTGGAGTTTCAACTCCTGGGCTACAGCCCCGAACCATGGCGGGCCTCCGATCCACTCTCCTGGTTCAAGGTCATCAACTTTGGCCTTTCGGTTAATTGGGAGTTGGAGTTGTTGCGTTCGCAGCTCATCTACCGTTTGGGCGCGGCCCTGGCGGCGGAACTGGAGCCGGGGGATGACCACTGGCCCCACTGTCTGCCGCCGGAAGCGGAAGCAGAGCGTGTCGGCCTATCCGCCTTGAGCCGGGCGGATGCCTGGCGGCGTTACATGGGCCCAACCGGTCATCAGGGCATTGGCAGCAACAACTGGGTCGTGGCCGGCTCGCGCACTGCCTCGGGTAAGCCTTTGTTAGCCAGTGATATGCACATTCTCATGAACACCCCGTGCATCTGGTATGAAAATCATCTCCACGATGACCAGATGGGCCTGACAGGTATCTCACTGGCCGGCGTGCCCGGGGTGGTGTGCGGCCACAATGGACGGGTAGCGTGGGGTTTCACCAATGGCTGTGGTGATGTCCAGGACCTGTACATTGAACATCTGCGCGAGATGCCGGACGGTGGCGTGGAGATGGAATATGCCGGCCGGTGGGAGCCGGCCGACGTGCGTCAGGAAGTAATTCGCGTCAAAGGTCAGGCGCAGCCGGTGGTGGAGCGGGTCATTATCACGCGCCACGGGCCGATCATCAACGCCCTGACGCCCACCGAAGCGGAACACCCTCTGGCCTTGCGCTGGACTTCCTATGAAATGAGCCATACAGCGCGCGGCTTCTTTCGCATGAACCGGGCGCAAAATTGCGCCGAATACCACGCCGCCCTGGAAGATTTCTCCGAACTGGTGCTGAACGCCGTCTACGCCGACGTAGACGGCAACATCGGTTACACTTTCGCCGGCCGCATCCCCATTCGCGCCCGTGGGGATGGCAGTGTACCGGTGCCGGGGTGGTCAGGCGCGTATGAATGGGAGGGCTGGGTTCCATTCGAGGCCTGGCCCCACACCATGAACCCTACCCAGGGTTACATCGCTACAGCCAATAATCGAGTGGTGGGCAAAGAGTATCCCTATCATCTGAGTTGTGATTTCTTGCTGGGGGATCGGGCGCTGCGCATTGGTGAGCTGATTCAGGAGAAGGAACGCTTAACGCCAGAGGATATGCAGCGGATGCACTACGATGTGGTCTCTCCCACAGCGCGCGCCATTTTGCCTTTCTGGCTCCAGGCGGCCAGCGACGACCCACAAGTGCAGGCCGCGCAGGCCTTGCTGCGCCCCTGGGATGGCAGCTTGAAGGCCGATTCAGCCCCGGCCGTTATCTATGCCACCTGTCTGCGCCAGCTGTTGTTGTTGCTGTTACAAGAGCGCCTGGGTTCCTTAACTGAGCGGTATTTGGGCAAAGGGCCGCTGCCGCAGATGATGGAGTTTAGCTATTTCGGCCAGCGGGCCCTGGAGTGGATTCAGCTCATCTTGCCTGACCCCGATAACCATTGGTTCAATCTGGGGGCAGGTGAGAAGCGGGACGATGTGCTGCGGCTGGCCTGGCGCGCTGCCCTGGATCACCTGCATGCCACACAGGGGAGTGACATGACCACCTGGACATGGGGGGCGCAACACCAACTGACAGCCTCCCATGTCTTTGGTGAGCAACCCCTGTTGGATCGCCTGCTCAGTCACGGCCCCTATCCGGTGGGGGGAGATGAGACGACCGTCAACGCTGCCTGGAGCACGCCCTATGGCGAGCGCAAGGTATCGGTGGGCGCGCCCTTCCGTTTTGTGGCGGATTTAAGCAATTTGAACGCCTGCCGCGGGGTGATGATGCCAGGCAACTCTGGTCTGATCGGCAGCCCCCATTACAGCGACCAGGTGGAGGATTGGTTGCACGGCCTTTACCATCCCATGCTATTTGCGCCGGCCGATGTTGAAGCCGGGGCCGTGAGTCGGATAGAGCTGACGCCGGCCGGAGACCATCCGGCCAGGGGTTAAGCTGTCACGGGTACAACCTGGTCACGCGCTGGCCCGACCGAGACAAGGCTAATGGGCACGCCCACCTGTTCAGCAATGAAGGCGATATAAGCATGCGCGGCGGCCGGCAGGGGGGCCGGCCGCCGCGTTGTCGTCAGGTCTTCTTGCCAGCCCGGCCGGTGGCTGTAGATGGGCACGCAGGCCGCCAACTGAGTCGGGTCGGCCGGCGGTTGTTCCAGACGCTCTCCCTGGTGCAGATAGGCCACACACACAGGAATTTCCGGCAGGCCGCTCAATACGTCCAGCTTGGTCACCATCAGTTCGGTCAATCCATTGATGCGGGCGGCATAGCGCAAGGCCGGTAAATCCAACCAGCCTACGCGACGCGGCCGGCCGGTTGTCGTGCCATATTCATCCCAGGGATTCTCACCCGAACCACGTAGGCGTAGCGCCGCTTCTCCCTGCAACTCCGTCAGCAGGGGGCCGGCCCCTACGCGGCTGCTGAATGCTTTGGCCACCCCGATCACCCGGCCAATGTGGGCTGGCCCTAACCCCAGCCCCACCAAAGCCCCGCTGGCGATGGGGTGCGAACTGGTCACATAAGGATAAGACCCATGGTCTATGTCCAGCCAGGTTCCCTGTGCGCCCTCGGCCAGCACCGTCTCACCGCGCGCTAACGCCTGGTGCAGCAACAGACTGGTATCCGTCACATAGGGGGCCAACTGTCGCGCATACGCCTGATAGGCCAGAGCCACAGCGTCCGCATCCAGCGGCGGTTGGTGGTAGAGATGGACCAGCAGTCGGTTTTTCTCGTGGATATGGTGATGAATGGCATCCGCCAGCGCTTCTGGTTGCCGCAACAAATGGGCGCGCAGACCGTGGCGGGCAAATTTGTCAGTGTAAGCCGGCCCAATACCCCGTCTGGTTGTGCCCAGGGCTTCCCCTCCCCGTTGTTGTTCGGCCGCGCCATCCAGGGCAATATGTGCTGGGGTGATGAGGTGCGCTTTATCGTCCAGTTTCAGACGTTCTGGACCAACATCCACCCCCTGTGCTGCCAGAGCGGCCATCTCGTGCAGCAAGACGGCCGGATTGATCACCGTGCCATTGCCAATAACGCATGTCACGCTGGGGTGGACGATGCCTGAAGGGATCAGGTGGAGCTTGAAAATATGAGAGCCTACGGTTACCGTATGACCGGCGTTATCCCCCCCGCTGTAGCGCGCTACAATCTGGGCTTCCGCTGCCAGCTTGTCGGTAATGCGCCCCTTCCCTTCATCCCCCCATTGGGTTCCCACAATAATATTGAGTGGCATAACATTGGTGTCCAAACCGGAGGGCAGCGCTTTGAGTCTGCCCCCACAGCTCCATCATCCGTCGTAGCCGTAGCCGCGGTTTCCCAACCGCGCCTTTAGCCCTCCATGCGCGCAGAATCAGTAGTGGACGTTGACCAGGGTCCCTTCGGTCGCAAAGTTATACAGCCACTCGGCCGTACCCAGGTCAAGATTGACACAGCCATGGCTCATGGGTGTGCCAAAGTTGTTGTGCCAATAAGCGCCATGCAGAGCGTAGTTTTCAAAGAAATACATCACATAAGGCACATTCGGCAGATAGTAGTCGAACCCCAGATGGTAACCACTCATGTTCTGCGCCTCGTAGCGCAGATAAATGCGGAACTGTCCCTCCACGGTGGGATGTAGCCAGGTTCCTGACGAGACCAGAGCGGTATAAACGAGTTGGTCGTACTCGTAGGCAGTCAGGGTTTGGGTGGTCAGGTTGACATCGATCCAGCGCGCCTCATTGGCGGCAAAGGCGGGAGCAGGTTCAGGTGTGGCTGTGGGCAAAGGGGTGGGGCTGGGTAGCGGCGTGGCCGTTGGCGTGGGCGTCCAGGTGGGACGGGGTAGCTCGGAGCGCACCGCCAGCTTGCCCCGGCGCACCTGGGGCGCAAGGCCACTTGCTTCCATGTCAGCGCGCTGGCTATCGGCCGGCCGTTGGGTTGATTGGGCCGCCTCTTCGGCCGTGGTTGTCCCAGGCTCAGGCGTAAGCTGCGTCGCCGGGGCTGTCTGGGGTGCATAGCCATCAGGAGCGGCCGCCACCGACGCAGACGCGCTGGCCTGTTCGGCGATTGCTAACAGACCGGCACCGGCCTGCTCGGCCGCCAACCCGGCCTGAATCACCAGCGTAGCCGGCCCTCTGGATTGCAACCGCGCTCGATTGAGCGCCAGCACCAACAGCCAGATCAACACCACAACTACCAGGATAATAGCCAGGCGGCGGCGCCAGCTGGGGGCAGCTATCTCGGCCGGGGCCGATTCCGCTTCGGGCGCGGGGGGTGGGGCGACCGGGGCCGGGGTAGGTGCGGGTGTCACCGGCGTGCGCATCGGAGCTTCGGAGATGGGGGCTGTAGCTAGTGGGCGCGTCTCTTCGCCGGCCGGGGCCGGGTGGAGGGTGGCGTTGCGTTCCTCCGCCCATTGCAGGGCGTGTTGCACAATTGGGTCATCGGGGTTCAGCTGGTGGGCGCGCCGCACATATTCCAGACTGGCGACGGCCGATTCCGTGATGCCGGCCAGCCACAACCAGGCGCGGTAATTATGCGGATCATGCTGAAGCACATCCCGCAGCAGGCGGCGCGCCCGGCCGTGTTGTCCCTGTTCAATGGCTTGCCGCACAACTTCTAACGCGTCGGATGACGTGGCGCTCACGGCGTTCCCTCCAAAAAGCAGATGATCCCATCCACAATCCCCTGCGCCGGCAAATCAGCGCCGGCCGTCAGCAGCGTGCGATCCTGGTTGAGGAATCCCGTCTCAATGATAACGGCCGGCGTGGTGGGCAAAATCTCGCGAAAGGCGTGGTAGTCAGTCATGTGAGGGGTAATGGTATTGGGGTGAAAAGGTAGTTGGGTCACGCGCTGATAATGTTCAAACAGACAAGCGCTCAACGCGGCTGAATCAGGCGCGCTGGAAGCGGCTATTTTGAAGCCAGTCAGATCCGTGCCGTAAAATTCGCAGGAGTCAGCGTGGATGGAAATTAACAGCGCCCCATCATAACCTATCAGGCGACTATCGAACTCCGCCAGCAGTTCGGCCGAGATGTCATGCGCTTGCAGGCTGTTGATGACACGTTGGGCAATGTCCAGATTGACGGCTGCTTCGGTCAACCCGTCGGGACAAACCGCGCCAGGATCGTGATCTTTGTGACCGCTGATTATCCCAATACGCCAGGGGGGCGGGCTTTGGGGCAGGCGTTGGCGCACAGTCGCCCCGCCGGCCGATGTTTCGTCACCCGTCACGACCGCCTGAACATGTTCACCTGACATCTGGGTAAAGGCGGCGTAGACATACACCATCCCCAACCCGCCGATCCCCAGGAAGGCGAGGACCGCCATGTGTTGCCCTAAAATACGGGCCCACCAGGAAGCGCGGGGAGCGTAGTTTCCGCCAGATGATCGCGATGCCATAACCTACTATCTTACATCATCTTGAGCCGAAGATGAAATGTCGGGTTACTTCTGGTCTACCCTGCGTTATAATCACGGGACAGGCAGCCTTAAACGTCTGACGCACGCCCAGGGCCGGCCGCGGTTTTCCTGGACAAGACGACAATACCACCCGCTGAGGAGGGCGCATTCTCCAATGCGCCGGGAGAACAGACCCATGACCCGTATCATTCGCGCTCCACGAGGGACGCAACTCACCTGCCGTAACTGGCTTTTGGAAGCTCCTTACCGCATGTTACAGAACAACCTGGATCCAGAAGTGGCCGGAGAACCAGACAAGTTGATTGTCTATGGAGGGCGCGGCAAGGCGGCGCGCACTTGGGAAGCGCTGGATGCCATCTTGCACGCCCTACGCACCATGCAGCCGGACGAAACTTTGCTGGTGCAATCAGGTAAACCGGTGGGGATCATCCGCACCCACGCCGACGCCCCCCGTGTCATCATCGCCAACTCCAATATCGTTCCCCATTGGGCGACGCAGGAGAATTTTGACCGCTGGGAACGAGAAGGTCTGATTATGTATGGTCAGATGACGGCCGGATCGTGGATTTACATTGGAACCCAGGGCATCTTGCAGGGAACCTACGAGACGCTGGCCTCGCTGGCGCGCCAGCAGGGATGGGATAGCCTGAAGGGGAAGTGGGTGCTGACGGCCGGATTGGGTGAGATGGGGGGTGCGCAACCGCTGGCCGTGACCATGAACGAGGGCGTGGCCTTGGTGGTGGAGGTGGCCCAATGGCGCATTGAACGCCGCCTGCATGACCGCTACCTGGATCGAGCCACCGACAATCTGGAAGAAGCTATGAGCTGGGTGGAAGAGGCGGTACGCCGCCAGACTCCCCTCTCGGTGGGTTTGTTGGGTAATGCCGCCACTGTTTTGCCCCAGCTGGTTGCCCTGGGTGTCATCCCCGATGTCGTCACCGACCAGACATCGGCCCACGACCCGTTTAAGTATATTCCCATTGGCCTGAGCGAGGCGGAAGCGCAGGCTATGACCGAGAGCGCCGCCGGCCGGCAGGAATTGACCGAACGCGCCATGGCCTCCATGGCCCGCCATGTGGAGGCGATGCTGGCCTTTCAACGCGCCGGGGCGGTCGTGTTCGACTATGGCAACAACCTGCGCCAACGCGCCTACGATTATGGCGTGCAAGACGCCTTCGCCTACCCAGGCTTTGTGCCGGCCTACATTCGCCCCCTGTTTTGTGAGGGCAAAGGCCCCTTCCGTTGGGTAGCCCTTTCCGGCGACCCAGCCGACATTTACCGCACTGACGAGGCGATTGTGGAGCTTTTCCCTCACGACACCGCTTTGCGCCGCTGGATTGAGCTGGCGCGTGACCGGGTAGCTTTTCAGGGTTTGCCGGCGCGTATTTGCTGGCTGGGATATGGCGACCGTGCTCGTGCTGGCCTGCTGTTCAACGATCTGGTGGCTCGCGGCGCTGTCAAAGCTCCGCTTGTGATTGGGCGCGATCATCTTGATTGCGGCTCAGTTGCCAGCCCCAACCGGGAGACGGAAGGGATGCTCGATGGCTCCGATGCTATCAGCGATTGGCCTTTGCTCAACTTCGCCTTGAACGCAGTCCAGGGAGCCACCTGGGTCAGTTTTCACCACGGCGGTGGGGTGGGCATTGGTTTCAGCCAGCACGCCGGTCAGGTGATCGTGGCGGATGGCACGCCGGCCGCCGCGCAACGTCTAGAGCGCGTCTTAACCGCCGACCCCTTCATGGGCGTCATCCGCCATGTCGATGCCGGTTATCCGGAGGCCATCGCAGTGGCACACCGGGAACAGATTCAGATACCTATGCTGAGGTAAGTCATGGAACCCATCACCCTGCTGCCAGATTACACCTGCCATCAGCTGGAGTCAGAAGCCTTCCGGGCGATTTTTGAGCGCTACCGGCCGCAGGTTTTTACCCAAAACCTGACCTTCGACATCGATGCCGCGCTCTCCCCAGCCGAACAAGCGCATATTCAGCGCTTACGGCAGCAGCTGGGAACCCCCTACACCTTGCGGTTGGGTCTCTTTCATGGAGATGAAGTGGTGGGCTGGCACGTGGGAATGCAGGTCACCGCTTATCGCTTCAACATGATCAACACCGGCATCCTGCCAGCGCATCAGAGGCGAGGCCTCTACACCGCTTTGTTGCCCCACATTCTGGCATTGGTGCAGGCGGAGGGCTTTCAGCAAGTTTACAGTCGGCACATCGCCACCAACAACCAGGTTCTGGTTCCTAAACTCAAAGCTGGCTTCGTCATCACCGGTTTTGAGATCGACGACATACATGGCTTGTTGGTGCATCTGAGCTACCTTTTCAACCCCATTCGGCGGCGTGTCCTGGATTTTCGCACCGGCCAGACGTACCCCGATGAAGAAGTGCGGCGCTACCTGAAATGGTAGCGCCGATTGGGAGAATCGGCCGTTCATGCGCTACCCCTGGACAAACCTCGCTTTGCTGTTGATGCTGCTTTTGCAGGTGCTAACCGGGTATCTCGGTTTTCGCAACGGCGCACCCCAACGCGCCTGGTTGCTGTGGGCGCATGGTCTGGGGGCGTATGCTCTGGTTTGCCTCTTTCTTTGGAAAGGCCCCATTATCTACCATGTCTATCGACGCGGCCGGCCGTGGAACATCCACCGCCTCGCTTTTGTCCTGTTGTTGTTTCTCTTGCTGGCGACGCTGGGGACAGGGCTGGCGTGGACGTTTACTGGTCCCCGCTTTTGGGGTGGGTTTAGCTGGCTGACGCTGCATATTTTCCTGGCCTTGCTGACGACCGCCTTGCTGGTGTGGCACATCTGGCGTTACCGTTGGGTGGTGGGGCGGGCCGAAGCGCGGGGGCGACGCCTGGCGCTGCAACTGCTGGCGGTTGGGTTGGCTGGCGGGAGTGTGTGGGGCGTGGCGCGTTGGTTCCAGCGCGTCCGGCGTTTCACCGGCTCCTACGAAGTAGGCAGCGATACCGGTCAGTTTCCCGTCACCAGCTGGATAGCTGACCGCCCGCCGCCGGTGGCGCTTGAAACATGGCGGCTGACCATCGGCGGCGCAGTGGCGCGCTCGCGGACACTGACCTATGACCAGCTCCAGCAGCACCCGGTCACGACCATGCGCGCTACTCTGGATTGCACCGGCGGCTGGTACACCACCCAGACCTGGTGCGGCGTCCGGTTGGGGGACCTGCTAGAGCCGGCCGGTCTTTCGTCCCAGGCGCGCAGCGTTCAGGTGACAGCTGTGTCTGGTTATGGGCGGCGTTTTCCCCTGCCTGAAGCGCTGGACATCTTGCTGGCCTGGGACGTGGCGGACACCCCGTTAAGTCATGGACACGGCTTCCCTCTGCGGCTGGTGGCCTCTGACCGGCGTGGTTTTGAGTGGGTCAAGTGGGTGACCCGGCTGGACGTGTTGGAGAGCGAGGCCTTCTGGCAATCGCCCCTGCCGTTGCAATGAGGCTGACCACCCCTACCATAGACCGGGCATGATGATGCCCACCGGTGAGTTTTTAGCACGGCTAAAGCAGCTACTACGAACCTTGCCGGCCGGAAGCCACAGCGATCACAGGACGTCCTGTTTCACAACAGGCACGCCGCCGGGAACGCTTGTATGAATGGAAAGTTTCTTAAACAGGGAGAAGACTATGCCCAACCGATTGGTTCATGAAACCAGCCCTTACCTGCTACAACACGCGGATAACCCGGTGGATTGGTATCCCTGGGGCGAGGAGGCGTTGCAACGCGCCCGGGCGGAAAACAAGCCCATTTTGCTCAGCATCGGTTACGCCGCCTGCCACTGGTGTCATGTCATGGCCCACGAATCCTTTGAGGATCAGGTCACGGCCGCCCTCATGAATGACCTCTTTATCAATATCAAAGTTGATCGGGAGGAGCGGCCTGATCTCGATAACATCTACATGACGGCCGTGCAGGCTATGACCGGACAGGGGGGCTGGCCCATGACCGTCTTTTTGACGCCCGATGGACACCCCTTCTATGGCGGAACTTATTTCCCCCCCACGCCGCGCTATGGAATGCCCAGCTTTCCCCAGGTGTTGCGCAGTGTGGCCCAGTCGTGGGGCGCCCGACAGGCGGATGTGCGCCAGAGCGCCCAGAAGATAACCGCCCATTTGCAACGCGGCCTGACGCTGGCGGGGCCGGGCGACCTGGAGCCGGGTCTATTTGACCACGCCCTGCAACGTTTGATGCGCGAGTTCGACAAAACACGCGGCGGCTTCGGGCGCGCCCCCAAATTCCCCCCCTCCATGACCCTGGAGCTGTTGCTGCGTCTGGCGTGGCAGCGCGGAGACGCCTTCGCTTTGCACATGACAGAGTTGACGCTGGAACAGATGGCGCACGGCGGCATGTATGATCATCTGGGCGGTGGTTTCGCCCGCTACTCGACTGATGATCGCTGGCTGGTGCCCCATTTTGAGAAGATGCTCTACGACAACGCCCAACTAGCGCGGGTGTATTTGCACGCCTGGCAACTGACAGGGAAACCGCTTTACCGCCGGGTGGTGGAGGAGACGTTGGATTGGGTTTTGCACGAGATGACCCATTCAGAAGGGGGGTTTTACAGCAGTCTGGACGCTGACAGCGAGGGGGAGGAAGGAAAATTTTATGTCTGGCGGCCGGCAGAGATTGAAGCCATTCTGGGCGAGGAGGCACCCCTCTTTAAGCGTGTCTATGGAGTGACGCGGTCGGGGAATTGGGAGGGGCACACCATTTTGCACCTGGCGCGCCCGGTGCACGAGGCGGCAGCGGCCCACGGTTTGAGTGAAGCCGAGGCGCTGGCGCGTCTGGCGCAGGCCCGTCAGCGCCTCTACGCGGTGCGGGCGCAACGGGTCTGGCCTGGTTTAGATGACAAGGTGTTGACCGCCTGGAATGGTTTGATGCTGGCGGCGCTGGCAGAGGCGGGCTGGGCCTTGCAACGCCCCGATTACACAGCGGCGGCGGTGCACAATGCTGAATTTATATGGCGCGCCTTGCGCCGGCCGGATGGACGATTGTGGCGCACCTGGAAGGCCGGCGCTTCCGGGCGCTACAACGCCTACCTGGAAGATTACGCTTATCTGGCGGATGGTCTGCTGGCGCTCTACCAGAACACCTTTGACCAGCGCTGGTTCACCTGGGCGCAAGAGTTGGCTGACCACATGCTGGCCCATTTTCGCGACCCGGCCGGCGGCTTTTTCGACACCTCCGATGACCATGAAGCGCTGCTCCACCGTCCCAAAGATGTCCAGGACAACGCCACCCCCAGCGCCAACGCTATGGCGGCGCGTGTCCTGGTGTGGTTGGGGTTGTATACCGGGGTGGGGGCCTACACCGATTACGCTCAGAGTATGGTTCGTGCTCTGGTAGGGCCGATGAGTCAGTTTCCGGCCGGTTTCGCCCATTGGTTAGGCAACGCCTGGCTGTTGCTCAGTCAGCCCCGCGAAATTGCTATTGTGGGCGACCCGGCCGACCCTGACGTGCAGGCATTGGTGGCGGTGGTGCGAGCCGCTTTCCGCCCCCATGTGGCGCTGGCGGTGGGGTCAACAGGCGGCATCCCGCTTTTGCAAGACCGGACGCAACTGGCCGGCCGGCCCACCGCCTATGTGTGCCAGAATTTTGTCTGCCAGCTACCGGTCACGACCCCCGCAGATCTGGCCGCGCAGTTGGCATCTTAACCCGTAAGCTCAGTAAGGTTACCAGAAGCGCGGTTAGGAAACCGCGGCTACAGCGCGCCTTGGTTCATAGTAACGGCTTATGGAGTTTCAGAAAATAGATCGGCCATGAAGTAGATACGCCAGGGAGTGAATTCCCTTGACCTTCTTTGCGCCTTAGCGGTTCGTCACTCCCGTGAAAACGGCAGCATTGAGCCGATCTAATTTTGAAAGTTCATTAGCCGTTGGCCGGCCCCTTACGTAGCTAAGCTGAGCGTCGGTTACCAGCTGGCCGAAGAGGCGTAACGCAACCCCTCAACCAACGATTGTAGCCCGGCGCTGATCCGCTCCGCCGGGAAGCCTCGCCGCTCGCGTTGAAAGCGAAAGATGTCCGCCATCAGGGGGGCCAGCAAGGCATCCGCCAGATACGCGGTGTCCAGGTTGGGCGGCAACTCCCTCGCCTGAACAGCCGCATTCAGCAACCCGCGCACCGTCATATATTGCCAGAAATGCGGCCGGCTATTGGCCTGGTTCGTTTCCAACAGCCCGGCCCGTTGCACCTCACACAACAACGGGATGTGTCGGTCAACAAAGAGCACCAACTCACCAAGAAATTCACGTAACTGCTCCAGGTAAGGCCGGCCGGCCAGCATCTGCCATCTCAGCTGAGCCAGGGTTTGATCCTGAAAGGCGCGTAGCTGGGTGTCCATCAACGCCAGACACAACTCCGCCTTGTTGGCAAAGCGACGGTAGAGGGTGCCCTTGCCCACCTCCGCTTCCTCGGCAATATCCGCCATGTTCACCTGGTCAACCCCGCGCTCGGCAAAGAGACGCTCCGCCGTCGCCAGAATGCGCGCTCGATTCGCTGCGGCATCCATCCGCTCTGAGCGTGCAACCGACCCCTCTTCTTCCACGGGGTGTAACCGGATAGACTCATCCATAGGGCTATTATTGTACAGTCCGCCTGCCAGAACTTCCTCCTTTTGGTAAGGAAAATTACTTGACAGATGCGAGAGTATTGGCTATGATGATAATGTATAAGCGGACTTGAGTCCACTTAGTCACAATATATCTTAATGAGTTTGAGGAGGATGGACGATGGAAGTTTTGTTTTTGCTAGGCCGCATCCTTTTGGGTGGATACTTCGTGTTTAACGCTTTCAACCACTTTGCCAATAGTAAAATGATGACGGGCTACGCCGCCTCAAAGGGTGTGCCAGCCCCGGCTATGGCTGTCCTGGGTACGGGAGTGTTGTTGTTGGTCGGTGGCCTGAGCATTTTGACCGGCTTCCAAACAACCATTGGCCTAGGTGCTATCATACTTTTCCTCTTGGGCGTAACGCCTATGATGCATAACTTCTGGGCGATCAATGATCCACAAGTGCGGATGGGGGAGATGGTTAACTTCACCAAGAATAGCGCTTTGTTGGGGGCAGCCATTATGCTGCTCTCGTACCCCACCCCCTGGCCGCTGGCGCTGGGCTAAGTGAGCGCCCAAAAATAAGTTCGTTGCACCCGCTTCAAATCTCCCGACCACGATAGCGGTTCCTACAAACGAAAACGGGAAGTTGTTTTTAGACAATCTCCTAAGCTCGCTTGATTGACCCATTTGAGCTATCCTCCTCAGCCTCGGAAGAGGCTGGGGAGGATAGCTTTTGTAGCATACGTGCTGATGAGATGACATGATGAATGATAAACTACCGGCTGAGACGCGCATGGGGCGGGTGGCCCTGACGGTGCATGATCTGGAGCGTTCGTTGGATTACTACGCCGGCCGTCTGGGTCTGCGCCTGTTGCAAAAGAGCGCGGAACAGGTGATCCTGGGCGCGGGTCAGACCCCCTTGCTTGTATTACAACGTCAACCAGGGGCCCGACCGGCGCGGGGTGTGACCGGCCTATACCATTTCGCCCTTCTCCTACCTTCCCGGCTGGAACTGGCGCGCACCTTACGCCACCTGCTGGATACCAACACCCCCCTGGCCGGGGCGTCCGACCACGCCGTCAGTGAAGCCTTGTATTTAACCGACCCAGACGGACATGGGATTGAGATCTACCGCGACCGCCCTCGCACACAATGGGAGTATCCGGGGGGAGCGCTCAAACTCACCGTTGATCCCTTCGATGCGGCCGGCGTTCTGGCTGTTATGGACGCGACAACGCCCGCCTGGGAAGGTTTGCACCCCGACACCGTCATGGGCCATGTGCATCTGCATGTCTCTCATTTGCCCCAGGCGCAGGCGTTTTATGTGGATCAGTTGGGCTTCGACCTGATGGCGCGTTACGGTCATCAGGCTGCTTTTGTCGCCGCCGGCGGCTACCATCATCACCTGGGCTTGAACACCTGGGCCGGCGTTGGCGCACCTCCCCCGCCGGCCAATGCTGCCCGCTTGTTGTGGTATGAAATGGTGATGGGTGGGCCGGCCGACTTGCAACGCCTTGTCGCCCGTCTGACCACGGCCGGCCACGCCGTCACCCCTTTTGAAGAGGGGTATCACGTGCATGATCCGGCGTCTAATGGTATCCTGTTAACGGCCCGGTAAGTTCCCGGTCTGTTGACAGATGATGATGTACACGGATATAGCTACCTTCTACGATCTGATCTACACCAGCCGCAAAGATTACGCCGCCGAAGCGGCGCAGCTCCACGCCTTGATCCAGACCCACAAGCGCTCCTCTGGTCAGCGCCTGCTGGATGTAGCCTGTGGCACAGGCTTGCATCTGGCGCAGCTGCAGGCCTATTACACGGCCGAGGGGCTGGACCTGACTCCGGCCATGCTGGAGCTGGCGCGTCAGCGTTGCCCCGGCCTGCCCCTGCATGTGGGGGATATGCGCACTTTTGACCTGGGCCAGCGCTTCGATGTGGTCACCTGCCTCTTCAGCAGCGTTGGCCATTTGCCCACGCCGGCCGATCTGACCCAGGCGGTCAGCGCCATGGCCCGCGCCCTGGTTCCCGGCGGCGTCTTGATCTACGAACCATTCATCACCCCTGAACAAATGCGGGATCGTTACTTCAGCGGCGAGGTGCACCGCGATGACGAGCGTCTGATCAGTCGCGTCTCCTACACCCGCGTGGAGGGACGCAACGCCTCGATTGATTTCCACCACCTCCTGGCCAGCGCGGAGGGGGTGCGCTATGTCTTGGAACAGGACACCCTCTACCTCTTTACAGTGGAAGAAAATCTGGCCGCTTGCCGGGCGGCCGGCCTGCAAGTGACGCACGATCCCCAGGGCTTAACGGGCCGGGGTCTGTATATTGGGCTAAAATAGGGCCATACCCCGTTGCGCCGCTCGCGCTTTGGGGGGCTTCGTGATAGGTTCAGATTATGGCACACATCCGCCGTTTGTTATCCATCGCTCTGCTTGTCTTGCTGGTTGCCGCCCTGATTGGGATCGTGGTGATCTCCCGCCAGGAAGGGGTGGACATTGTCACCCCCGACCGGCGTCAGGCCAGCTCGTCACCGGCCGAATATGGCATAACCACCTGGGAAGATGTCACCTTCGCCAGCGCTGACGGTTTGCGTCTGGGCGGCTGGTTCATCCCGCCCCATTCCGCCAGCGATGGCAGCACCATTATTTTTGTGCATGGTCTGGGAAGCAATCGGAGTGGGTTGCTGGATCAAGCCGCTTTCGTGGTGGAAGAAGGTTACGGCGCTTTCCTGATCGAGCTACGCGGCCACGGCTTGAGTGAAGGGGATGTGACCACCTTTGGCCTGATGGAAGTCAACGATGTCCAGGGGGCGGTGGATTACCTGGAGACGCGCCCGGAGGTCAACGCCGAACGTTTGGGGTTGGTGGGCCAGTCGTTGGGCGGCTCTACCGTTATTCAAGCGGCGGCCCGCATTCCTGAGATCGATGTGGTGGTTGCCGAAAGCGCCTTTACGTCGCTGGAAGATAATGTGGCGGAAGGGGTGCGCATTCTGGCGAATTTGCCCCCGTTTCCTTTTGCCCCCTTGATGATTTACTTCGGGTCACGCGAGGCTGGCATCGACATCAGCCAGGTGCGCCCGATTGATGTGGTGGATGAGATTGCGCCGCGACCGTTGTTGATCATTCACGGCCGGCTCGACCGTCTGGTGCCGGTGGACAATGCCGAGCGCCTCTACGCGGCGGCCGGCGAACCGCGCCAGCTGCACTTGATCGATAACGCCAGCCATCACCCTTTGATCGAACCCGACCCACTGGGCTTTGAAACCACCTTCAAAGCGTTCTTTGCCCAACACCTGCCCAACGGCGTGATTGACGGTTAAGCGTATGCTGCTCAGAGGTTGGCGTTGGATGCGCCTGGCGCTGGTTGGCGTGGTGTTGCTATTGTGGTATGCGGCCACCACCGTTTACACCTTTGCCGGCAAGGATGAACGCACGCCGGCCGATGCCGCGATAGTTCTGGGGGCGGCCGCCTGGGGCGACCGCCCGTCGCCCGTTTTTCGAGAACGTATCAACCACGCCATTGCCCTCT
The DNA here is from genome assembly GCA_034435495.1 of Anaerolineae bacterium. Taxonomy (GTDB): domain Bacteria; phylum Chloroflexota; class Anaerolineae; order Promineifilales; family Promineifilaceae; genus DAOTXO01. The sequence continues at coordinate 40,285 of DAOTXO010000019.1, forward strand.
ATGAAGAGGGATGGGTGCGCTATCTCCTTTTCACCGGCGGACGCGGAGTCAAAAGCCCTCTGGCTGAAGCGGAAGTTGCCCGGCGCTACGCTATTAGTCGCGGTGTACCGGCCGCTGCCATTCTGTTAGAAGACCGTTCCACCAACACCCTGGAAAACCTGACCTTTGCCCGCCAGGTGGCCCAGGCCAATGGGTTGCGCTCCTTCATCATTGTCAGCACGCCCTACCACATGCAGCGCGCCCTGAGCATGGCTCACGACTTGGGTCTGGAGGCCTACACCTCGCCCACGCGCACCACGCGCTGGCTCACGCCCGCCTCGCAAACCTACGCCTTTGTCCGCGAGACGGTTTCCTATGTGGTGTACTTGCTGGCCGGCCCGCCCTACGGAACCCCTGCACCTCTGTCGCAGGTGCCCCCCTCTGGAGGTTTTTATGTCAGATCCTTTGATCATGCGCCCCGATTTTCCTGAAGGCTATGTGGACAACCCTACCCACTTTTTAACCTGGGAAGAAGTTGAACACAAATTGATCGAGGCACAGCACTATTGGTTGGGCAGCGTGCGCCCCAACGGCCGGCCGCACGCCATTCCCAAATGGGCGGTGTGGGTGCAGGGGCGTATCTACTTCGACGGTAGCCCCCAAACGCGGCACGCACGCAACATTGTCCACAATCCTTTTGTGACGGTGCACCTGGAGAGCGGTGAGAAAGCGGTTATTGTCGAAGGCGTGGCCCGGGCCCTCACGCCCACACCGGAGTTGGCCCAGGCCCTGGCGCACGCCTACACCGACAAATATGCCGCCTGGGGCTATGCGCCGCCGCCCGACACCTGGGATCAAGGAGGGCTGTTCGAGATTGAACCGCGCACCATCATCGCCTGGAATCGCTTTATGGACGACCCCACCAAGTTTGTTTTCCCGGCCACTCCGGCTGCCACTCTATGACGAATAAAATCATTCTCTATGGACATTCTGCCTGCCCCAGCGTTGGGCCGATTCGAGGGTTGCTGCGCCAGGCGCAGGTTCCGTTTGAATACATCAACATCCGTCAAGACCAGGCTGCTGCCCTCCGGGTGCGCACCTTGAACAACGGCTATGAGAGTGTGCCGACGCTGGTCTTTCCCGATGGGAGTACCCTGACCGAACCATCGGTGGGAGAGCTCAAAGCCAAATTGGAAGCTCTGGGCTACCAGGTCGGCTGGCTAGCATGGTTAATCGGTCACGCCTGGTTGATCGCAATCGGTCTGGGGGTTGTGTGGGCGCTGGCGCGCGCCCTGGGGTAACAGGCCGTTTCAGGTTGGGCTTACATGAGTGTCAGAGGGATACTCAGCGCCGACGCGCCGGCCGGCTGCCGATCCACGCTCTCGCCAGACAGGCTATAAGGCCCAGCGTGGGTGATGCGCACCCGCGCCAGCTCTCCTTTAAGCATTCGAGGATCGTCGAAGAAAACCAGCCGCCCCTGGGGTGACCGCCCTCGCCAGCGCCCTTTGTGGGTATCTTCCACCAACACTTCCACCGTTTGGCCGAGGTAAATCTGGTTTTTGCGTCCTTGAATGTCCCGTTGCAGCTGTTCCAACCGCTCATAACGGGCGCGTTTCACCGCTTCCGGCACATCGTCCACCATGCGGCGCGCGCTGACGGTGCCTGGCCGGGGACTGTAGCGCGCCAGATGTACCTTGTCCAGCTGCAAATCCGCCAAAACCTGATAGGTCTGCTCAAACTGGGCCTCACTCTCGCCGGGGAAGCCCACGATGATGTCGCAATGGATGGCAGCCTCTGGCACATAGCGACGAATGCGCTCTACTAGACGGCGGTAATCCGCCTGGGTGTACCCCCGCTTCATCTGGCGCAAGATGTCATCGTCGCCGGCCTGGATGGGAACCTCAATCTGAGGCATAACTTTGGGCAGTTCCGCCACCGCCTGTAAAATCCTGTCGCTCATATAGTTGGGGTGACTGGTCAGGAAGCGGATACGCTCCAGCCCGGCGACAGTCTGCACCACGCGCAGCAGGTCGGCCAGGTCGGGCCCATCAGGGACATCGTAGCCGTAGCGGTCGACGATTTGCCCTAGCAAGACAACCTCTTTAACTCCCTGGCGCACCAGAGAACGCACTTCGGCCACAATTTCGCCCACCGGCCGGCTGCGTTCAATGCCTCGCTTGTGGGGGATGATGCAAAAGGTGCAGGCGTGAGAACAGCCATACACGATAGCCACAGGAGCCGAGACCAGATCCCCGCGCTGGTCGGCCGGCAGAATGACCGCCTCATCCTGCCAGGCGTGGCGCTCAGTTGCCGCCTGCTCCTCCAGGGCTTGATCCTCTCCCTGATGCAAGGCCGCCAAAAGGGGCACGCCGTTGCTGGCCGGTTCCATGAACACATCGACAAAGGGGAATTCCTGGGCCAGTGCCGCGTTGCCGCGCACACCAACGACACACCCCATGACCGCAATTTTCAGATGGGGGCGGGCGTTTTTCAGGCCACGCAGAGCCTGCAATTTGTGATACGCTTTGTCCTCTGACTGTTGCCGCACCGTGCAGGTTTGTAGCACAACGACATCGGCTTCCTCCAGGGTGGGCGTGGCGCGATACCCCTCTTTTTCCAACAGGGTGGCAACTTGCCGGGCGTCGGCGTAATTCATCTGACAGCCGGTAATCCAGAAATGGTACTTTTTATTCATTAGTTGGTTGCTTAAACGGGATACAAGGCCGGCCGGCCCAATATGCCGTGTGTCGGTGTGCCCGCCGCAATCGCTCACGCCCGACGTTGAGCGACAAATAGACCGCGCATCAGGCGAAAAGAGATTCTATCTCCCTGAAATTGGGGTGTCAAGAAGTCGGCCGCCTCCGCTGGGGCTTGCTTTAACATGACGCGCAGCCTGGTGCGGTCGATGGCGGGAACCTGCATTCGTGTTGTCCACTCATCAAAGTCGAGCGTTTCGACGGCCGGCTCCCAGTACACCAACTCCAGGCCGGCCGCAAACAATTCCTGCGCCCACTCTTCCTGGGTCAGACAACGAACATGGCTGGGGTCGCGCAGGCGCTCGAAGGCGTTGACGTAGGTCGCCGCTTGTGGCGTGACGATGTTATCCACCAGCACCAGCCGACCGGCGGGCTGCAAAACCCGTGCCGTTTCGTCTAAAAAAGCGGGGATGTCGGTGAAGTGGTGTGGCGCAATACGGCAAGTCACCAGGTCAAAACGGCCGGCGGCCAGCGGTAATTGCTGGGCATCTCCTGATGTGAAAACAACGTTGGTGAGGCCCTGGTGGGTGATGTGGCGACGCGCCGCCTGCAACATCTCCAGCGTGATATCCAAAGCCACCACCTGGGCCACCCAGGGGGCCAGCGCCAGCGCGGTGTGTCCTCCACCGGTGGCAATATCCAACACCCGCCAGGTAGGTTGGGGTTGGGCCAGTTCCACCACCCGCGCCAGCGAAGCCGGGTTGCTGTGGGGCGTGCTGGTCACATACGCCTGCGCCGCACGCCCAAATTGGGTCTGGATGGTTGTAGCCTCACCGGCCGTCGTCTGCTTCATATCTTAGATGTTATACGCCAGGCGTGCGATGTTGAAGGGCACGTCGTGGCTCTCGGCTTCGTAGATGGCGTCAATCAGCGGCCCGTGATGCAAGATGGTTTCACTCAATGCCAGCATGTTAGCGTCGCGCCGCGACATGGCCGGTAGTTGGGCCGGCAGATCGAGATAGGCCAGCTCTTCCGCCAGCGCCCAGGCGGCGTCACGCGCCTGACGAATGGAAAAGTTCACCAGCCACCACGCCAGCCCAGGAAAAGCGCCGCTCAATTCCGCATACACTGGTGAGAGCGTGTCCAGACGCTCATCCAGTGTCAGAAAGGTGGCGGCGATGATGGCGTTGATGTGGTCGAAATCATTTTTAAGGCCGGGCAAGGCGTCGCCGGGGCTGATGCGAGCTGCGTTTACCCCCAGGTCAAGATTGATATGGGCGTTCACCCCCTGGGCCATGTATTGCAGCAAAATATGGCCGGCCACCCCGGTGGTTTCCAGGGTGTGCAGCCAGACACGACTGGGCAACTCACCATTGGCATATTGGTAGTAAGCGTCGAAGTAGCGCTGGGCAAACGCAACGGTGAAATCGGCCATGCGTGCATTGTCTTCAAACTCACCGTTGTTGAGCGCTTCTCGCACCCCCAGCGTGGTCAGATAGTAAAGCGCCGCGAAGTAACCGCGCCGGTCAGCCTGGGCGATGGTCTCGTCCAGAATCGTTTCCATCAAGGCGACCACCTCATCCACGCTGGTAGGGTGGGGAATGACCGGGGCGTGTAACGTGGCGGGCACCGGCCGGCCCCCCGTTGCTGCC